>NZ_SPKQ01000044.1:136937-137193 GCF_023127895.1 Pseudomonas sp. NCIMB 10586
CTGGACACGCATGTTGAGGCCGCCAAGCCTGTGTTGCTGAGCAGTTCGGCGACGCCGGTCAAGGCCGTGCCGGTGGTGCCGTTGAAGGCCGGCGACACGCTGGTTTCGAACCCGGTGCCGGTGGTTCGCAACAAGACCCGACAGACCGTGTTGGTCCGTCAGGAACACGTCGATGATGTGCCTGTCGTGGCGTCGAATCCAAAAGGAGATGCGGCGGCGCCAGCGGACAAGACGGTCACCAACGGCTGCCCAGTGT
>NZ_SPKQ01000045.1:0-42101 GCF_023127895.1 Pseudomonas sp. NCIMB 10586
CGAACAGCCCCAGGTAACCCATCAGCACCGGTCAGTGGGCCGGGTAGTCGGCTATGTATGTATGGACTCGCCCCCACTTTCAACCCGCTTTTCAAACATTGGTACCCGGTTGCATCTATGTATCAGGCCTATCCGAGGAAGCTCCAAACAGCTTCTGGCCAACATTGGATCAGCTCGCGATCTGCCCATTACAAAAAGGCCGAAAGGGCCGGTAGGAGCACAGGCATCAATTCGCGACGGTCTGACCAGGGGTCAATGTTCGTTAGCACGGGTTGGAGCGGCTAAACGCCCCGGTGGCAGAACTCTGTAAATCAGTGGCTCATCGCAGCCTCCTGACTATTGCCTGGCTGACGTCGATAAGTCTGGTCGTTTTGCAAGAGCCGCCAGAGGATACGCAGGTTGCGGTTGGCCAAACGCACCGCCGCTTCCTTGCGCCCTAAGGCGAGATACCCAACGCTGTAGCCGCTGGTCGTCGGGCTGTTCTGAATCCGGTCGCACCTGTCTTAACACGGCGTGGGCCCCCTGGACCGCCAGGCTGCGCAAATACGCATCACCCTTCTTGCTCATCTTGCCGAAATTGCCCTGTGCTTGCAGTAATCGCGCCCATGCCTGAGCACCTGGCCCGGTTTCCACCAGCACCGTCACGCTTGCTGGAAGCTTAAGAAGAAAGGTTTGAAAGGCCTCTCGTGACTTAATCCGATCCTCGAATATCACCTGGCCGAGCGCATTCTCACCGGCCACCTGGAAGACCTTTTTGGCAAGGTCTACCGCGACGTTTACGCAAGTAGATACATCGGCTAACAAAGACTGATTGATCGTCGTATGCTTTTTCATGGGCTCGCCCTCGCTGTCGTTGGCTTCTATAAGAATGCCACCGTGGCGCATAGACGCCTCGGCTTGGGCGAGTCCATCTAATTACAGAGGTAACTCATGAGCGCCGCACGAAGGTGCGCATGGTTTGCCCAGGGCCGGTGCTGAATACGGTGGGCCTGGGCATGCCTTCATCCGCTGCGATAAATACGAAATCATCGCCGTCGAGCCGGTAACTGGCGGGAAGCTGCTTGCCCGCGTCATCGCCGATAGCGTCAATCCAGGTAATGCTTTTGGGCGTGGTACTGGCATCCAGGAAAAAACGGCCCGCCAGCAGTTGATCACCATTGACGGTGGTCACTTCGAAGCAATCGCCCGTGATGGTGGTAATAGCCCCTGGCGCACTGTGGGCGTCGGCGGGGTTGAGGATGCCACTGTCTTCAAGGGCAGTCTGCTCCCAGGTGCCTTGTAAGCCGCGTAAATCGAGAGTTGAAACAGACAGCATGCAAATTCCTTATTGCTGATCAGGGAAGCGCCCCGTTGCATCAGGTACGCAACCACGACGTAGGCGGATAAGTTTTTTCTTTAGAAGACAGCTATTTGACAGCATTTTGATGTTCTATTGACTATGCTTGCAAGCGCGCAAGTCCGACAATGCTGCGCCATTTGTACTACTCCTCGATATAAAACCGAAATAATCCTTGGAAATGTGGGATATTTCGGCTGGCTAAGTGGTCACATCGCCACCGGTCCGGCGTATCCAGGGCGTTGTCCCTGATTTTTGAAGCCATTTAGGTTTCTGAGAATGATGGCCTTTTAGTATTATTTTAAGGTGTTCTTATTTTGAATCGCACTTCCCCGCTCCCGCCCTCCGTAGCGTCTGATGAAATTGACTTGTTTGAATTGTTTCACGCCATCTGGCGACAAAAAAAGCTGGTAGTCGGATGTACGCTTCTGGTGGGCGTATTAGGGGCAGGGTACGCGTTCCTGGCACCCAAGACTTATGAAGTCAGCAGTGTGCTGCGGCCTGCGGCAATCAATGAACTGGATGCGTTGAACCGTTCGGAAGTCTATAAGTTGCCTCCCGCTGACGCCCTGATGAAAGTGGGAGCACAGTTAGACTCTTACGAGGCGCGCTTGGGATTTTTCAAGGAACACGAGGAATTGTTCAAGGCGTTCAAGAAGCCGGGGCAGAGCCTTGAGCAAAGCTTTGAGGCGTTCAATCGAAACTCTGTCAACCTGATCTTGCCGGACCCGAAGAAATCAGACTCGCTGAGCAGCTATATTCGCTTGGAACTGCAATACCCGACAGACGTTGATGGTGTCGCGATCCTCAACGGCTTTGTAGACTACGCCATCGCCGCCGAGCGTCAGCAGGTTGGCGCCGACCTCAAGGTGATCGTCAATAACCGCTTGAGCGAACTCAAAGGCAAGATCGACGCCGCCCGTGACAACTACGATACGGAAAAGGAATCCAAGATCGCCAAGCTGCTTGAGGCTGACCGACTCAAGCGTGCCCAGTTGCAGGATGAGCTCAGCGCGCTGCGCCTGCAGATGAAGATGGAGCGTACCAATCGCCTGGCCGAGCTGGCGGAAGCCATCTCTATTGCCAAGTCCATGGGCATCCGCACCCCGACGACACCATCTTCCATGGCGGACTCCACGCGCAGTGGGTCGAGCCAGGTCATGCGCACAGAGGTGAACAATCAGAAGATCCCGCTGTACTTCATGGGCACCGAGGCTCTGGAAGCCGAACGCGCTGCGCTGCAACAGCGCACCAGCGATGACTTCACCAACCCGCGAATTGCCGAGATCGGCAAGGATTTGCAACTGCTCGAAAGCAACCGCGAAGTCGAGGTGCTGCGCAAGCGCGGCAATGAGGACATATTCCTGCAGGACGTCGAGCCGCTTCGTGCTGAAGTTGCCAGGCTGCGTGGCTTGAACATCGACATGAGCAACCTCAAGCTGGTAACGGTCGACCGCCGCGCCCAAGAGCCTCTGGCGCCGATCAAACCGAAAAAATCGCTGATCATTGCTTTGAGTCTGGTGGGCGGCCTGTTGGTGGGACTCATGATCGCGCTGATTCGCTACTTCATCCGCAGCCGCAGCCAGGCCGTACCCTTTACGGCGTTGGGAGACGGCAGTTTGCCCCGCCGCGAGATTAAGGACACCCCGCAATAATTTCAGCAAAACCTTTAAGCAGGTGGGCGGGAACGCCCGCCTGTTCCCTTCCCCAGCACACTCAGTAGACAGCTTTTCACAATTCTTAGTTAACCTTTGGTTACAAAGTATGGCTAAATAACGGCCAATGGTTACACGCCGCAAGGTCGCCCAGCCTGCCGTGTCACCTGTACGTGAATTGTGATTTCAGGTGCTGCATATCCATCCTCGGCCATTGTGGGCCCGCAGGAGCAGCCTGTTCTCTCCCTGACTTGTGACGAATCCCTTGAAACTCATCATTGTTGCTCTCTACGTTGCCTCCATTGCGTATGTACACCTGCGTGGTCGGGTGCGACACAAGCTGGGTCGCCAGCTTAGCGATCACTCGACGTTCCTGGCGCCGATCAACTGTTTCCTGTACTTGTTCTCCAAGCAGCCCAGCCGTCCCTATCTGTCGCCCAGCGATTTTCCAGACCTGAGCCCCCTGCAGGAACATTGGCAAGAGATCCGCGAGGAAGGCCAGAACCTGATGCGGGCCGGGGAGATCAAACGTTCGGATCAGTACAACGACGTGGGTTTCAACTCGTTTTTCAAGTCGGGCTGGAAGCGCTTTTACCTCAAGTGGTATGGCGACAGCCACCCTTCGGCGATGAAGCTGTGCCCGCGCACCACCGAGTTGGTGCAAGGGATCGGCTCGATCAAGGCCGCGATGTTCGCCGAACTGCCACCGGGCTCCAAGCTGGTGCGCCACCGTGACCCGTACGCGGGCTCCTATCGGTATCACCTGGGGCTCGATACGCCCAACGACCCAGGGTGCTACATCAATGTGGATGGCGAGAGCTATTACTGGCGCGACGGCGAGCCGGTGATGTTCGACGAGACCTACATTCACTATGCAGAAAACACCACCCAGCAGAACCGCATCATTCTGTTCTGCGATATCGAACGCCCGATGAAGTACCGCTGGGCGGCGGCATTCAACCGTTGGTTCAGCCGCAATGTAATGGCCGCTGCAGGCTCGCCCAATGATGATGGCGACAAGACCGGCGGCCTCAACCGCGCCTTTACCCGCTTGTACAAGATCCGCCTGCGCGGCAAAGAGCTCAAAAAGCGCAACCGCACACGCTACTACCTGGAAAAATGGGCGATCTTTGCCGGTCTGGCGCTGATCTTCATTCTTATCTGAACCCTGTGCCGGGCGCGAATCACTGCGGTGGTTTTGCGCCCAGCTTGTCCCACATCTTCTTGCCGATTTTCTGCCGATTGGCATAGCCGGCCCATGGGTCGCCCTTCAACCACTGCAGACGCTCATGCAGGTTCGCCACCGTCCACTGCTGGGCCCCGCGCAATCCTTTCAATTCTTCCCGACTGACCGGCACCGATACCGGCAGACCCGGCCGTGCACGCACGGAGTATGCCGCCACAGTGCTGGCGCCACGGGCGTTGCGCAGGTAGTCGATAAAGATCTTGCCCACACGGTTTTTAGGGCCGCTGGTGGCGGTAAAGCGTTCGGGCAGTTGCTGGCTCATAAATTGGGCAATGGCCTTGGCGAATGCCTTGACGGAGTCCCAGCCATCACGCCGGGCCAGCGGCACGATCAGGTGCAGACCTTTACCGCCGCTGGTCTTGACGAAGGCTTGCAAGCCCAGCTCATCCAGCACCGACAGGGTCAGTTCGACCGCTTCCAACATGGATTTCCAAGGCAGGGCCGGGTCCGGGTCGAGGTCCAGGACGAACAGGTCAGGGGTTTCAATCTTGTCCGTAGTGGCGCCCCAGGTATGCAACTCGACAGTGCCCATTTGCACGGCGCCGGCCAGCGCCTCTGCGCTGTCTACCTCCATCAGGCGTGCATGACCGGGATCCAGGGCCTGATCCAGTTGCTTGATGTGGGGAATTGCCAGGCGTTCGGAGTGCTTCTGAAAAAACTGCTCCCCTTCGATGCCTTCGGGTGCGCGCAGCAGCGACACAGGACGACCGCGCAGGAACGGCAGGATCCATTCGCTGATGTCGGCGTAGAACTGCGCCAATTGCTGTTTTTGCGTGCCACTGTGCTTGTCGATAATGCGATCGGGGTGGGTGATTTTCACGTTCTTCACCGCTTTGTCGGCTTTATAGGTTTTCTGCTTCTTCGAGGCATTGACCGACTTTGCCGCACGCGGCTGTTCATGAATGATCTGCGACGCAGGCTTATCAGTGCGCAGCCCCACAAAGGCCGCCTGGCGCACCACGCCTTCACGCGTCCATTCGGCGAATTGCACTTCACCCACCAGGCGCGGCTCGACCCAATGCACGCCACGGGCCTGGGTGCTGGTCAAAGGCTTTTGCAAGGGCGAGTCCTTGCGCTCCAATGGCGTGAGCTTGGCGTAGATGGATTTCAACGTGGCCTGATCAAATCCGGTGCCCACACGCCCGGCATATACCAGCCCGGTTTCATCGTTGACGGCCAGCAGCAGCGCGCCAAACCCGCTGCGCGAACCCTGAGGGCGGGTGTAGCCAACAATCACAAACTCCTGGCGCAGGCGGCATTTGAGCTTGATCCAGTCAGCACTGCGGCGGGACACATAGGGGCTGCCTGCACGCTTGCCGATCACGCCTTCGAGCGCCAGGTCGCAGGCGCTTTCGAAAATATCGCGGTGGTTGGCGGCAAAGGCTTC
This sequence comes from Pseudomonas sp. NCIMB 10586, assembly GCF_023127895.1. Lineage (NCBI taxonomy): Bacteria > Pseudomonadati > Pseudomonadota > Gammaproteobacteria > Pseudomonadales > Pseudomonadaceae > Pseudomonas > Pseudomonas sp. NCIMB 10586. The sequence continues at coordinate 5,625 of NZ_SPKQ01000045.1, forward strand.
GGAGAAACGCAGCAGTTTGCTTTTGCTGCCGGCGAGCGCAGCTTTAAGCGCAGCCCGACGCTCCTCGACCGGATCTTCGCGTTGATCACGGCCGTTCAGGAAGGGGGCATCAAACAGGTAATAGACGATGTCCAGGCTGCGGCCGATATCGAAGGCATTCTGCAACGCCTGGAAATCCGGCAACCCGTCGCCGTTGAGGCTGACCACTTCGCCATCCAGCCAGCTGTCCTTGAGCTTGAGGGCTTGCAAGGCTTTGGCCTGCCGCGGCAGGCGTTCGGTCCAGTCGTGGCCGTTGCGAGTGAACAGGCGCACTTCACCGTCATGGATGCGCGCGAGAATGCGATAACCGTCGAACTTGATCTCGTAGCTCCAATCGCCCTCGGGGGCGCGATCGACCAAGGTCGCCAATTGCGGGGCAAATTCTTCGGGTATGGCGCTCACTTGCGTGCGGGCCTTGGCCTTTGGCGCTGGCTTTTTTTTGACTTGGACCTTGGCCTTGGGCGTGCCGACCACCGCATCGCTGAGCACGCTGGCAGGCTCGGCGTCGACAATATCGTATTCAGAAGCGGGGCGTGCCTGCTGGTCTTTTTCCTTGATCAGTAGCCACTGCTCCTTGTCGCCACTACCCTTGAGTCGGGTGCGTACCAGGGTCCAATCCCCAGCGAGTTTTTCGCCCACCAGCGTGAACTTGAGCTTGCCGGCCGCATAGGCTTTGCGCGGCTCGTCATGGGGTTGCCAGATACCTCGGTCCCACACAATCACATCGCCTGCGCCATATTGGCCGGCTGGGATGCTGCCCTCGAAACCGCCATAGCTCAGGGGGTGGTCTTCAACGTGGACCGCCAGGCGCTTCTGGCTTGGGTCCAGGCTCGGGCCCTTGGGCACCGCCCAGCTCAACAGCACGCCGTCGAGTTCCAGGCGAAAGTCATAATGCAGGTTGCGCGCATCATGCTTTTGAATCACGAAGCTCAGCGCCGAGGCTTTCCGCTTGCTGGCGGGTGAGCTGCCGGCGGGTTCGGCGGTGATCTTGAAATCGCGCTTGCGGTTGTATTCGCTCAGGGGCTTTGCCATGTCGCGCTCCAGTCAATGGCAGGCTCAAGAGGCCTTTTTGTTGGATTTCTTCGCGGCGGGCTTTTTCGCCGCGGGTTTGCCCGCCAGGCTGCGTTTAAGCAGTTCGGTCAGGTCGATAACATCGGCGGATTTGCGCACTTCGCTGTCTTGGCTCGACTCCACGTCTTCGATCTTGCCGGCCTTGGCCTTTTTCGCCACCAGCGCCATGATCTTGTCCTGGAAGCTGTCGCGGTACTCGTCGGGTTGCCAGTCTGCACTCATGTCTTCCACCAGGCGCTTGGCCATGTCCAATTCACCCTTGGCCAGGGTCGGTTTGGTTACATCGGCACCGAGTTCCAGCTCGTCCAGGCTGCGCACTTCTGCGGGCCAGCGCAGCATCACCAGTACCAGGGCCGATTCGAGCGGCATCAACGCGGCCAAGTGCTGTTTGGTATGCAGCACCACATTGGCCAGGGCGACCTTGCCGGTTTTCTTCAGGGTTTCGCGCAGCAGTGCATAGACCTTGCCGCCACGTTTGTCCGGCGCCAGGAAGTAGGGCGTGTCGATGTTTTGCAGGGGGATCTGGTCAGCGGCGACAAACGCGATGATCTCAATGGTCTGGGTCGATTTCGGATGGGCCGAGCGAATTTCATCTTCGCTGAGCACCACATAACGGCCCTTCTCAAAGGCGACGCCCTTGACGATATGTTCCTTGGTGACTTCCTTGCCCGTGGTTTTGTTGATGCGCTTGTAGCCGACCGGGTCCATGCTGCGTTTGTCCAGCCAGTCGAAATCAACGCCTTGGGAAGATGTCGCCGAGACCAGCGACACCGGGATATGAACCAGACCGAAACTGATAGCGCCTTTCCAGATTGCCCGTGGCATAACTCCGATTCCTTAAAAAGTGAGCCTGTTCTGGTGACTCGCAGGCCGCGGCAAAAGTTTCGGCGGGCAGATGCTCGGACAGATCGTGTTACACCTGATGAGAAACTATTTAGTGTCGCAACCCGAACCCATGGCGTAGCGTGTTATCGAAAGCACGTAGTACTCGGCATAGAGAGGCTCCGTCATGAATGCTTATGTACGTTATCTTGCAGTACTTGCGCTGGGCCTGGCCCTGGCGCCTTGGGCCCAGGCGCAAAACCTGCCGGGCCAATACGACACCAATAACAGCCCGATTCACCGGGCCAACCCCAATAGCATGCAGGGCACTCAGCCCAATGCACCTGCGGCCGGCGGTATCCAGACTGCGCCCACCGGCCCTCGGCCGACCGTGGAAAACCGCGGAATCGGCAATACGTATCCCAAGCGCGACGTAGCTCCCAGTCGCCCGGCCACCGAAACCAAAGCACCCACCTATGATGCCAACGGCAATCGCCGGTAAGGACTTCGCCTTATGTTTCTACGCAAAACTCTGCTAGCGGCTGTCTGTGCCGCCACGCTGCTGCCGCTGACCACCGTTTATGCCGCCGATAGCCAGCAGTTCCCCAGCGAGCAAGGCAGCATCACCGTCACGCCGATCGCCAAAGGCCTGGATCATCCATGGGCGCTGGCGTTTCTACCGGATCAGCAGGGCTTCCTGGTGACCGAGCTTCCCGGGCATCTGCGATTTGTCAGCCCCGACGGTAAGCTTTCCGCTCCGTTGAAGGGGGTGCCGCAAGTCTGGGCCAAGGGGCAGGGCGGTTTACTGGATGTGGTGTTGTCACCAGACTTCAAGCAGGACCGTATGGTCTACCTGTCGTACGCCGAAGGCGGCGGGCAGGATGGCAAAGCCGGAACCGCTGTGGGGCGCGGGCGCCTGTCTGCTGACATGAGCGGCCTGGAGGACTTCAAGGTGATCCTGCGCCAGGAGCCCAAGCTGTCTACCGGCAACCACTTCGGCTCGCGCCTGGCGTTCGATCGTGACGGCTATCTGTTCGTGACCCTGGGCGAGAACAACGACCGCCCGACCGCCCAGGACCTGGACAAGCTGCAAGGCAAAGTTGTGCGCATCTATCCAGATGGCCGCGTACCGGATGACAACCCCTTCGTCGGTCAACCCGGTGTACGTCCCGAGATCTGGTCCTACGGCCAGCGTAACCCACAGGGCCTGGCGCTGAACCCGTGGAGCGGCACGATCTGGGAAAACGAGCATGGGCCGCGTGGGGGCGATGAAGTGAACATCATCGAGCGCGGCAAGAACTACGGGTGGCCGCTGGCGACCCACGGCATCAACTACTCTCTGCTACCGATTCCCGAAGCCAAGGGCAAAACGGCAGAAGGCACGGTGCAGCCCCATCATGTCTGGGAGAAGTCCCCGGCCATCAGCGGCATGGCGTTCTATGACGCCGACCGGTTCAAGGTGTGGCAGCACAATCTGTTTATCGGTGCGCTGGGCACTCAGGAGTTGATTCGGTTGCAGTTCGAGGGTGACAGGGTCGTTCACGAGGAACGTTTGCTGGGCGAGTTGAAAGCGCGAATTCGTGACGTGCGGCAGGGGCCGGATGGGTTTCTGTATGTGCTGACGGATGAGGATAATGGCGTGTTGTATCGGGTCGGGCTGAATCAGGACTGATGCCTTTCGGTAATCGCTTTTTGTAGGAGCGAGCAAGCTCGCTCCTACAGAGGGTAAGAGAGCTACAGCCCTAGGTCTGACAAGCCCGGATGATCATCCGGGCGACGCCCCAGCGGCCAGTGGAACTTGCGTTCGCTTTCCTGGATCGGCTTATCGTTGATGCAGGCAAAGCGGTTGGCCATCAGGCCGTTCTCATCGAACTCCCAGTTTTCATTTCCGTAGGAACGAAACCAGTTGCCGGAGTCGTCATGCCACTCATAGGCATAGCGCACGGCGATGCGGTTGCCGGTGAACGCCCACAACTCCTTGATCAATCGATAATCCAGTTCCCTGGCCCATTTACGGCTCAGGAACTGCCTGGCTTCTTCGCGGTTGTGGGCGAATTCGGCGCGGTTACGCCACTGGGTGTTCAGGGTGTAGGCCAGGGAAACCCGTTCTGGGTCGCGGGAGTTCCAGCCGTCTTCGGCCAGCCGGACTTTTTCGATGGCTGACTCGCGAGTAAAGGGCGGTAGGGGCGGGCGGGCTTGTGCATTGGCTGACATGGGGTGGCTCCTTAAAACAATAGGGTTGAATGATAGAAGTTGCCAATTCCGAGAATTCAAAGTCCCAATAACGTTCGCGCCATGCATTGCGCATTATCGGCAGCTGTTGAATCACCCATGATCAGGGCAACGGTAATGGCGCCATCGATCAGGATCAGCAGTTGCGCGGCCTGCTGTTGCGGGTCGGGGGTGCCATGTGCTTGACACAGTTCAAGTGCGTACTCGAACAGTTTGTGTTTATGGGCCTTGGCCAGCAGGCGCACCGGATCTTGAGCGTTGCCGGTTTCGCCACTGGTGTTGATAAAGGCGCAGCCGCGAAAATCCGCGGAACCGAACCAGCTTTTCAGGGCGCTGAACAGCGCCAGCAAGCGCTCGCCGCTGTTGTCGCTGCGTTCCACTTCGCTGCGCAGCCACTGCATCCAGCGTTCGTCGCGGCGCTGCAGGGCGGCAATCACCAACTCGTCCTTGTTGGCGAAATAGCGATAGATGCTTTTTCTCGATACGCCAGCGGTTTTTACCAGCAAGTCCATGCCGGTGGCGGCGATGCCATGGCGATAGATCAGCTTTTCGGTGACGTCGAGGATAATGTCGCGGGTTATGTCGTTCATGCTTATTACAGTAGAACGATCGTTCTTCTTGGTCAACCGGCTTTTTTCCATGCCGTACGGCGAGACCTGAGCAGCCCCATGGTGTAAGCTCTGGACCTCTTCGGATTCGACCCATTGCGAGCCCTATGCCGTCGTTCTTCAAACGCTCCCTGTTGCCCAAACTACGCGGTTTCCCGCTGTCCCCGGAGGCCATCGAGGTGCTGTCCGGCGCCGATGCCTATCGTCGCTGCCTGCTGGAAAAAATCTCCCAGGCGACGCGTCGCATCTACATCGTCGCCTTGTACTTGCAGCACGACGAAGCGGGGCAGGAGATCTACGACGCGCTTCACGCTGCCAAGGCGGCACGGCCGGAGTTGGACATCGTGGTGATGGTCGACTGGTTGCGCGCCCAGCGTGGCTTGATTGGCGCCGGCAAGCAGCCGGGCAACAGCGCCTGGTACCAGGCCATGACGCAAAGCCACGCCAGCGAAGTGCCGGTGTATGGCGTGCCGGTGCAAACCCGCGAGCTGTTTGGCGTATTGCACCTCAAGGGCTTTGTGATCGATGACAGCGTGCTGTACAGCGGCGCCAGCCTCAACAATGTGTATTTGCACAAGTTCGACAAGTACCGCTTTGATCGTTACCACCAGATCCATAGCCAGGTGCTGGCCGATTCTATGCAACACCTGATCGAGCACGGCCTGGTGGCATCCAAGGCCGTGCACCGCCTGGACCTGCCCAACCCGCCGACCACCCGCAGCCTGCGCAACGATATCGGCGACCTGCGCAGCCGTCTCAAGCACGCGGCCTATGACACCACGGCCGGGCAGTTGCCCAATGGTCACCTCTCGGTGAGCCCGTTGCTCGGCGTTGGCAAGAACAACCCCCTGAGCCGGGTCATTCTGGAGCTGATCGCCAGCGCCCAGCAGCAGTTGACCATCTGCACCCCGTATTTCAACCTGCCGTTGCCGGTGACCCGCGAGATCAACCGCGCACTGGCACGTGGGGTGAAGATCGACATCGTGGTCGGCGACAAGACGGCCAACGACTTCTATATTCCGCCCAGCGAGCCGTTCAAGGTGATCGCGGCCTTGCCTTATCTATATGAGATCAGCCTGCGGCGCTTTGCCAAGCGTCACCAGCCGATGATCGACAGCGGCTAGTTGAACCTGCACCTGTGGCGCGATGGCGACAACACCTACCACCTTAAGGGCATGTGGGTTGACCAGCGCTATACCTTGCTGACCGGCAACAACCTCAACCCCAGGGCATTTCGCCTCGACCTGGAAAACGGCTTACTGATCGACGACCCCAAGGGCCAATGGCTGGAGCCGCGGCGTACCGAGCTGGCGCAGATTTTCCAGCACACCACGCGTATCCGGGGCTACCAGCAATTGCAGACGTTGGTTGATTACCCGCCGGCAGTGGGTAAATTCCTGCGTCGGGTCAGCCGAGTGCGCATTGAGCGTTTGCTGTACCGCATTTTGTAGCCGTTATCCCGCAGGCAAAAAACACCCAGGCCCTCAACAGGGCCTGGGTATTTTTTTTGCCGGTAGCCTTTAATTCAAACCCAGCTTGCCGCGCAGCATCGACAAGTCTTCAGCCAGGGTGTTGACCGGGCCTACCAGGGCCTTGCGGTCGTTGTCCTTGACCTTGTCGTAGGTTTCAAAGCCGCCATCCTGGGTCTTGTACTTGGCCAGGATCTTGTCCACGGTGGCGAAGTTTTTATCGACCTTGGCCAGGAACGCCTGGTCCTGCTGCCCGATCTCGCCACGGAACAAATCGACGATTTTCTTCGCACCGTCGATGTTGCCCTGGAAGTCATACAGGTCGGTATGGCTGTAGCGGTCTTCTTCGCCGGAGATCTTGGTGGCAGCGACTTCCTCCAGCAGCGCCGCAGCGCCGCCGACGACTTTTTCCGGCGGGAAGGTCAGGCCATCGACCCGCGTCTTGAGATCGTTCACATCGGTATTGAGCTTGGCGGTCAGTGCTTCCAGGCCCTTGGTCGAGTTTTGCGCGAACAGCGCGTATTCAATCCGGTGAAAACCGGTGAAGTCTTCGGCCGTTACACCTTTTTCATGGTCATCGACACGCGAATCGATGGACGCGTCGAGGTCGCTGAACAGCTCGGCGATCGGCTCGATGGCCTCATAGTGCACGCGGGTCGGCGCATAGAGCTTCTTGGCGGTGGCCAGGTCACCTTTATTGATGGCGTTGGTAAACGCCTGGGTCTGGGTGACCAGTTCGCCGATTTCCTCGGTAACGTAGATCTTGTAGTCCGATACCGGGCCTACCAGGTCGAGCGGCGCGGTAGCGGCGAAGGCAGCCAGCGGCGCAAGGCTCATTAACAACGACAACGCGATAGACGACTTCTTCATGGGGGCATTCCGCTCTGGTGTGTTTCAGGTCTTGGCAGGGGTGGTGGAGTGCGTTGCAGCAAGCAGCGTGCGCCCGATGAAATCCTCAGGGCCGGTGACGCCGGGCAAGGTGAAGAAATACCCGCCGCCGACCGGCTTGAGGTATTCCTCCAGCGGTTCGCCGTTGAGCCGCGTTTGCACGCTGATAAAGCCTTTCTCCAGGTCAGCCTGATAGCAGATGAACAATAGGCCCATGTCCAGCTGACCGTTTTTGTTGACGCCGTTGGAGTAGTTGAACGGCCGCCGCAGGATCAGGTTGGCCTGGGTCTGCGGGGTGCGCGGGTTGGCCAGGCGGATGTGCGCATCAAGCTTGGTCAACTTGCCATGCGGGTCTTTGCTGTAGTCCGGCACCTGGGTTTCATGCTGGCCATCCATGGGGGCGCCGGTGGGTTTGACGCGGCCGATGATGCTTTCCTGTTCTTGCAGTGGGGTGCGATCCCAGCGCTCGACAAAGTTGCGGATGATACGCACGGCCTGGTAACTGCCATGGGCCGCCCAGGCGGGTTCGTCGCTGCTCGGTTGCACCCAGACGATCTGGTCCATGGCCTTGGCATCGTTGGAGTCGGGGTTGGCCGAACCGTCGCGAAAACCCAGGAAGTTACGCGCACTCTGCGCCGGTTCGCCGGGCTTGGCCGGGGCCTGGGGCGGCACGCTGCCTTCTTGTTTCCAGCGCACCAGCAGCAAGTCAGGCAGGTTTTTCACGATATCGCGCAGGGCGTGGATGTTGGTATCGGGCGTGTTGGAACTGAACTGCAGGCTCAGGTCGCCGTGGCACTGCGCCGGCTCCAGTGCATCGTTGGGGAAACCCACCATGCGGATCAGGCGCTTGGGCTTGACGGCACTGAGGCCGAAGCGCTCATCGAACAACGATTCGCCGACCGACACGGTGATGGTCAGGTTATCTGGGGTAACCACCGGGCCAAGGATGCCGGAGTCGGTGGGTGGCAGTTTCGGGTCGACCTGCGGCACGGTGCCGCCGCTCATCAGGAACGCGATACGCTCGTTCAGGGTGCGGAACAAACGTTCGAGGTCCTCGCGGTCGCTGGCCAGTACGTCGAAGGCCACCACCATGCCGCAGGCCGGGCGCGGGGTGACAATGCCGCTCTGATGCTGACCGAAAAAAGCCTGGTGGTCGTGGGTCTTGTCGCTGCGCGGAGCGCTGGTGACTTGCTCGGCCGCTGCGGCCATGGCCGGGCAGGTCAAGGTGCTGCCGGCGATGGCCGCGCCGGTGGCCGCCATGCCCAGCAGGACGCGGCGACGCGCAAGGTTTAGCTGTTTTGAATCACTCATGTATGCGTTCGTCTCACTGCAGGCCGGAAAGGCCAAGGGCGGGGTCGATTCCATCGAGTGCGGCGGCCAGTGCCTTGGCCTTGTCGGCGATCTGCTGGCGCTGATCGGCGGCGATGCTGTCGTACGTGCTGTAGGTATTGCCGACTTTGAATGCAGCGAGTTCGGCGTCGAAGGCATTCAGCGCGCTGTCGATATCGGGCAGCAAGCCGGCTGCGGACTTGCCCAGCAGCGGGCGCATCAAGTCGACCACTTTACGAGCGACGTCCAGGTTGGCGGCAAAGCCGTTCAGATCGATATGGCTGTAGCGCTCCTCTTCACCACTGCGGGCACGTACATCCGCCAGGCTGTTGAGGTTGCGTACCACAATGCTCACCAGTTGCTCTGGGGGCAGCGATTGCGCCAGCAATTGTTGCTTGAGCTTGGTGACGTCGGCCACCAGGCGTTGCGCGACCGGCGCCAGGCCGTCGAGACTGTGTTGCTGGAACAGGCTGTATTCGAGGCGATGGAAGCCGCTGAAGGCCGGGTCCTGCTCGCGCTTTTCAAAGTAGTCGGCGCGGGCGTTGATTGCGTTATCCAATTCGGCCAGGCGTTGAGAGGCAGGCGCCAGGCGCTGATACGCCTCACGGGCCGGCACATACAGGGCCTGCGCCTGGGCCAGATCACCGGCGTCGATAGCCTGTTGCAGCGCCGTCACCGCCTTGATCAGTGCACCGCTCTGGCCGCTCAAGTACACACGGAACTCCGACAACGGGCCGATAAACGCCACCATCGACGGCTTGGCCTTGGCCTGGGCGTCGGACTCCGCGGTGGGGGTGACATGCAAGGTGCCACGCGGGTTGCTCAACAGGCCACAGGTGATGGCGTAGTCACCGGGCAACAGATTGGCGTTGATCACCTGGCTCAGGCCCGGAGCAATATTTTCCCGTTCCTCGACCACCAGCACACCGTCGAGGATTTCCCACTCCACCGCACGGTCGGAGCGGTTGATGATACGAAAGCTTGCGCGCCCGGCCGGCACGGTGAGGGCGCTGGGCTCGCAGGCGTGGCTGTGAATCGTGACTGCGATTTCATTGTGGTTGGTCTGGCGCTTGGTCGCGGCCAATTGCGAGGCGTAGTAGAACAGGCCACCGGCGGCGATCATCACCACCACCGAGCCGGCCACACCCCAGCGCAAGGCGCGGGATGGCGGGGCCGATTGAGGGGTTGGGTTGGACAAGAGACGGTCCTTACTGGCTGGAAACGGAAGAAGTCGTGGCGACAGGCTTGGCGGGGGCCGAGGGCAGGAAGAACATCACCAGGGCCACCACCAGGTAAATCACATAGGCACCCAGGGTGCTGACGGTCGGCGCCTCCTGATAACCGAACATGCCGGCCAGTACCGAGCCCAACGGGCTATCCATGGGCAGCGCAGCGCTGAAATCGAACAGCACGGTTTGCCAGTGGTTCCACACACCGGCCTCATGCAGGGCTTGCACCGAATTGGCGAGAATGCCGGCCGCCACCACCAGGATAAACAGGCCGGTCCAGCGGAAAAACGCGCCGAGGTTCAGGCGCATGCTGCCGGAATAGATGAGGAAACCGACGACGATGGCCAGGATCAGGCCGAGCAGGGCACCGACCGGCGCGCCCGGGCCTTCGCTCTGCTGGAACACGGCCAACAGGAAAAATACAGTCTCCAGGCCTTCGCGGGCCACGGCGAAAAACACCATGGCGATCAACGCGATCACTTGGTTCCTGGAGCCGGTCAGGGCGAGGTCAAGGGATTCGTGCAGGGTATGCTTGATCGAACGCGCCACCTTGCGCATCCAAAACACCATGGAACTGAGGATGCCCACTGCAACAAGCCCTACGATCCCTTCGAACAATTCCTGCTGCTTTTGCGGGAATTCAGCGCTGACCAACTCAAGGCCGCCACCGACCAGCAAGGCCAGGGCAGCGGCAAGGAATACGCCGATCCACACGGCGGGCATCCATTGGCCACGCCCGGTCTGTTGCAGGTAACTGGCGATGATGCCAACGATCAAGGCGGCTTCAATGCCTTCGCGCAGCATGATTAAAAAAGGAACGAGCATCGGGCACCAGGGCGTAACTAGTTAGGAAGCTAAGTTGTAACATAATGATACTCATTGCTAAACAAGAAATATTGACCTTTGCTGAACGAGGGCTGAACAGTGGTGGCGAAGCGCGACCGCCCTTATGATGCAGGCCACCTGGTTTGCAGTCGGATAACTCAACATCCCATGTCGGAAAAAGACACCATCTCCATCCACCTTGTGCGCGAAGCGCTGTTGCAGAGCTGTGCGCCTGGTGCGGCCACTGTCGAGGCATTGAGCAAAGTCGGGATTGACCCTGCGTTGCTTGAGCAGCCCAATGCCCGTGTCCCGGCCACGGCCTATGCGCGCCTTTGGCGTTTGCTGGCGCGGCGCAGGGATGACGAGTTTTTTGGCATGGACCCGCGCGCACTCAAATCCGGTAGCCTGGCGTTTCTGTGTCGCGCCGCCATGGCGCAACCTAGCCTGGCGGCGGGCCTGGAAACCGGCCTGGGGTTTCTTTCGTTGATGCTGGAGCACATGCCAGGCCAGTTGGTTCGCCAACAGAGCCTGGCGGAGATCGTCCTGCTCGAACCCGATGAGCCCAAGCGTGCGTTCACGTATTTCACTTATTGGATGATCGTCCACGGCGTTGCGTGCTGGCTGGCGGGGCGTCGCATCCCGATCCTGGCCATTGAGCTGCGTTGCGCGCAGCCGGACTTCTGTGACGATTACCAGGTAATGTTTTCCGACAACCTGCGCTTTGATCGACCTCGTACCCGCATGATCTTTTCTGCCGACTGCCTGGACCTGCCGATCAAACGCAGTCAGCAGGAGCTCCAACGGTTTCTGGCCCATGCACCCGCTAACATCCTGGTCAAATACCGCGACCCTGAAAGTCTCGCCACGCGCATCAAGCACGACCTTCGGCAGATGCCTCCCGACACCTGGCCGGAAACGGAGGGCCTTGCCGCCAGGCTATGTATTTCTGCGTCCACCCTGCGTCGGCGCCTGGCGGAAGAGGGGCAGACTTATCAGGGCCTCAAAGACAGTGTGCGCAAAGAACTGGCGATTGTGTGGCTGGCTGAACCGCAGATCAGCTTTGCCGAGATTGCCACGCGGCTGGGGTTTGCCGATGCGAGTTCGTTCTACAAGGCGTTTCGCAAGTGGGCGGGGTCGAATCCGGGGCATTATCGGAGTTTGATTTTGAGCGACTCGAGTCGGTTCTAACCTTCGTTATGCGCAAGTAAGACATTTCTTACTCATACCTTCACCCCAGTATGACAGAACGCTCCTTCGATATTTTAGGACGCGGCCGGCATATTTGGCGCTTGATTTCGTGCACTGTAAGCAACGTGTTCCTATCCATGTTTTCGGGCACTTAATGTCTGCTTGGTGAACATTGAACTTCGCGTACTGGGATCCGTGGTTTTATCGTGGAGTGCGCTTATGGGCAAATAAAGTGATCAGCTGCTTTCAAATAAATTATTTATTGATTTGAGGTGAGATTATGAAAGGTCTTATTGCGTTGCCGTGTCTTGCGTTAATGCTTTTGTCTGCTCAGGTGTCCGCCTTGTGTCTGTATATAACTGATAGCTATAGCGGGCTTTTGCAGCCAGGCGTGGAAACGGCAGTTTATGGTCCGTTCACAATAACGTCGGCTAATGGGTGTGCTGGTGCGACCATTGATGTTTCTGCTTCCACAAGCGGTGGGGGGAGGGCGCCGCAGTTGATAATTCAAAAGCAGACCGGGGCTTCCTGGGGAGATGTTGCTGGAACCTTTGGAAGTAGTACGTCCTTCTAAGGTGTGTTTGGAACCTATCGAGTCGTCATGATTAATTCTGGTTCGGAGGTGCAATCTTACTCTGGCACCGCACGATACGGTCGCTGAGTCGTTAAGCTAAACAGTGCGCCACGAGGTTATTGGCGCACTATTTGCGAGCATCTGAGTCAAGCTTTTTCATCTATGGATAAAGCCGTATTGGAAGAGTTTACAAAATAGACCAGTGCCCCCATGGCGTGATTAGCTGCAACCATTCCCTGCCGCCATCTCAACGTATGCTCGTTTGCGGTTGCAGGGTTGTCTTCCAGGAATTCACTGTACTCCACCAGTCGCTCATTAAATAAGGCAATTGCGTTGAATTTTACGTGCGTCTCTGTTGGAACACCTTTCGCATCGGTATGCAAATTACCACCTATGAACATTCTGAATGCATAGATATCAATCATTTCGTGCTCAAATAGTGTGCGCCCTACTTTTCTTAGGTCATCTGAACTTATGGACGTCATGTCATAATCTTTCAAATAAGCCTTCAGCTGGGTGATTTGATTGTTATCATTGAGCTGTAGGGTGTCAGCTGCCACCTTCTTCTCTGTAATTGTGAATGCATTCATTGTCTGCTCTGGATTTTTGATCGCGAACGCATTGGTTGCCTTGGTATACCGCATCTGTTCAGCAGTCAACAAGATAGCCATGTCCCTTCCTCCATTAGTAAGTGACACTTCGTTGTCGACGCATGTGCGTATTACTTTAATGGCGCGTGGCGTCTGAAATGTGAGTTGGTTGTGAGGCATTAAAGCCTGACGGCGAGGTACAGCGCGGGACTAGGACATTACCTACGAAGGCCTTCTTATTTGACTTACAGAAGTTACTTTCAACATTTTAGGAAGTCCCGGCAAAAAAAAGCCCCGCGACCGAATGGATCGCAGGGCTAAAAATTGGCTGGATGCGACCAACCAAAGGAGCTCTTTACCTCACTTGCTGCTGGCCACCACCGTATCCGGCTGCCAGCCACCCCCTAAGGCCTTGTAGATCGCCACAATGCCGCGATACAGATCCACTTCGGCCTGGGCCTGGGAGTCCTCTGCGGCCAGGCGTTCGCGCTGGGCGTCGAGCAGTACCAGGAAGTCCACGGTGCCTTCGCGGTAGCGGATCGCGGCGAGGTCGGCGGCGGCGCGGCTGGATTCGCTTTGGCGGATCAGAGACACCAGGCGTTGCTGACGCTTGCCGTAATCGCTGAAGGCGTTCTCGGACTCTTCCAGGGCCAGCAGCACTTGCTGCTCGTAGGTTGCCAGGGCGCCGTCGGCCTCGGCATTCGCACCGCGCAAACGCGCACGCACACTGCCCAGGTCAAACGCGGCCCAGGTAATGCTCGGGCCCAGGGACCAGGCATTCGCTGCAGCCGAGCCGATCTGCGAACCACGCCCGGCGGTAAAGCCGAGGAAGCCGCTGAGGCTGACCCGTGGGAACAGGTCGGCCTTGGCCACGCCGATACGCGCGGTGGCGGCGGCCAGCTTGCGTTCGGCGCTGAGGATGTCCGGGCGCCGTTGCAGCAATTGCCCCGGGTCGCCAATCGGCAGGGCCTTGGCGATTGCCGGCAGGTCTTTGGGGCTCAGGTCCACGCTCAGCTTGTCGGGGCGCTGGCCGAGGAGGGTGGCGATGCGGTTGCGCTCGCGCACTTGTTCGGCCTGCAGTTGCGGCACGCTGGCTTCCACCGCCGCCAGGCGTGCGTCGGCACGCTCGACGTCGAGTTGATCACCCACGCCGGCATCGCGCAGGCTGACGGTGATGGTGCGTGATTCCTGCTGGTTCTTCAGGTTGTCCAGGGCGATGCGTTCACGCAGTTGCGCCCCGCGCAGTTGGCCATAGGCATCCACCAGTTCAGCGATCATGGTGACTTGCAGTTGGTACAGGTCGGCTTCGGCCACCTGTTGGTCAGCGTCGCTGGCTTCCAGGTTGCGGCGGATGCGCCCGAACAAATCCACTTCCCAGGCCATGTCCAGGCCCAGGTCATAGCGCTCGCTGTTGACACGCTTGGTAGTCTGGCCGGGAATCTGGCCCTTGCCCACATCGCTGCTGGCGCGGGAGGTGACCACTGGCATGATGTCGTTGGCCGCGTCGTCACGGATAGCCCGTGCCGCCCGCAGGCGGGCAAAGGCTACGCGCAAATCACGGTTGCCGCTCAGCGACTGGGTTACCAGCTGGTTGAGCGTCGGGTCTTCGAACTGCTGCCACCAGATGCCTTCGTACTTGGCATGGTCGTAGCTTTTGCTGTCGGCGGCGGCCGTGATGTTGGCCGCCTCCAGTTGCTGGGTCTTGTAGTCCGGGCCTACGGCACAGGCGGCGAGCGCCAGTACCAGCAAGCTCGGCAGGAATACTTTCACACTCATTGCTGTGTCTCCAGCTTCAAGGCCTTGGCCGCTTTGCGCGCTTCCTGGCGCTCAACATAGCGACGGATCAGTACGTAGAACACTGGCGTCAGCAACAACCCAAAGAAGGTCACACCGATCATCCCGGAGAACACCGCCACACCCATGGCATGGCGCATCTCGGCACCCGCACCGCTGGACAATACCAACGGCACCACACCCATGATGAACGCGAACGAGGTCATCAGGATCGGCCGCAGACGCAGGCGGCAGGCTTCCAGTACCGCGGCCAGCGGGTCGAGGCCCTCCGCTTGTTTATCCTTGGCAAACTCGACGATCAGGATCGCGTTCTTGCAGGCCAGGCCCACCAGTACGATCAGGCCGATCTGGGTGAAGATGTTGTTGTCGCCGCCCGAGATGATCACACCGGTAATGGCCGACAGCAGCGTCATCGGTACGATCAGGATCACCGCCAGCGGCAGGCTCCAGCTTTCGTATTGGGCGGCCAGTACCAGGAACGCCAGCAGCACGCAGAGCGGGAACACGAACAGCGCGGTATTGCCCGAGAGGATTTGCTGATAGGTCAGGTCAGTCCACTCGTAGGTCATGCCGTTGGGCAGTTCATCCTTCAACAGCTTTTCAATCGCAGCCTGGGCCTGGCCGGAGCTGTAGCCCGGTGCGGCGTTGCCGTTGATTTCAGCGGTGATAAAGCCGTTGTAGTGCATCACGCGGTCCGGGCCCGAGGTGTCGCTGACCTTGATAAAGGTCGCCAGGGGGATC
The DNA here is from genome assembly GCF_023127895.1 of Pseudomonas sp. NCIMB 10586. Lineage (NCBI taxonomy): Bacteria > Pseudomonadati > Pseudomonadota > Gammaproteobacteria > Pseudomonadales > Pseudomonadaceae > Pseudomonas > Pseudomonas sp. NCIMB 10586. The sequence goes on from NZ_SPKQ01000045.1 coordinate 21,024, forward strand.
ATCTCGCCTTTGTTGTTGCGCACTTTCAGCTGGCCGATCTGGTCGGAGTCCTGACGGAACTGCTGCTCGGCCTGCACGTTGACCTGGTAGGTACGCCCGAAGCGGTTGAAGTCGTTGGCATACAACGAACCCAGGTAGACCTGCAGCGTGTCGAAGATGTCGCTGATCGCCACGCCGTGGGTCTTGGCCTTTTCGCGGTCGATGGCGGCGTCGACTTGCGGCACGTTCACTGTGTAGCTGGTGAACAGGCCGAACAGTTCAGGCACGCTGTGACTCTTGGCAATGACGTTCTGGACTTCTTTGTACAGCTCGTCGTAGCCGAGGTTGCCACGGTCTTCGATCTGCAGACGGAACCCGCCGATGGTGCCCAGGCCCTGTACCGGTGGCGGCGGGAAGATCGCCATGTACGCTTCTTCAATGTTGGCGTATTGGCCATTCAACGCCCCGGCAATCGCCCCGGCCGACATGCTCGCGTCTTTACGCTCATCGAAGGGCTTCAAGGTCACAAACACGATGCCGCTGTTCGGGCTGTTGGTGAAGCCGTTGATCGACAGGCCCGGGAAGGCAATCGCGGCCTCCACGCCGGGCTGTTTAAGGGCGATCTCCGACATGCGCTTCATCACGTTTTCGGTGCGGTCCAGGCTTGCAGCGTCGGGCAGTTGGGCGAAGGCCACCAGGTATTGCTTGTCCTGGGCCGGTACGAAACCGGTCGGGGTGTGAGCAAACCCGAAGAACGTCAGCACCATCAGCCCGGCGTATACGAACAGGGCAATACCACTGCCGCGAATCACTCGGCGTACGGTACCCACGTAGCCATGGCTGGCCTTTTCGAAAAAGCGGTTGAAGGGACGGAATAGCCAGCCACCGAAGAGCTTGTCGAGGAACTTCGAGAAGCGATCCTTCGGCGCATCGTGACCGCGCAACAACACGGCGGCCAGGGCAGGGGACAGCGTCAGCGAGTTAAACGCCGAGATCACGGTCGAGATCGCGATGGTCAACGCGAACTGCTTGTAGAACTGCCCGGTCAAGCCACTGATAAAAGCGGCTGGAATGAATACCGCACACAGCACCAGCGCTGTAGCGATGATCGGGCCGGTAACTTCGCTCATGGCTTTTTCGGTGGCCGGGAATGGCTCCAGGCCCAGTTCGATATTGCGCTCGACGTTCTCCACCACCACGATCGCGTCATCCACCACGATACCGATGGCCAGTACCAGGCCGAACAATGACAGGGCGTTGAGCGAGAATCCGAACAGGTGCATCACCGCAAACGTACCGATCAAGGATACCGGCACCGCCACCAACGGAATGATCGAGGCGCGCCAGGTCTGCAGGAACAGAATCACCACCAGCACCACAAGGATCAGCGCTTCGAACAGTGTGTGCACCACCGCTTCGATAGAGCCGCGTACAAAAATGGTCGGGTCATAGGCGATGCGGTAATCCATGCCCGCCGGGAAACTCTTTTTCAGCTCGGCCATCTTGCTGCGCACATCGTTGGAGATGTCGATGGCATTGGAGCCGGGGCGCTGGAAGATCGGAATCGCAACGGCCGGCTGGTTATCGATCAACGAGCGCAGCGCGTATTGGCTGGAGCCCAGCTCGACCCGGGCGATGTCTTTGAGGCGCGTGATTTCACCGTTGGCGCCGGCACGAATCACGATGTTCTCGAACTCTTCCTCGGTGACCAGGCGGCCCTGGGTATTGACCGACAACTGGAAGCTGGTGTCACTCGGCGCAGGCTGAGCGCCCAGGGCACCGGCAGCCACCTGGCGGTTCTGCTCGCGGATCGCCGTGACCACATCGGTAGCGGTCAGGTTGCGCGAGGCGGTCTTGTTCGGATCCAGCCAAACACGCAGGGAGTAGTCACCCATGCCGAACAGCTGCACATCGCCGACGCCACCCAAACGGGCCAGTTCGTCCTTGATGTTGAGGATCGCGTAGTTGGACAGGTACAGCATGTCGTAACGCTGATCCGGGGAGGTCAAGTGCACCACCATGGTCAGGTCGGGGGAGGCCTTGTCCACGGTAATGCCGATGCGCGTCACTTCCTCTGGCAGCTTGGGCTGGGTGCGCGTCACACGGTTTTGCACCTGCACCTGCGCGTTGTCCAGGTCGGTGCCCAGGGCGAAGGTGATGGTCAGGGTCAGCTTGCCGTCAGCGGTGGATTGCGAGGACATATACAGCATGTTCTCGACACCCGTGATGGCTTGCTCCAACGGCGCGGCCACGGTTTCACCGATGACTTTGGGGTTGGCACCCGGGAAGTTGGCGCGTACCACCACAGTCGGCGGCACTACTTCCGGGTATTCGCTGATCGGCAGTTGGAACAGCGAGATTGCACCCGCGATCAGGATCAACAGCGACAGCACCGCTGCGAAGATCGGCCGCGAAATGAAGAACTTGGAAAAATTCATCTTGAGTCTTATCCCTTAACCGCGTGGAGTCGCAGTGCTGGCGAGCTTGGGCGCGGTCGTGTCCGGCGCCACTTGCTCCAGGTTGCTGGCTTCAAGCGCTTGTCGTTGTTGGGCCAAGGCGGCGAGGGTTTCCTTGCTGGCCATCGGAATGGTTTCCGGCGCGACCGGTGAGCCGGGGCGCACACGCTGCAGGCCCTTGACGATCACGGTGTCGTCCTTGGTCAGGCCGCTGCGTACGATGCGCAAGCCTTCGATCTTGGGCCCCAATTCCACCGCGCGGTAAGCCGGCTTGTCGCCGTCCATCACCAGCACAAACTTCTTGCCCAGGTCGGTACCGACGGCTTCGTCGTTGATCAGCACGGCGGAGTAGGTGCCGCTGCCGACCAGCTTCAAGCGCGCATACAGGCCAGGGGTGTATTCGCCCTTGCTGTTGTCAAACACCGCACGGCCACGGATGGTGCCGGTGGACGGGTTGACCTGGTTGTCGACGAAGTTCATCTGGCCCAGGTGCGGGTTGCCGGTTTCGTTGGACAGGCCCAGATACACCGGGGTGGTTGCGCCGCGACGGCCTTCACGGGCCAGTTCGGTGTACTTGAGGAACACACGCTCGTCGGCGTCGAAGTAGGCGTAGACCTTGTCGGTGGACACCACACTGGTCAGCGCAGTGGTGTCGGCGGTCACCAGGTTGCCGGCGGTGATTTCGGCACGGCTGACGCGGCCGCTGATCGGTGAAGTGACACGGGTAAAGCTCAAGTTCAGGCGGGCCAGGTCCAACTGCGCCTGGATCCCGGCCATGGCGGCGCGGGCCTCCTGGGCGGCGGTGGTGCGCGAGTCGGCCAGTTCGGCGGAGATCGCATTGCTCTGGCGCAGGCGTTCGCCGCGTTGCGCTTCGTTTTCGCTGCGGGTGGCGGCGGCTTTGGTCTGAGCCAACTGGGCTTCCAGGCGGCGCACTTCGGCCTGGAACGGGCGCGGGTCGATCTGGAACAGCAGGTCGCCTTTCTTGACCAAAGCGCCTTCAGTAAAAGCGACTTGGTCAATCTGGCCGGACACCCGAGGACGAATTTGCACGGTTTCCGGGGCTTCCAGCCGTCCGGTAAATTCGTCCCACTCGTTGACCGGCTGTTCCAGTACCTTGGCCACGCTGACCTTGGCTGGGGGCATGGCGGCCGCTTGTTCGGGAGACTTGCCGCACGCGCTCATCACCACCACGGCCAGAATCGCCAGGGGGAAGCGCAAAAGTTTGAGTGACTGTTCCATGAGGTGCATCCGCCAATGTATTTGAGATGGGCGGATCATGCGCGGCGGGGTGCTATGTCACGAATCGAATGAAGCAAAGGTAACTATCATTCGGAATGATATAAGAGGGGAGTCAGCCCTCTAGCATGGGGGTTTCGTTAGGGAGCTATCAATAGCTTTGATGACAAAAGACTGTTGCCTAAGGTGCATCGAATGCTTCACCCAGAAAGTCGATCAAGGCGCGCACCGACGGCATCAGCCCGCGCCGGGATGGAAATACCGCCGTGATAACGCCTTGCACGGGCTGCCACTCAGGCAGCAAGACAACCAGACGCCCCTCGGCGACATCCTCCTTGACCACCACCCACGGCAGGTTGGCGATGCCTACTCCCGCCAGTGTCGCGTTTTTCAAAGTCGGCACATCATCGCTGACCAAGCGCGGCGTGTGCTGGATTTGCGTCGTCGCACCATCCCGGCCGGTCAGCTCCCACACGTACTGAATCATCAGGTTGCCCCAGTGCACGGTGGGCAGCCCGGCAAGGTCGGCGGGTTGCGAGGGCAGGGCATAGTCCTGCAAAAAAGCCGCGCTCGCCACCAGCACCTGAGTACTTTTACCGAGCAGTTTCATCACCAGTTCACTGCTTTCCAGGGGTGGGAAACACAGGCTCAAGGCAAGGTCATAACCCTCGGCAATCACATCGACCTTACGGTTGAAGCTCTTCACATTCAGTTCGACGTTGCCGCATTGCGCCATGAATTGAGCCAGCATCGGCGCCACCCAATAGTTGAGCAGCGCGGTGGTGCAACTCAGGCGAATCAAGCCGCGTGGTTCTGATTTGTTGAAGGCCACCACATCTTCTGCCGACTCGGCCTCGGCAATCATCGCCACACAATGTCGATAATAGGCCTGGCCGATATCAGTAACCTGGAACTGGCGCGTCGAACGCTGTATCAGCCGCGCCCCAAGCCTTGCCTCAAGCTGACCGACTCTGCGACTCAGGGTCGATTTGGGCAGGTTCAACGCTCGGCCCGCCGCCGCAAAGCCGCCGTGCTCGACCACCTTGGCGTAAAGGAAGAGTTCGTTCAGGTCGAACATGGGCAGTGTTCCATTTTTGAGATGCCCCCAGCTTAATCCAACTCAGGCCCTACGTTGAGCGAATGTCAGCGCTTTCATCCGTGCGTCAGTTCAGTGTACGGCTGACCTCACGCAGGCGCGCGTCGCTCAGGTTGCCGGTGGACGCCAACAGGTGCAACTGGGCCATCAGGATCGCATAGCGTTGTTGGGCCAGGCGTTGTTGGGTATCGGTGACTTTCTGTTGAGCATCCAGTACGTCGGTGTTGATGCGGGAACCGGCTTCGAAGCCGTGGGTCACGGCGGCGAGGTTGATCTGGCTGGAGTTCAAGGCCTGCTTGAGTGCCTGATATTGGCTCATGCCGTTGGTGACTTGCAGGTAGGCCTGACGGGCCTTCATCCCGGCGTTGCGGCGTGCGTCTTCGACTTCGTCCGCTGCCTTGCTTTGCAGTGCATGGGCTTCGCGCACGCGACTGCTGGTGCGGCCACCGCTGTAGAGCGGAACGCTCAGTTTGACCCCGACCACGGTCTGGTTATAGCGATTTTCCGGTAACGTCACATCGTATACATCACCGCCGACAGAGGCGAAGCGGCCATGGGCGGCGATCAGATCGAGGGTGGGCAAATGGCCGGCCCGTTCCTTGTCGATGTCCATTTCGGCCAGGCGCTGGGCAATCTGCGCCGCCTGTACGGCAAGGTTGCCCTGTTGCGCGGTCGTGGCCCAATCATCGATGGCAGCGGGCACCGGGGCACTGAACTGCGGCTCTTTGCCTGACCACGGCCCCGCCTGTGCGGCAGTCAATTGGGTGAGTGTTTCGTTGGCGATGTCCAATGCACCACGGGCGGCAATCTGTTCGGCGAATGCCTGGTCGTATTTGGCCTGAACCTGCGCGAGCGCGTTAGCGGTGGTAGCCCCGTCGGCCAGCAGTCGCTGGCTGCGCGTCTGGCTCTCGCGCAGGGTTTGTAGCTGTTGTGTGCGGGTGTTCAACAGTTCCTGATTGAGCAGCACGTCGAAATAAGCGCGGGCAACGCGCAGCATCAGCGCTTGGCGCGCCTGTTCAGTGTGCAGTTCACTGGCGCTGATCAACAGTTTGCTTTGGTCGTGGGCGATCACATTCTGCCAACGCAGCAGCGGCTGTGTGAGGACCACCGCGTAGGCGTTGGTGTTATTGCGATTACGATGATAATCGGAAGAGTCCTCGGCATCGACCCAGGCCGCGCCGCCGGTGACAGACAGGTCTGGCAGCAGGTTGGCACGGCTTTGCGGTTCCTTTTCTGCCGTGGCCAATTGCTGGGCCTGTGCGGCGGCGAACTGCATGTCGTGGGTCAGTGCCTTCTGGTACAGGTGGTACAAGTCATTTGCCGATACCTGGGTGGGCGCGCAGGCGAGTGCCAGCCAATACAGGGGCGTGAGCAGCGAGGTGGTGTTGAGATGCAAACCTGGAATACGCAAGGGGTGTGCTCCACTGAAAGATTTATCGACTGATGTGGCTTCTACGCATCATCAGCACCATGGGAATACCAATGGCCATTACCGCTCCCAAGGTGCCGAACAGCATGCTGAACGCCAGCATTTGCCCTTGTTCGCGCGCTTGCAGGTAAGGCATCAGGGCCAGGGCTTGTTGATGGCTCGCCAGGCCCAGGGAAAGAAACAGCGGGTCGGTTTCCACACCTCCCCAGCCGCTGGCAACCAGACTCGATTCGGTGACATGTTCGGAAAGCAGGCGGTAGCGTTCCCACGAGAACCGTGTGAGCAGGGTGGCTGCGATGGCGATACCCACGCTGCCCCCCAACTGGCGCATCAGGTTGAGTACGCCTGAAGCACCGGAGATCAATGTCAGCGGCAGGCGGCGCATCGCCAGGTTGGTCAGCGGCACAAAGATCATGCCCAGGCCCAGGCCGCGGATCACCAAGGGCCAGTACAGCGTGTCCGGGTTACTGTCGAGGGTGAACTGGGTGTGCAGGAACATGGCATAGCAGTACATGACGATGCCCAGCGTGACGAACACGCGCTCGTCGATCTTGTTTTCCTGGGACAGCTTGCCGATCACCAAGGTGCTGATGGCGCTGGCCACTGCCCCGGGGAATATCACCAGCCCGCTCTGGTAAGCGCTCTGCGCCAGTAAGGTCTGCAAGAACAGCGGCACCATGAACAACGTGCTGTACAGCCCGAAGCCCACACAAAATGCACAGATGCATCCCATCAGGAACTCGCGATTCTGGAACAGTGCGACGTTAACGATTGGGTTGGCCACACGCCGCTCCCACCAGAAGAAGCCCACCAGGCTGAAGCTGCTGAGCAACAGGCAGGCTACGGTCCAGTTGGACGCCATCCAGTCCCAGTGTTCGCCGCGCTCCAGCAGGATCTGCAGGCTGCCGACGCCCAGAGCCAGCAAGCAGAAGCCGCTGTAGTCGACGCTGGAAGGTTTTTGTTCGTTGGGCGAGTCGTTGATACACAGCCAGCACAGCAACAAGGCCACGGCACCGATCGGCAAGTTGATCAAGAAGATCCAGTGCCACGACAAGGTGTCGATCAGGTAGCCGCCGACGGTCGGGCCGAGGGTTGGCCCCATCATCACCCCCACGCCGTACAACGCCATGCCGCTGCTGACTTTTTCCTTGGGGAACACGTCGTAGATGATGGCCTGGGAAATGCCCAGCAACCCGCCGCCCGCCAGGCCTTGCAGCACCCGAAACGCGACCAGTTGCCAGAGTTCGGCAGACATCGCGCAACCCAACGATGCCAGTACGAACAGCGCAGTAGAGACCAGGTAATAAGTACGCCGGCCGAACCACGCCGATAGCCAGCCACTGACCGGAAGAATCACCACGTTGGCCACCACATAACCGGTGGAGACCCAGGAGATTTCATCCACCGACGCCCCGTAGGTGCCCATCAGACTGGGAATCGCGACGTTGACGATGGTGACATCGAGCAGCTCCATCATCGAGACCAGCGTGACGGTAAACGCAATCAGGTAGGGCGACCTCATAGCGTCTGGCCGGCGTCGTCAGGTGCGGCCACTTCGACGAACGCGCTCATGCCCGGGCTCAACAGCGACTTGTAGTCATCCGGCACAGCGTTGAGCGCGATGCGCACCTGCACTCGCTGCACCACTTTGGTGAAGTTGCCCGTGGCATTCTCCTGGGGCAGCAATGAGAACTTCGCCCCGGTGGCCGGTGCCAGGCTTTCGACGACGCCGTCGAAGGCGTGCCCGGGAAAGGCGTCCACGGTAACTCGGGCATTCTGGCCGACGCGCACGCGGCCCACCTGGGTCTCCTTGAAGTTGGCGGTAATCCACAGCGGTTCGGTGGCGATCAGGCTCATGAGCTTTTGGCCGGCGACCACAAACTGGCCAGGCTCCACTTCTTTTTTCGAGACAATGCTGCGCAACGGCGCGGTCTGGCGGGTGTCGTTGAGCTGGATCCTGGATTGTTCCAGCTCAGCTTGCGCGGCCGCGATCCGATAGTCCTGCACCTTGAGTTCGGCCTTGTTGGCCAAGGTGCTTTGGGCCGCGGCCTGGGCGTTGCTGCGCGCTACCCCCTGGGCATGGCTGAGGGCATCGAAACGCGCCTTGGCGACTTCCTGGTCCTGGGTGCTCAGCACGCCTTGAGCGCCGAGGCGACGGGCACGCTGGTAGTCGTTACGCGCTTGCTCAAGGTTGGCGCTCGCTTGAGCCAGGGCCGCTTGCGCGGCCTCGCGCATGGCCACTGCACCGAGCACCTGGCTGTCCAGCGCCCCCGGCACGCCTGCGCGCCCGGCGGCGGCGAGCAGCGCTTGCCACTGTGCTTCGCGCTGCTGCAGCTGGTAGCGGTATTCACTGTCGCGGATCTGAAACAGCAGGTCGCCGCTTTGTACCGTGACGTTGTCCACCACCGGCACACTGATCACCACGCCCGAGAGCTTGGCCCGTACCGGGATGATCACCCCGTCGAGTTCGGCGTTGTCGGTACTCACGTAGGTGCTGGAATACTGCCAGCGCTGCCAGCCCAGTATCAGCAACCCGCCGACCACGACGCCGCACAGCGTCAGTTTTATCAACTTGCCTTTGGTCATGTGGTACTCCCTGTCGATGCACGTTGAGGTCAAGCAGGCTCAGAAACGGTGTGGACCTCCCGCGCAGGACGGCTCACCGTCGGCTGAGCCTTGTCCAACAGGAACTGATGCACGCCATTCCACAGGTCAATCCGTGAGTTGATTGCGGTTTTCGCACTCTCGACCATGTGCAGGTGTTGCGCGGGGCTGGTGACGATTTCGGCGATGATGCGTTTGGCCGCCGGGCCGTGATCGTCACCATCCATCTCGATGTGGCGCTTCAAGTAATACGTGAGCATCGGTACCTCGCTTTCACTGACCGACCATTGCGACAGCAGGCGACCAAACATGTCGGGGATAATGTCTTCACGCCCGAAGAAGAAGTACGCCAGGACCGCTTCGGTGCTGCCGTGTTGCGCAATATCGAGGGTCTGGCACATGAACACTTTGGCCGCCGTTGGAATCTCTCCGTGGTTGAGCGCCTTGGCCAGCGGAACCTTGGCCTGGATAGCGGCCAGGAAGCGGCGGAATACGCTGCTGTCGGCGCCGATTTCATCCATGGCCGCGAGGTACAGGTCCAGGTGGCTGATAAAACCGCCCTCGGGATGCTCGTCGGTCTCTTCACCGACCACGATTTCGTTGATCAGGCGGGCGGCGGTGATGTGTACCGGCGGTACCCAGGGCAACTCCACGCAGGTGAGGTCGCGCTGGATACGCTTGAGCAAGGTCATGAAGTCCCAGACGGCGAACACGTGAAATTCCATCAGGGTGCGCACGTCTTCTACCGTGCGGATACTGGCGAACAAGGGGTGACTGAACAGCTGCTCGCGCTCGGTTTCAATGTGGCTATCGATATCAAAAGGCATGCGTGCTCCTGCGGCCTGAAGGGTCAGGCAGAAAATCCAGCGGAAATTAAGGGTGTGTGTCGTTTACCGTGTTTGTACGGTAGGGGTGGCGCCCGGTGGCATACCGGAAAGACCGCACGAAGTGCTTTTCCAGCAGGTATTGCCGGTTTTCGTACCACCCCGCGTCCAGCAGTTGACGGTGTACCTTGGGCAGTCGCCAGCAAGGCACCGCGGGGTAAAAATGATGTTCCAGGTGAAAGTTCGAACCCGCGTGCAGCCAGGTGTTGAGGCGCGAAGTGCGTGAACGCGCTGGCGGCAAGTGCGGGCCTGCGTCGAAAGCATGTTCTTGATAGGCATTGACCGCCGACAGCATGAACGCCACCGCCAGGCTCAAGGAAAACCCCAGCAGCAACCCGTCGATGAGCCACATGGCCAGCCCATAAAGGCTGAGCCATACAACCTGACAGGCGATATTGCAGCGCGCCAGCCATTGCACCTGGGCTGAACTCAACGGCAGCGCCGAGGGATTGCCCAATGGCCCGAACGCCAGGCGCCAGGTGGTCTGCAGATAGCTCAAGGTGGCGATCAAGCGCGACAGGGTGATGCGGCTTACCAGTGTGTGGTAACGCGAAAAGAGCCGGTAGTCCGGGTCCTTCGTGCTGTTGCTGTAACGGTGGTGTTGCCAATGGTCTACAAAGTAACCGGTCACATAGAACCCCGGCAGCAGCGAACTGGTGGCAATGCCCAGGTAGCAACTGCGCATGGGGTTCGCACTCAGGTTGAAGTGGAAACCTTCATGCCCAAGGATCGCTTGCAGAAATAACCCGTATCCCGCCAATACCACCAACGGCAAACACACCAGCGTCCACAGGGTGGAAGCTGTGGTCGTCACCCACACAAACAGTGCCAGTGGCAACAGGTACAGGCTCAAGGCGTAGGCGATGATCAGCAAGGACTCCCTCGGCCGGGCCTTGAACAAGGCCCGGTCGAGACGGACCTGGGGCTTGGGGTGCAGGTGGCTGGCCATTGGCGACGGCTTACTCGATCAGTTCAGGGTTGAGCACCAGGTGGCCGCCGCGCGTGAGCGTGCGCAGGCGCATGGCGATAAAGCCATCCACCACGCTCGGCACGCTGCGTGCGGTATACATGGCCAGCGTGCCCATGAACGTCAGCCCCCGGTTGCGCAGGCCATTTTTCTGGCAGGCACGTACCAGGCCGTTCGCGGCGGCATCCAGCTTTTCTTCGAGGGACAGCAGGGTCTTGTCACCCCACTTGAAGGTCACCAGGCGTTTGACCGACAGGCCAACACGCTGCGCGGGCAAGTGGATCGCCGTGTCGATGAACCCCGGGTACACCGTGACCACGTCAAGTTCCCCGCGATACTGCATGCGCAGCACATCCGAATAAGCGCTCAGCGCACGTTTGCTCGCAGCATAGGCGGCCACGTAGGGTGCATTCACCAGCGCGAACAGTGAGGACACGTTGACCACTTTGCCGCGCTTTCGCAGCAACCCCGGCAGGAACCCCGAAGTCAGTTGCCAAGGCGCGAACAGGTTGACATCCACCGCGCGGGTCACCTCATCGGTGACGCCGGTTTCGCCGCGTTCCAGCGTCAGGGTGCCGGCGTTATTGACCAGAATGTCGATGTCGCCGAAATCGGTGCTGATAGCGCTGATCACGTTGGCCACGGCGTGGCGGTCGCACAGGTCGACTTGATAAAACGCGTCCAGCAGACTGCTGTCTTGCGGTGCGAGGATGTCAAGGCCAATCACGGTGGCGCCCAGTTGCTTGAGTTTGCAGGCCGCTGCGAAACCCAGGCCGCGCGCGGTGCCGGTGATAACAATGGTTTTTCCGAGCAGATTCATGAGTGCGCTCCGGTCATGCTGAAGGTTGATGCGGACAAGTAGGTGTCAAGGTTGGTCGCCATCGAGATCCTGGCCGGTGGATGAAATTGCAGACCGCGGCAGGCCATCAACCCGTTGGAGCTCAGGTTGCTGGTGATGAACGCCATCCCGCCCAACATGGCGTGAGCCTGGTCGGAGAGCTGGGCAAGGCGTTGCTCGATGCCGTAACGCACCAGCAGCAGACGGGCCAGCACGTTAGGCAAGTCCTGTGGGTTGCGCTCGATATCCAGGGCCGCGCCTTCCAGCGCGCTGATCGCCAATTGCAGGTCGGCTGCCAGGTCCACGCGGTGATGCGCGGTCCAGCGGGCGGCGTCTGTGACCGACTCGATCAGGCCGGCGCAGGCACCCACATAGGATGCGCAAATCAACAGTTCGAACCAGATAAAACCCACGGTTTGCACGTCGCCCAGCTGGTGGGTGTAACCGGCGGAAAACACCATGCGCTCGGGCACCAGCACTTCGTTGAGGCGCACTTCGATGCTTTCAGCGCCGGCCAAGGCGCTGTTCTGCCAGAAGGGATTACGGCTGATGCCCGGCGCAGTGGCCGGAATCAATGCGACCATCAGCTCTTCGCCGCCAGGGGTTTGGCGGATATAGCTGGCGGTGAGCAAGTCCATCGACTGTCCGAGGCAGCAGGGCTTCTTGCTGCCGCTGAGTAACACCCCCTCTGGGGTGTGCACCGCTTGCATGGCCGAGTCGAGAATGCCCGCTCCGCTGGTGCCCTCGGCAAACCCCGAAGACAGCAACAAGCGTTTTTGCGCGACGGCAGCCAGCAACAGGCCTTCGGCGCCGCCACCGTTCTGCGTGAGTGCCAATAAGCTCGCCACGGAAAACTGGTGCATGGTGCTGGCCACTGCCAGCGAGGGCGAGCGGGCCCCCAGGGCGATCTGCACATGCACCGCGTCGAGGATATTCGCGCCCAGCCCGCCGGCTTCGCGGTTGACCAGCAAACCCACCGGGCCATGTTGCTTGAACAGGGCGATGACCTCGCTCTGTGGCGCCTCACGCTGGGCCGGAGGAATGGCCGCCAGACGCTCGTCAAAACCAGGGGCGTAGCGTTGAAGCAGATCGCGTGAGCGATTCAGTAACGACAGTGACATGGTTCAGGCCTTCAAGTAGCTCGCCGGAAACAGGCCGGTGATGATCGAGTGAATGTTGTCCCGGATGGCTTGTTTGGCCACAGGGTCGAGCATGTCCGCGAGCATCGGCAGGCCCAGGTCGAAGCGCGATTTGAAGGAGATGATCGCGTCCTTGCCGTCCGGCAAGACGTGCCAGGTGCCGGAGAAGTGATCGACGTCGCCGGCCATCTGCTCGAAATGAATTTCCCGGGTGTCGGCATTGAAGGTGTCACGCTCCTGCCACTTGAGAATGCCGCTGTGGAAGTTGACCTCCCAGGACGTAAACGACACCTGGTCGCTGACCTTGTTGATGCTGATATCGCGCACCGACTCGCAGAGCTCGACGTAATTGCTGAAATCGCTGATCACCGCAAATACTTCATCAGCGCAGGCATGGGGAATATGGGCCTGCACGTTGACTTCTTGCATGGGGGAAAACTCCATTTAAAGGGATGGCATCGAAGTGGTCAGTGCCTGGGTGAAGCCTTCGATCAACCAGTTGCAATCCTGGGCCGTCAGCAATGACGACGGCGTGAGCCTTATCACTCGGTGATCATTGAGCGAGTGGCACACAATGATGCGTTGCTCGATCAGGGCCATGACCATGTTGGCGGCGATTGAGGCCTCGGCGAACTCAAAGCCCAACAGCAAACCCGCACTGCGCAGTTGCACACGTTCGGCCCAACCTCTTTGTTGCAACAGCGCGCTGAAGCGGGCGTGCAGGTCCTGGCCCAGTAACCGGGCACGCGCGACCAGGTCTTCTTGCACCATCACTTGCAGCGTGGCCTGCACGGCCGCCATGGCCAGCGGGTTGGCGCCGAAGGTCGAGGTGTGGACCGTAGGGTTGCGATTGAACGGCGCATAGATCGTGGCGCTGGCGACCATGGCGCTCACCGGTACGCAACCGCCGGACAGGCTTTTACCTACCAGCATGATGTCGGGCACCACCTGTTCCTGGTCACAGCCCCACCAATAGCCGGTGCGACCCAGGCCAGATTGGATCTCGTCGATAATCAGCACGGCGCCATACTGATTGCACAGCTCGCGCACACGCCTGAGGTAACCCGATGGCGGCAGAATGACTCCCGCTTCGGCCTGGATCGGTTCGAGGATCACGCAGGCCTTGTCCGGCGATGCGCGTAGTTGCTGCTCAAGTGCGACGCTGTCGCCAAACGGCACGAACTCGCTGTCGCTGAGCAACCCATTGAAGGGTTCTCGGTAGCTCTCGCGGCCGGTGACGGCGAGGGCACCGAGGGTCTTGCCGTGGAACCCCCCGAAGGTCGACAGCGTACGGCGGCAACCGTTGAGGCGGGCGAGCTTCAAGCCGGCTTCGGTGGCCTCGGCGCCTGAATTGCAAAAGAACACATAGTCCAGGTCACCCGGGCACTGCGCTGCCAGGGCGCGTGCGGCAAAGGCCTGTTGCGGGTTGAGCAACAACTTGCTGGCCAAAGCGTTTTGCTGCAGTTGCCGGGTAACCGCTTCCACGACTACCGGGTGGCCATGACCGAGGAAAAACACGCCATAGCCGCCTGCATCCAGGTATTGACGGCCTTGCTCGTCGTAGATGTAGACGCCACGGCTGGATTGCTCGATCGGCAGGTTCATCAGCGAAGCGAGGCGTGCGTAGCCCGAGTTGACGTGTTGGCGCAGGTATTGGTCGACCTGTGCGGCGTCGAGGGTGGGTTCGATGACTGTCGGGTTCATGCCACGCTCACTTCTGTGTTCGGTGTCACCGGCTGCTTGAGCATGCGCGTCAGTGCCCCCAGCTTGGGTGCCAGGTGGTTGAGCGACAGCAGCAACTCGCGGCCAACATCACGCTGGCTGAACGCCGGCTCACCGAGTAACTGTGGCAATGAAGTGGGCAGTGGCGTGCGCAGGCAGGCATAGCGGCACAACTGAGTGGCACGGGTCAGGGCAGCCTGGATATTGCCGCTCAGCGCCGGCAGAAATACCGGGCGGATCAACCGTTCGTAAATATCCGGCGCCATGCAGCGTGGCCGTGTGAAGGGTTGCATCTGGGCTTCCATGGATTGGCACATCAGGTCCAGCAGCCCCGTCAGATCCAGAGCCTGTGGGCCGCTGGTGAGAAAGTAGTCGTCGCCGATCAAACGCTGGTGCAGCGCGTTGGCAATCGCTCGGGCCGCGACGTCACGGGCGATCAGGTCGACATAGCCAGCAGGCGGGCAGGGTACGATGGGCAGTACGCCAGACATCATCAGCCCCATGGTCATATGGAAACCCTGAAAGTTGGGCATATGCCCTGTGCTGGCGTCACCGATAATGATGGACGGACGAAAGATCGACACATCGATGCCAGCCGAGCGCACCAGGGTTTCGGCCTGGCGCTTGGCGACTTCGTATGGCGTTTCCGCTTGCACGCCTTCGTAATAGTCGCAAGGGTGGGTAAAGGCGGTGCTGATGTGATACAGCGGCACCTTGGCTTGCTGCACGAAGGCCACGACGTTTTCGGTGCCAAGGTAGTTCACCGAAAAGATCTGATCGATATCACCGTCCAGGCGCGTCACTGCCGCGGCGTGGATCACCCAGTCGACACGCTCAACCAGCGCCGCATAAACGTCGCAGGCCAAGCCCAGGTCAGCGCTGCAAATATCACCCTTGAGCACTTCCACTCGGGGATCGCGGATACGGCTCTTGCGCGCCAGGCAGACCAGGTGAAAGTCCTCTGCCAGGCAGTCGATCAGTGACTCACCGAGCACCCCTGAGCCTCCAGTGAGAAGGACGGTTAGTTTTTGCTGTGCTGACATGTAGGGCGCATCCTGCGGATTCATCGAAAGAATTCATGGTGCGTTTCGCCGAATTGCAGGCACAGGTGCCCCGGGCGAACACTCTTCTATTCACTTTCGGTGGCGCTGAGGTGCTCTGGGAGGAGGTGATCAGCGCTTAACGTTGTCGCGAATAAGATGCGATCGATATTGGCGTTTTGATATCAGTGCGTCTTGAACGAAACGCTTGTCTTACGCAAAACCTCAGCGGCGGTGCGCGGCGTCATGCCAATCATGCGGCGCATCATGCGAGCCAGATGCGCCTGGTCGGAGAAACCGCCGTCGGCGGCCGCGTCCGATAACGTCGAACCGCCGGCCAGGGATTTGGAGGCCCGTTCCAATTTGTTCCAGATGATCCACTGGGAGAGGGAAACCCCCATCTGGTGGGTGGCGACGCAGCGCAACCGGGGGCTGGACAACCCCACCGCCTGGGCAGCGCGACTGACGCAACCTGGGCCGTCGCGGTCCAGGCGCAAAATATTCAGGGCTTTGTGGAGCCTATGGTCGATCGGCGCGGTAATTGCCAGCAAACGCGAGAGGGCATCGACAAAGTGCGACAGGGATGTACTACGGCGAAAGCACGTCAGCAGTTCATCACTGGCCAGGGCGATGCCATCGTCCTGGAGCAACGCATTGAGTGCACGGCCCAACGCCGTGTCCGGGCTGACATATAAAAACGCTACCGGATGACTCTCCGCCACGGCACGGTGTTCGACGTTGGGACCGATGATCACACCTGCCGCACGCAGCACCCTTCCGGGCAACTCAAGGGTGGCGGGATGACCTACGCCGATGCACAGTTGGATGGCGACATGGGAGTGAGCAGTGTTTTGATCCGCACGGCCAATGTAGCCGGCCCACGAGTCGCCAAAGGTAACGCTGCCATCCCACATTTGAAGTCTTCCTTGACGTGTTGGGTGATTGTTCGACGCGTGCAGGGTAGGCCTGCACAGGTCTGGATTCAAGCGTGGCGCTGGGTCGCTGTCTTTTCGTTGCACAGCGAATGCATATCTAGCCGACGCTTGCTAGAGGCTATCCGGGTCGCCGAAAAACATCTGAATCCGCGACCTCAACCACCGCTCCCCCGGATCATTATCCTGCGACCCCCGCCATGCCATATGCAGCTCAAACGAGCGCACGGGCAGCGGCGGGTCTTCGGCGCGCAACCCTCCCGCCGCGGTCAACGCTTCAGCCGCATAATCCGGCACGGTGGCCAGAATGTCGGTACCCGCCAGCAACGTGCCCAGCCCGTTGAACTGCGGCACGGCCAGTACTACGTGGCGTTTGCGGTCGAGTTTCTCCAGCTCTTCATCAATAAACCCGCTCAGGTCGCCGGCGAATGACACCAATGCATGGGGGCGTGAGCAGAAGTCGTCCAGGCTCAGCGAGCCGGGCACGCTGTCGGCGCGCAGCAGTTTTGGCAGGCTGCGCCGCAGTACCTTGCGCTTGGCATTGGCCGGCAGGTCGGCGGTGTAACTGACGCCGATGGAGATTTCACCGGAGGCGAGCAGACTGGGCATCAGGATGTAATTGACGCGGCGTACCACCAGCACAATGCCGGGGGCTTCGGAACGCAGGCGTTTGAGCAATTGCGGAAGCAGGGCAAATTCCACGTCATCGGACAGGCCGATACGGAACACGGCGGTGCTGGTGGCCGGGTCGAATTCGGCGGCGCGGCTGACGGCGGTGGAAATCGAGTCCAGGGCCGGGGAGAGCAGGGCGAAGATTTCTACGGCGCGGGCCGAGGGTTCCATGCTGCGCCCGGTGCGCACGAACAGCGGGTCATCGAACAGCCCACGCAGGCGCGACAAGGCCGCGCTGATGGCCGGCTGGCCGAGGAACAATTTCTCGGCCGCGCGGGTCACACTGCGCTCATGCATCAAGGTTTCGAATACGATCAAGAGGTTAAGGTCGACACGACGCAGGTCGTTACGGTTCATCTTGTGTCCTGGAAGAGTCTGCAAACTTGATGTGAGCGGTCACACAGGAACCCATAAGGTCCTATTCAGAAGCATGACCGGCATGAATCTTACGGGGAAAGGCTGGTACTCTGCACCGGCTAATTGATTTTTCCTACGATAGTTGAGGTCTGCTCCTCCTTCGCGGAATCAATGACAGACATGTCGACTATTAATGGCGACCGGTGGTCTTACCTGGAAAGCCCAGATAAAGTTCATGGCATTAGAGGTTACTTTGACGAGGTTTGCGATGTCCCGCACGATCCGTTTTCACAAGTTTGGTCCGGCCGAGGTGCTCAAATGCGAAGAGCATGCAGCCGCGCAGCCCGCACCGGGCGAAGTGCAGGTGCGTGTCGAGGCAATTGGCATCAGTTGGTACGACATTCTGTGGCGCCAGAACCTGGCGTCTTCCCATGCGCGCCTGCCTTCGGGCCTTGGTCATGAAATGGCCGGCGTTGTTGTCGCCCTCGGTGACGGCGTGGATGACTTGGCAGTGGGCGATAAGGTGGCCAGTTTTCCGGCAGAGAGCCCCAATGATTACCCGGTGTACGGCGAGCAGATCGTCCTGCCCCGTTCGGCCCTGACCCGTTACCCGGATGTCTTGAGCCCGATTGAAGCCAGCGTGCACTACACGCCGTTGCTGATTGCCTACTTTGCCTACATGGATCTGGCGCGGGTCAAACCGGGGCAGTTTGCCTTGGTGACCGATGCCAGCCATTGTTCCGGCCCATCGTTTGTACAGCTGGGCAAGGCCTTGGGTGTGCGGGTGATCGCCGCTACCAAAGACAGTGCCGAGCGCGAATACCTGCTGTCCCTTGGGGCAGAAAAAGTCATCGTCACCGAAGAACAAGACCTGCTCATGCAGATCAACAAGTTCACCGATAACCGTGGCGTGGACGTGGTATTCGATGGCCTGGGTGGCCCGCAGATGTCGCTGCTCGGTGATGTGCTGGCACCGCGTGGCAGCTTGGTGCTGTATGGCCTGCAAGGCGGCAACCAGACGCCGTTCCCGGCCTGTGCGGCGTTCCAGAAGAACATTCAGTTCTTCGTGCACTGTATCGGCAACTTCACGGGCAAGCCGGAACTGGGCATCATCCAGGACCAGGTGGCAGTGCAGCGCGCCTTGCGTGAGATCAACCAACTGACGGCCGACCGGGTGCTGGTCCCACTGAAAACCACGGTGTTTCCGTTCGGTAAGTTCGTCGAAGCACATCGATACATGGACGAATGCCCGTGTCGCGAGCGTGTGGCGTTGCAGGTTGAAGCTGTTTGAGCTGTAGGAGTATTCGTAAATGAATACGTTGGCGTCTGAGCCTATGAGGCAAATGCGCCATTTGACAGGGCTTAACCCGCATCGGGGTTGAGCCGCCGCGAGGGTGTTGCGCCCTGCAAACAATACCTTTTTTCCTTACGCCGCCCTGAATTCCAGCGCGGCGCTGTTGCGTGCGCGCCAAAAAAGTTCGGTCGCCTGCCCATCTGAACTGCTTTCAGGCGTTGTTCTGTATCTGTTAATCATTATTTGAGTGCCGATAATTGTGTCTTCGCTGTCATCTCAAGGATTGAGCAATGATTGAATACCTGACATTAACGTCTCGCACCTCTGAAACTAGCGATGCACGGGTCGCCTTCTCGAAAGTGCAAAACAAATACGCAGTCGCTTTACCTGAGCCAACAATGAGGGGGTAACTAATATGCGTCGGACGTTTCCTTAGTTGCTTAGTTAAAGTGGTGTAGGGCGTTGTCGGAATATTCCTAAGACATGCGGCCAGCCGCGCTGGAAGCCGTGCACGCCCACGACTCAGCATCGGTGGCGCCATTGACTGCTCCGGTGAGCGGTCCTGCGATTTTGTTGCAGGGTGCTAATGTTGAATCAACCTCGCACGATGCAACTGACGACAAACTTATAGATGTAATGGGTCGAGCAATGACAATTGATAATTGCTTGAAGCTAATATTTCAATTCAGGTAGTAGAACGATGAGCGCTATTCATGAGCAAGCCATGAACTATGTTTACCAGCAAGTTCTGCAACGGTTGGTCGGGCACTTTACCCGTGACGAACGTACCGCACTGCAACTGTTGATCCAGCGAATTGTGGTAGCGGCCGGTGGCATGGAACAAGTAGGCAACTACAAAGTGCTGATTGCTCACGGCGGGGGTGAGGTCAGCAGTTACACCCTGGCGCTGTTGCGTGCGGCGCAACTGAGCATCGCCGGGCGTGCACCCAAGACTTTTCATCTGCGCGTGGCAACGTTGCGGCATCCGGGTATGACTCAGGCAACGCTTGATTCACTGCATCAGGGCTATGGCGCGTTGTTCTTCCATGATGATTCTCGGGTTGAACTGCTGATGGTCGAAAACCATGAAGTACTGCCCTTTAATCATCAGCGCCCGGCGTCCAGTGCCGGGCGTGAAGTCAGCCAGCGCAATATGCTGATGATAGGGCACCTGACGTCCGGGGACATTCGCGCCATCCTGCGCAACGACACGTATCTGGCCCTTGGCGATTTCTATCAGCGGGTTGCTACCTGGAACGGCGGTGTGCACGCAGTGGTCAGCGGCGATTCGGTGCGCAAGCAAAGCCAATACATCGCGTGGCTGAAGAAAAATGCCCTGGCAACCGGTCTCGCGTTCGCGTCCGGCAAGCCGACATCGCTCAACGGGTTGTTTGCACGCATGGAAGAATGGAGCGTCGGCTGCTACCGCGACCTCTATGGCGAGCACTACGCGGGCACCGAGAACCCAGGCCGGGGCGGGCACCGGCATTTGGCCTACATCGGTATTGCCGACCTGCTCGACGATGTCGACGTCGCGCGCGCGCCGCTGCTTGCAGAGTTTCTGGCTCACAAGCGCGACCCGTTCGAGTTCCAGTTCAGCCACCCAGCCTATCCAAACCCGTTGCTCATGGCTCATATGTATGGCTTGCAGGCCCAATGCCTGCGTGAGCTCTCCTATGAGCACGGTGTCGAAGGTTTTGTTCGTCACGCGGCAGACTACATGCTGCGCAGACGCGTTCCCATTGAGTTGATCACCGAGGCGTCCAGCCCGGATGGGCGGGTATTGTCGACCACCTACGCCCAGGCGTTTTTTGGTCTGGACGAAAGTCAGTTGACTTGCCTGCTGTTCGCGCCTTTCGTTCAGCATGGCGAACGGCTGGAGGGCTTCTTGCGTCAATGCCATCCCGGCATGTTGGTGGCACTGCCCGAACTGCACAAGGCGCTGCAGGGCAAGCCTGCTGCGGACATGTTGCATCAGTGGCTGGTAGACACCAGTGGTTTGCCGCTGGCCTTATTGCAGCATTTGTATCGCAAGCGAACATTGCCGGCTGCGCACGGCTCTCGCATCCACAAACAACTGTTTAGCCGGCCCGAGGCCCGGATCGCCCAAGTGTCGGGGCGCTAGCACCGTGCATTGGCGTATAGATGCCGGTGAGCGGCGATGAACCTGAGGGGAGAGCGGCAGGCAGACTTTGCCTATCAGGCGGTGTACCGCTACATGATCAACCTGATCAACGAAGTCAGCCTGGAAACGCCGGTCAAGTTGCCGTCGTTGCGTCAGTTGTCGACACGGATGAACGTGTCGATCTCGACGATTCAGTACGCTTACTCTTTGCTGGAAAAGGAAGGGCGGGTCTACTCGGTGGCCAAGTCTGGCTATTTCGCCTGGCCTGTGGCGACAAACCCGCCGGTCATGGCGGGGGGCGGCCCCCC
>NZ_SPKQ01000045.1:42116-163762 GCF_023127895.1 Pseudomonas sp. NCIMB 10586
GCGGCTGTATGCGGCGGCGCGACGCCCGACCATGGTTGTGCTCAGTGGTGATGAGCCGGCGTTGTTGGGGTCACTGGATGGCGCTTTGCTTGCGCTGGAGCGCCAGCTGGTGCGCAGGTACCCACACCACCTGCAACCGTCGCAACCTTGTGGCGTATGGGAATTACGGGCGGCATTGGCGGCCCGTTATACCTCGTCGCCTAGCCATTGCTGGCAGGCCGACGAGGTGTATATCGGCGCCGATCTTCAGGGCGTACTGCAAATCCTGATCGACACGCTTGGCCTCGAGGGCACGGTGGTGCTGGCTGAATCGCCCTGCGATTACCTGGTCTTGCGCCTGTTACAGAGCGCTGGCGTGCGGGTTATCGAACTGCCCTGGCACGCCGATGGCAGCTTCGACTTGGCCACGTTCGAGCACCTGCTCAAGCACGAACCGGTACACCTTGTGCTGCTGTCCTCCGTGGTCAGCATGCCCTCGGGTAATGCGCTGACGCTACCCGAACGGCTGCAAGTAGCGCATTTGCTGGAGCGGCACGCCTGTTGGTTGCTGGAGAACGACACATTTGGTGAGCTGAGCTTCGTGTCGTCGCAGACGGCTTTGCGCAACCTGGTCAACCCGCAGCGGCTGATTGTGTTTTCTTCGTTCGAAAAGGTGTTGGGGCCAGAAGCGCCGTTTGGGTACCTACTGACGCAGCAAATGGGCAGTGAGTTGCAGCGCCAGTTTTTGCTGCGCTCATTTCGACTTTCATCCATTCGGCAACGCGCCATTGCTCGGCTATATGAGAGCGGGCGGTTGGATCAGCACCTGCAGACGTTATGCCAGCGCCTCCAGGAACAGGCGCAAGCCATGAGCCATCGGTTGGATGTGCATATGCAAGGGCGTGTGAGTTATCGAATGCCTATCGCCGGGGCAAGTTTCTGGTTGCAGTCGGTGGCGCCGGTGGATATGCGTCTGGTGTTCCAGCGCATGCTCGCCCAGCAGGTCGTGATTGCGCCGGGGGAGTTGTTCAGCCTCTTAGGCTTGCATCACCAGCATATGCGCTTGAGTCATACGTTCAGCGGCCACCCCAATCTGGATATTGTCCTGAATGCGCTGGCTCAGGCGCTGCTCCAGGCACAGACCGATTAATGTGTGAAACTTCTCTCCGAATTGTGGGATCGATAACATCGCTCAGTAGTCCAACTCTGAGTAAACTGTCATTTTTTCCGAATCCTTATTTTCCGAGGTTTATGCATGACTATCAGTCCTTTTGCGGGCAAACCGGCACCGGCTCAGTTGCTGGTGGATATCCCGCGACTGGTCACGGCCTATTACACCGGCCAGCCTGATGCAGCAATCTCTACCCAGCGTGTAGCCTTTGGTACCTCCGGGCACCGAGGCAGTTCGTTCGAGCTGAGCTTCAATGAGTGGCATGTGCTGGCGATCAGCCAGGCGATCTGCCTGTACCGTGAAGCCCAAGGCATCACAGGGCCTTTATTTGTTGGCCTGGATACCCATGCATTGTCCACGCCGGCCGGTGCCAGTGCCCTGGAGGTGCTCGCTGCCAATGGCGTGCACGTCATGCTGGCTGAGGGCGATGAGTACACACCGACCCCGGCGATTTCCCACGCCATCATTTGCTACAACCGCGGCCGCACCAGCGGCCTGGCGGACGGCATTGTGATCACCCCGTCGCACAATCCGCCGCAGAGTGGCGGCTACAAGTACAACCCGCCCAATGGCGGCCCGGCCGATACCCACGTCACCAAGTGGATTGAAGCCAAAGCCAATGAACTGCTAGCCAACAAGCTTGCTGGGGTCAAGCGCATCACCCATGCCCAGGCGCTCAAGGCGGACACCACTCATCGCCATGACTACCTCAACAGCTATGTGGCCGACCTGATCAATGTGATCGATATGGACGCGATCCGTAGCGCTGATCTGCGCCTGGGCGTTGATCCATTGGGCGGGGCGGGGGTGCGCTACTGGTCGGCGATTGCCGAGCACTACCGCCTGAACCTGGAGGTGGTGAACACCGAAGTGGATTCCACCTTCCGCTTCATGAGCGTGGACTGGGATGGACAGATCCGCATGGACCCATCCTCCAGCTACGCCATGCAGAGCCTCATTGGTCTCAAGGAACGTTTTGACGTGGCGTTTGCCTGTGACCCGGATCATGACCGTCACGGTATCGTCACGCCCTCCGGCGGCCTGTTGGCGCCGAACAACTACCTGGCGGTGTCCATCGATTACCTGTTCCAGAACCGTCCGGACTGGGGAGCCGACGCGGCGGTGGGCAAAACCGTGGTCAGCAGTGGCCTGATCGATCGCGTGGCTGCACGTATCGGCCGGCGCCTGTATGAAGTGCCGGTGGGCTTCAAATGGTTTGCCGATGGCTTGTTCGAAGGCTCGTTGGGTTTTGGCGGCGAAGAAAGCGCTGGTGCTTCGTTCCTGCGCAAGGACGGCACGGTCTGGAGCACTGACAAGGACGGCCTGATCCCGGCCTTGCTCGCAGCGGAAATGACCTCGCGCAAGGGCCAGGATCCCAGCCAGATCTACCGCGGCCTGACCGATGCACTCGGCGAACCGTTTGCCATTCGCGTGGATGCCAAGGCGACCCCGGCGCAGAAAGCCCTGCTGGGCAAGCTGTCGCCGGAGCAGGTGACGTCCACCCAATTGGCCGGCGAGAGCATCCAGCAGATCCTCAGCCATGCCCCGGGCAATAACCAGGCGATTGGCGGCTTGAAGGTCATGACGGAAAACGGCTGGTTTGCTGCGCGGCCATCGGGTACCGAGGACATCTACAAGATCTACGCCGAGAGTTTTATCGGCGAAGAACACCTCAAGCAGCTGGTGGAAGAGGCGCAGGTGCTGGTGGACGGCGCAATTTCCCAGTAACGGTGTAGGAGGGGGCTTGCCCCCGATAGCGGTGGGTCAGTCACAGATGTGTTGACTGGCATAACCTCATCGGGAGCAAACTCCCTCCCACATTAGATAGCAGCATGATGCAAGATCAGGCCAGGTCGACCAGCACGATCTCGCTGTCCTCGATCGCCGTCACCCGCAACACTTGCTCATCCTCAACGGCCACGCCGTCTCGCGCCTGTGCGCGCAAACCATTGACTTCAATTACGCCGGTTGCCGGCACCAGGTACGCCCGGCGTCCGTTGTCCAGCCGGTATTCGGCGCTTTCCCCAGCTTTCAGGTTCGCCGCCACCAAGCGTGCATCGGCACGAATGCGCAGGCTTTCACTGTCGCCAGCCTTGCCGCTGGCCAGCGTCACAAAGCCTTCACGATTACCTTGCGGAAACGGCTTGGCACCCCAGGACGGTGGCAAGCCGGCCTCATTCGGGATGATCCAGATCTGGAAGATCTTGGTCGGGGTGGCCTCCAGGTTGTACTCGCTGTGGGCGATCCCGGTACCAGCGCTCATCACCTGTACATCGCCCGCCTCGGTGCGGCCTTTGTTGCCCAGGTTATCGGCATGGCTGATTGCGCCTTCGCGTACGTAGGTGATGATTTCCATGTCTCGGTGCGGGTGCTGGGGGAAACCGCTGCCAGGCGCGATGATGTCGTCGTTCCATACCCGCAAATTGCCCCAGTGCATACGCTCGGGGTCGTGGTATTCGGCGAATGAAAAGTGGTGATGGGCGTCGAGCCAGCCATGATGGGCGCCGCCGAGGGTGTTGAAAGGTCGAAGTTCAAGCATGATCGTCTCCTGTGAATGAGCCCATCATCCAGCAGCGCATGATCGATAAAAAGCGTAAAAAATGCCTGATTCCTATCCATCAATTCGATCATTTAAACCTGTTTCAACTTTCACTTCATCGCCTAACTACATGACCGTAAAGCAATTGGCTGGAACTGAGCGTCGATTCCGGCGACCATGGCGGCCTTGTCAAAGCCAAGCTCATCGCAGGAGTCCGCGTGCCGCAACAAAAGCCTGATCTGCCCCCTGAACTGCGCCCCTTGGCTGAAATGCCGTTATTGAAGCGGCTGGCCGCTCGCCTGTTCGGCCATGGCCTCACCCGTTTGCGCGCGCAGCACCGGTTTTCCTGGCTGCATGGCCAGGCCGACGGTTTTCGCAATGGGCATGAAGCCGGTGTGGAATATGGGTATCGCGAGGGTAAGGCCGATGGTCTTGAAGAGGGCCGGCAAGTCCTGTTGATTCGCGACTTTCGCCCTGATGAGCACCGAGCGCCCGGTGTGGATGACAGCCTGTTCGACGATTGGCGATTGCCGCTCACCGCCGATGTGAAGAAGCGCATGAAGGCGGATGTGGCGCGCCTGCTGTCAGCCCACGCGCAGCCGAGCACAGCGCAGTGGAAGATGATCTTCAGCGACACGCCCTCGACCTCGGTGATTGCGGGCGCCGGCGCAGGTAAATCGACCTCCCTGGTGTTGCGTATCCTGTTGCTCACCCATTACCTGGGTTTTGAGTTGAGTTCGATGACCGTGGTGACGTTCACCCGCGAGTCGCGCAAGGACTTCATCAACAAGCTCATGGAGATTCTGAGCCTGTGGGGCCAACCCCTTGACCTGAAACAAGCCCAGGCGGTGGTGCGTACGTTTCACTCGCGCATCCTGCCGATGGTGCGCAGCCTGCCGGGTTTTGAACGGCTGCAAGCCTTCGAAAACCTCAGTGGCGGCTTTGAAGACGCCGATAGCAATGCCTTCGATCTACGTATCAGTGATGCCCAGCGCCAGCATATGAACACCTGTTATCACCGTTTGCAGGGGCATCATGCGCGTTTTCGCGAGTTGATTGCGCCGCTGGCTCGCCAGGGCCTGCAGCTCAAGGAGCTGGAACGCGATCATCCGGACGTGCAAAAGCGCATGGCCGTGACCGAGTTGGCGGCCAAACGTGATGAAGAACTCTGCGACGTGATCGAGGACCTGTGGTTCCGCGCGGGCGCCTGGCCGATCAAAGGCATCGAACCCAGCCGTCAGACTTTTGAAATCAACGGTGCCAAGTTTCATTGTCACGGCTATATCCCGAAGTTGGATGCCTGGGTCGTATTGGGTTTCGATGCGCGGGAAAACGCCGGGATCAGCCGCCCAAACTCAAAATTATCGGTGCGCGCAGAGTGGGCGGTAAAGCGCACCCTGTTTCAAGCTTTCTGCAATAAGCCATTGATATGGCTGGATAACTACGAGTCATCCAAGCGCCTTTTAAGCAGTCTGGCCGGCGAGGCCACGGCAGGGCCTGGCTTTGATTACAAGGTCAAGGGTGAACTCGCCTCGGCGCCGCTGCTGGACAGTTTTGTCATGGCGGCCGGGTTTATCGAGAACCTCGGGCTGGACGTACCGACGGCCGTGGGCCAGATGAGCTTCGCCAAGGATGACCCGGATCGGTTGTTCTTCGAGGCCTTGAGCATTTTCTGGAAGGCCCTGGAAGACCACCTGCTCGATCAATCACCGCCGATCATGACCTACAACCGAATGTTTTCCCTGTTTGGCGAAAATACCCCGGAGAACCTCAAGCTGCTCAGTGATCCCTTGCTGCGGCCGATGTCACACCTGATGATCGACGAATTCCAGGATGTATCGCCGCAGATCGTCTCGTGGATCCGTGCCACGCTGCGGGAAATCCGCAGTCGCGGCCCGGCCATGCACGTCGGGCGTGGGGCGCAACGCTCATCCTTGCTGTGTGTCGGCGATGACTGGCAGTCGATTTATGGCTGGCGCGGCAGTTCGCCCAAGTACTTCATGGAATTCAACCAGGAATTTGTCGCACCGAGCACCACTCGCGTGATGCTGGGCGAGAACTACCGCAGCCACCAACACATCATCGACGCGGCCGAGCATATCGTGCGCACCGCACCGGCTATCCCCGGCAAGAAGGCCAAGGCCAGTGGCGAGTCCAAGGCATTGGTGCCGGTCACCGTGCTGGAGCGCGACGACGCGGCGCTCGGTCGGCGGTTGCTGGAGCATTATCAACGCGGGGATACGGTTTTGATGCTTTATCGAAAAAGCAGCGATAAGTTGCTGATTCAAGAGCATATTCAGTCTGTTGTTAATGTGGATTCTAGCTTGCCGGTCCACGAGCGCCGTCTGAAACAGCTCACTTACCACAGCGCCAAGGGCCTGCAGGCCGATGCAGTATTTCTGCTTGGGGACTGCCAGCATCTCACCAGCTCGCCCTACAAAAACCAGGTCTACCGCATGGCGGGCTTGGGCAAGGAAGGTGACAGCGAGCCGTACGACAATGCGCAAAAGGACGAAATACTACGACTGGCCTACGTCGGTATTACCCGAGCGGTCAGCCACTGCTACTGGTATGTGGAAAAGTCGGAGGGCCAGGGTGTGAATGTGCCCAGGGCATCCGAGCGGGTGGATGGCAAGAAAGCGTTTTTCGACGATCAGCGCTGAACCTTCAGCTGACACACAGCAAAATGCGGGAGGGGCTTGTCCGCTCCCGCATCAGGTAATCAGCGGCTGACAAATACTATTCAGGCCCGCAACGACAACGGCGGCACAAAACACTCCAGCTCATCCTCCACGGCCTCGATAATGCGCTCCACATCAGCGGCGTTCATCACTGTGGCGCAAGGTATGCCGGCGATGGCGATCAATGTTTCACCGCTGGCGCGGTCGAACAGGCGGGCGATCATGCTGCCGGGGGCATCCATACTCCCCTCGAAGCCCATCGGATGAAAATGCCAGCGCATCAACTGGCATGCATTGGGAAAAGTCACTTTGTTCATATTGCCCACCTTGTTCATTGAGCGCTTCCTTTAGCTCGCGGCAGGGGTCAGGACCTTCGTTGGTCAAGACGGCGAAGAACTCAAAAATAGCATTCGTTCGCAAGTACAAGGTGAGTTTTTCGGCCCCGTTCGGCGGTTCTTTTACCTGATTTTGATGTGGATCATGTCCTACAGCAGATTAGGCAAAAGGCCATTATTCCGAATGGTCGTCTGGCCATTGTGGGGGGCGGGTAGATTTAGGCAATCTCAAGCATTTTGTTCGCTGTGCTGGCGCAGGATTCGACTTGCTCCCGATGGCGGCCTCAGGGCCGACCAGGGTGCTGGATCAGCCGAGTACATATCCGTTGTTTGGGTAACGGCCACTATTGGTTCCGCTTTTACAGCGGGTCACTTTCGAAAAGCGCGAAAGTAACCAAAGCGCTCTTGCCCCACCACTCGGCACCTCGCTTAGGCTCGGTGTGCCCGTAATCCGCGATGGATTTGGGGGGCCGCCGCCACGCGCCATCCATGGCGCGGGGCGGCTAAACCGGCATCCCTGCCGGTTTACCCCCCAAATCCCTGTCGAATTCCGGCCAGCGTGGTTTAACGGGGCGCTTAAGATCAAGATCAAAAGCAGATCAAGGTCAAGATCAAGAGCGGCTCGCTTCGCATCGTGGTTACGTTGGCTGCTATCAAGTTGTGCAACGTCGGTTTATATCGCACCGGACGTAATTGACACTTTTCAGATGATTAACCGGCCACTGGTTAAATAAATAATGGCGTCATGATTAAGACATTTTCTGTCAACTATTCCGAATGGAAAGAAGGGGTGTCACTGTGAGAGATTTCGGCCGCAACACGTAACACTCTCACATAACTGATTATCAACAGGTGACTTATATGTCTTCCATAGAAAGCCTTCCAATCGGCGGTACATGGACCCAGTCCGAGTTACGTGGCACAGACCAGCGCGAACGGCTGGAGGCCAGGCGCGGCGAGCCTTCAGTGCTGGTCGGCGGGGCAGGCGGCGACCAACTGGTGGGGCGTCAGGGTGCCAATACATTCAAATATGAAAAAAGCACCGACTCCCTCAGCGATGATCCGGACACGATCCTGAATTTCAATCCGAAAGAAGATGAGATCGATGTGTCCCTGATGTTAAAGGACCACGCTATATCGGCAATCAATATTCAACCAGGCCCGCCTGTGGAGGTGGGCGATGTGCAACTGAGCCACGCGTTCGGCGTGAGTACATTGACTATCAAAGTCAATGCCGAAGGGCCGAACTTTTCCGTACGCGTTGATGGTGTAAATCTGTTGCCGCAGCATATTAATTTCTTCCATTCGGATTAAGCCTACGGGTTCTCCAGGTCATGCCCCAGCGACTGGATAAACAGTGAAAACAACTCGGGCTGTGACGAGATATCGAGCTTGGCGTAAAGGTGCCTGCGGTGCACTTTGACCGTGTCCGGCGAGATATTGAGGCGTTCGGCCATGGCCTTGGAGGAAAAACCCCGCAACACCAGGCGAGCGATTTCCAGCTCGCGGTCCGACAGTACACCACTGCCGAAATGACTCAGCGCGTCCCGAATCTGACTGTCTATTGCCGGTGCTCGCTGAGTGCTTTGCTGCCAGTGCTGCTGCATCAATGGCAGCACCCAAGCAGCCAGTGTGGTCAACAGCCCGGTTTCCTCAAAGCTGAAGCGTCGCTGCATACCCAGGGACAGTGAAAGCGTGCCCGTGCCGGGCAATTGCAGGATCAACTGCACTTCGTCTTCCAGCACGTTGTCGTGGAAGTAGTTGAGGAAGTACTCACTCTGGCGAAAATGGTCCGGCGCCACTTCCTCCAGGCGGTACACGCCGCTGGCATAGTTCTCGCGGCACGCCTGGTAGAACGGGTCGAGCAGGTACAGACCGTTGAGGTACACCAGCATCGACGCCGGTTTGCTGCTGGGCTGGGCGTCGTACTCCTCAAGGGCCTGGGGCGGGCCGTCCAGCGGGTAGAAAATCGCCAGGGCGTTATCGAAGGGCAGGCATTGGTGCAATAACAGCACCAATTGTTTCCAGAACCGTTCGGTGCCGATTTGTGACAGGGTGCGCCCCAATCCCGCGTGCATGCCGATTTCCCGGAACAGGCTCATATCACTGGCTCCTCTCAAAAGATCGGCCAAGGGTTCGGCTTTTAGCCGGTACCGTCAAGGGGAGTACGCCAATAGGGGAATTGGCCTACCGGCCCGCCAGCCGATAACGTCGTCACTATTCAACGGGAAGCATATCCCGCACACACACATCATTTTTCGTTTCTGCCTCACACCAAAAACAACGACAGAGGATAACGATATGAGCGCTACCCCCACGCCCGATGGCGTGCTCAAGCCCACCTTGAGCGTCTTTGATGTAGTGGCTATCACCGTTTCTGCGGTGACGCCGGCCAGTTCCGTATTTGTGATCGCCCCGTTCGCCATTCAGCAAGCGGGCAGCGGTGTGTTCCTGGCGTTTGTGATGGCCGGGCTGCTGGCGTTGATGTTCGCCTTCTGTTACGCCGAACTCGGACGCGCCCATAACAGTGCCGGTGGCGAGTATGTGTATGCCAAGCGCGTGTTTGGTGGCATGGCCGGCTACGCCACGTTCCTGACAGTGCTGGTGATGTTGCTGTTTATCCCGCCGGTATTGGCGACTGGTGCGGCGACTTATCTGAATAATGCCTTGGGCACGAACTTCGACTCCCAAACTGTCGCCCTGGTGATCGTGGTGTGCAGCTACGCCCTGGGCATTCTCAATATCAAGCTCAATGCCTGGATTACCGGCACCTGCCTGCTGTTGGAAGTGGCAGCGTTGCTGGTGATTGTGGTGATCGGCTTCGGCAACCCGGTGCAGCCGGCCAGCGTATTGTTCCAGCCGCAGATCGTCGAAAACGGCGTGTTGCACCTCGCGCCCTGGGCCCTGGTGATCGGTGCCGTCGGTATTGGCCTGTTCTCATTCAATGGCTACGGCCCGGCGGTGTTGCTGGCCGAAGACATGAAATGCGGCGGCAAGGGGGTACACAAGGCGGTGCTGTGGTCCCTGGGGTTGGTGGTGGTGATCGAACTTGTGCCAATCACCGCACTCTTGATCGGCGCGCCGTCCCTGAGTGAGATGATCAGCAGCCCCGACCCCATTGGCTATCTGTTGACCAGTCACGGTAATGAAACCCTGTCGCGGTTGGTCAGTGCCGGGATTTTCCTGTCGGTGTTCAACGCAATTGTGGCCATTGTCATCCAGATCGGCCGGGTGGTGTTCAGCAGCGGACGCGATGCACTGTGGACGCCGAGTATCAACAAGCTGTTCACGCGGATTCATCCGCGCTGGGATTCGCCGTGGCTGGCTACGTTGTTCCTGGCGATTCCTTCGGCGCTGTTGAGTTTCAGCTCGAACCTGGCGGATCTGACGTCGTTCAGCGTGTTGCTGATCATGCTGGTGTACCTGGTGGTGGCGCTGAGCGCGCTGATGAGCCGGGTGCTGCTGCGTGATCGCGAACATCCCTATCGCATGCCATTGTGGCCGTTGCCGGCCGTGCTGGCGGTGCTCGGCGCGGGGTATCTGTTAGTGACCTTGATCCTTGAGGCGTCGATGCGCGACATCATGGTCATTATCGGCTTGCTGGCGCTGTCGGTGATTTTGTATTGCATCAGTGGCCGGTCGAGTCCGGTCTTTCAGAAATTGTAAGGAGTGGGTATGCGCGCACGTCAATTGGGTATCACGCTGGGGCTGGGCACGCCTGGCGAATTGAATGCCATCACCGATGTTCCCGGGGTTCGCGTCGGCCACACCACGCTCAAGACGCGTGTCGACGGCAAGCAGGTGCGTACCGGCGTGACGGTGGTCCAGCCACGCGCCGGTGAGGCCCGGCATCAACCCTGTTTTGCCGGGTACCACGTGCTGAACGGCAATGGTGATGCCACCGGCCTTGAGTGGATCAACGAGGCCGGATTGTTGACCACGCCGATGGCCATCACCAACACCCACAGCGTCGGGATCGTGCGTGACACCTTGATCGCCCTGGAGCGCGAACGCCTGCAAGACCCCGCGGTGTACTGGTGCATGCCGGTGGTCATGGAAACCTATGACGGCCTGCTCAACGATATCTGGGGCCAGCATGTGCAACCTGAGCATGTGCGCCAGGCACTCGACCATGCCGAAACCGGCCCGGTGCAGGAAGGCGCCGTGGGCGGCGGCACCGGGATGATCTGCCATGAGTTCAAGGGCGGCATCGGCAGCGCATCCCGGCGCTTGTCGGCGGAGCAGGGCGGCTGGACCGTCGGCGTATTGGTGCAGGCCAACCATGGCAAGCGCCAGGAGCTGCGGGTCGATGGCTACCCGGTGGGCCGACATTTGATGGACATCACTTCGCCCTTTGCCGAGCAGGGCACGCCCGGCATGGGGTCCATCGTGGTGGTTATCGCCACCGACGCGCCGTTGCTGCCCCATCAGTGCCAACGCCTGGCGCAGCGGGCGTCCATCGGTATCGCACGCACCGGTGGCGGCACCGAGGATTCCAGCGGTGACTTGTTTCTGGCCTTTGCCACCGGTAATCAGGATTTGCCGCAGGCGGACTACGGGCGCAAGGACCTGCCGCTGCGTACCGCGTTGCATATGGTCAATAACGATCATATTTCTCCACTGTTCAGCGCGACGGCGGAGGCAGTGGAAGAAGCAATCATCAACGCGATGCTGGCAGGGGAAGACATGACCACACAGGCGGGTGTCCAGGTGCCTAGCCTGGCCGGCGAGACCCTCTTGGCAGCATTGCACAAGTGTGGCTGGAGTGTGCCCCGGCAATAGGGGACACTGCACTTTAATAGTGCAAGTAGTGGCTATTTAATGCCGCTAATGACACCGTGACAATATATTGGATCCATTACTCAAGTGCGCCGCTCAACTTGGAGCGGCTTTACTGCTATTTAATATTTAAATAATGCGGCGCTCGAATTCGGCGGGTAAAAGCAAGCGTTCCCAGTAAACACTGCGTGGGACTTCCTCAAGTTGAACCTGTGTCACATTTTTGCTGTGGAAATAGATGTAGACGAAAGATTTCAAGTTGTGTCAGTTTTCTTACGCCTTCAAAAGAGGTGAGTGATAGGACTATCCTCGCCCGCGAGGTTCCTATCGAACAAAGACTGATGCACTTGCAAACAAGGAAGTACGTTTATGTCAAAAGTAAAAGACAAAGCTATTGTATCTGCCGCGCAAGCCAGCACTGCTTACTCGCAAATCGATAGCTTCAGCCATTTGTATGACCGTGGCGGTAACCTCACAGTCAATGGCAAACCGTCCTACACCGTGGACCAGGCAGCGACCCAGCTGCTGCGGGATGGCGCCGCGTATCGGGACTTTGATGGCAACGGCAAGATCGATCTGACCTACACCTTCCTCACCTCGGCTACCCAGAGCACCATGAACAAACATGGCATCTCAGGGTTCAGCCAGTTCAACGCCCAGCAGAAAGCACAGGCCGCACTGGCCATGCAATCCTGGTCGGATGTCGCCAACGTGACCTTTACCGAAAAGGCTTCCGGCGGTGACGGTCACATGACCTTCGGCAACTACAGCAGCGGCCAGGACGGCGCCGCGGCCTTCGCTTACCTGCCCGGCACCGGTGCGGGCTACGATGGCACCTCGTGGTACCTGACCAACAACAGCTACACGCCGAACAAGACTCCGGACCTGAACAACTATGGTCGGCAGACCCTGACCCACGAAATCGGCCACACCCTGGGCCTGGCTCACCCTGGCGACTACAACGCCGGGAACGGCAACCCGACCTATAACGACGCGACCTATGGACAGGACACGCGTGGCTATAGCCTCATGAGTTACTGGAGCGAGAGCAACACCAACCAGAACTTCAGCAAAGGTGGCGTCGAGGCTTACGCTTCCGGCCCGCTGATCGACGACATCGCCGCGATCCAGAAGCTCTACGGTGCCAACCTCAACACCCGCGCCGGCGACACCACCTACGGGTTCAACTCCAACACCGGGCGTGATTTCCTCAGCGCCACATCCAACGCCGACAAGCTGGTGTTCTCGGTGTGGGACGGTGGCGGCAACGACACCCTGGACTTCTCTGGCTTCACTCAAAACCAGAAGATCAACCTCACTGCCACCTCGTTCTCCGATGTTGGCGGCCTGGTCGGCAACGTGTCGATCGCCAAGGGCGTCACCATCGAGAACGCATTCGGCGGTTCGGGCAACGACCTGATCATTGGTAACCAAGTCGCCAACACCATCAAGGGCGGGGCCGGCAACGACCTCATCTACGGCGGCGGCGGTGCGGACCAACTGTGGGGCGGGGCCGGCAGCGATACCTTCGTGTACGGTGCCAGTTCCGATTCCAAGCCAGGGGCTGCGGACAAGATCTTTGACTTCACCTCCGGTTCCGACAAGATCGATCTGTCGGGCATCACCAAGGGGGCGGGCTTGAGCTTCGTCAATGCGTTCACCGGCCATGCCGGCGATGCTGTGCTGAGCTATGCCTCGGGTACTAACCTGGGCACCTTGGCCGTGGACTTCTCCGGGCACGGCGTGGCGGATTTCCTCGTCACCACCGTTGGCCAGGCAGCCGTCAGCGACATCGTGGCCTGATGCACGGCGCGGCGCCTCGGCGCCGCGCTCCAGGATGGAGCTTTATATGCCACGTTTTTCTCATTTGATCGCCTGTGCTTCGCAGGTGTTGTTCGTTTTGGCAGGAGCCCACGCAATGGCTAGCAGTCTTGTATTACCGACCTCCGCCCAGTTGGCGGGGCATTGGCAATTGAAGCAGCAGGACCAGGTATGCGCGCTGGATTTATTGGAACAGGCCAATGCCCTGGGAGGCGATATCGCTTGTGTGGAGCAATGGCTGGGCGACAAGCCACAGACGTGGTCGCCAACGCCGGACGGCATTTGGCTGTTTAACGCCGAAGGCTCAGGGATCACGCATTTGAATCGCCAGAAAGAAGGCGAATATCAAGCCCGCACTAAAACCGGGCAAGTTGTCGAGCTGAAACGAATGCCTTAGTTAAAAGTTATAAGCATATAACTCGATTTAGCAGTTGGCCGTGCGCTTCCTCGGCAGGGCGACTATTACGTGCAGTGCGCTCCAGGAAGATAAAACAATATGGCGAAGTCCCAAGGGGTTGCGCCCTTATTCAGGGCGCTGGGTGAATACAAGAGTATTTTGATCAGCGTCGGCTGTTTCACGGCATTGATTAACCTGCTGATGCTGGTGCCGTCGATTTACATGTTGCAAGTGTATGACCGTGTGTTGTCCTCCCAGAATGAAACCACCCTGGTGATGTTGACGCTGATGGTCGTGGGCTTCTTTGCGTTTATTGGCCTGCTTGAAGTTATCCGCAGCTTTATCGTGATTCGCATTGGCAGCCAGTTGGAGCGGCGTTTCAATCTGCGCGTGTACAAGGCCGCATTCGAACGCAACCTGCAACGCGGCCAGGGTCATGCCGGGCAATCACTGGGCGACCTGACCGCGCTGCGTCAATTCATCACCGGGCCTGCGTTGTTCGCGTTCTTTGATGCGCCATGGTTCCCGATCTATCTGTTCGTGATTTTCCTCTTCAACGTGTGGCTCGGCGTGCTGGCCACGGCTGGCGCGGCATTGCTGATTGCCCTGGCTTGCCTGAATGAATACCTGACCAAAAAACCATTGGGCGAGGCGGGTGTGTTTTCCCAGCAGTCAACCCAATTGGCCACCAGCCACCTGCACAACGCCGAGACGATCCAGGCGATGGGTATGCTCGGTGCATTGCGCAAACGCTGGTTCGGGGTGCATTCGCAGTTTCTGGGCTTCCAGAACACCGCCAGCGATACCGGGTCGGTTATTACCTCTCTGAGCAAATCCCTGCGCCTGTGCCTGCAATCTTTGGTATTGGGGCTGGGCGCCTACCTGGTGATCAAGGGCCAGATGACCGCCGGGATGATGATCGCAGGCTCCATCCTGATGGGCCGCGTACTCAGCCCCATCGACCAGCTGATCGCGGTGTGGAAGCAATGGAGTTCGGCCAAGCTGGCTTACCAGCGCCTTGATGGGCTGCTGCGTGAATTCCCGCCAGAGGGCGAGCAAATGGCCTTGCCGGCGCCCAAGGGCCAGGTCAGTTTCGAACAGGTCAGTGCTGGCCCACCGGGGCGGCACATGGCGACCTTGCATCAAGTCAGTTTCAACCTGGCGGCCGGTGAAGTGCTGGGCGTGCTGGGCGCGTCGGGCTCCGGCAAGTCCACCCTGGCCCGCGTGCTGGTGGGCGTGTGGCCGACCCTGGCCGGCACCGTGCGGCTGGACGGCGCGGACATTCACCGTTGGGACCGCGACGACCTCGGCCCGCACATCGGCTATTTGCCCCAGGACATCGAGCTGTTCAGCGGCAGCATCGCCGACAACATCGCACGCTTTCGCGAGGCCGACCCGGAGCTGGTGGTCAAGGCCGCGCAACAGGCCGGTGTGCATGAACTGATCCTGCGCCTGCCCCAAGGCTACGACACGGTGCTGGGCGACAACGGCGGCGGCCTGTCCGGTGGCCAGAAACAACGTGTAGCCCTGGCCCGCGCCCTGTACGGCGGGCCGCGCCTGATCGTGCTGGATGAGCCCAACTCCAACCTCGATACGGTCGGCGAAGCGGCGTTGGCCAGCGCCATCGTGCAGATGAAAGCCCAAGGCAGCAGCGTCGTGCTGGTGACGCATCGCTCCTCGGCATTGGCCCAGGCCGACAAATTGCTGGTGCTCGGCGAAGGCCATCTGCAAGCGTTCGGGCCCAGCCAGGAAGTGCTGCGGGCGTTGTCCGGGCAACAGCAGGAAGCGCCGAAAGAGAAAACCGGTGTCAGTTTCAGTCGTCAGTACCCGGCCGCAAGGAACCCAGGCGCATGAGCAGTATTACGGTAGAACCTCGTTTCAAAGAGCGCGATGCCCGCTTCTTCGTGCGTATGGGCTGGCTGATGACGGTCGTCTGTGCCGGTGGTTTTTTCCTCTGGGCCAGCCTGGCACCGTTGGATCAGGGCATCCCGGTGCAAGGCACCGTGGTGGTGTCGGGCAAGCGCAAGGCCGTGCAAACCTTCAGCCCCGGTGTGGTCAGCCGCATCCTGGTCAAGGAGGGCGAATTGGTCAAGCAAGGCCAGCCGTTGTTTCGTCTCGACCAGACCCAGAACCAGGCCGACGTGCAATCCCTGCAAGCGCAGTACCGCATGGCCTGGGCCAGTGTGGCGCGTTGGCAGAGCGAGCGCGACAATCTGCCGAGCATTACCTTTCCCACCGAGCTGAGCGCCAATCCTGATCCAGCCCTGGCGTTGGTGCTGGAAGGCCAGCGCCAGCTGTTCAGCAGCCGCCGCGACGCCTTCGCCCGTGAACAAGCCGGGATTCGCGCCAGCATCGAAGGCGCTACCTCCCAGTTGAGCGGTATGCGCCGTGCCCGCAGTGACTTGACCGCCCAGGCCCAATCCCTGCGCGCGCAACTGAGCAATCTGCAACCCTTGGCCGACAACGGCTACATCCCGCGCAACCGGCTGATGGACTACCAGCGCCAGTTGTCTCAGGTGCAGCAGGACCTGGCGCAAAACGCCGGTGAAAGCGGCCGGATAGAGCAGGGCATTGTCGAGTCGCGGCTCAAATTGCAGCAGCACAGCGAGGAGTATCAAAAAGAGGTGCGCAGCCAATTGGCCGACGCGCAATTGCGCAGCCTGACCCTGGAGCAGCAACTCACGTCTGCGGGGTTCAACCTGCAACACAGCGAAATCAACGCGCCGGCCGATGGCATCGCCGTTAACCTCAGCGTGCACACCGAAGGCGCCGTGGTGCGCGCCGGGGAAACCCTGTTGGAAATCGTGCCCCAGGGCGCGCGCCTGGAAGTGGAAGGGCATCTACCGGTGCATCTGGTGGACAAGGTCGGCACGCACTTGCCCGTCGATATCCTCTTCACCGCCTTCAACCAGAGCCGCACGCCACGGGTGCCGGGCGAAGTCAGCCTGATTTCCGCCGACCAGATGCTCGATGAAAAAACCGGCGCGCCGTATTACGTGCTGCGCACCAGCGTCAGCGACGCGGCGATGGAAAAACTCCACGGTTTGGTGATCAAGCCCGGTATGCCTGCCGAGATGTTCGTGCGTACCGGCGAGCGGTCATTGCTCAATTACCTGTTCAAGCCGCTGCTGGATCGCGCCGGCTCCGCGTTGACTGAGGAATGAGCATGAAGCCAGTGTTCATTACGCTATTGCTGGTGTGTGGCAGTGCCCAGGCTGCCATGGGCCCGTTCGATGTTTACGAGCAGGCGCTGCGCAACGATCCGGTGTTCCTCGGCGCGATCAAGGAGCGCGACGCCGGCCTGGAAAACCGCACCATCGGCCGCGCCGGGCTGCTGCCGAGGCTGTCCTACAACTACAACAAGGGCCGCAACAACTCCGAGGCGCATCTGCCCGACGGGCGCGGCGGCAGCTATAGGGACGACCGCAACTACAACAGCTACGGCTCCACCTTCAGCCTGCAACAACCGTTGTTTGATTACGAAGCCTATGCCAACTACCGCAAGGGCGTGGCCCAGGCGCTGTTTGCCGATGAAAGCTTTCGCGACAAGAGCCAGGCGCTGCTGGTGCGGGTGTTGAGCTATTACACCCAGGCGTTGTTTGCCCAGGATCAGATCGACATCGCCCGGGCAAAGAAAAAGGCCTTCGAGCAGCAATTCCAGCAGAACGAGCACTTGTTCAAGGCCGGCGAGGGCACGCGCACGGACATCCTTGAAGCCGAGTCGCGCTACGAGCTGGCCACTGCCGAAGAGATCCAGGCCCTGGATGAGCAGGATGCGTCACTCAGGGAGCTGGGCGCGTTGATCGGCGTGCAAAGCGTCAACATCAACGACCTGGCGCCGCTGAACCAGAGCTTTGCCGCGTTCACCCTGACCCCGGCCAATTACGACACCTGGCATGAGCTGGCGCTCACCAACAACCCGGTGCTGGCTTCACAGCGTCAGTCGCTGGAAGTGGCGCGCTATGAAGTGGAACGCAACCGTGCCGGGCATTTGCCGCGAATCACCGCGTATGCCACGTCGCGCAAACAGGAGTCCGACAGCGGCAACACCTACAACCAGCGCTACGACACCAACACTATTGGCGTCGAAGTGAGCATGCCGCTGTATGCCGGTGGCGGTATTTCGGCCTCCACCCGCCAGGCCAGCCGCGCAATGGAGCAGGCCGAGTACGAGCTGGAAGGCAAGACCCGCGAAACCCTGATCGAGCTGCGCCGCCAGTTCAGTGCATGTCTGTCGGGCGTGAGCAAGCTGCGTGCCTACCAGAAGGCATTGGTGTCCGCCGAGGCGCTGGTGGTGTCGACCAAGCAAAGCATCCTTGGTGGCGAGCGGGTCAACCTTGATGCGCTGAATGCCGAGCAGCAGCTCTACAGCACTCGCCGCGACCTGGCCCAGGCGCGGTACGACTACCTGATGGCCTGGACCAAATTGCACTACTACGCGGGCAACTTGCGCGACACCGACCTGGCCAAGGTGGACGAGGCCTTCGGCCCGGATAAAAACCTGTAGGAGTTCGCTCCTATAAGGGGAATAACAATAATCAGGAGTGTGCAGATGATCACTGATTCACCGCGTTTCAAACCCTTCACCGCAGGTTCATTGCTGTTGTTGTCCGTTGCGGCACAGGCGCAATACACCGAGACCGGCCAAGCGGGTAACCCGGCCAGTTGGCGTTCGGCCGAATACCAAAGCGATTGGGGCCTGGGCCGTATGAAGACCGATGAAGCCTACGCCGCCGGGATCAGTGGCCAAGGCGTGAAAATCGGCGCGCTGGACTCGGGCTTCGATGCCAATCACCCCGAAGCCTCCAAAGACCGCTTTCATGCGGTGACCGCCACCGGCACCTATGTCGACGGCAGCGCGTTCAGCACCACGGGCGCGCTCAACCCCAACAACGATTCCCACGGTACTCATGTCACCGGCACCATGGGCGCCGCCCGCGACGGCGTGGGCATGCACGGCGTGGCGTACAACGCGCAAGTCTATGTGGGCAACACCAACGCAAACGACAGCTTCCTGTTCGGCCCGACGCCAGACCCCAAGTACTTCAAGACTGTATACACCGCGATGGTGGATTCCGGCGTGCGCGCCATCAACAACAGTTGGGGCAGCCAGCCCAAGGATGTCAGCTACCAGACCCTCGGTGACCTGCACGCCGCCTACGCCCAGCACTACAACCGTGGCACCTGGCTGGACGCCGCGGCGGATGTGGCCAAGGCCGGGGTGATCAACGTGTTCAGCGCCGGCAACAGCGGCTATGCCAATGCCAGCGTGCGCTCGGCCTTGCCGTATTTTCAGCCGGAACTGGAAGGCCACTGGCTGGCGGTGTCGGGGCTGGATAAGGCTAATAACCAGAAATACAACAAGTGCGGTATCGCCAAATACTGGTGCATTTCCACGCCCGGCGCGCTGATCAACAGCACCATTCCCGACGGTGGTTATGGGGTCAAATCCGGCACCTCGATGTCGGCACCCCATGCCACCGGGGCGTTGGCGCTGGTGATGGAGCGCTATCCCTATATGACCAACGAGCAAGCGTTGCAGGTGTTGCTGACCACTGCCACGCAGCTTGACGGTTCGATCACCCAGGCGCCCAACGCAATCGTCGGTTGGGGCGTGCCGGACCTCGGCAGGGCGATGCACGGCCCGGGTCAACTGCTGGGAGCCATGGATGTGAACCTGGCAGCCGGGCAGGGTGATGTGTGGAGCAACGGTATCTCCGACCAGGCCTTGCTTGCGCGCCAGGCCGAGGACCGCGCCGAGCACAGCGCCTGGCAGCAAACCCTGATCGACAAGGGCTGGCAGAACGGCGTGAGCGCCACCGCCAGCCAGCAGGACCAGACCGACTACGCCATCGGCAACGCCCGCGACCAGGCAGCGGCGAACCGTGTGTATGAAGGCAGCCTGATCAAATCTGGCGCCGGCAGCCTGGTCCTCAGCGGTGACAGCACCTATCGGGGCGCCACTGTCGTCAATGGCGGCCTGTTGGCGGTGAACGGTTCGCTGACCTCGGCGGTCACGGTGAATGACAGCGGCACCCTTGGCGGTTCCGGGCGTATCGCCGCGTTGTCGGTAAACAACGGCGGCCGCGTGGCACCGGGCAATTCCGTTGGCACCTTGCAGGTAGCGGGAGATGTGAACCTCGGCGCGGGCTCGACCTATGCAGTGGAACTGACGCCTACCAGCAGCGATCGTATTGTCGCGGGCGGCAAGGCGGTCCTGGGCGGCGGCACCGTCACCTTGGCGCTGGAAAACAGCCCCACGTTACTCAGTCAAAGTCAGGTCCAAAGCCTGATTGGCCGGCAATACTCGATCCTTGAGGCCGCGGGCGGCATCCAGGGCCAGTTTGGCCAAGTGCTACCCAACTACCTGTTCCTCGGTGGCACCCTCGACTATGCCGCCAACGCTGTGCAACTGAACGTGGGGCGCAACGACGCGAGTTTTGCCAGCGTCGCCGCCACCCGTAACCAGCGCAACGTGGCGGCGGCTGCCGAACAATTGGGCGCCAGCAACCCGGTGTATGAAAGCCTGTTGCAGTCGCAGTCAGTCGCCACCGCCCAGCAGGGTTTGCAGCAACTGTCCGGTGAAATCTACCCCGCCGTGGGTGCGATGCTGATCAACGACAGCCTGCAACTGCGCAATGCCGTGGGCGAGCGCCTGCGCCACGTACCAGTGAGCGGCGAAAGCAACCTGTGGTTCAAGGCGCTCGGTGCCTGGGGCAAGAGTGACAGCCGCAGCGAAACGGCCGGTTCGACCACCTCCATCGGCGGCCTGCTGGCGGGCGTGGATGGCGCACTGGATGAGCAGACCCGCGTGGGTGTGGTCGCCGGTTACAGCGACAGCTCCTTGAATATGGGCAGCGGCACGCACTCATCGGCATCCATCGACAGCTACCACTTCGGCGCGTATGCCGGGCGCGAGCTGGGCGACTGGCGCTTGAGTGTCGGCGGTGCCTACAGCTGGCATCGCGGGGATGTGAAGCGCGACCTGCAATGGGGTGATGTCATCGGCAAGCAAAAAACCAAGCTGGATGCGACCACAGCGCAAGTCTTCACCGAAGCAGCGTACCGCATCCGCCTGCAAGCGGTGGCCTTGGAACCGTTCGCCAACCTGGCCTATGTGCACCTGAACAGCGAGTCGTTCCACGAAAAAGGCGATGCCGCCGCCCTGGAACGCGGCAGTGACCGCCGCGATGCGGTGCTCAGCACCCTTGGCGTACGGGCATTGAAAACCCTGGCCCTCAATGACCACCAGCAACTGGAACTCTCCGGTTCGTTGGGCTGGCAACACAGCCTCACCGCCGTGGAATCCGAAGAGCACTTGGCGTTTGTCGCAGGCGGGCCTTCATTCGCCGTGCGCAGTGCGCCGTTGCTGCGTGACGCTGCTTTGGTGGGGCTGCAAGCCAGCCTGGCGCTGAATGCCGCGACGCGGGTCAACCTGGATTACAACGGCCAGTTGGGTGGCCGCGCGAAAACCCAGGGTGTGGGTTTGAGCCTGAACTGGCAGTTCTGAAGACACCGCGAACAAAAAATGTGGGAGCAGGCAAGCCAGCGCCCACATTGAATCGGCGGTGTTCTGGAGAAAGTGATTTACACACGTGCAATAAGAAAACTAAGGAAGGTCACCGTGAAAAAACGCAAGTCAGGGTTAACTACCGCCATCCACACCGGCCCGGGCTACCCGCTCAAGGCGCTGAGCTGCGTGCCATATGGCGCGTTGCTGTGTTGCCTGGCAAGCCTGGGAACCGCTCAGGCTGCACCCTATGTGGAAACCGGCAAGCTGGGTGATGCCGCCAGTTGGCGCAGCAACGAGTTCAAGGCCGACTGGGGCTTGGGCGCCGTGCATGCCGACACCGCGTATGCCGCCGGCTACACCGGCAAGGGCGTCAAGCTGGGGATCTTCGACCAGCCGGTGTACGCCCAGCATCCGGAATTCGCCAGCCCCGACAAGGTGGTGACGATTGTCACCGAGGGCATTCGCCAATACACCGACCCGTATATCCCGGTGAAAGCCGGTGATGCGTTCCGCTACGACGGCACGCCGTCCAAGGACTCCAACGGCAAGCTGGGTAACCACGGCACCCACGTCGGCGGCATTGCTGCGGGTAACCGCGATGGCGGGCCGATGCATGGCGTGGCGTTCAATGCGCAAATCCTCACCGCCGAA
This sequence comes from Pseudomonas sp. NCIMB 10586, assembly GCF_023127895.1. NCBI lineage: Bacteria > Pseudomonadati > Pseudomonadota > Gammaproteobacteria > Pseudomonadales > Pseudomonadaceae > Pseudomonas > Pseudomonas sp. NCIMB 10586. Next base: position 63,983 of record NZ_SPKQ01000045.1, read on the forward strand.
AACGGTGACCCGGGCCCGGAAGACGGGATTATCCTCGGCAACGATGGCGCGGTGTACAAGGCCGGCTGGGACGGGTTGGTTGCCAGCGGCGCACGCATCATCAACAACAGCTGGGGTATCGGCATCGGTGACCAGTACGCCAAGGGCGGCCGCGATCCGGCGTTCCCCAATTTCACCGTGAATGAAGCCCAGGCGCAGTTCAATACGATCCGGCCGATCCTCGGCACGATCGCAGGTGGTGCTTATCAAGGCGCCATCGACGCGGCCCGCAGTGGTGTGCTGACCATCTTTGCCGCCGGTAACGACTACAACCGCAACAACCCGGACGCGATTTCCGGCCTGGCGTACTTTGTGCCGGAGATTGCGCCGAACTGGCTGTCGGTGGCGGCATTGCAGCAGAACCCGGACACCGCCAGCCCTGATCCGTATGTGATCAGCACCTTCTCTTCACGTTGCGGCTATGCGGCGAGTTTTTGCGTGTCGGCACCCGGTACCAAGATCTACAGCTCGATCATCAACGGCACCGACCTGAACAACCTGACCACCGACTGGGCCAACAAAAACGGCACCTCCATGGCCGCCCCCCATGTGGCGGGTGCAGCAGCGGTGCTGATGGAGCGCTTCGAGTACATGAGTGGCGACCAGATCTCCACGGTGCTCAAGACCACGGCCACTGACCTCGGCGCGCCGGGTATCGACTCGCTGTATGGCTGGGGCATGATCAACCTGGGCAAGGCGGTCAACGGCCCGGGGATGTTTATCACCGCCGAGGACATTCCTGCCGAGTTCCGCATTGAGGGCGCCTATGGCAGCGGGCAGTTCGTCGCGGACCTGCCGGGCGTCGGTGCGGTGGTGGACGCGGGCAAACCGACCCAGCGCATTTGCAACGACGTGCACTGCGGGCTGGATGTGTGGAGCAACAACATTTCAGGCCATGGCGGCTTGACCAAGCAGGGCATCGGCACCCTGGTGCTGGCCGGCGCCAACACCTACAGCGGCCCGACCCTGGTCAACCAGGGCTTGCTGGCGGTCAACGGTTCGGTCACCTCCGATGTCATCGTCAGCCAGACCGGCGTAATCGGTGGCTCGGGGCGTATCGGCTCGCTGACGGCAAATAGCGGCGGCGCCGTGGCGCCGGGCAATTCCATTGGCACCCTGAACGTGGCGGGTAATGTCACCTTCAACCCGGGCTCGACCTACGCCGTGGAATTATCGCCTGCCAGCAGCGACCGTATCGTCGCCGGGGGTACCGCCACGCTCAATGGCGGCACCGTAACCCTGGCCCTGGAAAACAGCCCGACACTGTTGAGTGCAACCCAGGCCCAAAGCCTGATCGGCCGTCAGTACAACATCCTGCAAGCGGCGGGCGGTGTCACCGGCAGCTTTGGTGCCGTACTGCCCAACTATCTGTTTGTCGGCGGCACCTTGAATTACGCGGCCAACGGTGTGCAGTTGGACGTGACACGCACCAACAGCTTCGCCAGTGTTGCTGCTACACCGAACCAACGCGCCGTGGCCGCAGCCGCTGAGCAATTGGGTGCGGGCAATGGCGTGTATGAAAGCTTGCTGTTGGCACCGACGGCCGCTTCGGCCCAGGGCGCGTTCCAGCAACTGAGCGGTGAAGTCTATCCGGCGCTGCAAACTGCATTGGTCAATGACAGCCGTTATGTACGCGAAGCAGTGGGCGAGCGCTTGCGCAATGGCGAGATGGGCGCAACCAGCCAAGCCATCGACAGCCGTGGCAACGTATGGGTCAAGGCCCTGGGCGCCTGGGGCAAGACCGACAGCCGCAGCGACACCGCTGGCTATAACACCTCCATCGGCGGGATGCTTGCCGGGGTGGACGGTGCCCTCGACGACGCCACGCGCATTGGCCTGGTCGCGGGTTACAGCGATACCTCGCTGAACATGGGCAGTGACACCCATAGCCGCGCCTCGGTCGACAGCTACCACTTCGGTGCTTATGCCGGGCATGAAATCGGCGCCTGGCGCCTGAGCGGTGGGGCGACCTACAGCTGGCACCGCGCCGATGTGAAGCGCGACCTGCAATACGGCGATGTCGCCGGCAAGCAAAAGGCCAAGGTCGATGCGCACAGCACCCAGGTGTTCACCGAAGCGGCGTATCGCATCAACCTGCAACCGCTGGCCCTGGAGCCGTTCGCCAACCTGGCCTATGTGCACCTGGACACGGACAGCTTCAAAGAGAAGGGCGATGCCGCTGCGCTGAAAAGTGGCGACGACAGCCGCGACCTGGTGTTGAGCACCTTGGGTGTGCGCGCCTTGAAGACCTTCAACGTCAACGACCACCAGCAATTGGAAGTCTCCGGCACTCTGGGCTGGCAGCACAACCTGAGCAGCACCGATTCCGAGCAACACCTGGCGTTTGCCTCGGGTGGCCCGTCGTTCGCGGTCGAAAGTGCGCCGATGGTGCGGGATGCCGCACTGGTTGGGGCACGGGTCAGCCTGGCGTTGAGCAAGGATGCGCGGGTGAACTTTGACTACAACGGCCTGCTGGCCAGCAAAGAGAAGGTGCACGGCGTCGGCTTGAGCCTGGACTGGGCGTTCTAAAGGCCAGGTGTAGCTGGTTGTGGCGAGGGAGCTTGCTCCCTCGCCACAGAAGCTCGCTCCTACAGTAGGTAACGGATAACAGGTGTTTTGGCTTTCTCTACAAATCCAACAACAGAGAGGCACTACCAATGGGTATCTTTGACTATAAAAACCTCGGCACCGAGGGCTCCAAAACGTTGTTCGCCGATGCGATGGCGATCACGATGTATTCCTACCACAACCTTGATAACGGCTTTGCCGTGGGTTACCAGAACAACGGCTTGGGCCTTGGCCTGCCGGCCACGCTGGTGAGCGCGCTGATTGGCAGCGGCAACGCCCAAGGCGTGATTCCCGGGATCCCGTGGAACCCGGATTCAGAAAAAGCCGCCCTCGACGCAGTGCAACAGGCCGGTTGGACCCCCATCAGCGCCAGCACCCTGGGCTATACCGGCAAGGTCGATGCCCGTGGCACCTTCTTTGGCGAAAAGGCTGCCTACGGTAGCGCCCAAGTGGAAGTGCTGGGCAAATACGATGACGCCGGCAAACTGCTGGAAATCGGCATCGGCTTTCGTGGCACCTCGGGGCCACGGGAAAGCCTGATCACCGACTCCATCGGGGATGTGATCAGTGACCTGCTTGCTGCATTCGGTCCCAAGGACTATGCAAAAAATTACGCTGGCGAGGCGTTTGGCAACTTGCTCGGCAACGTCGCTGACTATGCCAGCGCCCAGGGCTTGAGCGGCAAGGATGTGGTGGTCAGCGGCCACAGCCTGGGCGGCCTTGCGGTCAACAGCATGGCGGATCTGAGCGGGAGCAAATGGTCAGGGTTCTACACCGATTCCAATTACGTAGCCTATGCGTCGCCCACCCAAAGCGCCGGCGACAAGGTGCTTAACGTCGGCTACGAAAACGACCCGGTATTCCGGGCGCTGGACGGTTCCTCATTCAACCTGTCGTCCCTGGGCGTACACGACAAACCCCACGAATCGAGCACCGACAATATTGTCAGATTCAACGACCACTACGCTTCTGCACTGTGGAACGTGCTGCCGTTTTCCATCCTCAACCTGCCGACCTGGGTCTCGCACTTGCCCACCGGTTATGGCGACGGCATGACGCGCATTCTTGAGTCCGGCTTCTACGAGCAGATGACCCGTGACTCTACGGTGATCGTCGCCAACCTCTCCGACCCGGCACGGGCCAACACCTGGGTGCAGGACTTGAACCGCAATGCCGAGGCGCACAAGGGCAATACCTTTATCATCGGCAGCGACGGCGACGACCTGATCAAGGGCGGCAGGGGGGCGGACTTTATCGAAGGCGGCAAGGGTAATGACACGATCCGCGACAGCAGCGGGCATAACACGTTTTTGTTCAGTGGGCAGTTTGGTAATGATCGAGTGATTGGCTATCAGTCGACAGACAAGCTGGTGTTCAACGATGTGCAGGGCAGTACCGATTATCGCGATCACACCAAGGTGGTTGGCGGGGATACGGTGATCAGTTTTGGCGCCGATTCGGTGACGTTGGTGGGCGTGAGCAGTCTGTCGGGGGAGGGGATTGTTATCGCTTAAGTTGGAATGCGGTTGAAAACTGTGGGAGGGGGCTTGCTCCCGATGAAGGTGGGACAGCCACAGATGTGCTTACTGACCCACCTTCATCGGGAGCAAGCCCCCTCCCACATTTGATCTCGGTTCGCCTGGAAAGATTAGTTTTCCTTGCGCACCGTGGCTACATCATCGGCCTTGATGCGAATGCGCTTGCCGGCGATATCGGTAAATTCATAGAAGCCGTCGGCTGTCTTGGCGTTGGGCGTGTCCTTGGTCAAATACTGCGTGCCATTTTGCAATGTCACTACCGTTTGCGTGGAGCAACCGGCCAATACCAGAAAAGTGAGTGCAACCAGCGGCAGACCCAAATTCTTCATGTTCATAACCCTTACCTTTAACCCTGAAAAGTCCCGCAGCGTCTGGCTGTGGGCTATAAATGTTACGCGATCAACTCCCTCATCTGATCGTTTTTTTGCAAAAAGTTGCAGGCGCCATTTATCTATTACCGATTGCAACAACGGCTTTGCATCGGCACTCTGTATGCATAACCAGTATTTGACTCCCTTGCGCCATGGCCAACCTCCTCGAAGACCCCTTGTATTACCTGCATAACTTCCGCCAGGTCCTGGCCTGGCTGGGGCAACGCTATGCCGATCTGCTCGATGCGGACGAACAGCATTTCATTCAGCAATTTGACAGGTTGCCCCAGGCGTCCCAGGCGTTATTGGTGCGCATGGTGATGCGCAAGGGTGTGCATTTTCGCGGCGCCAAGCTTAATTATGTGGAAATCGGCTGCCCCCATGCGGCAGCGGGCCCATTACGAGAACTGGGATGGGTGGATGACCAAAGCCCGCTGCCGTTTGCCACCTTGTTCGCCTTGCTGCAAAAGGGCGAAATCCTCGGCGCGTTCAGGCCCTGGATCGATCAGCCCAAGGGCAACAAGGCCACCTGGCTCGAACCGCTGGCGGCGCAGTTCAGCGAGCCGCGCAGTTTTGCTCAATGGTGCCCGGGCTTGGATGATGTGCTCTATAGCCTTACGGTCATGGCGTTGTGTGATCGCCTGCGCTTGATGTTCTTTGGCAACCTGCACCAGGACTGGTCCGAGTTCGTGCTGGCAGACCTGGGCATCTACACCTATGAAAAAGTCGAGATTTGCGCCGAGTCCCGCGGGTTACGCACGCGTGACGACGTGGTGGGGTTCCTGTTCCTGCACCAGTGCCAGCAAGCGTTTGAAGCCGGTGAGGCATTAGACACGCTGCTGGTGCAGATCGCTGGCCTGTGCACCGACAACCCCTGGCTGGAAAAACGCCGCGCCAAGCTGTTGTTCCAGATCGGCCAGTATTGCGAGCGCTGCGCCGAGCTTGCGCTGGCTGAACAGATCTACCTTGCCTGCGCCTATCCCGGTGCACGTGCGCGGTTGATCCGGGTCGTTGAGCGCCAAGAGGATTACGCCCGAGCGCTGGCCCTGGCCACTGCAGCCCAGCAGGCCCCGGAAAGCGCCGCTGAACAACAGCACTTGCTGCGTGTATTGCCGCGCCTGCGCCGCAAACTCGGCGAACCGGCGTTGCCCAAGGCCAAGCCGCAAGCGGTTGCACGCCTTGACCTGGCACTCGCCCAGGCGCCGCTGATGTCGGTGGAATACTGCGTCCAGGCGCACCTGAACGAGCCCGAGGCACCGGTGCATTACGTCGAGAATGGGTTGATCAACTCGCTGTTCGGCCTGTTGTGCTGGGAAGCGATTTTCGCGCCACTGCCGGGCGCGTTCTTCCATCCGTTCCAGCGTGGGCCGGCGGACCTGCACAGCGAAGACTTCCATCAACGCCGCGAGGCGTTGTTTGCTGCGTGTTTCGAGCAACTGGGGGATGAGCGCTACAAGGCCACCATCCGCCAACGTTTTCTGGACAAATGGGGTATCCAATCACCTTTCGTGTTCTGGAACCTGCTCAGCGAAGAGCTGTTGGAGCAAGCCCTGGCCTGCCTGCCCGCCGAGCACCTGCGCCATTGGTTCACACGCCTGCTGCTGGATATCCGCGCCAACCGCACCGGAATGCCGGACCTGATCCAGTTCTGGCCTGCACAAAAAACCTACCGCATGATCGAGGTCAAGGGCCCGGGCGACCGCCTGCAAGACAACCAATTGCGCTGGCTGCAATTTTGCGGCGAGTACCAGATGCCGGTCACCGTCTGTTACGTGCGCTGGGCGGAGCAACCCGCTTGAGTTACAGCATGGCCGTACGGGCGCTGTGTGAGTTCACGGCCAAGGTCGGCGACCTTGACCTGCGCTTTACCCCGTCGCCCAGCGCCCAGGAAGGTATCGTCGGCCACCGTACGGTGGCGTCCCGGCGCAGCGCGCACTACCAGAATGAAGTCGCCCTGGAGGGGCAATATCAGCAGCTCAACGTGCGGGGCAGGGCGGACGGCTACGACCCCGACGCCAACCGCCTTGAAGAAGTCAAAACCTACCGCGGCGACCTCTCTGCCCAGCCCGCCAACCATCGGCAACTGCACTGGGCCCAGGTCAAGGTGTATGGCTGGCTGATGTGCCAGAAGCTCGGCCTCGGCGAAATCGACTTGGCGCTGGTGTACTTCGATATCGTTGGCGAAGGCGAGACGCTGCTGAACCAACGTTTCGAGGCGGCGCAGCTTGAGCGCTTTTTCAATCAGCAATGTGCGTTGTTCCTCGACTGGGCCCAATTGGAAATGCAGCACCGCGATAAGCGCAACAAGGCCGCCCAAGCCCTGGCATTTCCCCATGCCGATTTTCGTCCCGGGCAGCGTACGTTGGCCGAGTCGGTCTACAAGGCGGTCAGCACCGGTCGTTGCCTGATGGCCCAGGCGCCCACGGGCATCGGCAAGACCGTCGGTACCCTCTTCCCGATGCTCAAGGCGCTGGCGCCGCAGCAGCTGGACAAGGTGTTCTTCCTTACCGCCAAAACGCCGGGGCGCAAGCTCGCCCTGGATGCCGCCCAGGTGCTGTACGACAGCAGTCCGGATCTGCCGCTGCGTGTACTTGAGCTGGTTGCACGGGACAAGGCGTGCGAACACCTGGATAAAGCCTGCCATGGTGATTCCTGCCCACTGGCCAAGGGTTTTTACGACCGCTTGCCCGCCGCCCGCCAGGCCGCGTCCAGGGTTCGCCTGCTCGATCAGCGCAGCCTGCGCAGTGTGGCGCTGGCCCATGACGTGTGCCCGTATTACCTCAGCCAGGAAATGGCGCGCTGGGCCGACCTGGTAGTCGCCGACTACAACTATTTTTTCGACTTCGGCGCCCTGTTATTCGGCCTGGCGCAGTTGAACCAATGGCGTGTTGCGACGCTGGTCGACGAGGCCCATAACCTGGTGGAACGCGCCCGTTCGATGTACAGCGCCAGCCTCGACCAATACAGCCTCAAGACCTTGCGCGATACCGCGCCCGAGCCGCTGAACAAACCTTTGCAGCGCCTGAACCGCGAGTGGAACGCGTTGCACAAGGAACAAGTCGCGCCGTATCAGGCCTATGCCACCCGGCCCGACAAACTGCTACAGGCCCTGAGCCTGTGCACCAGCGCCATGGGCGACTACTTCAACGATCACCCCGAGTCCCTCAATGGCGACCTGCAAGCCTTCTACTTTGAAGCACTGCAATTTTCCAAGGTGGCCGAGCTATTCAACGAACACTTCATCTTCGACATCAGCAAGCGCCAGTTCAGCGGCAAGCGCAGTAGCTCGACCCTGTGCCTGCGTAATGTGGTGCCGGCCGAATTCATCCGGCCCCGATTGACGGCGGCTCGCAGCAGCGTGCTGTTTTCCGCGACCCTGAGCCCACGCCACTATTACGCCGATTTACTCGGGTTGCCGGCGGATACTGCCTGGGTCGATGTAGAGTCGCCGTTCAAGGCCGAGCAATTGCAGGTCAGCATCGTTGAGCGCATCTCTACACGCTTTGTGCACCGCCAGGCGTCGCTGGAACCTATTGTGGAATTGATCGCCCGGCAATTTGCCGAGCAGCCGGGCAACTACCTGGCGTTTTTCTCCAGCTTCGATTACCTGCAGCAAGTGGCGCAGTTACTCGCCGAGCGATACCCGCAGATTACACTGTGGCTGCAGTCACGCGGCATGGCCGAGGCCGAGCGCCAGGCGTTCCTGGACCAGTTCACCCAGCACAGCCAAGGCATCGGTTTTGCGGTATTGGGCGGCGCGTTTGGCGAAGGTATCGACCTACCGGGGGCGCGTTTGATTGGCGCTTTTATTGCCACCCTGGGCTTGCCGCAACTCAACCCGGTGAATGAACAGATCAAGGCACGCATGGGCGAGGTTTTCGGCGCGGGGTATGACTACACCTACCTGTATCCCGGCATCCAGAAGGTGGTGCAAGCGGCGGGGAGGGTGATCCGCAGCCAGCACGATCGCGGCGTGGTAATGCTGATCGATGACCGCTTTGGCGAGGCACGGGTTCGACAGTTGCTGCCGAGGTGGTGGGCGATCAATGTTTGACAGATTACGGCGATTCAAATGTGGGAGGGGGCTTGCTCCCGATTGCGGCGTATCTGCCAGCCAGTATGTAGCTGACCCACCGCTATCGGGAGCAAGCCCCCTCCCACATTTGAGCGGTGGTGTTGCTTAGATTACTTCCAGGTAAGAACTGTGTATCGCCCGCGCCAACTCGCGCACGGTGTCGATAAAGTCCGTCAACCGGGCGTGCAGTCCATCTTCCAGAATCTCATCGATCCCGGTATACCGCAGCCTTGCTTCGAACTCCGCCGCCAGGCGCTGCGCCGTGCGTCCGTAACTGCCGGGCAAGTCGGCGAGGATATGGCTCAACTCTTCGATGCACGCGTGCAGCGAGCGCGGGACATCGCTGCGTAACAGCAGTAGCTCCGAGACCGAGCGCGCATTCAAGGCATTCGGGTACAGCTCGGTATAGGCCTCGAACGAAGACAGCGCACGCAGCAGGGCGCTCCACTGGTAATAACCGCGAGCCGACAAGTCGCTGACTTCTTCGGACTCTTCACCAAACATCTCATAGCGCGCATCCAGCAGGCGCAAGGTGTTGTCGGCGCGTTCGACAAAGGTGCCCAGGCGAATAAACCGGTAGGCGTCATTGCGCATGATGGTGCCCGAGGTCGCGCCGCGAAACAGGTGCGAGCGTTGCTTGACCCAGTCGCAGAAGTGGCTGATGCCATGCCGCGCCAGGCCGCCGGCGGCGATGCTGCGCATTTCCAGCCAGGTGGCGTTGAGGTTTTCCCACATATCGGCGGTGATGCGCCCGCGCACGGCGTGGGCATTGCCTCGGGCGGCGCGCAGGCAGTTGTAGATGCTGGCCGGGTTTTCTTCGTCGAGGGCGAAGAAGTGCAACATGCGCTCGGCATCCAGGGTCTGGTGACGCTCCAGGTAGCTGTCCAGGGTGCCGCTGCTGAGCAACGACATTGCCAGCTCATCCAGGCCATCGCTGCGCCCGGCCTGGGGCATCAACGACAGTGAATAACTGACTTCCAACATGCGCGCCAGGTTCTCGGCGCGTTCCAGGTAGCGCGACATCCAGTACAGATCAGCAGCGGTTCTACTCAACATACTCAGCCCTCCACCACCCAGGTGTCCTTGGTTCCGCCGCCTTGCGACGAGTTGACGACCAGCGAACCTTCCTTCAGCGCCACGCGGGTCAAGCCGCCCGGCACCAGGCGGGTTTCCTTGCCCGAGAGCACGAAGGGGCGCAGGTCGATATGCCGGGGCGCGATGCCGTTTTCGACAAAGGTCGGGCAAGTGGACAGGCTCAAGGTCGGTTGGGCGATATAAGCGTGGGGACGCGCCTTGATGCGCTGGCGAAAATCTTCGATCTCGGCTGCGCTGGAGGCGGGGCCCACCAACATGCCGTAGCCGCCGGAACCCTGGGTTTCCTTGACCACCAGTTGTTCCAGGTTGGCCAGCACATGGGACAGTTCATCGGGCTTGCGGCACTGGAAGGTCGGTACGTTTTGCAGCACCGGCTCCTCGTCCAGATAGAAGCGGATCATCGCCGGCACATAGGGGTAGATCGACTTGTCGTCAGCCACCCCGGTGCCGATCGCGTTGGCGAGCACCACATTACCCGCGCAATAGGCCGCCACCAGGCCGGGTACGCCGAGCATTGACTTGGGGTTGAACGCCTCGGGGTCAAGGAAGGCGTCGTCGATGCGCCGGTAGATCACGTCCACCGCCTTGGGGCCATCGGTGGTGCGCATGAATACCTTGAGGTCGTGCACGAACAGATCGGCGCCTTCGACCAGCTCCACGCCCATTTCCCGCGCCAGGAACGCGTGTTCGAAAAAAGCGCTGTTGAAGCGCCCAGGGGTCAATACCACCACATTGGGGTTATCGAGGCGGCTGGCGCTTTTCAAGGTCTTGAGCAGCAGGTTGGGGTAGTGGTCCACCGGCGCAATGCGTTGCTTGGCGAACACTTCCGGGAACAGGCGCATCATCATCTTGCGGTCTTCGAGCATGTAGCTCACGCCGCTGGGGGTACGCAGGTTGTCTTCGAGCACGTAATAGGTGCCGTCGCCGTCGCGTACCAGGTCGACACCGGAGATGTGCGAGTAAATGTCGCGGTGCAGGTCCAGGCCGACCATCGCCTTCTGATAGCCCTCGTTGCCCAGCACCTGTTCTGCCGGAATGATCCCGGCCTTGATAATGCGCTGGTCGTGGTAGATGTCGGCGAGGAACATGTTCAGTGCGTTGACCCGCTGGATACAGCCGCGCTCGATCAGGCTCCACTCACTGGCGGGGATGCTGCGGGGGATGATGTCGAAGGGAATCAGGCGTTCGGTGTCTTGCTCGTCGCCATACAGGGTGAAGGTGATCCCGGCGCGATGGAACAGCAAGTCGGCTTCACGGCGACGCTGGGCCAGCAGTTCCGGCGGCGTGTTGGCCAGCCAGCGGGAAAAATCCTGATAGTGGGCACGGCATACGCCGTTTGCGTCATTCATTTCATCGAAGAAAGTTCGAGCCATTCCAGTACCTTGTCAGTGCCGAGGATTTCCTGGGTGGCACTGCCGCTTAAAAAACGCATGTTCTTATGAGCCCGTGGCTGAGGGTGCCAACAGGCCTGGTCCTTACTTTCTTATGGAGTCGGCTCTGGGTCGCGGGGTAACGAATGCTCCTGTTTACGGGTAGATGAATGGATAAAGCAAGGGATGTGCCGGAACGCACACAAGGTGGCGATTACCTGTGGCGAGCGAGCTTGCACGCGCTGGAGTGCGCAGCGCTCGCGCTTTTGTGGGGGCCGCTGCGCAGCCCAGCGCGAGCAAGCTCGCTCGCCACAGAAGCGGGCTCACCACAAGGGGGCAGAGGGCGCCCTGACTTGGTGCACAAGAAACTTGAACTTCATCCACGCCCGATTCTTCTAATGAGTCCCGTCACTTTGTGGAGCATCGTTGTGCCCCGAATCATCTCCCCAAACACGCCGGAAGCGGCCCTGACCGACCATAGCGAACACAACGCCAAGATCTTCGGCTCGCCCAAGGATCGCCTCGACTTCTACCGGCGCGAGATCCAGTACGAAACCAGCATCCTGGCCAACCGCACCGACGCTTACCTCACTGCGCAATCGTTTCTGGTGATCGCTTTCGTGTCCGGCATGGGCAACCTCAACCCGGAATGGGGCAAGCTGTTCACGCTGGTGGTGCCGGTGATCCTCGCCGCGCTGGGTATTCTCAGCTCGCTCAACGCCTGGCCTGGCATACGCGCGGCCTACCAGATCATTGATCACTGGCACTACAAGCAAAGCGAATTGCTGCGCAGCGAGCCGGTGATGGGCCTGGCCTACGATGAATCGCCGCTGTTTTCCGAAATGGAGTCCAGTCACAAGGGCTATCGCAAGTCGTTGCTGTTTTCCATGCGCGCGCCGTGGTTGTTCATGGTGTTCTGGCTGGTGTTGGGCATCTATGCGTTTTATATCCAGGTGGACAATCCACTGCGCTGAGCAATCGGACGGAACTTCACTGGGGCACGTGGCGCCTTAGCTTTACGCGGTAAAGATTTATCACCGGTCTGTGAAGAGGTATGCCATGTCTACATCCAACGATCCCCAAACCAGCAACCGCAATGACCCTGCCATCGATGGTGGCGAGCCCGCTCCGGGCACCGCTGCCGATGCGCCCAAGGACCCGACGCCTGCCAGCGACCCCAAGGCCAGGGAAAACGACTACAGTCCAGACTTCAAGCCTGAGCGCGAGCACAAGCCTGAAACCGATGCCGATATCGATACCCAAGGCGGTTAACGGAGACGGTCATGTCAAAAGAACTCGACGAAGAACTCAACGACCCCGGCAATGAAGATCCGGGTTCGCTGATGGATGATGCGCAAGTGCCGCTCAACGATCTGGATGAAGCGGCCGACGTCGGCAATACCGACAGTCAGGATTGATCGGGCGGCGGGCCAAAGGGATCGGTGAGCTTGAACAGTAGGTATTCTTACTGTGCTTGATCCACTGAAACCTTCTGGCCCGGTACGCGGTTATCCGTCACGCCAAGCGCGGCGCAGGATTCATTTTTTGTGCGCGGCGCGTCGTTCGTACCACGCCAGCAAGGGCTGGGTGCTGAGGCCATGCACCATCACGCTCAGCGCGATCACCGAGAGGGTCAGGTTCACCGCCACGGCGCTGCTGGTACCTATCAGCCCATGGTTGAGCGCATAGAACAGGTAGTAGAGGCTGCCGATCCCACGAATACCAAACCAACTGATCAGGCTGCGTTGCCGCCGGTCCAGCAGGCTGCCCCAAGGCATCGCAAACACGCTGAGCGGGCGAACCACACAGAACAGCAACGCCGCCACCGCCAGCGCGCGCCAATCCCAATGGCTGACCAACACGATGCCCAATACGCTGACCAGAAGCACCTCCATCGAGCGCTCCACGAGGCTGCCGAAAGCCAGCATGTCGCCCATCATCACGCCGGCGGCGATCTGGGTGTCCTTCAACTGGCTGACGTCACCGTGCAGCGCCTGCTCGGGCTCGATCTCCAGATGGCCCACCACCGGCTGGGCCAGGTGCTCGGCCGGCGTTTGCGCATAACCGGTGGATTTGACCTCGGCCTGGCGCAGCCCCAGGCCCGCCGCGAACACCGACAAGAAGCCGTAGCCGCCGACCGCTTCAGCCGTCACATACGCCAGGGCAATCAGCGCGAGGGTGAGGTAGTCATTCGGTGACAGGGTGCTATCGGCATTGATCAAGCGCAGGCGCAGGGTGATACGGCCAATGCCGCGGCCCATCCAGTAACCCATCAACAGCCCGGCCGGTACCGCCCATAGTAGGTTCTTCAGCACCCAGCCGCCGAACCAGTCGCCGTCGAAACCGCCATGTTGCATGAACAGCAGGCCAAAAATCACAAAAGGAAACGCAGTGCCGTCGTTCAACCCTGCTTCGCCGGACAGGCCGAATCGCAACGCGTCATAGTCCTGGGCATTGTTGACCTGCACCAGGCCGGCCAGCACCGGATCTGTGGGCGCCAGCATCGCTCCCACCAGCAATGAAACGCCCCAGGTTAAATCGAACAGGTAGTGCAGCAACAGGCAGGTGCCGAGGATGGTCAGCAGCATCACCGGCCCGGCCATGCCAAAGGCGATGCGCCAGGTGCGGTGCTTGAGCGGCAGGCGCAGTTTCAAACCGCTGACAAACAGCGAAAACAGCACCGCCACTTCCGTCAGGTGCTCCATCCAGCGCGCTGAGCCCTTCACGTCCAGGTGCAACAAGTCCACGCCCAGCGGGCCAATGGCGATGCCCAGCAACAAGCACACCGCTGAGGTGGTCACCGGCATCCAGCGCAAATAGGAGGAGGTGAGGGCGAGGGTGAGCAGTACGGCGCCCAATACGGCCAACCATAGAATGAAAGTCATCGTGGGTGTTCCAGGGCCGTGGTCTATGCAGGTTTGAGAACAGCGACCGGGAGGGGGTTCAATGTGATTGCCAGCCACGGGGACAAGGCCCTATTTATCCATTGAACGACGGTTTGCTATGCACTAAGTTGACCGATTGTTGCCGCGCGCATATTTATGGATTTGCGTCTTTATTCTTTCACCAGAGGCTCTGGCATGAGGTTTTCTCCCTTCGTTGAACGAATTGCAGGGCAGGGCGTCGCCGCCTGGGACATCCACCACGCTGCGTTCGACGCTGCCAGCCAGGGCGAAGACGTCATCATCCTCAGCGTCGGCGACCCGGATTTCGCCACGCCGGCCTTTATCACTGACGCCGCCGTCAATGCCTTGCACGCGGGAGATTCCCACTACACCGAGATCGCCGGGCGCCCGGCCTTGCGCGAGGCGATCGCGACCCGTTACAGCCAGACCCTGGCCCGCCCGTTGGCGGCTGACAACGTCATCATCGTGCCCGGTGCGCAGAACGCGCTGTTCATCAGCTCGCTATGCCTGTTGCAGGCCGGCGACGAAGTGCTGGTGCTCGACCCGATGTACGTCACCTACGAAGCCACGCTCAAGGCCAGCGGCGCCACCCTGGTGCGGGTGCCCTGCAGTGCGCAGTCCGGCTTTCGACTGGATCCACCATTGCTCGCCGCCGCGATCACGCCGCGCACCCGGGCGATATTCTTTTCCAATCCGAACAACCCCACTGGCGTGGTGCTCAACCGGCAAGAGCTGCAAGCCATTGCGGACTTGGCGATCGCACATGACCTGTGGGTGGTGGTGGATGAGGTCTATGAAAGCCTGGTGTTCGACGGTGAATACCACAGCCTGGCGGCGTTGCCGGGCATGGCGCAGCGCTGCATTGTGATCGGCAGCTTGTCCAAGTCCCATGCCATGACCGGCTGGCGAATCGGTTGGCTCATCGCCCCAGCGCAAATGGTGCAGCACGCTGAAACCCTGCTGTTGAGCATGATGTACGGCTTGCCCGGCTTCGTGATGGAGGCGGCGACAGCTGCGGTGTTGGCCCATGACGAAGTCACGCAAGGCATGCGTGAGACTTACCGACGCCGACGCGACCTGGTGGTGACTGCCTTGAGCGCCTGCCCGGGCATCCGCGTGCAGGCGCCCCAAGCGGGCATGTTTGTGTTGGTGGATGTGCGCGATACGGGCCTGGGGTCCCTGGATTTCGCCTGGCGCCTGTTTCGTGAAGCTGGCGTGTCGGTGCTGGACGCGGCAGCCTTCGGCGAGCCGGCCCAGGGCTTCGTTCGGCTTTCCTTTACCTTGGGCGAGGAGCGTCTGGCGCAAGCCTGTCGGCGGATTGTGCTGTTTGTTGAACAGCTTGCCAGTGAGCGGGCCGTGCACTGGGCGTGAGTACTTGCCCAACTTTTGGCCTTGTCTCGTTTCAAATGCGGGAGGGGCGGTGCGACGATTCGACTTGCCCCGACGGCCATAGGTGTCTACCCAAATTGGTAGCAGCCGACGGTAACCACGATGCGAAGCGAGCCGCTATTGATCTTGATCTGCTTTTGATCTTGATCTTAGGCGCCCCGTTAAACCACGCTGGCCGGAATTCGACAGGGATTTGGGGGGTAAACCGGCAGGGATGCCGGTTTAGCCGCCCCGCGCCATGGATGGCGCGTGGCGGCGGCCCCCCAAATCCATGGCGGATTACGGGCACACCGAGCCTAAGCGAGGTGCCGAGTGGTGGGGCAAGAGCGCTTTGGTTACTTTCGCGCTTTTCGAAAGTGACCCGCTGTAAAAGCGGAACCAATAGTGGCCGTTACCTAAATAACGGATATGTACTCGGTCTAATCCAACATCCCGGCCGGCCCTGAGGCCGCCATCGGGAGCAAGCCCCCTCCCACAGGCTACGCAGCCCTGTTAGTCAGCCAACGGCGGCAAACGCCGTTTCACCGGGGTTTTCTTGACGATAGCGGTGTTGGTCTCGGCATAGGTATTCAGCCGGTCCAGCAGCGTGTCGAGGTGCTCCATGGTGCGTACATGCAGGCGTGCGATAAAGCAGTCGTCGCCCGTGACCTTATCGCATTCTGTGAACTCGGGGATCGCCTGGATCTGGCGTTCCACTTCCTGCAGTTTGCCGGGCAGGGGGCGGATGCGCACGATGGCTTGCAGCAGGTAGCCGAAGTGCTTGGGGTCGATGTCGACGGTGTAGTGGGTCAGCACGCCGCGCTCTTCCAGGCGGCGCAGACGTTCGCTGACGCTCGGCGAAGACAAACCGGTGATGCCCGCCAGGGTCTTGAGGGACAGGCGCGAGTCGTCCATCAAGGCGGCGATCAATTGCTGGTCGATAGTGTCGATCATGAGCTTTGCCTAATAAGAAAAGGTGAATCCTGGGTTTTGCCTTTTTTAGTCGCTGTAGCCGTGTCGAGCAGATTGCCATAATTGAGCCTCACTTGAGGAGCCTCAATCATGGATACATCAATCCGTCGCGGAACCTGGGAAATGATCGCTGCCATGCTGATCTCCGGCACCATTGGCTGGTTTGTGCTGGTGTCGGGCGTGTCGGTGCTTGAGGTGGTGTTCTGGCGTTGCGTGATTGGCGCGCTGACACTGCTGCTGGTGTGCGCGTTGCTGGGGTATTTGCGCCTGGAGTTACTCAACTGGGCCAAGCTAGGGCTGGCAGTGCTCAGCGGCGTGGCGATCGTCGGTAACTGGCTGTTGCTGTTCGAGTCCTATTCCCGTGCGTCCATCGCGATCAGCACGGCGGTGTACAACGTGCAGCCGTTCATACTGGTGATGCTGGCAGCGGTGTTTCTCGGTGAGAAGATCACCGTGCAGAAAATGGCGTGGCTGAGTGTGGCGTTCCTGGGCATGTTGGCGATCGTGGCCGCCCATGGTGAGCAAGCGGGTGGCGGGAACTATCTTGCTGGCATTGCCTTGGCCTTGGGCGCGGCATTTTTGTACGCGGTGGCGGCGCTGATCATCAAACGCCTGAAGGACGTACCGCCGCATTTGATGGCGTTGATCCAGGTGACCACCGGCGCCGTGCTGCTGGCGCCGCTGGTGCCCTGGCACAGCTTGCCCGGGTCGACCACTGCCTGGACGGCACTGGCGACATTGGGCGTGGTGCATACCGGTTTGATGTATGTGTTGCTGTACGGGGCTATTCAGAAGCTGCCCACGGCGATGACCGGCGCGTTGTCGTTCATCTATCCGATTGCGGCGATCCTGGTCGACTGGATCGCGTTCGGGCATCGCCTGGGGTGGCTGCAATGGCTGGGTGTGGCGGCGATTCTGCTGGCCGCTGCCGGGCTGCAGCGGGGCTGGTGGTGGCCCCGCGCCCGTCAGGTCAGTGCGTGCCCTGATAGATAAGGTTTTCCGGGTTGAAATGCTCTACAGCACTGCCCGGCTGCGGCAACCCAAGAATATGCCCCTTGATCTTGCCCACCACATGCATCTCGCACGGCTTGCAATCGAACTTCAAGGTCAGCACTTCGTCGCCGTGGATCAACTGCATCGGCGCGACCTTGGTCTTCACGCCGGTGACGCCCTTGGCCTGTTTGGGGCACAGGTTGAACGAGAAACGCAGGCAATGCTTGGTGATCATCACTGGCACTTCGCCGGTTTCTTCGTGGGCTTCGAAGGCCGCATCGATCAGCTTCACGCCGTGACGGTGGTAGAAGTCGCGGGCCTTCTGGTTATAGACGTTGGCCAGGAATGACAGATGCGCATCCGGATACACCGGCGGCGGGGTGGTCTCGGCCTTGCGTCCGCCCCGAGGGTGCGCCTTGATGCGGGCGGCGGTCAGGGCTTCGATCACTTCACGGCGCATGGCCTTGAGCTGCGAGTTGGGGATGAAGAACGCCTGCGGCGCGTCCAGCTCGATGCGGGTGGCGTGATACTCCGTAGTGCCGAGCTGGCCGAGCAGATCGCGCAGGGTGTCCAGTGCCTGTTCCGGCTTGTTGGCTACACCAAACGGGCCGGGCAGGGTGACACTGGCGCTGATGCCTTCTTCGCTGGTGGCGGTGAGGTGCAACTGCTCTTCACGCAGGCGTGCAACCCACGCCAGGCCGATACGGCGTTCGGCGGACGTCTTGAGCAGTGCCTGTTGCCAGTTATGGTCCAGGTTACGGTTCAAAGGATGGTTGGGGCGCAACTGATGCAGGCCGGCCGGCATTTCATTCGGCTCGACGCGGTAGCGATAGCGTTTCTCGCCGTCTTCTTCGAACTCGCCTTTAGGCTCGGCGATATTGGCGCGGAACCCTACCACTTCACGCTTGACCAGCACATTCAGACCATCGCCGTTGGAAAGCGGCTCATGGGTGACTACCTGCAAGTCGCGCTTGCCGGCTTTTTCCACCACACCCACGGGCAGGCCGGTGAAGGTCGGGGTGTCGAACGCGCCGATGTCGATCTTGCGATCGGTGACGAAATAGTCGGTGCTGCCACGGTGGAAGGTTTTTTCCGGGTCTGGCACGAAGAAGTGCGCGGTACGCCCGCTGGAGGCACGGGCCAGATCCGGGCGGTCTTCGAGGATTTCGTCGAGGCGCTGGCGGTAGTAGGCGGTGATGTTCTTCACATAGCCCATGTCCTTGTAGCGGCCTTCGATTTTGAATGAACGCACACCCGCTTCGACCAGCGCGCGCAGGTTGGCGCTCTGGTTGTTGTCTTTCATCGACAGCAGGTGCTTTTCAAAGGCCACGACGCGGCCCTGGTCATCTTTCAAGGTGTACGGCAGACGGCAGGCCTGGGAGCAATCACCACGGTTGGCACTGCGGCCATTCTGCGCATGGGAAATATTGCACTGCCCGGAGAACGCCACGCACAGGGCGCCGTGGATAAAGAATTCGATGGCGGCATCGGTTTCGTCGGCGATTGCGCGGATTTCCTGCAGGTTCAGCTCACGGGCCACTACCAACTGCGAGAAACCGGCCTGATCAAGAAACTTTGCCCGGCCCAGGGTGCGGATGTCGGTCTGGGTGCTGGCGTGTAGCTCGATGGGCGGAATATCCAGCTCCATCACGCCCAGATCCTGCACGATCAACGCGTCTACACCTGCGTCATACAGCTGGTGGATCAGCTTGCGCGCTGGCTCCAGTTCGTTGTCATGCAAGATGGTGTTGATGGTGGTGAAGACGCGGGCGTGGTATCGACGGGCGAATTCCACCAGTTGAGCGATATCGCTCACGTCGTTACAGGCATTGTGACGGGCGCCGAAGCTTGGGCCGCCAATGTAGATGGCGTCGGCGCCATGCAGAATGGCCTCGCGCGCAATGGCGACATCGCGGGCAGGGCTGAGCAATTCAAGGTGATGCTTGGGCAAGGACATAGTTTTTTTAGTCAGGCTTGTCACGGTCGAGGCGCGCATTGTAGCCGTGAAATGCCCGGCCGGCATCTACCGCAGGGCTGTCGGGCCCAGGGCCCTGTGTGGGAGGGGGCTTGCTCCCGATGAGGGTGTGTCAGTAATTAAAACTGTTCTGACCCACCGCTATCGGGAGCAAGCCCCCTCCCACATTTGCTGTAGCGTCATAGATATCAGGCTTTGGCAGCCATCGCTGTTACTTCAACACGCATCCCTTCTACCGCCAATGCAGCAACACCCACCGCAGCCCGCACCGGCCATGGCTTGGCAAAAAAGCGCTTGTAGACTTCATTGAACGCAGCGCGGTCGGCCATATCGGTGAGGTAGATGGTCAGGTGCATCACCCGGTCCATGGAACTGCCGGCTTTTTCCAGCGCGACCTTGAGCGCTTGCAGGGTGCATTCGCTTTGCAGGGTGATATCGCCCAGCTCCAGGCTGCCGTCGGCGTGGGTCGGGATTTGGGTCGAGACCAGAATGCCGTTGAAGCCGATGACATCGGAGGAGATGGAGTCGGCATCTGGGTCGGGAGTGAAAGAAAGATCGTGGTTGGCCATGTAGGTCTCATGTGCAGTGCGGATCGAAGGTTGGCGAACAGTTTAAACACTGCCCGCTCGAAGGTCACGGCGCCTGCGTCTGTAGTTGCTACCCCCTCTAACAGGTAAGCTTGCGCCAGCATGTCAGTGAACGAACGATAGGGATATTGGAATGGTAGTTAAGTTAATGACGACGGCAGCGTGCTGGGACATGGACGCTAACGTGTCGGCCAGTTTTGCGCACGCGGCCCCCAAGGACCTGTTTTATTTTTGCCCTTGTTGCCTTGAGGAGGTCGTTGCGGCCATTTCAATTCTGGGCAACTTCTATTTCAGGGCGCTGAACTCTCACAAACCGCGCTGTGTGAACGAAAAAGCCCGTCTCATGCGTCTGCGTTTCCAGGAGTGTCAGCCCCGCGACCGGCCTATATCGCGCCGCCGCTTATCCCAAGTCACTTGGGCAAACTCTCCACGCGGCGCAAAAACGCCAAACCAACGGTTACCGAGATGCAAGCTCTGGCCTCGTCGCTCCAAGCGTCGACGTCTGCGGTTATACACCCAGGCACTTTGGCTGAAGTTGTTGAAGCATGGTCTGCTATGACCGTAAACGTCCGTCAGCGAACATCGCTATCTATCGCGGGCCAGCAACTGACCTATTTCGATGCGTTTGCGCAGCTTACTGCCGCTCAAAAGAACATTGCGTCCCTGGGATGTGATCGACTCATCACCCATGCTCAGGCGACGGTGTCACTGCTGGATAACGTAGTTTTAGTCGTAACCTGGCTCAAGTTCGATACACAAAACAAACCCGTGCCGATCAGGGTAAAAATGAAGCGCAGTGATCCAGTAGCCAATCAATTGGCCAAAGGTCAGCACGTAAGGCTGTTTCTGCATGGTCCTGCCCCTGTACTCAATGCTCAGCAAAAATACTTCGAAATGCAGAACATCAGCGAGTACCTGGGATTCATTGTGATGACGTAAAACAACCGTTTTGCGCCATCACAGTTTTTACCGCGGTGAGCCTGGCGGCTGGATGAGTCCGGTGCTGACAAGACGCATCAGCACCGGCACGGCAATTACTCTTTAACGTCCATGAACTCTTCAGCCCACGCCACATAGCTCTCCGGCAACGTGTAGGTGTGGGTCAGCTCCGTGGCGCTGAGATTGGACGTGCTATGGGTAAGCTGGCGTTGCGCACGCAGGCTGTCGTAGGTGGCCTTGATCGCGGCGAAGTAGGCGCCATGCCCGGCTACGACGATGCGCACGCCCAGGCTGGCCAGGCGCTCGCTGTCATGCAGTTGCGGGTTGCCGTAGGTCACCAGCATCAACGGCACGCTGAGGTTCTCGGCGATTTGCTCCAGGTGCTCGAAGTCTTTGACGCCAACCATGCAGATACCATCGGCGCCGGCCTTTTCGTAGGCTTTGGTGCGGGCGATAACATCGGCGGTGGGCAACACGCCGGCGTTGGTGCGGGCAATGATCGACAATGCGGGGTCGACGCGCGCCTCAATGGCCGCCTTGACCTTGCCGATGCCTTCTTCTACCGAAATCAGATCGGTGGACTTGCGCCCGAATTGCGCCGGCAGCAGGGTGTCTTCAATGGTCAGCGCGGCGACACCGGCGCGTTCCAGTTCTTCGACGGTACGCATCACGTTCAGCGCATTACCGTAGCCGTGGTCGGCGTCGGCAATGAAGGGTAACTGGGCGACACGGCCAATGCGGGTGGCTTGCTCAACGAACTCACTCAGGGTAATCAACGCAAAATCGGGGGCCGCCAGCACCTGCAGGGAGGCGACTGAACCGCCCAGGATCCCGACTTCAAAACCCAGGTCGGCCGCGATGCGGGCAGACATGGGGTCGAATACGGAGGCGGTTTCAACGCAGATGGGCGTTGCCAGCAGGTCACGGAAGTTACGGCGTAGCGCTGAGTGAGAAATCTTGGGCATGTTCTTTCCTGGCTTTGGTCATCGTCAAGTGACGATCAATGTCTATTCGTGGTGCCGGGAGATTACCACGCAGACGGGCAGGGGATTATGACGTTTGAGCGGGGCCGTGCTATTGAGCGACGGCGCTGTATGACTGGCCCAGGTCGCGGGCCCAGCCGTCGAGTACTTCTTTTACGTTGTCGGCGGTCATCACTTGCTTGTCGTTATCCAGGGGAATGCCGATGCCCTCGCTCACGATGGCTGCCACCACATCGCCGGTCGAGCCGTCTTCGAGGGACAGTTGCGTGGCGATCTCGCTGTCCTGGTCGCGGATGCCGGCGGCGGTGCTCACGCCCGCTGCGACCAGGGTGATCGGCAGCCATTCATACAGGCGCAAGCCTTGGGGGCTGGTGGCGATCCGGGTAATGGCGGGGCGTACCGTAAGCGTGTCGGGCCCGGGCTTTGCGGCCAGATACATGTGTTTGCCAAGCTCCGACCGCAGTACCAGGTCGTAATATCCGGTGACGTGGAAGAGGGTGCTTTGCGGTATCTGGGCGCTGGGTTCAACGGCCGGGAAAAACTGGCTGGGCGCCAGGTACACCTGCTTGTATCGGCCACGCTTCAAGGCCGGACTGACCCAACTCAGCACGGTCTGGCCCGAAGCACTCTGGTGCTCTTTAAGCAGGCTGTAATCGTGAAGAAAACCCGCGTCTTCGGGCTCGATACGGTTGCTGCTGCAGGCCGCCAGGCTCAAGGTGGCCGCCATCAATAACGGCAGTGAACGTTTGCAGGTCATCAGTGGGCTGCCTGTTCGTTCGGGTTGTCATGAGAGCATTCGATGTGCAACTGCCCATGGGTCATGATCCAATGGACAAGCTCGGCGATGGGGATGGAGTGGGCATACTCGACCCAGCGCCCGGCGTCGGGGCTGTAATGTTCGAAGTAGCGGCGCAATACGATGCGGTCCTGGTCCGCCGTCAGGCCCAGGCAGGATTCCTGGAACAGCATGGGGCTGTCCTGTGCGGGGGACGATGTGCGCTGGCTCAGCACCAATGGCCGCCCGGTGTCCTGTGCCTGCTCGGTATACCTGCTGCTAGAAACCTTCATGAACGTCTCCTTGAATGGAAGGCGTGCAGGATGCCCGACGGGTTTTTCCCGAAGATGTCCGGGTTGTGTCCGTGGCGAAGGAATGTTGCTCGATTGAAATAAATGACCCCGGCGCCGGAATGGTTTTAGATGTTTTCCTTTTTTGCCAGGGGACCTGGGAACGTGAGCAGACTGCTGATCGTCGACGACGACGGAGAAATTCGGGCATTGCTGAAGAAGTTCTTCGTGCAGCACGCCTATGAAGTCGACGTGGCTGCCGACGGAGAAGCCATGTGGGCAGCCATCGCCCGGCAGCGGCCAGACACCATTATCCTGGACCTCATGCTGCCCGGTGAAGGCGGTCTTAGCCTGTGCCAGAAAGTCCGGGCGCAGATGGGCATTCCAATCATCATGCTCACGGCCATGGGCGAGCTCAGTGATCGCATCGTCGGCCTGGAGCTGGGCGCCGACGACTATCTGACCAAACCGTTTGCCCCCCGCGAATTGCTGGCCCGTCTGCGTGCGGTGCAACGGCGGGCGGGGCAGCCCGTCGGCGCTGCCAGTGAGCATTCCCGGCCAATCATCGCGTTCTCCGGTTGGCATCTGGATATTACCTGCCGCGAGCTGCGCTCTCCCGAGGGCGTGATGATTCCGCTGTCCGGTGGCGAATTCGACTTGCTGGTGGTGTTTCTTGAGCATCCTCAGCGCATCCTCACCCGCGACCAATTGATCGACCTGACCCACGGCCGGGACCACGACGCCTTCGACCGCAGCATTGACGTGCAGGTCAGCCGGCTGCGGCGCAAGATCGAGCCCGATTGCAAACGCCCGGACCTGATCCGCACGGTACGCAATGGCGGCTATCTGTTCACCGCCCCGGTCACCCGGTCATGATCCGCGACCTATTGCGTCGCGACACCCTGAACCGGCGCATCGCCCTGACCATTCTCGCCGCGATGCTCGCTTCGCTGGCGCTTAATGCCTTGTTCGTCCAGGTTGCCGGGGTCTGGGCGCGCCCGCCGATCGAGCGCACGGGGTTGCTGGAGCAGATGGCCGCCACCACCAAAGTCATCGAAGCCGCGCCTGCAACGCTGCGTTCGCAACTGGCGGCAGCGGCCAGCGATGCCCGCCTGCATGTGGCCTGGCATAACGACCCTGCGGATTTCGGCCTTCCCGACGGCAACACGGCGCTTCAAACGGGCGAAGTCCCGGGGATACAAGCACTGTTTGGCACTGGGCGACAAATTAAGGTGTTCAGCCCCAACGATTGGCCGCGTGGCAGCCCCGAAGCGCACTATGTTGCGCTCGTGCAGTTGCTCGATGGCAGCTGGCTGTCATTCGTCCCGCCTGAACGCACGTGGGGGCTGAGCGCACCCACGCGCATCGCGGTGATCATCACCCTGGGGTTGATCGCGACCTTGTTGGTGGCCTGGCTCGCGACCCGGCAATTGGCTAAACCGTTGCAGCGTTTCGCCAGTGCCGCCAGGCGTTTTGGTGGTGATTTGCGCGCTCCGCCCATCGACAGCGAAGGCCCCCACGAAATACGCCAGGCCATCATCGCCTTCAACACCATGCAGGCGCAGATCCAGCATTTCATCGGCGAACGCACCCATATGCTCGCGGCGATTTCCCACGACTTGCGCGCGCCTTTGACGCGGATTCGCCTGCGTTGCGAGTTCATGGAGGATCTGGACCATCAGCACAAACTGATTCGCGATGTCGAGGAAATGCAGTCGATGATCAACGCTGCGCTGGCGTTCTTTCGCGACGATACGGTGCTGGAGCAACGCACTGCATTCGATCTGTCGGAGCTGCTGCAAACCATCATCGATGACTATCGCGACCAGCATTTTGCGGTGGATTTCATTGGGCCGTCCCACCTGGTCTATCACGGACGCCCACTGGGACTTAAGCGGGTGATCGTCAACCTGCTGGAGAACGCCGCCAAATATGCGCGTCACCCTGGCATCTCTCTGAGTGGGGACGGTCAGCGCATCTGCATTGAGGTTCATGACCAGGGGCCGGGGATTCCCGAGGCTGACCTTGAGCGCGTATTCGATCCATTCTTTCGCCTCGAAACCTCGCGCAATCGTAATACCGGTGGCGTGGGTCTCGGGCTTTCAGCAGCACGCGCCATTGTGCGCGAGCAGGGCGGCGAACTGACGCTAAGCAACCGTCTGCGTGGCTCAGGCTTGGTGGCGCGGGTCGAGCTGCCTCGATAGCCTGATGCGGTGCGCGCATTATTTGCGCATTACGTTATGCGTTATAGGTATTTTACACGCGCCTCTTAGAACAGCATCGTATTGATCCTTACGAACATTGCCGAGACCGCACGCGCGGATCGACTTGACTGCCTAACACGGCATCTGGAGACGAGCGTGCGTTACCTGACAACACTGGCGGCCGGGTTGGCCGCCACCTTGCTAAGTCTGACGGCACAGGCACAAACCCTGGTCGTGGGTGACCAGAGCTATAACGCCCAAGCGGTGATGGAAGCGGCGGGGGTGCTGGATGATCTGCCCTATACCCTGGAATGGAAGCAATTCACCGCCGGGTCACCGGTGGCCGAAGCGCTCAACGTCGGCAGCCTGGATATCGGCCTGCTGGGCGATGCGCCGGTATTGTTCCTGGGCGCATTGGGCGCACCGATCAAGGTGATTGCCGTCAGCCGCCAGAATCTTGCGGGCGTGGCGATCCTGGTGAGAAAGGATTCGTCGATCCACAGCCTGGCCGATCTTGCGGGCAAGCGCGCGGCCATCTGGAAGGGCTCCTGGAGCCAGCAACTGCTGCTGACTGCATTGGATAAAGCCGGGGTTGCACGGGACTCTCTGGAGTTGCGCTACCTCAGCGCGCTGGATGCGTCCCATGCGCTGGAGGGCGGCGCGGTTGACGTCATCGCCACCTGGGAGCCGTATGTCACGCAACAGGAACGCCAGGGTGCGCGAGTGCTGGCGACCGCCGAGGAGTTGATCCCGGCGCAGAGCTTCATTGCCGCCAACGCCAATGCGGTAGAGGCCAAGCGTGAGCCTATCAGCGACTTTCTCCAGCGGCTGAAAAAAGCCCGTGACTGGGCTCGCCAAAACCCGGCCAACGCCGATGCCTATGCCGATGCCTGGGCCAAGCGCACCCGTGCCGACGCCGATATCGCCCGTGTGTGGTTTGCTCGGGCGCGCACCACCGTCGAGCCACTGACCGCCCAGGTGCCTGTGGAAGCGCAAAAGACCGTGGACTTTTTCGCCAGCCAGGGCCTGATCAAGGCTTACCCGGCCGCCCAACTGTTTGACCCGTCCTTCGCGGCGTCCTTGCAGCCCGCCGTCGCCACCCGCCAGCCCTGAAGGGGGTCTCGTCATGACTAAAAGACAGCTCAAACTGGGCGCCCTGACCATGGGCAGCGGTGGCCCGGGCCGGCATAACCTGTGGCTCGACCCGCAACTGCCGGCCGATGCCAGCGTCAACGTCGACTGGTACATCGAGATTGCGCGCCAGGCCGAGGCGGCGCTGTTCGACTTGATGTTTATCGTCGACAGCCAATTTATCACCCCCGGCTCGCCGTCCCATTACCTCAATCGCCTGGAGCCGCTGACACTGTTATCGGCGCTGGCGGTGAGTACCCGGCATATCGGCCTGGTTGGCACGCTGACCACCTCCTACAACTCGCCGTATAACGTGGCGCGGCGCCTGGCGTCCCTGGATTTGATCAGCAAAGGCCGCGCCGGCTGGAACGTGGTCACCAGCGGTGATGCTGGCACCGCAGGCAATTACAGCCGCGATGAACATTATGACTACGCCACCCGCTATGGCCGCGCCGCCGAACACGTCCAGGTGGTGCAGGGGTTGTGGAACTCTTACGAAGACGATGCGTTTGTGCGCGACCGCGCTACCGGCCAGTTTCTCGACCCCAGCAAGCTGCACAGCCTGAACCACCAGGGCGAACATTTTCGCGTGGTCGGCCCGCTGAATATCCAACGCTCACCCCAGGGCCAACCGGTGATCTTTCAGGCCGGAGATTCCGAGCCAGGCCGCGATCTGGGCGCAGCCACAGCGGACGTGATCTTCACCCATGCGGCCAGCATCGAGCAGGGCCAGGCGTTTTACCGGGATATCAAGGGCAGGGCGGCACAAAGAGGGCGCGATCCGGAGCAGTTATTGATCATGCCCGGTGCGGAAGTCTATGTGGGTGACACTGATGCACAGGCCCGGGAAATCGAGCAGCACTACCATCAACTCGACCATAGTTTTGAACTGGCGCTCAAGGAGTTCGGGCGTAATTTCGGCTGGCATGATTTCAGCCAGTACGACCTGGATGCGCCATTCCCGCAAGAGAGCCTGGAAGCGGCGCGCAGCAGTTTTTTCACCAATGCCAAACGCATCGCCGATCAGGCGCGGGAGAAGGGTTTCACCTTGCGCCAGGCCATTGAGTTTGGTCGGCAACTGCGTCCTGGCGCCTTCGTGGGTAGCGCCGATACGGTGGCGCAGAAAATGGCCGCCTGGCTCCAGGCGCGGGCTGTGGACGGGTTCAATATCTACATCGGCCACCCCGGGCAGTTCGATCGATTCACCCGGGAGGTGATTCCGTTGTTGCAGGAACGCGGTGTTTATCGCTCGGCGTATGAAGGCTCGACGTTGCGCGAAAGTCTGGGGCTGGCGATACCACGGTTCAAGGTTTGATAGCGGTGCCGACAGGGAGCCAAGCACCTCCCCGTTTCGCATAACTGCTGTGCAGTACCAGGGATTAATCCGCCTGCGCGCACTGCCTATAGTTCATTCACACACCGCAGCGTTTAAAAGCGCTGCGGGCTCCAGCCAAAAACTGAGATGAGCCTGATGAACGAATTCAACCCTGCGCCGACGGATATAAACCAAGTGGACGCCGAGTACTTCGAGTACAGCAAAGCGGCCAACCCCATCAGTGCCAACCTTATTGCGCGCATTCCCTACCACAGCTTTCCCGCCTCGTTATACGACAGTGGCCCTTCACGCGTGGTACCGCTGGACCTCAGCGACGCCTTGGGCTGCGAAGGCCCTGCGACAGGCCCCGGGCTGTGCGCTAACTTCATGCGCCTTAACCGTGGCGACACGCTGACCCTGCAACCCAATGCGACGTCCCAGGTGTTCTACGTGATCGCGGGCGAGGGCAGCGTGGTTCAGGGCAAACATGAGATTCAATGGTCAAAAGGTTGTTTTATGGCCTTGCCTGGCTTGCAGGCAGCACACTTCAGCGCCCGCCAGGATGCGCGTCTTTACTACGTGCACGATGAACCGTTATTGCGTTACCTGGGGGTGGCAAGCAGCGCAGACCGCTTCGCGCCGACGCTGTACCCCGCAGAACTGGCTAACGCCAAGCTGCGTGAAGCGGCCGACGATCCTCGTGCGCAAGACCGCAGCCGCATCAGCATTTTGCTGGGCAACCGCAACTTCCCCCAGACGCGTACCGTGACCCATGTGCTGTGGGCCATGTATGGGATCCTGCCGGCAGGCTCGGTACAGAAACCTCACCGGCATCAGTCGATTGCGCTGGACTTCATTATTGATTGCCCGCCGGGGTGTTACTCGCTGGTGGGCACCGAGCTGGACGCGGACGGGCAGATTCGCAATCCGCAGCGGGTGGACTGGTCGCCTGGCCTGGCATTTGTCACGCCGCCGGGGTACTGGCACGCGCACTTCAATGAATCGGATACCGAGGCGTTCCTGATTCCGATTCAGGACGCAGGGCTGCAAACCTATCTGCGCTCCCTGGATATTCGTTTCAGTTGAGTCATGTCCACTCAGGCGTCTGGCCCAGTCGCTCAACGATAAAGTCGATAAAGCACCTGACCTTGGACGACACGATGCGCTTGGGCGGGTAGACAAACCGCACGGCGAAGTCGCGCTCGACATCGCGTATTCGCCATTGCGGCAGCCACACGAGCAACTCGCCGGCCTGGATGCTCTGGGCGACCAACCAATCCGGCAAAAGGGCAAAGCCCAGCCCCTGGCGAGCGGCGATCAGTTGTGCGTCGAGATCATTTATCCGAATGCAGCCGTTGTGCAGCAGCGGTGATACATGATCGCCGCAGACAAAGCTGATAGCGCCCGTAGGCAGCGTACCCAACACCGCGGGCAAACCGGCGAGGTCGGCAGGGGTTGAGGGTGCAGGGTGCTGCCTGGCAAAAGCCGGGCTGACCACCACGCGGTAGTGGCCATCGCAGAGTTTGCGGGCCTTGAGCGTCGAATCGGCCAGCGCGCCAATGCGTATGGCTAGATCGACGCCGGCATGAATCAGGTTGACCTGAGCATTATCCAATACCAATTCCACACTGATTTGCGGGTAGCGCGCGCAAAAGTCCTTCAAGGCTGGAAGGATGTGATGGCGGGCGAATGCCGGCGGCAGGTTGAGCTTCAACAAGCCCCTGGGCTGCTGGTTCAACGCAGACGTCGCCGCCTTGGCGTGTTCCAGTTCATCCAGCACCCTGCGGGCGTGCATCAGGAAGGTCTGGCCGCCTTCGGTCAGGTGCAAGGTGCGCGTGGAGCGGTTGAACAACGCGATACCCAGGTCCTGCTCAAGATCCTTTATATAGCGTGAAACCGTGGACGCCTTGATCCCCAAACGCTCGGCTGCGCGGGAGAAGTTATTGCCTTCGGCAGCTTCGACGAAGGCGGTGAGGGCACTGAAATAGTCCAAGGGCAGCCTCGGGGCAGGGCAGGAAAGTTGGCAGGTTGTTGAAGTTTGCAGGGCGCTGTCAACTCGAAACTATCGTCATTTGCTGGCACAAGCTTGATCCTGGTCAGGTAACGCTGCTGCCACGCTCTATAACCTTGGGCTTCCATCAAAGGCCAGGGACGGCTCAAGGAGCACCTCTGGTCGCCCAATCTCAAGGAAGAGTCAGCCATGCGATCATTGAAGATCCTGTTGTTATCCTCGGCATTCAACGGTTTGACCCAGCGGGCCTGGCTGGATTTGCGCCAGGCGGGTCACGACCCCAGCGTTGTGGTATTCACCGATGAAACTACGGTTTGTCGCCACGTCGAGGCGTCAGGCGCCGACCTGGTGATCTGCCCATTCCTGAAGGACCGTGTACCCCAGCAGCTATGGAGCCACCCGCAGCGCCCGGTGGTGATCATCCATCCCGGCATCGTCGGTGACCGTGGCGCCAGCGCACTGGACTGGGCCATCACCCAGCAGGTCCGGCGCTGGGGCGTCACGGCCCTGCAGGCCGTGGAGGAAATGGACGCCGGGCCGATCTGGTCGACCTGTGAATTCGACATGCCCACCGATGTACGCAAATCCGAGCTGTACAACGGCCCGGTGAGTGACGCGGCGATCGTCTGCATCCGCGACGTGGTGGAAAAATTCGCCAATGGCTTCGTCCCGGAGCCCCTCGACTACACGCAACCTAGCGTTATCGGGCGGTTGCAGCCGAACATGACCCAGGCTGACCGCACCTTCAGTTGGTTCGATTGCGCAAGCTTCATCAAGCGCAGCATCGACGCCGCCGACGGCCAACCCGGGGTGTTGGCAAGCCTGCTGGGCGGGCAATATTACCTGTACGACGCGCACTTGGACTCACGCCAGGGCACCCCGGGAGACATCCTCGCGGTACAGGACGACGCCGTGTTGGTGGCAGCAGGGGATCACAGCCTGTGGATCGGCTCGCTCAAACGCAAGGCCCAGCCAGGGGAGGAGACCTTCAAGCTGCCGGCTCGCCATGTCTTGGCTGAACAACTGGCTGACATTCCGGTGTTGAACAGCTCGATCGCGCAACAAAGCTTCAATGCGCTGGCCTATCAACCGATTCGCTACCGGGAGGCCGGTCACGTCGGCGAACTGACATTCGAGTTCTACAACGGCGCCATGAGCACCGAACAATGCCAACGACTGGTGGCAGCATTGCACTGGGCCAAGGCGCGAGACACCGAAGTGTTGCTGATCAAGGGCGGGCGCGGGAGCTTTTCCAATGGTGTACACCTCAATGTCATCCAGGCCGCCAAAGTGCCGGGGCTGGAGGCCTGGGCCAATATTCAAGCCATCGACGATGTGTGCCGGGAGCTGCTAACCGCCAGGCAACTGGTGATCAGCGGCCTGACCGGCAGTGCGGGCGCAGGCGGCGTGATGCTCGCGCTGGCCGCTGACATTGTATTGGCCCGTGAGGGTGTAGTGCTCAACCCGCATTACAAAACCATGGGGCTCTATGGCTCCGAGTACTGGACCTACAGCCTGCCACGGGCCGTCGGCAGTGAGATCGCGCACAAGCTCACCGAAGAATGCCTGCCCGTCAGTGCCGTCCAGGCCTTGCAGCACGGAATGGTTCAGGACATCGGCCCACGCTGCCCACACGCCTTTGATCTGTGGCTCTCTCAACAGGCCCAAAGCGCGCTGACCGATGAGAAGTATCTGTACGCACGCACCCGTAAAGCCACGCTGGATAGTCAGCAGGTTGAACATTGCCGCGAACATGAGCTGGTACAGATGCAGTTGGATATGGTGCAAAACCGCCAACAGTTTGCCGAAAAGTGCCGAAACTTCGTGTTTAAACGCAAAACCTGCCAGACCCCGCAGCGCTTGATCGCGCCCTGGGCGGTGACGTACGAGGCCGAAGTCCCGGAATGCTGAATGGCTGACCGATCCTCTACGGTCGACGCGGGAAGGGCCCAGTCTCGCATTGGGCAATAGGGTTCCCCATAATGGAGGCCAATTCGCCCAAACGCTCAGACCAGAGGCCCCATGGAACTGCACAACCTGAACGATAACGCAGCGCTCGTATGAATCGTGCGCTGTTTATTTCGTTGGATGGGCCCAAGGGCACCGGCAAAACCACGCTGTTGGAGGCCGTTACGACAGCATTGAGGGCCGACAACAAAAAGGTTGTCCGCCTGTGCGAGCGCAAGAGCGATCCCTATCGAGCGCAAACGATGGCTCTGGTTAACACATTCGCCAGAGATCCCAGCCGGGATCTGGAACTTGAGGTGTGTGAACGCTTTGCCGACAGCCGTCGCTGGATTACCCGGCACGTACTGGCTGCCCAGCCACCTGACAGCATCATCCTGATGGACCGTTGGTACCCCTCCGATGCGGCGTTTCGTCGATTGATACCGTTTAAAGATATCCTTGCGCTGAACCTTGATCGACAGGTGCAAGTGCCGGATCTGCATGTGGGGGTTGTCACCACTGCGCAAATATCCTGGGCGAGGGCAGCGGCAAGGCGACGCGGGCTGAGCAGTACGGTGATGCATAGGCTGGAGGAGCAGGTTGTGTGTACCGAGGCGTTTGAACGGGCGGCTGTGGGGCAGGGGTGGGTGATGTGTCGCAATGAAGGGACGATTGAGGAGGCGATGAGGCGGGTGGTTTCGCAGATATATAAAGTCCTTTGATCGAATTCAACATGAAGGGCGCTAGGCTAAAAACAGAACGGCTGCGACACATCAGTAGCTTCAATAAGGTTTCCCTCGTACCCCCTAGAGTTCCACGCCAGGAGGTACGAGAGAGGTAAGCCATAGCCCTTAAACCAATCCTTCGCGTTTGTATTGATTTGCCGAACTGTCAGCGGGCTTGGGTTTTCTGGAACAGGTCAGCTGGTAAGCAATTGCCAACCATAGGAACCATCCCGGCATGACCATCAACGCAATTCGGGTATCTGGTCTCAATGCCAGCAGACAAAGAACAAAGCCCAGAAACGCCAAAGAGAACCAGGCCATCGGCGCACCGCCAGGCATCTTGTAGGCCGATTTTGCATGCAGGTCAGGACGAGTTTTGCAATAGGCAATGTACGACGCGAGGATCGTCGACCAAGTGAAAATCACCAGAATTGCTGACACGGTAGAGACGATGGTGAACGCGGTCATGACTTCTGGAACGATGAACAGCAACAACACGCCCAGCAGCATCAACAAGGTGGTGAACGCCAAGCTCGGCAGAGGCACGCTATTGCTCGACAGACGCCGGAAAATCCCCGGAGCGTTGTCCTGATTAGCCAGTCCGAACAGCATCCGGCTGGATGAAAATACGCCACTGTTGGCCGATGAGGCGGCGGATGTCAGCACCACAAAGTTGACGATACCGGCTGCTGCGGGGAACCCCGCAACCAGAAACAGCTCGACGAAGGGGCTCTTGTTGGGCGAAACCTGTTGCCAGGAAGTCACTGCAATAATGCAGGCCAGTGCCAGCACATAAAACAAGATGATTCTGAGCGGAATCGAGTTGATGGCTTTAGGCAGGGTCTTTTCGGGGGAGCGCGTTTCGGCGGCTGCGGTGCCGATCAGCTCGGTGCCCGCAAACGAGAAAATCGCCATCTGAAACCCGGCAAAGAAACCGAACAAGCCGTTGGGGAATGCGCCCTGTTTATCCAGCAAGTGGTTCAGGGACGCGGTGACGCCACTGGGTGAGACAAAGGAGCTGGCAATCAGCACGATGCTCACGCCAATCAGGGCAACGACGGCAATGATTTTGATGATCGCGAACCAGAACTCCACTTCACCGAAGAGCCTGACAGTCAGCACGTTCAAGGCGAACAGTGTTATCAGCATGCCAATGGCCGGTATCCATGCGGGTACATCAGGGAACCAATACTGAAAAAAACCACCCACCACGACTGCATCACCTATCACTGCAACGCTCCAGCTTAGCCAATATGACCAGCCGAGAAAGAATGCTGCGCGTGGGCCAAGATAGGCACCGGCAAAATCAGCGAAGGTTTTGAAGTTCAAGTTGGAAAGTAACATTTCGCCCATGGCACGCATGACGAAGTAGACGAACAGTCCGATGATCATATAGATGAGGATGATCGACGTGCCGGAGAGGGCGATGATCTTCCCGGAACCCATGAACAGGCCTGTCCCGATAGCACCTCCCATGGCCATTAACTGAATGTGACGATTGCTGAGTGTGCGCTGCAGCGCGGGCTGTTCAACCCGCTCGGACGGAGTCGATTTCATTACAAAACCTCTTGATTTTATGTTTTTGAGTTTTGGTAGAAAAGTGGGTGTCACATGACCTTGATTGAGATGTAACGGCTACTGACGGTGGTGGTTTGCGGATGGCAGGCTTTTCCTCCGCTAACAAGGTGCACGGCCAATAAAAAGAGTCATGTTTTTGTTCTCCGATTCAACAGTCGAAAGGCTGCGATTCAGGCGCGTTTGCTCTCGTAACCATGCAGCACATTGACGGCATTGATCCCGATTTCATCAACCATGTACCCGCCTTCCATCACAAACAGGGCAGGGCAGCCCACGCCGGCTATCAGCTCGCCGATGCCGATGAAGTCTTCGCTTTCAAGCAAAAAGTGGCTGATGGGGTCGTCCTTGAAGGTGTCGACGCCCAGTGAAATAACCAGCACTTCAGGGGCAAATTGTTGGAGTTTCTTGCAGGCGTGGAGCAAGGCGTTGCGGTAGCTTTCCCAAGAGGTGTTCTTCGGCAGCGGATAGTTCAGGTTGTAACCTTCGCCGTGACCAGCGCCGACTTCGTGGCTGTAGCCTGAGTAGTACGGGTAGGACACCGTCGGTTCGCCGTGCAGCGAGACAAACATGACGTCACTGCGCCCGTAGAAAATATTCTGGGTACCGTTGCCATGATGAAAGTCGACATCCAATACCGCGACACGCTTGGCGCCTCGGGTAATAGCCTGCTGTGCGGCAATGGCTGCGTTGTTCAGATAGCAATAGCCGCCCATGTATTCACGTGCTGCGTGATGGCCGGGCGGGCGGCATAGGGCAAAGGCACTGTCGTGACCTTCATCGATCAGCGCCAGTCCTGTCAGCGCGATATCGGCACTGGTTTTTACCGCCTGCCATGTGGTGGCGGTAATGGGTGAGCCCGCGTCCATGGCGTAGAAACCCAGCTTGCCGTCGATGAAAGTCGGAACTTGCTCGTTGGCCAGATCACGCACTGGCCATACCAGCGGCAAGGCATCGTGGGTGCGCCCGGTTGCGCACCATTCAGACCAGGCAGATTCCAGAAAAGTTACGTAGCGCTCGCTGTGCGCGTTGACATAGCACGACCGATCAAATGCTTGCGGTTCGATGATCTGGCCAAGCCCTACCTGTTTGACCCGATTGTGGACGGTATCGGCCCGACTGGGCTGTTCGAAGGACGGCTTGAGCACGCCGTCTTTCAATTCGGTGCCGTGGTGCAAACGGTGGGAATCACTGAAAACTGTAAACATTGTGCGCATCCGTTGATGTGGGCCAGTGCAAATATTCTGTTCCGGCTCTGACGCGCTTTCTTTGCTTTGTTTTCGTGGTTTACTGGATTATTCGGGCGTTTTTACTCAGGAATGACGTAATGCAGAAAAAAACATCCAAGCGCATCAGTCTCGATGACACCGACCTGGCGATTCTCGCGTTGCTGCAGGAGGATGCGAGTATTTCCAACTCCGAGCTCAGTGAGCGCTTGTCGTTAAGCCTGACACCTTGTTGGAGGCGGCGTAAGAGAATGGAGGAGGCGGGCGTGATTAAAGGCTACCAGGCGAACCTTGATCGACGAATGCTGGGGCTGGATATCATGGCGTTCGTGCACATCCGTTTTTCCACCCACGCCGACCATGCTCCCGATGCTTTTGAGGCGGTGATTGCTCAACTGCCTGAAGTGTTGTCTTGTCACAAGATCACCGGGGATGCCGATTACGTGCTGCAAGTGTTGGCAGAGGACCTTGATAGCTACAGTGACTTTATCGAACAGGTGCTCAGGCGTCAGGTGGGTATTGCGTCCATCCAGTCCAGTCTGGCTTTACGCGAAATTAAGACCAGTAGCCGTATCGCGATACCTAAATCGATTAAGGCGTGAATGGGCAGGGGTTAGACCACGAAGTGGAACCCTGTCTTTAACCGCATAGCCAAGAAGTGCGGCTGAAGTACGCCTTTATCAAGCAGCGCGCAGGCGACTATTCGATTCGACGGCTTTGCCTGACGCTGAAAGTCCATCCCAGCGGTTATTACGCCTGGCTGTCTGAGCCGCAATCTGTACGCGCCAAAGGCGACCAGCGACTGCTGGGTTTGATCAAGCATTCCTGGCTGGAGAGCGGCGGCGTTTATGGCTATCGCAAAATCCACGACGATCTGCGCGAGGTCGGTGAGGATTGTGGTCGTCATCGTGTGGCGAGGCTAATGCGTCTCGAAGGTCTGCGTTCTCAGACAGATTATCCACGCCGCCCTGGAAAGTACGGCGGTAAGCCAGCGGTCGTCTCACCCAATTTGCTGAAGCGCCACTTCGATGTTGTGGAACCCAACAAGGTTTGGGTAACCGACATCACGTACATTCGTACGTATGAAGGCTGGTTGTATTTGGCGGTGGTACTGGATCTGTTTTCTCGGCAGGTCGTTGGCTGGTCAATGAAGTCGCAGATGACCAGTGATTTGGCCATTGATGCGTTGTTGATGGCGGTTTGGAGGCGTAAGCCGAAGCAAGAGGTGATGGTTCATTCCGACCAAGGCAGCGAGATGTTCTACAACGTAAAACGCCGCCATGGTTTCAACAATCAGATGTCGCCGGTAGGGTTTGAAAAGCGTTACGCAATGAGCTTGCAAGGTGTCTAGAGAATCCGGGGCGATTCAAGGTAACCGAGAAGAAGGACAGGATAGTCGTCAGTGACAGGGTTCCTTCACAATATCAAATTTAACAAGTGGGCGATGTCATTTGTTCATGGGCGATCCTTACATCAATCAATGCCTGAGTTTTTCTACGAGTTGTGGAGCCTGATGTTCACAGATTTATGTTCATGGGGGCCTCTGGCTTATCTGTAGAAGACTCCTAGGGATTGTCGGCCGCCTCAAGCACCGAGGTGCTGACAGCAGCGCTTTGCACGATGGAATCAAGAAGGTGTTTTGGCTGGACGGATACGATCAATCCGCTGGAACACCTGGCCTTTCTCGATCCCGGCAACTGTTATCCGGTTGATGATGGTGAGTGCAGGCGTGTGGAACGTGGTTGCTTCGTGTCTTGATGGTCGATGTTCATTGACCCTCGGTATCAGGCTCACGCATGTTGAAGGTCACCCGATAAAGTATGCGAGCGCTAGCCTTAAATCGCCTGAACAGCGAAATTCTCTTACGTTGCGTACGGAGGGCACTATGGCTGTGTTTACGTTTGGTCATCCACCGCACGTCTTTTGATATTTGAAAATGCGAAAAAACGAATACGTTCTCGGTTTATTCTTGCGTAAGCGCAATAAGATATAAATCTATATACAGTCAGGGTAAAGACGCCCGATGCACTTCCCGTTTTCTTCTAAAAAAATTAAAGCAAAAGCCACAGTAACGAGTGGCTTTGTCTTTTCTGCGATGTAAAAAATAGGCACTTTGGCGTTTTTCTTTGTTTTGCGAGATTTTAATTGCGGCAACACTTGAAAACGCGTTGGCCGGTACGGCCTTCACATCAGTAATCGCTTGGAGCTATTATTTGCACATCGTGAAATGAGCTGCGGATCCAAATTGCAGATGCGCGGTTTAAAATTGATAAATACTGATCATGGATTCGCTGTTAGAGTATCGTTAAAGTCTTCGCGATATGGCCGCCTCTGCGCGCCGCGTCAATCATACCAAGCAGATTG
The DNA here is from genome assembly GCF_023127895.1 of Pseudomonas sp. NCIMB 10586. NCBI lineage: Bacteria > Pseudomonadati > Pseudomonadota > Gammaproteobacteria > Pseudomonadales > Pseudomonadaceae > Pseudomonas > Pseudomonas sp. NCIMB 10586. Next base: position 101,325 of record NZ_SPKQ01000045.1, read on the forward strand.
GAAGTATTGAACTTATATAATAGTCTGAGTTTGTAAGCGCTCGCAGTCTTATGGCTGATCATTAAAAGCTTAGCTATCTCCTGATTGTTCATTCCCTTTGCCAAAAGTGCCAGGATATCGGTTTCGCGCCTTGTCAGCATTACTGGCTTTGTTGAGTGCGATGAGTAGTTGTGATTAATGGCCTGTTGCATTTTTTGTGTGATATATGGGAAGTGACTCTTGCCTCTTAGCAAGTCTTTGATAGCACATTGTATTTCACTCAGTTCAGCAGTTTTTGAGACAAAGCCGGAGGCGCCGGCTTTCAAACAGCGGATTAAATAATTCTCGGCATCATAGGCAGTGAATGCGAGTATTTTGCTTGAGCAATTACCCAAGGTCAGTAAAGAGATCACGTCCAACCCGTGTATTTTTAGCAGGTCGAGTTCCAGGATGAGCATGTGCGGCTCAAGCCTGTACACCATGTGCAGAGCTTCCTGCCCATTTTCAGTTTCGGCGACGACAGTGTGGCCACTCTGTTCCAGTAGTCTCTTGATCGAATAACGCATCAACGCATGGCGGTCTGCGACAACAATGGTGCTCATCCGTAAAGTCCTTTTCCGAGTAACGTGCCCGATGCTATAGGGGGGCAAGCCCATCGCAAGTAAGGCCGGCCTCATTCGATGAGGGCAGCACTTAGTTAAATATGGTTTTGGAGGTGCTGGCAAAAAAATTATCGTCAGTGCGAAATGTCTTTAGCCATTGTAGGAAAGATCTATAAATAAACCGCAAGAAAGTCCTGTATCGTCGTTTCGGTCTTCTGGTAGTTATATTGGAAGGTGCATGTCGAGATAGTTGCGCCTTAATGGGGTGTCTGCTAGTTGAGCGGTGGCAAACTTAATTAATAAGGATATGGTATGAAAAGTGTTTCTTTGAATAAACTGATTGCATCTAGTTTTCTTTGCGCATTGGTTGCGCCTTCGCTGGCCTATGCGGCGGATGGGATTGTAAACTTCTCGGGCAGCATCACAGATGTGACCTGTGACATTAACGGCCAGGGGCCAGGCGACGGCAACGTGACCAATGTGGAACTTGGCCGGATCGCGCCAGGTACATTTGCCGCGATTGGCAACGCGTCACCGTTTGTGCCGTTCAAGCTGCAATTGTCGGGTGCGCAATGCACTAACGACGCCAAGGTTTCGATCGATTTCGATCAAGTTGAGAACATCGATTCGGTCACCGGTAATCTCAAGCTGATTGGCAGTGCACCTGCAACAGGCGTGCAGATTCAAGTATTCAACGATACGGCCAATGGCAAGAAAATCCAGCTGGGCCAAAGAGAAACAACGCCTCAGGTGGCAGTGGTCAAAGGCAATACTGCGACCTTGTCCTACAAAGCGTCTTACGTATCGACCGCGCCTGCTGTCACTCCGGGTTCTGGCATTTCGTTCGTACGCTACACGCTGGCCTATCAATAACCGCTGACGATGCAGGAGGTGGTTCATGGCGCCGATAGCGCGTACGTATTCTCTCGCCATCGGCGCTGTGTTCCTCGGGCTGTTTGTGCAAGCGTCCCAGGCAGCCATTGTGGTGCAAGGCACTCGAGTCATTTTCCCTGCCGGTGTGGATGACGTGACGGTCAGGTTGGCAAATACCAGTAGTGAGCCAGTACTGGTGCAAAGCTGGGTGGATGATGGACATGCAGAAATGGCCCCTGAGGATGTTCAGGTTCCCTTTGTTGTCGCGCCTGCGGTCAGCCGGATTGACCCCAGTGGTGGCGCGGTGTTGAGGATCAGTCGAACCCAATCCATTGCTGTCACCGACCGCGAATCGCTGTTCTGGCTCAATGTGCTGGAAACTCCGCCGCGCAGGGCTTCGGATGATGCGGTGTTGCAGTTTGCCTTCAGGACGCGACTCAAGCTGCTTTACCGCCCGACCGCGCTTGCATCGGGCGTAGACGCTGCTCCCGAGCAGCTCAAATGGACGGTTGTAGCGACGCCCAAAAGCACGGGTGCGACGAACCTGGAGGTGGCGAATCCGACGCCGTATTACGTGTCCTTCGGCCATGTCGAAGTTGACTGCGATGGCCAGGCGTTTCCCGTCAAAACCGGGATGGTGGCACCGTTCGGCAAGACAGTGCTCACAACCTCAATCCGCTTTAACTGCCACGCTAGTCGGCCAAAAGTGCGTTACGAAGCCATCAATGACTATGGCGCAAGGCGGATGTTCGAGCAGCCCGTAGGCAAATAACGCCACAGGCCTCGCGCTTCTTTCCGGTTCCGGCACACAGCCGTGGCATGGGACTGACTATGTTTTTACCTGTTCGATTTCGACCGAGAGCATTCGGTGGTCTGGCTATGCCATGGGCGAATGAAAGTCGTCCTTGGGCACTGTTTTTATTCATTGCCGTCCTGTTGGGAGGGCAACTTCAGGCATGGGCTCAGGATGTGCCAACGGCAACGCCTGTCACGCCCAGCCAGCTTGATGAACCGATCATTTTCGATTCACAGATGTTAATGCAAGGAGCGTCCGGCATGGCCATTGATACCACCCGTTTTGAACAGCCGGACCGCAATGTTCCTGGGACTTATCGCTTGGATATCCTGATCAACGGCCAATGGCGTGCGATCCAGGAGGTCGAGTTACGGGCAGTCGCCGGGCTTGCGGATGCACAACCATGCTATAGCGCCGAACTACTCATGCGTGTTGGCATAGACCTTGAGCGTAGTCGCAGAGGACGTGGCAGCGATCAACAGAGCGCGGTCGTCCCGCAAGGACTGACCTGCGACAAGCTTGAGCGTTTCGTGCCGGGCGCTGCCATCAGTGTTGACCTGCCCGAACAGAAACTGCGCATCACCGTTGCGCAGTACTACCTGCAACGGCCCGCCACCAGCACCTATGTCGACCCGTCCAGTTGGGACAGTGGCGTAACAGCCGGCTTGCTGAACTACGACGCCAACCTGTTCAGCGCTCAGAGCCAAGGGCGCCGAGACACGCATGCTTATTCAGGGTTGAACATGGGCCTGAACCTGGGGGGTATCAGGCTGCGGCATAACGCCAGCCTGACCTGGTCGCCCACATTGGGTGGGCGTTACCAGCGCGGTTACGCCTATGGTCAGGTCGACCTCACGGGCTGGAAGTCGCAGTTGCTGTTCGGCGAGAGCACTACCAGTGGTGAGTTGTTCGATGCGGTGTCGTTTCGCGGCGTCCAGCTCGAAAGCGACGACCGCATGTTGCCTGATACGCAGCGCTACTACGCCCCAGTGGTACGTGGCACCGCGACCTCCAATGCCAAGGTTTCGATCTATCAGCGTGGGTACCTGGTCTACGAAACAACTGTAGCGCCCGGCTCCTTTGAAATCGCCGACTTGCAAGCAGCGAGTTTTGGTGGCGACCTGCGGGTAACAGTCACCGAAGCCGATGGTCGCGAACACGGGTTCGTCGTGCCATTTGCTACGACGGTGCAATTACTCCGCCCAGGCTCAACGCGCTACAGCCTGGTGGCCGGTCAGTTGGTGGATCCCGGTTTGCACGGCCGACCTCCGCTTGTCTTGCAAGGCACCCTGCAACGCGGCCTGGACAACAACCTGACCGGTTACGGCGGCACCGCACTGACCCCCGGCTATGTATCCGGCTTGGCAGGCATGGCGCTTAATACCCGGTTCGGCGGTTTCGCCGCCGACCTTACTGCAGCCAGCACCGAACTCCCCGCAGGGCAGACCCAGCAGGGTTCCAGTTTGCGCCTGTCGTACAGCAAGAACCTGCCCAATAGCCGCACGAATTTCTCGTTACTCGCCTATCGCTATTCAACCTCAGGGTACTTGGGGCTTCACGATGCGGTAGCGCTTCAGGATCGGATGCGCAACGAGTCCGGGCGCGCCACCGACTTCGCCCGTGTACGCGCTCGGTTCGACGCCAATATCAGCCAGGGGCTGGGCACCGATGGAGGCAACGTATATCTCAACACTTCCTCAAGCCAGTACTGGCAGCAAGCGGGGCGGACCCTCAGTTTCTCCATGGGCTACAGCAATCAGTGGCGCGGTAATTTCTACTCGATCGCGGCCCAGCGTAGTCATAGCGCATCGCCAGGTGGGCTGCGACATGCAAGGGATCAAGACGACACGCAGCTCACCTTCACGCTGTCGATTCCCTTGGGCCGCGATGGGCATGGCGGTGCGGTGATCAACAGTTATGCCAGCCATGACCGTCGCTCAGGCCGGCAAATGTCTACCGGTATATCCGGTGCCTTCAATGAACGCGGTGATGCTTCTTATGCCGTTTCGGTCGCCCATGCGGACAGGCAGCGGGGCGCCTCCAGCAATGCCAGCGTCAACTACCGCCTGCCCCAAGGCGCGTTCGGTGCAAGCCTTTCCCAGGGGCCGGATTATCACCAGCAGTCACTCAGTGCATCGGGCGCCGTGGTCCTGCACCCGGGCGGTGTGACGCTTGCGCAAACACTTGGCGAAACGGTGGGTGTGGTCAAGGCACGCGACGCCGAAGGCGCCAGGGTTGGCTACGCAGGGTCGAGCATTGGCAAGGACGGCTACGCGATCATCACCAGCCTGAGCCCTTATCAGCTCAACCAGGTTGATGTCGACCCGCAAGGCGTACCCAATGATGTGGAGCTTCAGGTCAGCTCACGCAGCGTTGCGCCTCGCGCAGGCGCCGTGGTGATGCTGGATTTTCCGACGCGTAGATCCCGCCCGCTGTTGATCGACAGCCGACGCAGCAATGGCCAACGCCTACCGTTTGCTGCCTCAGCCATTGATGTGCAGAGCGGCCAAGTGATTGGTGCGGTGGGGCAGGGCAGCCGGCTGGTGGTACGCAGTGACAAGGATCGTGGCTCGATTCGCGTGGAGTGGGGCAGCGATGCCGACCAGCAATGCCAAGTGGATTATGCGTTGCCCGAGCGCCACGCCCGCGAAGGCAGCGCGTTCGAGTTGCTCAATCTGGTGTGTCACGACATAGACGCCCGGCCTGCAGGTAAGGAGCGCGGGTTGTGAGGTCGCTTTATGCCGTGTGCCTGCTGATTTGCGCGCATGCCAGTAGCAGCCAGGCAGCGTTGACGGTGACGGGAACTCGCTTCGTCTACGCAGCCGATGCACGTGCGCTGACGGTACGAATCAGTAATGGCGGCGAAGCGCCGATCCTGGCCCAGAGCTGGTTGGACCGTGGCCAGATCAATCAAGACCCCTCAGGCCTGTCCGTGCCGTTCGTAGTCAGCCGTCCGTTGTTGCGCTTGGACCCTGGGCAGCGCAGTGCGCTTGAAGTCCGCTACACCGGCGAAGCGCTGCCCACCGACCGCGAGTCGCTGTTTTGGCTGAACTTCCTTGAAGTGCCACCGCTGCCGCCACGCAGTACACATCTGCTGCGGCTTTCGTATCGGTTGCGCATGAAGCTGCTGTTCAGGCCGGCGGGGCTGGCGGGGAGCGCGGAAGAGGCGGGCCGACAGTTGACCTGGCGTGCACACCGCAAGGCCCTTGAGGCCTGCAATAAGGCACCGTTTTTTGTCTCGCTCACTGCGCAGCGACTGGAGCCGGGAGCCGCTGACGAGATTCAGCGCAGCGCCACGATTGCGCCATTTACCTGCGCGGATTTCCCCCTTACAGGGGCGTCGGCGACACCCACTTTTATCCATTACCAATTTGTTGCAGACAGGGGAGAAATGATCGATGCACGGGCGCCGGTTCACCATGATTAACGGTTTCGCGACGAGGCCTTTGCTCGCCGTCGGTGTCGCGCTGGCGCTCTCTGGCGTGCCCTCGGCGTGGGCACAAGTGCCCAGTGCGGGCCAGGTGATGCGTGACATCGAATCCCTGGCACCGGCACCCCTGCCTTCTGCGCCGGTGCAGGTTGACATGCCCCAGCCTTCAGCACCGTCTCAGGCAACGCCTGGCGGCGGTATGCAGTTGCAAGTGAAAGGTTTTGTGATCGACGGCAACCAGGCCTTCAATCGCGAGCAACTGCTTGAACTGCTGGCCGACTTGCCGGGCCAGTCATTGGACCTCGCCGGGCTACGCGCCGCTGCACAACGCATCACACAGTATTACCAGGCTCACGGGTATGCACTGGCGCGGGCTTTTTTGCCCGCCCAGGACATTGATCAAGGCATCGTGCGTATCCAGGTGCTGGAGGGACATTACGGCCGCATCGAGTTGAACAATCGCTCCCGCGTGATCGATGCTGTGTTGCAGCAACCGTTGTCGGCATTGCGTCCGGGTGAGGCGGTCTACGACGCAGACCTGGAGCAAAGCCTGTTGTTGCTCAGCGATCTTCCAGGCGTGGCAGTAAAAGGCACCTTGCGCCCCGGATCACTGCCCGGCAGCACCGACCTGGTGGTCGATGCCGAGCCTGGCCCCTGGTACGCCGGCACCCTGGAAGCCGACAACTACGGCGACCGCTACACCGGCGAATATCGCCTTGGCGCCAGCCTGGTTTTAAACAACCCGCTGCGCTTGGGTGATGCCCTCAACATGCGCCTGCTGCAAAGCGATCAGCACCAACGTTACTACCGCTTCGGCTACAGCCTGCCCGTGGGCCCGTGGTCGACCACCCTTGGCACCTCTTATTCGCGCATGAGCTACCAACTGGGCAAGGACGTAGAAGTGCTCGAAGCAAAAGGCCAAGCCACCGTGCGCAGCCTCTTCGCTTTGCAACCCTTGATTCGCAGTCGCACCTTCAACCTCAGCGCGCAATTGCAGTTCGACGACAAGCAACTGCAAGACGATATCGACCTGTTCGACCTGCGCAGCCCCAAGCATGTGGAGTTGTGGACCCTGGGCATCAACGCCAGTGGCCAGGATCGCTGGCTGGGCGGTGGGCAAAGTTTTGTCTCGCTCAGCTACAGCGCGGGGCGCCTGGGTATCGGCGAAGCCATCGACCGCACCATGGATAGGCTCAGCGCCGGCGCCGCGGGACATTTCACACGCGCCAATCTGAGCCTCGGCCGCTTGCAGTACCTGAGCCCGCGCTGGCAGCTGTACAGCCAATTGAATGCGCAGTGGGCGGGTAACAACCTCGACAGCTCCGAGAAGTTTGGCCTTGGTGGCCCCAATGGTGTTCGTGCCTACGCGTTGGGTGCCGGCAGTGGTGACCAGGGCTGGCAGGCCAGTACCGAGCTGCGCTACCTGGCCGCGCCGGGCGTGCAATTGAGCGGCTTCGCCGACCGGGGCGTCATCACGGTCAGCAAGCGGCCCTGGACCGCGCAAAGCAATCAGCGATCACTAACGGCCGCAGGGGTTAGCGCCAGTTGGCGCGGCGCCGGGCAACAGCTCAGCGTCACCGCAGCATGGCCCATCCACGGGACTGAGCAGAACGACGCACCGCATCAGGATCCGCGCGTGTGGTTCAGCGCCATTCAGTATTTCTAAGCACATTTGTGCCTGGAAGCAGTACCGCCTTGCAACGCTATGCAAGGCGTCATTAAGGAAGAGGAAATTCATGTGAACAAGGTTTACTCACTGGTCTGGAACCACGCGATGAACTGCTGGAAGGTTGCTCACGAAGGGGCTCGCCGGCATTGCAAGACCGGCGCCAAATGTTCGGCCATCGGCACGCTGGCGTTGTTGGGCGCTGCACCGGCATTCGCTTTGCCGTTAGGCGGTACGGTAGTCTCCGGCAAGGGCGACATATTGGGATTCGAATCCAACTCGCAAATGTCGATCAACCAGCACAGCGACAAGTTGATTACCAACTGGACGGACTTCAGCGTTGCCGCAGGACAAAAGGTGGTATTCAACCAACCGAGCGCCACTTCCATTGCGCTCAACAGGGTAATCGGTACTAACGTCAGTAGCATCAAGGGGCAAGTGGACGCCAATGGTCGCGTGTTTCTGGTCAACCCCAACGGGATCGTGGTCGGTCAAGGCGCACAGATCAATGTCGGAAGCTTGATTGCTACCACCAAGGACATCAAAGACGCGGATTTCCTCGCTGGCAAATACACCTTCAGCGGTGTTTCCAATGCAGAAATCAGCAACAGCGGCACGATCAACGCGCAGCAGGGCGGCAGTATTGCGCTACTTGGCAACCAGGTGCGCAACGATGGCGTTATCCAGGCCCAGATGGGCCAGGTTGCGTTGGGCGCTGGGAATGATTTCACGGTCAATTTCGACGGCAACCAACTGCTCAATCTTCAGGTCACCGGTGATGCGATCAACGCCCTGGCGCAAAACGGCGGCTTGCTCAAGGCCGACGGTGGCCAGGTGCTGATGACCGGTAAAAGCGCCAATGCGATGTTGCAAACGGTGGTGAATAACCAGGGCGCCATCGAAGCCAAAACCTTGAGCGGCAAAGCTGGCCGTATCACGCTGGATGGCGGCGATGCAGGTACGGTCAAGGTCGGCGGTTCGCTGCAGGCTCACGCCCAAAATACCTATGGCAGCGGTGGCATGATCGAGGCCAAGGGCGCCACGGTCGAGACCCAACTGGGAACCCAGGTCAATACACTGGCCACCAATGGTCAGACCGGTACGTTTAAAGTCAGCGCCAAGACAGTCCAGATTCAGCCAACTGCAGCATCAGCGGGGAAGACCGCCTACTCCGACACGTTGTCGCGCAACTTGATCAGCACCAATATTGAGCTGGTCAGTACCGACGGTGATTTGAACCTGGCTGGGCCGATAGCCTGGAACAGCGCCAATGGTCTGACCTTGAGCGCGACCGGGAACGTCAACCTCGACGGTAACGTGGATGCGACCGGTAGCGGTGCGCGTGTAGCGCTCAACGCCGGTGGTGATGTGAACGTAAACAGTAAGGTTTCACTGACCGGGCTCTTCAGCGACCTCACATTGAATCACGTAGGGGATTCGGTATTAGGCACGGGCGGTCAGTTGACCTTGTCTGGCGCAGGGGCGACGTACGCCTCCAATGGTGATCGATACACCGTGATCCAGAACCTTGCGCAGTTACAGAACATCAACGCGAACCTCAACGGCCATTACGTGCTGGGTAATAACATCGTTGGCCGCGAGGCTCAATTCAAGGCGATTGGCGATAAATCCGTCTTCGGAGGTGTTTTCGATGGTTTGGGCAACACAGTGAGCAACTTGTGGGTCTCCAGCACCGGCAGTAACAGCGGGCTGTTTGCGGTCTCCTCAGGCACGATCAGCAACCTGACACTGGCGAGTGCGACTATCAATAATGGTGGGTCGCAAGCCTATGGGTTTGCAGCGATCGGAGGGCTGGTGGGGCTGAACGTCGGTACATTGTCCAACGTGACTGCCCGCAACCTCTTGGTCAACGCTGGCAGCAGCGGGGCGAACAGCGTCGGTGGGGTTGTTGGGCAAAACTACGGTGGCACAATCAAAAATGCCGTGTCCAGTGGGCGCGTGGCGGGCAACGCGTATACGCACGCCATCGGCGGTATAGCCGGTGAAAACGTTACGACCTCAGCCGGTACGGCACGGTTAGACCATGTGGTTTCAAATACCGTGGTGGGCGGCGCCATGCAGCGAGACGCCATGGGTGGCGTTGGCGGGCTGGTGGGTGCCAACCAGGGTGGCGTCATCACTGATGCCATCAGTACCGGTTCGACAAATGGCAACGGCGCCGGCGTCAATGTTGGCGGCCTGGTGGGTTTCAACTCCAGCGGTTTGCTTGAGCGCACGGAGTCATCGGGTGAGGTACGCGGCACCGGTGCCGGTAATGTGGGCGGTCTGGTAGGCTTCAGCAAAAACGGCGACATCATCCAGTCAACCTCTACCAGCAAAGTTACAGGGTCCGGCGCCATCGGTACCGGAGGCTTGGTGGGAACTAGCCAGAATAGCAGGCTCAAAGAGGTCAAGGCTGGCGGCGATGTATGGGATAGCGCTGGGGAGAATGTTGGTGGTTTGGTGGGGAATAATATTTCCGGCACCATTGATACAGCACAAGCCTTGGGCACTGTCACAGGCGGGCGCAATGCTCGGGTTGGCGGTCTGGTGGGGAACAACTATGAGGGCACCATCAGTCATTCTGTGGCTCGCGGAAAAACCAGCGGGTCGATTTCAAGTCAGGTGGGAGGCCTGATAGGGGCCAATGCTGGCGAGTTGCAATCGGTTGAAGCCAGTGGCGCGGTGGTGGGTGGGGAAAGCAGCTATGTCGGCGGCCTTGTCGGCACCCACGGCAGCAACTTCAGCAGCCATATTGAATCGGCCATGGCCAGTGGCACCGTTCAGGGGGGCGTGCGTGCAATTGTGGGCGGCTTGGTCGGTTTAAACCAGAGCTCTATCACCAACTCATCGGCAACTGGCGGGGTCAGTGGTGGCACCAATGCCACCCTGGGGGGCTTGGTCGGCATGAACGCCGGAAACGTTCGCCTGTCTGTCGCCACTGGGAAGCTCACCGTGTTATCGCCTTATTATGGCCAGACCTTTGGTGGCTTGGTCGGGGCTAACTTCGGTGATATGGCATTCAATGGCGTCTCCGGAGAGGCTGCGCTTGTGCCTTTGTATGGCATAAATTTTGGCTCCATTCGTTGATCGTTAACCTTTCCTTCTAATCCCAGACGGCCTGACGCAGGTGATGCGTCAGGCCGTCTGTTGACTCTGCGATGCCTGATATGAATTCAATACTAAATGTTCGGCGTTCAAGGTCGGCCATAGCGTGCGTCGGCATATGGCTGTTTATATATGGCGTGGCGGCTGAAGCCGGGACGTTGGTCGACAGTGTTGCGACGTCTTGCACATTCAGCAACGGTATGGGCAGGCCGTGGTCACAAGTGACACCTTTGACGAGTAATACGCCCATTGGCTCGGTGTTATGGGAGCGCGCTGTAGCGCTGAATGCCAACTACAACTTTGCCCCGGCTGCCGGCATTGCCCATGAGTTGGTTTCTATGGCCTATTGGGGACCCGGTACACCGCTGACAGACGGAATTGCCCCCACCAACATTGACGGCATTGGCCTGAAAATATATGTGAACTCATCGGACGGTCAACGTCGACCGCTGCTGCAAACGCCACTGCCGATCGCGATGGAGAAAGAGCGCGTTCAATATGATTCGTCCGCAGCGCAAACGCGTGGTTCAACGATGGTTACCAACTACATGCAACAGTTGATTCTAACGGTCGCATCCAGCCAACTTCCTGCCGGAAAACTGATCGTCGATCGCGTTGCCGGCAGTTCTCAACTCATGCTTTATGCGGTGGATCTACCCAGGGGCAAAGCTGCTTTTGGCAGTAGTGTGGAGGTACCTACAGACAACATACCGATTGGCATCTGTCGCGCGCCTTACCTGCTGATGGGGCCCGCTGCTATCAATATGGGGAATGGTGGCCCGATTGAAATTCCAAATACCTGTGACGTGCAAACCTACCAGACGATACCGGTGCAACTGGGGCGCATGAGCCTGAACGATTTTCCTCAGGTGGGTGCGACTTCAATGCCTGTGCACTTCGCCATCGAGTTGAGCCAATGCGCGGCCAACGCCAAGCCAGAGATTACATTCACTGACAAGTACGGGCCGCCTGCGGACCCCACGATACTGACTCTTGAACCCTATGTGACCAGTGCCCAGGGTTTTGGGATAGTCATGATCAATGAGTTGACGCATCAGGTGGTTCGTTATGACGGCGCTGCTTATCCGATGAAACGGGCTGGTGATGGAGCCAAAATACCGTTGAGCGCACATTACGTTCGCCAGGGGCATGATGAGACGTTGAAAGCGGGCGCCGCGAATGGAGCGGCGGAGTTTACCTTTACTTTTCCTTGATGGAATACAGCAGGTGACGGATGTCGATTCTTTAAATAACCAATACGCTTTGTTGTCTTGCTGGAATTTTCATCTGTCGAGAAGTGCATCGAGTTGTTCTTCTGCTGCCTGTAAGGAACTGATGCTGGCCAGTAATTCATCCTCACGCTGGTTTAGTGCCTGTTCGCGGATGAGTAATTGCTGCTCTCGTTGTTCGAGTTCGCGTTGAAGCTCATCGAGCTTTACATATTTGCCCAGTAATATTTCCTTGTGGTGGGTGATGCTGGCGACAAGTGATTTTATGTTCGCGTCAATCTTTGACGAAGTTGTCTGTACGTTGCATGTTGCTACCGACTCAACCGTCACACTGCTCGCCTCGCGGATTGCCAGGGGCGCGCAACTGCTCGTGTCTTTCGACTGCAGGGGCAGGGCACTGGCCTCGGACGGTGGGTCGTAATGCAAGAGATTCATGAGCCACGCGTCACTGATCTTGAGGCTGTAGTGAGTATTTACAGCGCTGCACTCAATGTCGGTGTCGGTCAGGTCCATCAATGCATAAGTATTTTCGGTTTGTCTTGGAACGGTCGCGCAGGCATCGCGCAAAACATCCTTCAGTACTTGAGCCGCCGCCGTAAGTATCTCAGGCGGGGCATCGCACATGCGCAGCGTTTGGTCCTCGCCTTCAAGATACGTCAGGTAAATCTTCACCAGTTCGTCGCCCGATTTTTCATTGAGGCTATAAACCAGAAACTGTCGATGGAGACCGGTGGCGGTGAAACCGCACAGGACCACGGCGTTGAGCAATTGACCATGGGCATCGGGTATTTCAAGCGTTCGCAATAACATGAGCAATCCGGCTCCGTGAGGCTGAAGGGGGTAGCGGTGAGGTGAGCAGAATAGCCAGCTGGACCTAATAGCGTTGTCAGATAAATCCTACTCGCCAATGGACAGTTCGATTCGCGCCAAGGAACAATCGGATTCACCGCTGATGAGGTTTCAGGATCCGTACCCTATCGATAAGGTGCGTCGCGAAACGAAGCGTGCACTCTCAGACGCTTCGCCGCGTCTGAGCAGGTAACTGGGAAACCATGATCGATATAACGCATTTGACCAAACGTTTCGGCAAAGCCCTGGCAGTAAACGATGTGTCTTTCAAGGCCACCTCGGGTGAGGTGCTGGGGATGCTCGGCCCCAACGGCGCGGGAAAGTCCACCACCCTGCGTATGCTCACCGGGTTCATGTCGCCCACCTCAGGCACCGCCAACTTTTTCGGTTTTGATATACGCCGTCAGACGCGCCACGCTCAACGTCTGATCGGCTACGTTCCTGAAACAGCGGCTTGCTATAACGAAATGTCCGTCGCGAGTTTTTTAGGTTTTATTGCTCAAGTGCGCGGCTTGCGTGGGCGCGAAAAGACGGCGCGGATCACGTCCATGCTTGAGCAATTCGAGCTGATGGAAGTACGTGGCCAGACCATCGATACCCTGTCCAAGGGGTTCCAGCGCCGCGTCGGATTGGCGCAAGCGATCCTGCATGATCCCAAGATACTGATCCTCGATGAGCCCACCGATGGTCTGGACCCGAATCAGAAGTACCGCGTGCGCGAGCAAATCAAGGAGTTGGCCCGCGACAAAATCGTCATCATTTCTACCCACATCCTCGAAGAGGTCACCGCATTGTGCAGCCGCGTGCTGGTTATGGATAAAGGTCGGCTGTTGGTCGACAGCACCCCGCTGGAATTGGAAAGTCGTTCGCGCTATCACCAGGCAGTGACGTTGTACGCCACCCGGCCTCTCGATGTAATGACACTTGGCATGCTGCCAGGCGTTTCAGGCATAGAGGTGGGGCCTGAACCCTATAGCGTGCGGGTGCTGGCACGCGCTGGAGCGGTGATATTACCGGCTATCAATTCGCTGATTGTGAGTCGCGGCTGGGATGTGCCACGCCAGGAAGTCGAGCGAGGCTCTCTGGGGGAGGTCTTCCGGCTGCTGACCCGGGAGCAACAACCATGAGGACGTTCTGGCCGGTGTTCAAGCGCGAACTGTGCAGTTATTTCCTCACTCCCGTCGCGTATGTGTTTACCCTCTTGCTACTGCTGCTCAGCGGTATCAGCACTTTTTACCTGGGCGACTTCTACCAGCGTAACCAGGCCGACCTGGCACCGTTCTTCGACTATCTGCCGTGGCTATATGCGTTGCTGCTGCCGACCCTTGCCATGCGCATGTGGTCCATCGAGCGGCAGAGCGGATCAATCGAGTTGTTGATGTGCCTGGCCGTGGGTACGGCTGAGGCGGTTGTGGCCAAGTTCCTCGCTGCCTGGGCGGTCAGCGGGTTGGCGCTGGCGTTGACGTTTCCACTGGTGATTACAGTCAACTACCTGGGGGCGCCAGACAACGGCGTCATCCTTTGTGGCTATCTGGCCAGTTGGTTGCTGGCTGGCAGTTGCCTGGCCATTGGCGGGTGCCTGTCGGCACTGACCAAGAACTCACTGATTGCCTTCCTTACCGCAATGGCGCTATGTCTGGCATTCATGGCCTGTGGCTTCCCGGTGGTATTGGATGTCTTGCGTGGTTGGTCAAGTTTGCCCTGGCTCGATGGCGTGGCTTCGTTGAGTTTCCTCACACATTTCGAGGGACTATGCCGAGGTGTGATCGACCCACAGGACGTGTTGTACTTTTTCAGCCAGATCATAGGCTGGCTCGCCGCTACCGTGATTGCGGTTGAATTGAAAAAGGCAGTGTGACGCCATGTCATTCAAATCGATGACACGTACCTGCTTGCGCCTCGTGGTTATTATCGCTGGGTTCGTGGCGGTCAACTTCGAGTTGGCGCCACGTTTGGCGTCGATGCGGTTGGACCTTACCGAGCAGCAGCTTTACACCCTGAGCCCGGGGTCGCGCCAGATCATTCAAGCCGTGGTGGAGCCCACCGACCTGTACTTCTACTTTTCCAGCCAGACCGCCAGGGACCTTACGGTCATGCGCAGTTACGCGGTGCGCATCCAGGCACTGCTGCGTGAATATGAGCGTGTGTCAAATGGCCGACTACGGGTGCACATGATTGACCCTGCGCCGTTTTCAGCAGACGAAGCCCGCGCAGTCGAACTTGGCCTGCAACCTGCCGCTATCGGCAAGGCGGGTGCTGCGGTTTTCTTTGGGTTGGCCATCGTTGACGCCCAGGCGCACCACGCCAGCATTGGGTTCTTTGCGCTTGAACAACAAACGTTCCTTGAGTACGACATCAGCCGCACATTGCAGAAGTTGACTCGGCCTGCGCGGCCCGTGATTGGCCTGTTGTCTTCGTTGCCGTTGGCAGGTGGCTTCGATGTGCAGACGGGGCGAACGCGACAGCCTTGGCGGATCATGCAGGAGATCGACAATGCGTTTGAAGTGCGCGAAGTAGCGTCCGATGTCGACGCCATCGACAGTGCACTCAATGTCCTGATGCTCGTGCATCCCAAGCGCTTACCTATGGCGACACTGCGCGCTATTGATCAGTTTGTGCTGCGCGGCGGGCGTTTGCTGGTGTTCGTCGACCCCTATAGTGAGCAGGATCGCGGCGATTATTATTTTGGGATACCCAGCAAAGACAAGTCTTCCGACCTCGCGCTTTTGTTCAAGGCGTGGGGCATCAAGCTTCTACCTGATCGCATGTTGGGCGACGGCCGCTACGGTCAGTTTGTGGCAATGGCCCAAGGCGCAGAGCCGGTCTGGCAACCGACCGCCCTGGGGCTGTCACCCTCTGCGATGAATGAAAAGGATGTGATTACTGCTGGTATTGGCAGCCTTAACCTCACAACCGCCGGTATCTTGAGCGCCGTGCCGGGTGCAACAACTACTCTGACACCGCTGCTGCACAGTTCGGAGCAGGCCATGCCCTACAAGACGGCGCTTCTGAATCATCTGGAAAGCCCCGACGCGCTGTCCAAGAGCTTCAAGGCTACAGGCGAGCGTTATCTGATTGCGGTACGCCTGCAGGGGGCGGCACGCTCGGCTTTTCTGGACTCTCCCGAAGCGCTTACCGAGGCGCAGAATATCAACGTCGTGGTGGTGGCAGACACAGACGTATTGAGCGACAACCTGTGGGCGGATGTGCAGCAGCAAGGGGATCGTGCAGTCACGGTGCCATGGGCTGACAATGCGGTGCTGGTGCTCAATGCGCTGGACAGCCTGTTCGGGTCGGATGCCTTGATCAGCTTACGCTCACGGGGACATTACAGCCGAACGTTCACTGTGGTCGAACAGTTGCAGCAGCAAGCCCGCGAGCGTTATCGCAGCATGAGCGTTGAGCTGCAGGGAAAGCTCGATGAAGCTGAAAAACATCTCGCGCCTTTGGCCGCAGAGCAGGGGCGAGATATGCCTCTGACGGCGGAACAGCAAACCGCCCTTGCACAATTTAACGCTGAAAAAGCGGGCGTTGAAATGCAGATGCGCCTTGTAGCACGAGAACTGACCCTTCAGGTTGAGCATCTAGGCCTGCTGCTCAAGGCGCTCAACATCCTGGCAATCCCATTGCTGCTTTCACTGATCTGCTTTTGCATATTCTTATGGCGCGGGCGATCGTGATGAAGGCAGGACGATTACTAAGCTTTTCTGGAGCATTGGCTATTAACCGGTTCACGGCATCCCCTTAAGCTGGATTCACTGAGTTTCAACCAGCAATAGAAAGGAAGTGAACATGAAAAGGTTGCACAAGAAAGTCGCGCTGGTGACCGGCGCTTCCAAGGGCATTGGCGCGGCCATTGCCAAACAATTGGCCCAGGATGGCGCCACCGTCATCGTTAACTACGCCAACAGCCGCGAGGACGCTGACCGGGTGGTTGAACATATCCTGCAAACCGGCGCCAGGGCACATGCAGTGCAGGCCGATGTCTCCAACAGCGCCGACCTCAAGGCGCTGTTCAAGACCATTGTGCATGAGCATGGTCACCTCGATATTTTGGTCAACAATGCCGGTGTCTACTCGACCAGCGCCTTGGCCGACATTACTGAGGCGGAGTTTCATCGCCAGTTCAACCTCAACGTCCTGGGACTGATCCAGTGTACCCAGGCAGCAGTTGAAGTGTTCAACCCTAAGGGCGGCAGCATCGTCAACATCAGCTCCAGCGTCACCTCGTTCACACCGGCCAATTCGGCGGTGTACACCGCCTCCAAGGCTGCGGTTGACGCCATCACCCGTACCCTGGCCAATGAATTGGGGCCCAGAAATATCCGTGTCAACTCAGTGAATCCCGGACTGGTTGTCACCGAGGGTGTGCACGCCAGTGGCTTTTTCGAAGAGGCGTTCCGGCAAAAAATTGAAGCTATTACACCGCTGGGGCGCATCGGTCAGCCCGAGGATATTGCACCCGCCGTCGCCTTCCTGGCGTCGTCGGATGCAGGCTGGATCACCGGTGAAACCCTGATAATCGGCGGCGGCCTGCACTAAACCTGGGCGGCGTGCTCGCGCACATAGTGGCGGGGCGACTGCAACATGACGCGCTTGAATGCCGTGCTGAATGCGCTTTCGGACTCATAACCCAATGAGAACGCGATGGTGGACACCGAGTCATCGGAGTTCTTCAACCGATCACTGGCCAGCAACATGCGCCAGTACGTCAGATACTCCATGGGTGCTGCGCCGACCACCTGTTTGAAGCGCAGCGCGAAGGCCGAGCGCGACATGGTTGCCAGTTGCGCCAGTTCCTGGACGCTCCAGCGATGGGCCGGGTCGGCGTGCATCGCGCTAAGGGCAACACTGAGGTTGCGGTCGGCCAGGCCGTAAAACCAGCCGATGCCGCTGCTTTCCAGGGTCGCCAAGTGAGTGCGCAAAACTTCGACCAGCATCAGGTGCGCCAAGTGTTCGTTCATCAGCGAGCGGCCTGGGCGCTTCTGCTGCAGCTCCGAGGTGAAGCGCTCAAGAGCCCAGCGTAGGAGCGATGCCTGGGGCTCATTGGCCTGCACGTGAACCAGCGAGGGCAGGCTGCTGAGCAGTAACTGGGTAGGCACGCCGCTGAAGTCAAAGCGGCCACCGACCAACTGCGTGTCATTGCCGCCGTAATGCAAGGCCAGTTCGTCCGCCGCGAGGGTTTGAAAGTGACCGTCGGAGTTCATCACCGGCTGGGACATATCACTGTAGAGCGAAAAAGGCATGCCACGGGTCATCAGGAAACAATCACCCTGGTGCAGGCGCTGCGGCTGCTGTTCGCCATCCACTTGCAACCAGCAACTGCCCTTGACCACCGCGGTGAACTTGATGCCCTCACGTTCAGGGAAAGTGAAGGCCCAATCACCGCCCAAGGAGAGCGTGGCTGAGTGGTAATTACGGATTCTCAGCAAGGAAAGAACGTCGGACAGAGGATCCATATATCACCTGGGTGGACGGAAAATAAAGTAATCGGGATTTTATAACAGAGCTCATCCAGATTTCACGTTTAAATATGAGGTACACCATGCAAATCAATTTCGATAAGTCTTATGGCCCACTGATAAATGGGGTGTTTGAAACTGACGATAAAGCGCGCTCTTTTGCTGCGGTCGACCCTGCCACGGGCAGGCACTTAGCCTACATCCGCTATTGTGACGCCAAGGATGTCGATCGCGCTGTAAAGGCTGCGCATGCAGCGTTTCCCGCCTGGCGTGCCCTGGGTCAGCAAATGCGCGCGCGCCTGATGAACCTGCTGGCTGACGAGATCGAAGAGCACAGCGAACGCCTGGCCATGATCGATGCCCATGACGTGGGGCGCTGCATCAGCGAAGTACGCAAGGATTACCTGACCGCCGTCCGACACTATCGCTATTTCGCCTCGGTGATCATGGCTCATGAAGACACTGGTCGGGAAATCGACGGTGGTTACGCCATCGCCAAGCGTGAGCCTTTGGGCGTATGCGGGCAGATCATTCCCTGGAACGCGCCGGCGATCATGGCCGCGTTCAAGCTCGCACCGGCACTGGTCGCCGGTAATACCGTCGTGCTCAAGCCTGATGAAAATGCTTCGTTGTCGACGCTGGAGTTGGGCAAGCTGATCCAGAAGATCTTTCCCGCCGGTGTGGTGAACATGGTCACTGGGCGGGGTGACATCGTCGGTGCAGCGTTGAGCGAGCATCCTTTGATCAGGAAGCTATCGTTCACCGGCAGTACCGAAGTCGGCCGTACGGTAGCAGGTGTCGCAGCCCGACGTCTTGTGCCCTCAACACTCGAACTGGGTGGCAAGAGCGCCAATATCGTGTTTCCGGACATCGACGACATCGATGCGGTGGTCGACAACACCACCTTCGCCGCCATTCATAACAATGGGCAGTCGTGCCTGGCGGGCACGCGTTTGTTCGTGCATGCATCGATTGCCGAACAGTTTCAGGAAAAACTGATAGCCGCGTTCAAGCGCGTGAGAGTCGGATCACCCTTGGCTGAAGAATCACGGGTCAGTTGCTTGGTCAATGCGCAACAAGGTGAGCGCGTGTTGAGCTACATCATCATGGGCCTGGAGGAGGGCGCCAAACTGCTCGCAGGTGGTGGTCGAGCATCGGTTCCAGGTTGCGAGCACGGTTACTTCATACAACCAACGTTATTACTGGCACGTAACGATATGAGCATCTGTCAGGAAGAGATTTTTGGCCCGGTGCTTTCGCTGATCGTGTGGGACGACTATGAAACGATGATCGCCCAGGCCAATGGAACTGAATACGGTTTGGCCGCCGGGATCTACACAAGCAACCTGCAGCACGCTATGGAGACCGCTGCGCGGCTGGAGGCAGGGTCGGTGTGGATCAATCGCTACTCGAACATTACCGATGGGACGGCGTTTGGCGGGTATAAAAACAGTGGTATAGGCCGTGAGTTTTGTCGGGAGACGCTGAATGCTTATACACAGATAAAAACCATCACGATGCAGGCGCGTGCACCGCTGAGCTGGTTTACAGGCGTGTAGATAAACGGGGGCCGCGTGCAGTCAGATGGTGCGCGCGGACCCGATAGCATGATTTTACCGATTATCTTTGGTTCGATTGGTTGGAAGATGTGTTCAGTAGAGAGAGGGCACAAACAGCGTCTGACGCCAAGAAAGCTTTCTGGTCAACTATACTGTTGTAGGAATTATCCTGCCTGCGCAAAGGATATATCTATGGTGGCATAGAGATTCTTGCGGTTTGCGCTGCGAATAAGTTGAGTATGATTGCCGCCTCTTGCTAGCGTCCTCGGCGACGGCGCCTCAACAGCAGGTTGCCGAGTGTTCGCAATAACTTATGCGTTTCTCGGTACGTCATGCCGCAAAACGCAGATTGCTTCGAATACTTTGGGTTGCGATTAGCTGCTCAGTTGTTCCCTTGCATAGACTATACCGTCATCGCTACTCAAATCGAACTTCAGGAATAATTAATCATGGGCACCATAGTCATCGTCGACGACCACCCCCTGATGCGCATGGCTGTGCGCGTGATGCTCGAGCAGGAAGGGCATTCGATTGTCGCCGAGGTCGACAACGGTGTAGATGCGGTAGAAGCCATCCGCAAACTGCTCCCGGACATGATCGTTCTTGACTTGAGCATCCCGAGAATGGACGGCCTGTCAGTCATTGCGCACCTCAAAGCTATCGGTATTTCTACCCGAGTGCTGATCCTTACCTCCGGCGACACTCGAAACTTCGCTATGCGTTCGTTGCAGGCTGGTGCAGCGGGTTTTGTCTGCAAGGATGACAACCTGGACGAACTGGTCGGTGCGGTGAAGGCCGTGTTGTCGGGTTACAGCTATTTTCCGGCCAACACCATTCACCAGTTACGCGACAATACCCAGGCCGCCAGCGAGGAAAGCCTGCTGATTGCACAATTGTCCGATCGTGAGATCACCGTGTTGAAGCTGCTGGCTCGCGGCATGGGCAATCAGGCCATCGCCGATGAGTTGATGATCAATCACAAGACTGTGAGCACGTACAAAATTCGACTTCAACGCAAGCTGAGTGTAGAAAACCTGATTGCTCTGGGTGAGCTGGCCAAGCGCAATGGCTTGGCGTAGTCGCTTTCTGCCTAGGGTTCGAGCATGTGTTGAATACGCCGTAACTCCTTCTTCACCTGCCTGACCTGCGCCGGTACGTCCTCGGCGCCGGTTCGGCAGCCATGCTCCAGTTCCTTGCACAACTCAAGCAGATAATCATTGCACATTAATGCCGCGCTACCCCTCAAACGGTGAGCCAGCTGCGCAATGCCAGCGAGGTCCCGTGTCTCACTAAAGTCACGCAATTGCTCGATATCCTGTTGATTGCTGCGCATCAATTCAGCTTGCAGTTGTTGAATGATTGCCGGGTTGCCACCGGTAATCGGCTTGAGCAGGTTCATGTCGAATTCAGGCCGATGCTGCGCCGGTTTGCTGACTTTGTAGCCTGGCTTATCCGCAGGCTCCAGTAATGCCAGGCGCTGTTCGAGGATGGCCAGGCTGATCGGTTTGATCAGGCAGTCGCCCATGCCGGCGTTAAGACAACGGTCCATTTCTTCCTGCTGGGCGTCGGCTGTCAGCCCCAGAATCGTCAATGCACCGCTGTCGCGTTGCTGTTCTTCCTTGCGGATTGCCAGTGTCAGTTCTACTCCGTCCATGACCGGCATGTGGTAATCCGTGATAAGCCAGTCAACCGCAAACGCACGCCACGCCTCCAATGCCTCCAGTCCATTGCTGGCTTCAATCACTTTGCAGCCCAGGTACTCCAGCTGTGCGCGCAACATTTGACGGTTCAAGGTGTTGTCGTCTGCGATCAGCACTCGCATGGCCCAGCTTGGAGTGGCCTCGGAGGACGCGGGCAGCGGCAGTTTTTCTTCAGGCAGCGGTTCCAGAAGCTTGAGCTTGAGGGTTACGTTGACCGTTGTGCCTTGCCCCAGCGTGCTGGTCAGATCCAGACGGCCACCCATCATTTCACACAGCGAACGCGACACCACCAACCCGAGCCCGCTGCCGCCATGGACCGAGAGGTCTGACTGAGTCACTTGCGCGAAGGGGCGAAACAGCGTTTGCCGATCTGCCTCACTGATGCCTATACCCGTGTCATGCACTTGCAGATGCATGTTGAGTGTTTGCCCATTCACCACGCGGCATACCAAGCGGATGACGATACGGCCGCGTTCCGTGAACTTGATCGCATTGCTCACCAGATTCGACAGTACTTGTTTGAAGCGCAGAGGGTCGATGGAGACGTCCAGGGTGGTGCCGGCGTCGATTTCCAGAATCAGGTCCAGTTTCTTCTTTCTCGCCAGCCCTTCGAATACCCGCGCCACCATCTCCACCAGATTCTTGAGGTTGGCCCGGCGTGGGGAGAAGCTCAAATGCCCGGATTCAATGCGTACGATATCCAGCGTATTGCCCAACAGCTCAAGCAGGTTCTTGGCGGCCGTGTAGGCCACGTCGATGTTCACTCGATCCAGTACGCCGTGGTCGGCGCGTTTGAGCGCCAACTCCAATGTGCCGATTACCGCGCTCATGGGCGTGCGGATCTCGTGGCTCATGGTCGCAAGAAATTGGGTTTTGGCGCGGCTGGCCTCGTCGGCCTGGGTTTTGGCCTGCTGCAGTTGTTCGATCAGGTGATGATGTTGCGAGACGTCTTGCCAGCCGCAGATCACCCCTGCGATCGTGCCATTAGAATCACGAAACGGCTGAATCCAATGCTCGATGAAGTGGGATTGTCCCTCGATGGTGATCTGCAGTTGCTGTTCGATGGCATTGCCATCCTCCATGGCTTGCAGGTAACTCTGGTGGAGCGAGGGCGCCAGTTCGATATCGCCATGGTTCGTTTGCAAAGCAGTTTTACCCAGCACCTGGGATTGGCACAGTTTCATGACGTGCTCATAGCTGCGGCTGCATGACAGCAGGCGTCCTTCGCGGTCGCGTACATACACGGGAACGGGCATGGCATGGTTCAAGGTTTGCAGAAACTCCAGCTGATCATTCAGGGCTTTTTCAGCTGCGACCCGGCGCCGGATCTGACGGCGCAGTTGCACGATTCGGATGATCGAAATCAGCAGCACCAGCAATGCGCAGCAGATGATCTGCAGGATGACCAGTTTGTAGTCGCGCCAGTTCTGGCCACTCATGGCCGCATTAGCGCGCCAGCGAATGGTGATTGCATTAAGCTCGTCAGGTGGGATGCTCTGCAGAGCTTTATCCATGATCGACTGCAGCTCGGTTTCGCCACGGCGCATGGCGAAGTTGGCGGTGGCCGCCTGGCCGTCGACGACACCGGCCACGCGCAGTTCTTTTTCATAGAGGCGCGCGGTGTAGTAACGAGCCATGGACAGGGTCATCAACACAGCGTCGGCGTCGCCATTGACCACCATGCGCATGGCCTCAAGGTTGTTTGTTGGGGTAATCAACTGCACCGTGGGAAAGCCTTTGCGAATGCTGTCGATCAATACATGCCCCTGGACAATGGCCAGGCGCTTGCCGGCCAAAGCATTGAGACTCGAACGCTCTCGGCCCGATTCAGCAGTCGACGCGACCAGCGCAAACGAGCTGGTTGCGAATGGATGGCTGAAACGGAAATGGTTCAGCCGCTCCGGGCTGGCCGTCAACACGGCTAAATCAGTATCGCCGTCGCGTAAAGCGTCCTGAATGCCTTCAAAACTGGAGGCGCGTTGAATCTCGAACTTGAGCCCGGTGCGTTGGGTGATGATCTCGAACAAATCGGATATCACACCGTTGAAGCGGCCCTTGGCGTCGAAAAATGCCGAGGGTGCCATGTCATCGTTAATCATGAAGCGCGCCACTGGGTGCTGGGCCAGCCAGCGTTTTTCCTGGGCGTTCAGATGCACATTATCGTCCGGCATTACCGTGCCGCCGCCGGTCCAGCGCTTGATCAGGTAGCTCATGCGCAGTTGGCCGAATGTGGTCAGCGAGGCATTTAGAATGCGTAGCAGGCGTTGATCTTCCTGCTTGAGCAGAAACCCATAGCTGCCCGAGTCGATTTTCAGAAACTGGATAAACTTGAGATAGCTGAAAAAGCTATGGTTGACTAGGTAGTGGGTGGTTACCGAGTCGCCCAAAAACACGTCAACGTTTTGGAAGGCTACGGCGGCCAAGGCTTGCGCGGTGGTGCCGTAGGTAAAAAACTGCGCGTGGGGATAGCGTTCGGTCAGTAGCGCGTATGGCAGGTAATCCTTGGAGACCGCTACGGTAAGCCCCTTGAGATTTGAGGGCACTGCAATGTCGCTGTCCTGGCGTTGATAGAGTACCGGTGCATTGACGCTGTAGGGCAGAGTCACCACCGTGTCAAAGGACTCGCGGTCATAGTCGCTGGACCGGCTGATCAAGTCGATTTCCCCAGCCCGCAAGGCGGCCATCGCCTGCACACGATCAGCGAACCCTACGACTGTGATTTCCAGGCCCAGTTGCTGCTTGAGCATCGTCGCCACATCGGCGCTGATACCTTCGTAGTCTCCGTTGCCGTAGACCATGTCGAAGGGCAGGGTGAACGGCGCGACCACGCCCAGGGTGAGGGCGCGCCGCTCGCGCAGCCAGGCCCAGTCGCTTTCGGGTAGTTGCAGCTTCTGCGGTTCCTGGCTCACTTGGCTGAGCAAGTGCAAGGGTTGTTGCGGCATGGGTATCGCTGCCGCAGCGCCGTAGGATACAACTGGCAGCAGCACGGTGAAAAAAGCCACAAGGGCTTTGAGCGTGGACATGAAACGGTTACCTGACTGCAAAATGCCAAGTACGCCGCGCTGGTCGGCTCAAGGTCGACCACGGACATGGCGGGTGAGGGGGGGGTAAAGCGCTGTGAACGGGGGTTCAGACTGACGTCAGCACCACCTGCGAGCCCGCAATGTATTCAAGGATGTACGGCAGCAGCGCGGTATCCGCCATCGGCGGGGCGATGGCATATCCCTGCACAATGGATACGCCCAGAGTTTTGAGCCGCTTGAGCTGGGCCGGGGTCTCGACACCCTCGATCACCAGCGACACACCCAGGCTGGCTGCCAGGCTGACGGTATGGGCGACAATGGCGGTGCAGGCCGAGTGCGTGTCGAGTTTGTGTACGAAACCGGCGTCGAGTTTGAGCTCGGTGAAAGGCACATCACACAAGCGCTCCAGTGACGAGAAACCGGTGCCAAAGTCATCCATGGACAAACCGCAGCCCAGCAGCTTGAGTTGCAACAGGTTGTTCATGGCGACACTGCACGGATTGAGCGTGCCGGTTTCGGTGATCTCGAGGATGATGCTTTGGGCAGGGCACTCATGTGCACGCAGCAGCACTTTAATCGCCTGGCTCAGTATGGGGTTGCTGAGTTGAGACGGCTGAAGGTTGAATGACATCGTCAATGGCAGGTTCAGGCTGGCCAGTTTCTGGCGCAGGATCAGCCCTTGCTCGAAGAGGCGCAGGAACAGCTCATCCATCAGGTCGTGATGCTCCAGTGCTTGCAGGAAATACCCGGGCGTCAGCAGGCCTTTCTCGGGGTGCCGCCAGCGCGCGAGCACTTCCAAGCCGCAAATCGTGCCCGTTTTCAGCGAAAGCTGAGGTTGGTAGAAACCCACAAACGCGTGATCCGCCAACCCTTGGCGCAGCGCCTGTGCGTCTGGCTCTAGAAACTTTGGGGGGGCTGCCTGACTGAGGCTGAGTACGGCTGAGGTTTTCATGTAATGCCCTGCAAGGGATGACCATGAGTCAATTTTGCAGGATGTGAGTAACCATAAACGTCAGCTCTTTCGAGCGGATACGTAGGACTAATCTTACTGACTAATGAAAAGCCTATAGACTCACCCGAGTAGACGGTTGTTCGGTAACCGCACCTGAACTTTCAAAGGCCAGAAGTCCGCTTATGAACACTGCAAATGGCATCGCTTATGCGCTATAGGCAATCGAGCGTTGGCAAGCTTGAAAAAGTCTCGCTTCGGTTGGGTTTCGGCTTGTTGGTGTCTTTTTTGTTACTAGTGTTCTTCGCCGTGGCCGGGTATTGGGTGACCTACAAGGTCATTCGCGGGGAAGTGCTCAAAGTCGATTATCACTTTATGCGTTTTGTGGGCCGAGCCTACGACCATGAAATATTTCTGCTACGGGCCATCAAAGCCAGCAGCCAATTGGAATACAAGCCGGTATTTAGCCCTGGAGCCTATGTGGTCAACCAGACCATCCAGGGCAACATGCGTATTTATGAAGGCCAGGCATCCCAGGTAGCGACGACGTTTTCCGCGGCACTACCCATCAAAGCCGCTGATGCGAATGATGGGGTGCGGGATCAACAACTGCAACTTGGGGTTGCGCTGGCGAATGTGTATGGCGACTTCTGGAGCGGTTCAACCTTCGCGTCGCCGCAAATGTTCGTGTTTGATCTGTCGAGCGATTTCGACATCGCGATTCCTGCGATCAGCCCCCAGTCTCAACCAGGCCAGCGGAATTTTTCCCAGGTATTGGATGAGGTCAAGCAATCCGCGCGTCAGCTACCGCCCTTGAGCAGTGACTTGTTGGTGCGCTGGCGGCCTAGTCATTTCTTTTTGGGCGGTGAAGACATTCAACAAATACTGGGCTATGTCTCAGGTCGCATCGAAGAGGATCAGTGGGCGCGAAAGGGCCCACCCAGGGAATTGATTGCCGCTACCTTGCTGTATTGGGACGAATTTGACGCACCCGGGGTAAGGATAGAAAAGCAGTTTTTTGATCTGCCGTTGTACAGCAACGTCGACATCGCCGCGCCGGACGGCACGCGTGTAGTGGGGGGCAAGTCGCCACAGATCTACCAGTATGAAAGCGGCTTCCATTTCACTACCTCAGGGCTACTGATCAAGCGCAGTGCCGGGGACATGGGCGCTTGGCAGGCCCTGTATCGTATCCCCTACAAACAACTGATCCTGGATGCACGTTGGCAGTTGCTAGGACTGCTCGGCTTGCTGGGCTTATGCATCATCAGTGGCTGGTCGGTCATCCGATGGTATCGACGGCGCATCGTGGTGCCAGCGAGTAATGACTTTCGGGAGTTATTGGTCAACCATGACTTCAACCTGTCTTTGTTGCAAACGGTGCCGCTGGCTTTGTGTGTGGTCAAGGGGCCGCAGATCGAACTGGTGACGCAGAACAGTTTGTATACGCAATGGTTGGGCGAGCCGACCGAGTTTGCACAAATGATGGCGCTATGGCCGCTGTTTGAGCAGGATAAACCCCTTACCGGTGAAGGCTGCCTGCTGCTCGATCAGCGGGTCTTGCATGTGCGCTATACACCCACCGAGTATCTTGGCGACAGCGTGTTGCTGTGTACCTTCACTGATATTTCTTCCCACCGCGAAGCATCCGCATCGTTGCTACTCGCCCGCCAGGCGGCGGATGCGGCGAATGAGCAGAAAAGCAACTTCGTCGCCACCCTGAGCCATGAACTACGCACGCCGTTGTACGGTGTGCTGGGCACGCTTGAACTGCTGGGCATGACCTCTCTGGATGAACGCCAACGTGGTTATCTGCGTACAATCGATAGCTCATCCGCGGTATTGATGCATTTGATCAGCGATGTGCTCGACCTGTCCAAGATCGAAGCGGGCCAGCTGGTTCTGGAGTCCGTGGCGTTCCAGCCTCTGGAAATGCTTGAAGAAACCGTGCGCGGGTTCTCGGCGGTGGCGGCGAACAAAGGGCTGGCGCTTTACTGCTGCGTTGACCCGCGCGTGCCGAACCTTGTGCAGGGTGACCGCCTGCGTATCCAGCAGATCGTAGGCAACCTGCTCAATAACGCGATCAAGTTCACCCAGAGCGGGCATGTCGCAGTCTTCCTGTCGCCTATCGGAGTCTGCGCAGGCGAAGTGAGCCTGCAATGGTGCGTGATCGATAGCGGCCCAGGGATGTCCGAAGCGGTGCAGGCGCAACTGTTCGAGCGCTTTTACCAGGCTGACAGCAAGCATCACACCGTCGCCGGCACCGGGCTCGGGCTGCCTATCTGCTCCCATCTCAGCCAGATGATGGGGGGCGCATTGAGCGTGAACAGTGTGCTAGGCGAGGGCAGTACCTTCATATTCGAGTTGGCCCTGGAAATTCTAGAGGCCCGTCAATCTTCACTGCCGCAGTTATTAGGCAAGTGCATCGATGTTCGCACCCCCTATGCAACCTTGTCCGATAACCTTTGCGCCTGGCTGGAGTGGCACGGGGCACACACTACCGTGATGGGCGATGATGCTCGCGGAGCGCCTGATGCCGTGTTGACGGTCATGCCGCAAGAGGTTGAGGTGGCAAGCTCAGGCGCGATTAATGTCTTCGCCCAGCATGATTTCAGTAGTACGCCCCAGTTTATCGGCCAGGACGTGGTGGTGAACCAGAACAGCGTCGGGTCCATTTGCCGTGCGTTGGTGATGGCGATCACTGGCGAATCGGAGGCACCGTTACCGCAACCACCGGTGACGCATCTGCAACTGGAGCTGAATGTGCTGGTGGCCGAAGACAACCCGGTCAACCAGGTGCTGATGAAAGAGCAACTGGAACGTATCGGCTGTACGGTGGATGTCGTGCCCGATGGCGTCCAGGCGTTGCTGCAGTTGGAGTTGAAGGCTTACGACGTACTGCTGACGGATGTGAACATGCCGCTCATTGACGGCTATGAACTTGCCGATACATTGCGCCAGCGCGATGTGGATATGCCGATTATCGGCGTCACCGCCAATGCGCTGCGCGAGGAGGGCGAGCATTGCATCCGCGTGGGCATGAACAGTTGGTTATCCAAACCGATGGATATCCAAGGGCTTTATCTGTGTTTGCGCAGTGTGCTTGATCCTACGTTGGTCCAGGCTTCCAAGGGTGCTGCACAGGTAAACGATCTAGACGAGATAAATGTGCCGGAGCGCATGCTAGAGCTATTTCTTGAGACCATTTCCCAGGATTTGGGCGAGCTTAAGAGGCTGGGGCCGGGGCAGCGCAGTCATCAGGTAACCCTGTTACTGCACCGGATCCGGGGAGCGTTGGCTGTAGGCAAGGCGAAAACCCTGATTCGGCTGTGCCGCGACTTGGAGGCACTGGTCACCCGGAATGGGTTGACCCACACACATGAAGATGTCGCGGTATTTGTTCGGCGGGTCGAAGTAGCCATCGCTGGTTTATAAGCGTGCCATGTCGTTATGGATAAAAGGGAATAGAGGGGATAATGCTCGCCAACTTTTCTAAGCGATAACTCAGCGTAAAGTTGGCCTGGCCGGTAACCGTGCCTGGAGTGACCTTTGGTCCTGTTTGAATATATCTTGCACGAAGAGGGATTTTAAATGTGGGCACCCCAGGTCGTATGTCGCCAGATTTCCACTGGTTAGCACTGCGGTAGAGTCAGGGCCGAATTTGACGATGCCCTTTTCATTACTCATCTGAATGCCGAGTCCCGATGTACTCGATTGCGGACGCAATGATAATATGTCAGAGAAATTTCCGGGAGTTGAAACGTCCGTCAATGTGACATACGAACCGACGCCAACCCCTGGATCTCCTCCTGAGCAAGTCAGGTTTATGGAAAATAATACGGGGGCGGAACGGGCATCAACTCCGTTGAAAGCGGTGGTAGATATTTACCCAGATCTATCCGAGGTACGGGGTTAGAGAGTGAGCACTTGGGTACAGCTGCTGCCGAACTGACGCCAGCGACCGATACGGCCTATTGGTTGGAGCACGGACAGTAGTACACGACTTCGACATTTGATGCGATCGACAACTTGCCTTGCTGGATCGAGCCTGTCTTTATAAGCTCCACCCAAATGGTTTGGGTGTCAGCAAAGCTAGTAATATACTTGCCCAGTTCAGCGCGATTGCCAGGTTCTATGATTTCGGTGTAACCGTTTGGAATGGTTGGCCCTTCCAGATCGCCCACCACCTTATACCAATGCTAGGAATATTGGTTGAGTAAGTACCTTGCCCATAGGAAGATAGGGTGCTGTTATTCATATTCACATATATATTGATCTGCCCTGATAGGGTTGCCGTAACATCGGCAGATGTGATGATGGGGGGGGGGGCGATTTTCATATGGTTTGCCCTATTTGAATGTTGCTTGATACATTCGGCGTCGTTGGTAGTTGAATGGCGGAGCTTGCGGGTATGTACACTCCGTCCGCTGTTGCTCTAGTTGAAAGTGTTAATTGCTGTAGGAAAATAATAGTACGTGTCATTAGGTTGGTCTATAAGTCTCGATAGTTTTAATTGTTCGGCCTTTAAATGGGTTGGGGATGTGGGGATATTCACTTTCCGGTGTAAGATATTTCTACGAATCTTAAGGGGTTTTCGCGTTTATGCAAAGGATAGAAGATGCTATCAAAGCTTATAAATAAGAACTTCTCCCGCGGCGCTGGCTTGTAGGATAAGTCGCGCAAATCAAGAGATTTGTCGTAGCCTGGAGGTGGCTTTTACTGATTGAGCAGGTGATTGATCGTGTTAGGCTAGCTAATGATTAATTTTTAACCCGGGTAGGCTAAATTTGAATTTTCAGTCGAGATATAAACTAGGTGGGGTTTCGAAAAAACAATTCGCCTATGCGGCTCTTGCGGTGTTGACTGCTGTTTGTAGTAGAGAGTGCAGTGCGGTTACATGCGATGCAACGGGGGACTCTACAAATATGGCTATTGTCAGCCCTGCAGCGATCCCTAGTGTCATGGCACAAAATAGTGATGTTTGGAGGCCGGCGAACCCGACAACCATCACCCTGAGATGTTGGGCAGAAAGGACCACATATTCTGATGAATATATATACTTTTATTTAAACCCAAAGGCGGTGGAACTAGGGTCTGAGGTGGGCTTGGGTATAGAGTTTATGGGGCAATATTATAGATATCCAGAAACCAAAAAAATCAAAACAGACCTAATGGTCCCCAGGTGTTTCAGAGCTACCGGATGTCCAGAAAGTACTTACTCTGCGGTCCTGACCTATTCGGTATTCTTATATAAGAAAACGCTACCTGCAACGCTGAAAACAGGAAATCTATCCACGACTAATAATGTGATTGCATTTCAATTCGACGGTGCTGGTGGCCTAGGCTCCCCTAGGACAGTGGCGCCAACACTGAGCGGAATTAGCGGGCTCAAATACGAGCCCTGTGAGTCAAGGCTGTCAATCAGTCCTAATAATATTGACTTCGGGAAAGTATATCTTAATAACTCAAAGCAGGGTGAGGTGGTTAAAAGTATTGCATTTACTATCACTGAAAATCGCGCGTGCAGTTCAGCCTATGGTGTGAACTTGTCGATAAATGCTATTGATGGCGTTGTGCAGGATTTGAATGTGTTAGTGCCGGATAGCAATAAGTCGGTTGGGATAAGTGTTTTTGATGTTTCGGCGAATAAGCTAATAAATTATGGTTCCCCATTTATTTTTTCGAATAAAGAAAGTGCTTTGTCCAGCTCTAAAGAGTATGAGGCTCAGTTGAAGTGGGTCTCGCCTGCAGCCAAGGTCGGGAAGTTTGCTGCAGGTGTAGTGGTTAATATCATCTATAATTAGCTTTCCGGTATCACTTGAAAAATGTCTGTAGGTGACTAACTCGTATGCTTCTCTATCAGTATTTTTCCTAAAGCTAATAACGTACGGTTAATACGACTATTCGCTCACCAGGATGAAAGCTGCCAACCAGGATGGGTGGCAGCAGATTCTCTCAGTTCGATACGCTTGATTGAGGTGCAAGCCAGCCGCCACCCAGCGCTTTATAAAGCTGCACCACATTGAGATACGATGCGGTCTCTGCCTGAGTCAGCGCATCCTGTGCATTCAGTTGCGTGCGCTGAGCATCCAGTTCTACCAGATACGCCGCGCTACCTGCTTCATAACGCGCATGTGCCAGTCGAGCTGCACGCTCACTTTGCGCAACTGCCTCAGCCAGGCTACGAACCCGTTGCTGCGACAGGCTATAGGTCGTCAGCGCGCCCTCGGTTTCCTCAATTGCATTCAGCACCACTTGCTCATAACGCGCTTGGACACCCACTTCACGCGCCTGCGCCTCGCGCTGCCTTGCCTTGACACTGGCCAAATGCAGCGCCGGCCAACTGACCGAGGGCATTACGCTGAACGCGCGGCTGCCGCTGTCGCCAAAATCCCCACCGCGCAAGGCCACAAAGCCGAGAAAGCCGCCCAGGTCGATCCGTGGGTAAAGCTCGGCCGTCACCGCGCCAATGTCCGCATTCGACGCCGCCAAAGCGCGTTCGGCGCTGGCGACATCGGGACGCTGGCGCAGCAAGTCACTTATCTGGCCAATCGGCAAGCGTGTGACCAGTGCCGGCAAGGGTTTCAGGTCGGTCAGCGCTTGCAGCTCATTGGGCCGCGAGCCCGTGAGTACGGCGAGCCGATAACGGCTGAGCGCTTGACGGGTTTCCAGACTCGGCAATGTGGCTTGCACCCGTGCGCGCTCGGCCAGGGCGCTGGCCAGTTCGTCGGCGGTGCCGCGCCCGGCATCCACGCGGCCCTGGACCAGCGCCACGGTTTTTTCCTGATTACTCAGGTTGGCCTGGGCCACCGCTAACTGCCGTTGCGCTCCGCGCAGTTCAAAGTAGTGACGCGCCACGTCGGCGGTCACTACGATACGGGTTTGCGCCAGGTCCGCCGCGACGGCCTCAGCGCGTGCCGAAGACGCCTGCGACAGGCGCTGCAGCCTGCCGAACAGGTCCAGCTCCCACTGCGCATCCAGGCCGGCCTGATAGGTCTTGGCCAGGTTGCGCTCACCGCTCGGGCCGGGGTTGGCCTGGGACAGGCTACGGGAATAAGCCCCGCTGGCGGTCACCGTTGGCAGTTGGTCCAACTGACGCTGATCCAGCACCGCACGTGCCTCCAGCAACCGGGCCTGGGCGATGCGCAGGTCATGGTTACGCGCCAGCGCTTGATCGATCAGCGCATCCAGTTGTGGGTCCTGGAATTGTCGCCACCAATCCTGTTGCACGCGGGTGCTGCTATACAGCGCGGTATCGGGGCTTTGAGTCAGCTCTACTGCGGGCTCGTTACTGGCCCGGTAGTCCGGGCCGACGGTACAGCCCGTCATCCAGGCCGAGCAGACCAGCAGCGCGAGCGGGCGAATCACGAAGGTATTAAAGGGGTGCATATATGTCTCCTTACACCGTCTGGGTCGTGGCGGCGTCGGCTGCATCGGCAGCGGCCAGCGCACGGGCGCGGGGTGTGGTGGCCGCAATACGATGGTCGACGGCAATGAACGAATACATGGTCGGCAAAACCAGCAAGGTAAACAGCGTGCCCACCAACATGCCCACGACGATCACCAGGCCCAGGTCATAACGGCTGTGGGCGCCAGCACCGGAGGCGAACAGCAGGGGAATCAAGCCGGCCACCATCGCCGCCGTGGTCATCAGGATCGGCCGCAAGCGCATCTTCGCCGAGTGCAGAATTGCCTCACGACGATCCAGACCCTGCTTGACCTGCATCTCATTGGCGAACTCCACCATCAGGATGCCGTGTTTGCTGATCAGACCGATCAGGGTCACCAGGCCGATCTGCGTGTAGATATTGATAGTCGCCATGCCCAGGGCCAGTGGAATCAAGGCACCGCAAATCGACATCGGCACGCTTATCAGAATGATCAACGGGTCACGCAGGCTTTCATACTGCGCAGCGAGTACCAGGTAGATCACGATGATTGCGAACAGGAACGCCATCACCAGCGCGCCGCTTTCCTGATGGTATTGGCGTGCATCCGAAAGCCAGTCGTAGGTGAAACCCGGCGGCAGCAGTTTGGCTCGCGCCTCGAGGAACTTCACCGCGTCGCCCATGGCCACGCCCGGGTTGGGGATCGCCTGGAAGATCGCCGAATTGAGCTGGTCGAACTGGGTCAGTTGATTGGGCTCGACGCCGGTCGAGACGCTGACCAGGTTGGACAGCGGTACTTGGCCACCGGTGGCGCTGGTTACATAAAAGCGTGACAGCGCTTCGGGCGTCAGCCGCTCGCCGCGCAGGCTCTGCGGGATCACATCATAGGAGCGACCGTCCATGGCGAAGCGGTTGACGTAGTTTTCGCCCACCAGCACCGCCAGGGTGTCACCCAGGTCCTTCATGGTTACGCCCAGGCTGTTGGCCTTGGTGCGGTCGACTTTGATCTTGATCACCGAGTTGTTGTAGTCCAGGTCGCTGTCCACGACCATGAACAAACCGCTTTCACGTGCGGCGTGTTTGAGCGCTTCCATCGCCTCATAGACCACGCTGTAGTCACCGGCGCTCTTGATCACCATCTGTACCGGCAGGCCACCGGTCGAGCCTGGCAGTGAAGGCAACTGGAAGGCAAAGACGTTGCTGCCCTCGATGGTGTTGGCGCGGTTCTGCATATCGCCCTGAATCTGGTCGGCGTTGCGCTCGCGTTTTTCCCAATCGACGAAGTTGACCCCGCCGATGCTGTTGGATACGCCGTTGCTGCCGTTGACCAGCCACAGGTTGCTCTGCTCCGGCAATGTCCCCATGGCTTCGTTCCACTGTTTGCCGAACTTCTCGACGTAGTCGATGTTGGCGTTTTGTGGAGACTTGATGGCCGTCAGCACCGTGGACTGGTCCTCGGTGGGCGCCAGTTCGGTCTGGGCACGGCTGTATAGCCAGGGAACGCTGATCAGCACGATGACCGCAATCGTAAACGTGACCCAACGGTGGTGCAGCGACAGATCCAGCACCCGGCCATACGCGCTGCCGAGACGGTGAAAGAATCTCTCGGCCTTGCGCGCCATCCAGCCTTCGTTCATCTGGCTGTTGAGCAGCAGTGAGCTCATGACCGGCGACAGCGTAAGCGCGATAATGCCTGAGACCACCACCGAGCCGGCCAAGGTGAAGGCGAACTCCTTGAACAGCGAGCCGGTCAGCCCGCCCATGAGGCCTATGGGCGCATACACGGCCGCCAGCGTCAGGGTCATCGCAATCACCGGCGCTGCCACCTCACGTGCGCCCAGCAGGGCTGCATATGTGGGAGACTTGCCTTCTTCGATATGACGGTGAACGTTCTCCACCACAATGATCGCGTCATCCACCACCAGGCCGATAGCCAATACCATCGCCAGCAAGGTCAGCAAGTTAATGCTGAACCCGAACATTGACATGAACGCGGCCGCACCCAACATCGACAAGGGAATGGTGACCACCGGAATGATCACTGCCCGCGCCGAACCCAGGCTCAAGAAAATCACCAGCACCACGATGGCGATGGCTTCGCCCAGCGTACCGAGTACTTCATCAATCGATGCGCTGATAAAACGTGCCAGCTCAAACGGCACAGCGACTTTCACGTCCGGCGGCAGGTTGGCGCGGATCCCCGGCAGCAATTCATTTACCTTCTTGACGATCACCAGCGGGTTGGCATTGGGCGCGGCATTCAGGCCGAAAAACACTGCTTGAACACCGTCCATGGTGGCGCTGGTGTCGGTGGACGCGGCGCCCAGTTCCACGGTAGCGATATCATTCAGGTGCACCACACCGGCAGCGCTGGACTTGACCACCAACTGGCGAAACTCGGCGACATCGACCAGGTCGGTGTTGATCTGAATGTCCGACACCACATACAAACCCTTGGCCTGACCGGGCGCAGCCTGCACGTTGTTATTCAACAGGGCCTGGGCCACATCGCTGCCGGAAATACCATGGGCGGCCATGCGATTGGCATCCAGCCAGATACGCATGGCCATTGTCTGCCCGCCGCTGAGGTTGATGCTGCCGACCCCTTCGATGGAAGACAGTTGCGGTTGCACCACGCGCTGCAAGTAGTCCGAGAGTGCGGCGGTGGACAGGGTCGGGCTGGAAAAACCCACATAGGCCACGGCTGTGGCTTCACCGGAGGATTTCACAATCACCGGGTCGTAAGCCTGCTCCGGCAAGCGGTATTTGACCTCGTTGACCTTGGCCATCACCTGGGTCATGGCCTTGTTGGAGTCGGCGTTGAGCTTCATGCGCACAGTGATCACGCTTTTGCCCTGGGTCGACGTAGAACTCATGTAGTCGACGTCTTCCACCGTAGCGACAGATTGCGCGATGGCCTGGGTGACGAAGCCCTGCATCAGTTGCGGCGAAGCACCGGGGTACTGGGTGGTGATCGTCAGCGTGGAGCTTTCCGTCAAGGGGTACTGACGAATCGGCAGGTTGTTTATGGCCAGCAGCCCCATCAATAAAATCAGGGTGCTGACCACCAGCGCCAACACCGGGCGCCGCACGAACAAGTCGGTGAATTTCATTTTTCAGATCCTTGGTGTATCAGCGGCTCGAGGCCTGGTCGAGCCCTACGGTGTCCTTGAGCGCGATGCGTACCAGGGCGCCGCTGCTCAAGCGCAACTGACCGGAGGTGACCACGCGATCACCGGCCTTCACGCCGTCAAGCAGCACGACCCGGCCTTCGGAGCGTTCGCCGGTCTTCACGTAGACCTGGCGTACCGTGTTGGTCAGCTGCGTATCGGCGCCCTCGACCACGTAGACAAAATCACCGTAGGCGCTGTAGCTCACAGCCGTTTCGGGCACGCTGATGACATCTTTTTTGGCTGGCAGATGGATTTCGCCATTGGCGTACATGCCGGGTGACAGCAGATTGTCCGGATTCGCTAGCGTGGCCTGGACCAGCACCGTGCGGGTGCCCGGGTCGATACGTGGTTCGAGGGTGCTGACGTGGCCCTTGAACAAGCGCTGCGGGTACGCGTCTACGCTGACGCTCATCTCCTGGCCCGTTTTGAGCTGTGCCAGGGCACGTTCGGGCAGGGTGATATTGGCGTACAGCGTCTGTGCGTCGGTCAGCGACACCATGGCATCGCCGGCCTGCACGAACTGGCCCAGGTTGACCTTGCGCACACCCAGCACGCCGGTGAAGGGCGCCTTGATGCGTTTTTGATCGATCAGCGCCTTGATCCGCACGATATCGGCCAGCGCCTGGGAGTAGGCGGACTGCACTTGATCCAGTTCCTCTTGCGTCGCCGCCTGCTGAGGCAGCAAACGCTGGGTTCGCAGTAACTGGGCCTTGGCGTTGGCGGCCTGGGCCTGAAGCCTGGCCAGTTCGCCTTGTTCCGGCGCATCGTTGAGCTGCACCAGGGTTTGCCCGGCTTTCACCCGCTCGCCGGGTTGGAATGCAATGGCACGTACCAGGCCGCCGCTTTCGGCGGTGACCATGACTTGGCGGGTGGCTTCCAGTTCACCGATACCCGCCAGCGTGTTAGGCATATCGGCTTGCGTGGCGGTGGCGACGGCCACCTGGATGGCCGGCGCAGCTGTTCCGGCCGACGTTTGGGTAGGTTGGGCAGAGGTGGACTGCCGGTACAGGCCGACGGCGCCGCCAATGGCGAGCACCGCAGCAATCGTGACGCACACTTTAAGTTTTTTATTCATGATTCCGGTACTGACGTAAGGCAAAAAATTAAGAACCCTGAGGGTTCAACGGTGACGAGCGCTCAACCGGGTTGTTGATGCGCATGAGGGAATCGGACCCGCGTAGCCAGAATCGCCAGCACGGCACCGAGCCCCAGAAAGAGGACCAAGGCGGCGAGCACGCTCGGGGTAAGCCCAATCGAGTCCACCAGCAGCCCAAGTGGAATAGGCACAGCGTTGAACAGGTAGATGGTCATATAGAAATACGCCACCAACTTGGCGTGGCAGTTGACGGGAGCCAGCTGATTGATCAGCCGCGCACTGCCGACAAAAATGGCGCCATAGGCGTAGCCGCCGATTACCAGGGCCAGCGCCGCGAGCGTCAGCGAATGGACCGAGAAGGCCGTCAGCAGGAGCAAGAAGGCTGCACACTGGGCGAGCAACCCAGAACGCAATGCACGCGCTGCATCCAGGCGTTTGCAATACAGTTGGCTGGCCCCGGCGATCAACAGGTACACCGCCATGCTGTAGCCAAACATCCCGCGGTCACTCAAGCCCAGTTGCTGTTCGGCTGCGCCAGGGCCAATCACGAAAACGCAGGCCGTGAACGACCAACTGAAAAACACCGACCATGCGCACAAGTGGAAGGGCCGACCAATACCGCGCAGGCCTTCACGTAGCGACGCTTGTACTGTATGAGCGGCGGTTTGGGCCTGGAGGGTGTGACGCGGCCAGAGCGCCAGTATGCCGAGGGCGGCGACAGCGACCAGGGCCATGATCGACCAGAAGGGCAGGCTGGCCGGGTACAGGTTCAGTTGCAGTGCCATGCCACTGAGTACCGGGCCGAAAGCCAACCCCAGGATCATTGCCAAGGTGGCCAGCGTCGCCGCCAACTTGCCGTTGTCGAGTGGGCCGAACCGTACCAGCGTTACGTTCACGGCAGTGGTCATGATTCCCGCACCAAGCCCCGAGATGGCGCGGGCTGCACACAGGGCCCACAACGAATCGCATTCGGCGCACAACCAGGCGCCGATCAGCACCAGTGCAATGGCTGGGAGCAGCAAAAAACGCTGGTCTTTGACATGGCCGGCGATGCGCGCCAGAGTCGTCAAAGCCAGCAAAACACCGGCACCGTAGGCGCCGAATATAAACGTCAGGTCCACAGCGTTGATCTGCAGATGCTCTTGGTAAAACGGGTACAGCGGCGTGGGTGCGCTGCTGTTCATGAGCGCTGCGGTCAGTGACAGCGCGAGAAAAAACATCAAGCCTTTTGAGCCGTGTTTAGTGATATCGACGGACATGAGTCTCCCAGCCCAGTGCTCAGGGCTTTTGCCGAGTGAATGTTTGCAAGCGGGATGTGAATGCGGTTTCGAGGGCTTTGCCCATTGGCAAATGATACGGACCGGGGCGATTGGCACCATGCCCGAAACCCCAGGCTTCATTCGTCATCGTCCAGGGAGCAGTAACAGCGGCGCTTACGGGATGACCGGGCGGGTATGACCCACCGCGCCCGGCTAAAGCGCTTTACCAGTAGCGTGGTTGCGGAAGGATGCGGGTCGGTTGTTTCAGGCCTGTCGCAGTGTTAAAGGCGAACGACGGATAGGCGCTCCAGTTGAACGCTGGGTAGCTCACCACCGGCTTGCTCCATACAGGCGGCGCGACGACATAGGAAGGGCGTGACGCGACCGGGCGATTGATCACCACACCTATACCATTTTGAGCGCCTGTGGAGGCGGCTCCACCCGTCACTATAGTGCCAGGCTTGAGATTGTTAACCGACCCAGCCGTGCCGCCGAAGTGAATCGGACCCTGGATGTCGATGTTGCCGACCAAACTCAACGGGCCGCCATTGCGCAGCACGCCCTGATTGCTCAGATCGCCAGCGATCGACAGCGCCTGTTTGGCGTCCAACACGCCCGTGGAAGCGATCTGTACCTTGCCATCGGCGGTGACCTTCAAGTCGCCGGTCAGGGCCTTGACGTTGCCTTGAACGTTCACGCCTACGCCGGCCGACTTGCCGAGCAGGCGAATCGAGTCTGCGTGCATGCTGCCCAATTGGGCGACATCAATAGCGATGTCGGCTTGGCCGTCGGCGCCGAGGTGCTTGAGCACAGTGGTCGGGGCCGTCGCGTCAACTTCGCCTTTCAAGGCCACGGCGTTGAGCTTTTTGGCTTGCAACTGCGCATTGATCTGCAGGGTGCGTGCGACCAGGTCGACCTCATTGGCACCGGACGCGTCAAGGCCGGAACCTTCCACACGGATCTGGCCGTGATCGGTTTGCAATTGAGCCACCTGGCCGTTGGCGTCCAATGCTGCCGTGCCCGCTACCAACGACACGCGATTGGCGTTGATAAAGCCAGCGCCGCTGGCGGTGATGCCGTTGGGGTTGGCGATGATTACACGAGCGCTCGGCCCCGCAACTTCAATCATGCCATTGAGACTTGAGGCGGTTTTACCGGTGACTTCATTGAGAATGACGCTGGCGGAGGTCCCGTTGAGCAGGCTATTAGCGGCAATGGCGCCGCCCAGGGTGGTTTGGGCGCCTGCGGTGCTGTTGTTGAGGATCAGCCCGGACGCGCCGACATTGAACTCGGTGAAGCGGTTGTGGGATACACCTGCGGCGTTCGCAGCGACGATGTTGACCACGGGCGTGTCGTTGATCTGCGACAACGCGGCGTTTTGGGCTGCGCTTGGATCCAGCGTCAGTGCGGGTTGCGCTTGGGCATTGTGTTGCAACAGCGGCAGGCTGCCCATTAATGCGAGGGCCAGCAGCGTGCGCTTGGATGGGCGCCGAGTTGGTTGGATCATTGGGTTCATACAGACCTCGAGAGTTGAAGGTTAAAGAGGCGTCCCGCAGTAGCGACTGCGGGCGCCGGGTGAGTGCACTGGGTGGCACTCGGATTCCCATCCCTGGGAAAAAGTGTTCCCCTAGAAGCGGCTGCTCAGGGAGAAATCGAGGGTTGGCGTGGTGGTGTTCATCTCGTCGTTGCTCTTGATCGGCATGCCCAGGGCCAGGTCGTAACCAAAGCGGCTGACATTGCCGCGCAAACCGACAGCTGCGCCGATCAATGGCTGTCGACCTTGCTGCTGGCCGCCCACCGGCGACGCCGCACCGGCATCGAGTGCCGCATACGCCTG
Source organism: Pseudomonas sp. NCIMB 10586 (assembly GCF_023127895.1). Taxonomy (NCBI): domain Bacteria; kingdom Pseudomonadati; phylum Pseudomonadota; class Gammaproteobacteria; order Pseudomonadales; family Pseudomonadaceae; genus Pseudomonas; species Pseudomonas sp. NCIMB 10586. The sequence goes on from NZ_SPKQ01000045.1 coordinate 141,303, forward strand.
GCTGCCACTGAAGGCGGTGATGGACAGCTCATTGCGCAGGGTCCAGCCGGTGGGGCCGGCGAGGGTGGTGTTACCGTCAAAGCCGCGCACGCTGTAGCGGCCGCCGATCTGCATGTATTCGGTCGACGGCACCGGCACCGGCGCATATTGGTAGACCAGCGCGTTGCGATAGCCCAAACGCATTGCGCCCAGGTCAAACGGAATCTCAAACGCCGCCTTGGCAGTGAACAGGTGATAGCGACCGTTCCAGTCCTGTTGCTCATAGAGCGCGCCGGGCGTCTTGCTGAGTCCGGGCAGTGAGCCGCGCGCACCAGCCTGCGCCGTTAGTTTGCCAAAGCGCAGGTTGGCGCGGTGGGTCAGGCCAAGTTCATAGCTGGTGATCTGCCGGTGCAATTGCTGCAGTTCGGTGGAGGCAACCCAGGCGCGATCCTCACGATTGACCAGGCGAGCGTTGAGCACACTTTTGCTGCGATTGGAGCGACTCACCACGTAATCAAGCCCGGCATCGACGCGTCGGGTGCGCGAGCTGAACGCAATGCTGCGTCCCCCGAGGTCTTCGAATAAGGCTTGCTTGCTGGTCCACTCGCTGGCGCTGAACGACAGCAGGGCATAGCCTGCGGGCACGTTCCAGGCCAGGCTTTTAGCCGAAGACCCACGGGTGTGGTTATTGAAGTCGGTGTCGGTGCTGTAGGTCAGCAGCAGTTGGTCGTAAAGCCCGGCCGGCGAGTCGATGGCGACAATCCCACCGAGTTGGTGACGGCCCGTGGCGTCGATACCGCTGTTATCGACGGTCAGCAAGCCGAACACCCGACGTGCCTGCGGCGGTTGCTGGATGATCACATCGCTTTCACCCAGGTCGGCGCCCGGAATCAGATTCAGCGCCGTCGCTGCCTGGCCTGGCAGACGGCGCACATTTTCCAACGCCTGGTCCAGGTCACGTACGTTCAGTAGTTCGCCTTTGGCTGCGGGAAAGGCCATGCCTGGCCAGCCAAGCGATTCCGGTTGCTGATCAATCTTGCCCATGCGCCCAGGGATAAGTTGGACGATCAAGTGCCCGCTGCTCAGGTCTTGAGCCGGTATCAACACCTGGGTAGTGATGTATCCGCGCGCCATCAGTTGTGCTGCTAACCAACGGCGATAAACCGTCAACCCTTCGCCACCCACACAGTGCCCCAGGATCGCTGGCGCGCGCTCCAGCCAGTCGAAATCATCTGCACCTTTCCACTCCACAGTGCGGATAACGAAACAGGGTGATTCTTCCGGCAGCTTAAGCGCATTGGCGAAGGGCAGGGGCGTTGCGGTCAGTGCATCCGGCTTTCCAAGTGCCTGGGATTGCAAGCTTTTCAGTTGGAGGTCTTGCTGGCGTTGAGTGCTGGTGACGGTATCGATCGGACTGGCCGCTCGCGCGACCTGAATCGCCGTAAACAGCCATAGTGTCGTTACATACAGGGTGGTCGTGATACAGGCGTGGAAGCCGAGCGTGCCGGGCGTTGATTTCATCCGCCTATGCTAAGAAGGCCGAGCGCAAGAAAAAATAAGATGAAGCTCGGCGACCCAAGGACGTTACTGACGATGGGGAGGTCGCTGTCGTATGGGTGCTGCGATAAATCGTACGACCATCATCGAGCCGCGCCCGGTCGCGGCCCATCTGGCGCCGTGTTTCGCTGGCGTGCACGTACTGAACGGCAATGGCGACGCCACCGGCCTGGAGTGGATTTGCGAAGCAGGTTTGCTGACCACGCCCATTGCCTATACCAACACCCATAGCGTTGGCGTGGTACGTGATGCACTGGTGGCCGCCGAGCGTGAAACGGGCAAGCAGCACACCTACTGGTGCATGCCGGTGGTGCTGGAAACCTACGACGGCATCTTGAGCGATATCTGGGACCAGCACGTCACATGCCAAGCATGTGCATGCAGCATTGGCGGATGCACACAGCGGGCCGGTGCAGGAAGGCTGTATGGGCGGTGGCAACGGCATGATTTGCCATGAGTTCAAAAGTGGAATTGGTACATCGTCTCGCGTGCTGAGCGCCGAAGAGGGCGGCTGGACGGTGGGCGCATTGGTGCAGGCCAACTACGGCGTGCGCAGCGCCTTGCGCGTTACCCGGTTGGCAGCGTATTGCAATACACGCCTTCGCCTTATGACGGGTCGGTTAATGTCGGCGTACCTGGCATGGGTTCTATCGTGATCACCATCGCCACCGATGCACCCTTGCTGCCCCATCAATTTCGGTGGGTTTTTGCCAGTTGAAGGTGAAGTCCAGGCGCACGCCAGCGCAGCGCCCAGGGCGGAGCCAACCCCTGGCGGCAATCGAGCTTGGTCAGTTTATACAGGCGCGGGGAGTGGTGCGGTTGCCATTCAAAGCCAAAGCCTAAAAACACCTGCTCCGGTGCCGGGCACCACTGCGCCAGTTGCTGCGTGTTCAGTTGCTGCATGGCATGACCGGCCAATGAAGCGCGCAGCGTTAGCACTCGCAGCGCCTGACTTAAGCGGCACACGGCCATGAGCAGACCGACCGCATTGAGCGGCCAGGCCAGGGGGCCGGTAAAACGCCCGCCAGATGGGCTCCCAGCAATCACAGCAGTGCGCCGCCCCAGGCCATGGCCGCGTACAGTCCATAGGCGCGACGCCAGGGCATTTCATAGGGACGCAACATGTCATGAGCCCGCTTGCACTGCGGTCATCGGCGTCAGTCCCGCGATAAACCGTGGGTCGAGGATCACACCAGTGGTGGTATGGCCATCGACTTCGCGCGTATGAGTGGGCATTTGGTGCTGCGTCGAGCGAATCAGCATCGACACCTCACTCAGGGCGCGGATAGCGGTGGCGGCCTTTATGCCCTGGCTTTTGAGTACGTGCAATGGCACAAACAGGCCTTCGGCGACGGGGCAGGCCTGAGCAGTGTAGAGGGTGTTGATCACGGCATGCTGCACGGCCGGGTTAAGGCGCAGTGGGGCATGTAGCGTCAACGGTGCTGGGCTTTCAGCCTGTTGTTCGGGGGGGAGTGAATGGTGCTTCGGTTTCCAGCGGCAACACCAGTTGCGGGGCCGAGGTGGCGGGAGAAGTCGTTATTGCCAAACTCAGGTTGAGGGACTTGCTGTTAGCCGCAAGCAGGTCAAGCACGCATGGCGAGTCGAGCAGTATGAGGGCGCTGAAGGTTTTTGTCTGGCTCGGCGGGTTGATGGTCCACAGGGCATTCGCCTCTGGGTGTACCTGCACCCATTCCGCCTTCGGCCTTGCGCGATCACGTGAACCATCTCCGCCGGCAGGGCAATACTAATTTTCTCGGCTGTGCTCATGGCATAATCTCCAGATATTCCTACTGCGACCATAATCCGCCTTCACTTGGCTGTAATGCGCCCAGCCGCGGGTGGCGCAAGTTAAAACCATATATGTCGTTCCACGAGACAGCCGATTGTACTGCTTCGGCCCTAAGCAGGTAGCGGTCAATACTCAAGCCACTTCGCCATTGCCGCATACGCACATTACTGAAAGCGATCCGGTGCAAGCCACCCTGAGCGCATTATGTGTGCCGTGGTATCGGGGGGAACTGTCGGTGTTAACGGGATAGAGCCCACATACAGCATGAGCTGCTGATGTCTGCGGGTCTGCGCGTGTTTTGAGTGGGATTAATCCTGCGCTGATTATGGTTATATCTGATGCACTACTAAGATTCCTGCGATGGTAGCAGTCGCTGATCCGGGTAGACTTTTCGAACTCTTTGAACGATGGTTTTTTATTATCTTTTTACACAGTACAAGGGAATGCAATATTCCGCCGCGCAGCATGTTTGGTGGCGGGGTATCAAGTTTAGATTGTTATCGGCATCTCTTTGAAAGGTAAAGTAATGGGTAGCATAGTAGTTGATCGACGATCATCCGTTGATGCGCATGGCGGTAAGGGTAATGCTCGAGGGGAAGGGTACAGCATCCTGGCTGAAGCCGATAACGGTGTTAACGCGCTGGAGGTCATTCGTAAATTACTGCCTGACCTTGTCGTACTGGATTTAAGTATTCCCAAAATGGACGGTTTGTCGGTCATCTCTAATCTGAAATTGATTGGTATTTCCAGCAAAGTGCTGATTCTGACCTCTGGTGACTCACGTAATGAAATGGTCTTGTGTGAATTTGTAACGTTCGTCTGAGGGCTGCCAAATTTAATAAGGAGTTTCCTCGTGAGAATTCTACAACTGTGTATCGGCCTGGCTTTAATTATGTTCGGCTGGCAAGTCAAGGCGGCTACGAGCTGCACTTACAGTAGCTTGAGTTTGAAGTTGCCCGTCAGCTTCGCTCATGATTCCGGCCAGCCGGGGATGATCTCGTCGAGCTGGCACGAAGCAAGTAGTCCAGCGCTTATGACTTGCGATTTGACGAGCTCCGGGCAGTACTCCGTCACGGCTAGCAGTGCTCTGCCGGTGAGCGGTATGTTTTCCTTTGAAAATACCTTCTATGCGCTACTTAATACTTCAGTCCCGGGTATTTCATTGATTATGGCGGTGGCGGATACCAAAGGGCAGTGGCTGCCTTATCAGGGCATAGAGTTGACTACGTATAAGGGCGATGCCCCTGTATACAGCTCATATGGAATTAAAGTCAGGGTCCGCCTGGTAGCGACAACAAGGCTGGACTCGGGTTCGTATAATGTCTCTGCCGAGACGCTGCTGAGTACCGGCATTACTAAGGATGCAGTGTATACAGGGTCGGCATTTACATCGCTAACTGGAACAGTTGTCACTGCAAAAAGCCCAGCGTGCAAGTTGTATCTATCCGTCACGACGATTGCACTTCCTAAAATAAAACTCGCTGATATTCCTGTGGCTGGCGCGATTGCCGGCACAACGCCGGTGGTGTTTGCTGCCGTGTGCGAGGGTGCTGCCTCTGCTTACAATGTAAAATATGCTCTCCTTGATATGAATGACTGGTCGGCAACCGACAAGTATGTCGCGCTCCGTCCTGCATCGGGTGGCGGCAATATCGGTTCAGTTGCTCTACAGATTGCCGAGGGTTCGACGGTTATGAATATGGGTACTTTTTATTCCCTGGGGCTGATTCAATCCCAGGGTGGCTTTTTTTCAAAGACCCTGGACGTAAGCTATGTACGCCGCTCCATGGTAGCCCTTAACCCTGGAAAGTTTGTAGGCGCAGTATCGATTCTTCTATCTTATGATTGATGTTGAGTAGATGTGCAATCTGAGCGTTGTGCTCGAATCTTTTGATTTTTCGTGCGTGGCATTTCTGTCAGTTTCAGTCATGTGTATGGGGTTGTTGAGTTGTAAATGGTGGTGCACCAGATAAGTCGTCGTGGTTGTAGGATATATCTTATTGTGGGTTGTTTGTGTGCGGCGCATTATATGGGCAGACAGTAAGTCTGTCTGTTTCCTCTCTCTTTCAGTCGTGCCGCCTGATCAGGGGTGGGTACGTTTGATAAATACTAGTCGTGGATCTGGTTATGAACTTTAAAGTTGCTTTAATTGCTGTTGGTCTGAGTAGTGTGTTGGCGGGTATGGCTCAAGCTGCTACGGTGCCTGACAGCACCGTTTCGAAAAAAATAACCCTGACAGCGCAAATCAACGATGCGATGTTTGTGTCCAAGTCAGATGGTTCTACCTGGTACGGCACTGAGGACTTGGAACCTCTCGATTACACCCAGAAAGCCTTCACCAAGGTACTGCCTGTTCGTGTCTGGACCAAAGGCAGCGAGTTCAATGTGTCGCTGGCACAGCCTTTGAAGTTGTCCAATGGTACTTATGAAATGACCGGGGCAAAAGTCACTATCGCTCACTCCGGTGGGGACAGTGCGGTGACATTTGGGGCGCCTCTGAAAGTTACCCAGACGATCACGGGTAATGGTGGCTATGACGAAATTCATAACTTGAAAATCGATGTCAATGCGCCGGTTAAAACAGCAACCGGGCCGAGCACCAACGGCAGCTACAGCGGTGATCTGGTCATGCTGTTCGAGCCTGTTGCTGCTGTCGGGCCGTAATCGGACTGTTGTCAGTAACTGGTGTCAGAGCCCCGTGAGGGGCTCTTCTTGGTCATTAACGGATACTCAGGATGTGCCCGCATAAGATTCCTTTTCCGGTTTGCATGCTCGCGGCCTGCCTTGTTGCAGTTGTTTCATCCCGGACGCTCGCTCAAGTGAAGATCTCCTACGGAACCCCTGAGGGTTTCAGTGCGGTTGAAATGGATAACACGGCGCGTTATGTCGCTACTTATAACGGGAAGACTTTGCCGGGTTTTATCAGTTATTCGTTGGTGCAGAACGGTCTTGTGTTTGATGCGACCCTGTACCGCAAAAATGATGTTGCGCTTGCAGACAGGCAGTCTATTGAAAAGGTGTTATCGCGTATTGATTATAAACAATGCAAAGGTGGCTGTGATTTGCGTGTAGCCGATCACTATGTCACCCTCGATAAAGCCCGCCGCACACTCAGTATTCGCAACACCCGGGATGATTATCTGGCACCTAATACTTCGTGGGGGCTTATCAATAATCAGTCTGTGGATATACGCGGCTCTTCGGACAGTTATCGTGCCATGAATATCAACGGCAATACCTGGTTCGGGCTGCCCGGTCGCAGTTTTGCTTATATGAACTGGTATGCCAACCAGAGCCGAAGTATGGGGCAGAGCAGCAAGGATCAAGGGATCTCATCCTATTACCTGCAAAAGAACTTTGCTGACACCTATGTGCGCGCCGGCAAGCAAAACAGCATCGACTTTGGTTCCGGCTCGGTGAGCACGGTGTTATCCCCCAGTTTTGACCAGTTTATAACCCTGGGCAGTCAGGGCTATTTGCGTGCGAACCGTGATGCGGGGTCGCTGGTGCTGTTTTCCACGGCTGAAGGTAACTATGAGTTTTACCGTAACGGTCGACTGATTTTGAAGCGACCGGCGATGTTGGGCCGTAATGAAATCAGCTTTATGGATCTTCCGGGTGGTTATTACCCCATCGAGATTCGTTTGGTGGACCGTAACGGCAACCTGGTGAACCAGGAAACCCGCGACGTCAATAACCTCAACTTTACCGGTGAAGCGGCCAACTCCTGGCGCGTGACTGCGGGCCAGGATATGGACGAAGGCGGTCAGCTATTTGAAGCGGCCATGGGCCGCAACTTGAGCAACCTCTATTTGAATGCGGCAATGGTCAGCAGCGACAACTCCAGCTGGGCTTCTGAAGTGAATATGTCCCGGCCTTCCACATTAGGCACCTTGCATTTGTCACCGACGGTGGGGGTGTTGAGCGGCGAGGACGGTACCGGGGGCTACTTCAACCTGAATATGGATGATCCGCGATTGGGTAATCTTATGCTCAGCCGCTACGAAAATACGTCTGTGTCGCGTTTTTATTATGGAACACCCAGTACCAGCCTTTCCTATAGCAAGAACGTGGGCGGGGTGATGCTTTCCTATAACTATCGAAACTTCAGCCGCAGTGAATCGCAACAGGTTGAAGTGCGCTGGAACTATCGGCCCAACGGCCTGTGGTCGGCGGTATCGGCCGGTGTGCAAAAAGGTGGCTCGATGCCGGGCAGCAGTGATTACACGCTCTACGTGAATATGAGCTGGACCCTGGACAAGTCGCAAGCGAGCCTGCGTGCTGCACAGTATGGCGGCCAGACCCAGCTGAGCGGTGATTACCGCAAAGACTTCCAGGACAGTTATGGCACTTCATCCAGTGGTGTAACGGTCAACCGTATTGATGGGCAAAACAGCCTCAATGTTTATGGCAGCCGCTCCGGAACACGTGGCGATGCCTCGCTGAACGTAGGGCATAGCGATTTTGCCGATAACGCCGACTTCAACTACCGCGGCATGCTCGCGGCCAATGCCGACGGTATTGCCATGGGGCGTTACAGCAATGGTGGCAGCGCCATGTTGCTGGAGACTCCCGCGATTGAGGGTAGCCCCTACGGTTTCAGCGTTGAAGGCCAGCCAGTAGCCGGTGGCAGTACTTACGCCGTGCCGCTTGAGGCATACGGGGATGTGCCATTTGCACGCGTTATCAGCGAAAGCGAAAACATGGACATGAATATTGAAGTGCCGGCCAACATCATCCGGGCCCACCCTGGGCAGGTCTACAGCGCCAGTGCCAAGGTGGATATCAACATGATTTACAGCGGTCTGCTGGTGGACGCCCATGGCGCGCCTGTGGGCGGGAAAATCATCGAAACTGGCGATGTTGCCTACCCTAATGGCCTGTTTTCGATCGCCAGCAAGGCAGTACTTGCCCGTATCTCGGTGCAGGATGCAGGCCGCCAATACATCTGCGACCTGACTCGCACCGTCAAACCCAGCCAATACCAGTGCCAGTAAGTGCATGCCCGATCAGGAACCCGCTATGAGATTACCTACGTTGTTATTGAGCTTGATATTTCTTGGCTCAAGCCTTGCCCGGGCCGAAGGCGAATTGATGGTCATGCCGGCCAGTCTCAAGGTGTACAACAATCACGAGCATATGGTTAACGTGAGAAATGTCGGTGATGAGTCGATGTACTTGTCCATCACTCTGCAGAAAGTGATAAACCCAGGCATCGAACCGGAAGAGAAGCTGGCAATGAGCCAGATCGATCATCCGACCCTGCTGGCCAGCCCCGACAAGCTGACCCTGGGGCCGGGGCAGAGTCGCTCCATCAGCCTCAAATCACTTGTCGAGCCGTCCGTCGAAGCCTTGTACCGCCTGTATATCGTGCCTGTGAGAGCCATGCAGGTGGAAAATGCCCCGAAGGACAAGATTACGGCTCCGATGTCGGTATCGGTGGGGTACGGTGTACTGATCCGCCATATGCCGCCGCCTGAGCTGCAGCGTACAGGCTGGACGCATCATTGCGCTGGCGGGGGCGTTAGCCTGGAGAACACCGGTAATGTTCGCATGGTGCTGTCGGACGTTGCTGTAGGTAGTCATTTGCCGATAAGGAGCAAAGTTGCCCTGTTTCCAGGGACGCCCCAGTTGTTTGCAGGAAAACATGTAAGTTTATCAATTAATGATGTTCAGCAGACGCTGGATTGTAATTAATGAACATTCAGTGTGGGGTGTTTGAAAGGATTAAAAAGATAGCTGGCGTATTCAGCGGGTGTGTCCTGAAACAACTGTGCGGACTGTTTTTGGTCGGTTTATCACTTGCCGCTGGCGAGGCGTCGGCCTATGTAATGCGCTATAGTGATTTAAGTAATGGTTACAGTAATTGTAGTTTAAAAGATAACGGTAATGGTACCTCTACGGCGCGAGTGGACTTTGACTATAAAGCAGCAGCTGGGCATCATCCGACGGCTAATTTTCAATCCAGAGGCGTGATTGTTTATACCTATGGGGCCGCTGGCCAGCTTAATGAAAGTTCTAGTGTTGGCATCAACTCGGTAACCCTTGGGGGGTTTGAAAAAGAAACTATTTTTGGTGGATATCGGTACGCTATGTTCTCTAATCGTTATAATAGTCAATGGATTAATCGATCTCCATTTAGGGCTGCTGTGGTCGTGCAGTTTAATAATTCAATTATTGCTAAATGGCCTGCGATTGGTATTCGTGCGGGTATTTTTACATCGGGCGATGATTATGGTGATAGCGCCGGTCTTGCCTATATAAGCCCCGCCACCCAAAACGGCATTTGCACGTTGCTTGTAAATCCGGAGCAGCCACCGCCGCCGATGGATGTCACCTTGACCATGAACGCGCCAGACTGGGATATTGGCGAACTGTCAAGGGGGGAGGAGACACTGAAAACCTTAAGCGCTGCTAATGATCAGCTTTGCTTTACTTATGAAGGCTCCAAGTTTGTTACTTTTCAGAAGTACATCATCAATGCAACCAATTTGAATGGTCTGTCAAGCAATGGTCGTTATCTGCTCAAGAGTCTGGAAGACAGTTCGAAAACAGTGCCGTATAGCCTGACGCTACAAAATGCCAACGCCACGATGTTGTTGCCCAACGCCAAGAACACGGGCTTCAACCTCAATGAGAATGGGCGGACATGCTTTACGCCCACGTTCACGGCGCTTGCGGAAAAGAAATCTCCAGGCGGGGCTTACAGTGATGTACTGACCTTTACCGTTGTGGCCAAACCCTAGGCCGAGGTGCCCGATGAATTATCCGCTGTTTATGGTTATGGGCTGGTTGTTGCTGTGGTCGTGCCCCGGTATGGCCAGCGGGGTATTGAAATTGTCAAGCATCGAGTTGCGATTGGCTCCCGATGAGCGCCAGGGCGAACTGTATGCGCAAAACACCGGGGACAGCACCTTGTTTCTGGATGTGCAGCAAGCGCTTGTGCTCAATCCCGGAGACAGGCCTGAGCGGTTGCTGCCGATTGGCGAGGTGATGCACCCCGCCTTGCTGGTGACTCCTGCGCGGCTGGTGCTGGCACCCGGGCAAAAATACCGGATGAACTTGCAGCAGCTGACGCCGCCGCGCAGCAACCAGGTCTGGCGCGTGACCTTTCGGCCCAGAGAGCATTTGATCGTGCAGGCCAGCGATGCAGATAGCCTGCCGGCTCCGCTGTCGGTCAGTGTCGGCTACGGCATGGTGATTTATCAGAAGGCCGCCAATGCGAGCGTTTTTACCGAAAAGGAGTAGCACATGAACAAGGTAGCATTTGCTTGCCTCCTTACTGCCGTAGCGACTCTACCGGCGCTGGCGATGGCGGATCTGATTCTCGAAGGCAAAGTCAGCAGCAATGTCAGCGCCTACGTGAAGCCCAATAACAATTTGTTCGTGACTGACGACAAGGGCAGCTGGTTCGATCAGGGCCTGGAAATGTCGCAGTTGGGTGGTTGGGACATGCCTTATGAGGTGCAGGCACGGCTGAGGGTTGTTTCCAGCACCGGAGTATTTCAGGTGCGCCTGGATGAGCCGCTGCAGATTCGTAATGCAGGTAATGTTACCCAGGTGTTTCAGCGTCCGAAAGTGGATTTCATGGCCGAAGGTGAAGCGCCCAAAACCCTGATGGTGGGCCAGGGGACGGAGTTTAAAAACCCTCCCCGGACTGTGCCGGGTGAGGACACTTCTGGCTATTACGGACTGACCGTTGCAGCCTATCCGCCGGAGGGGGATTTCAAGCAAACCGCGGGGGCGTACAGCGGTGTGCTGTCGCTGACCTTTGAACCGGTGATTACCGATCCTTGATTGCGCCCACGTGTTGCACGGCTACCTGCCGCTCGTTGGCATACCCCAGAACTGCTACAGGAAACCTATGAAACCTTTTGCCTGCCTGGTGTTTTGCGCGGTGTGCGGTGTTGCGCCGATATCATCCGCATTTGCGCTGATCAATATTCAGCCGATGGTGTCTGAGGTGAGGGACAAAGCCGTCACGGTTGAAATCTCCAACACTGGCGACCGTGCGGAGTATGTGTCCATTGCCTTGTCGCGGGTGCTCAACCCCGGCGTGGAGTTGGCAGATGAAAGCCTGGAGTCCATCGGCAAAACCCTTCAGCCAAAGCTCTACGTCGCGCCTTTCAAGTTGCAGCTTGCTCCGGGCCAGAGCAAGACCATTACCTTGAAGCCCCTGGTGAAGATAGAACAGGAGCAGGTGTATCGATTGGACATAAAGCCGGTTGTGAGTCTGCTGGACCCCAAGCTCAAGACCATTGCTGGCAATGTGGTGGTCAACCTTGCCTTCAGCGCACTGGTACGCCATATACCGGTTCAGGAAACATCCACGCTGACGATCAAATGCGAAGCCGGGGGTGGCCGTTTTTTTGCTACCGGTAACACCCGAGCCCATGTAGAAGGAGTAACCGTTAACGGTGAACCTATTGATCCATTCAATGTGTACCCCGGTGTCCCGCTGTTGCTGAAGGGAGCCCGGATCAGTGTTCCGGATCAGCCGGAGTGTATTGCCGCTGGCCCGGCGCGCTGAAGGCTGGACGATGGCGAAGCTTTTCTGGCGGGCTGATTATTAACGGGCCGCAGCGTTCCTCCTAAGCTGGCTCTACTGATTTGAGCCAGCAATAGTAGGAAGCGAGCATGAAAAAGCTGCAAAACAAAGTTGCACTGGTTACCGGTGCGTCAAAGGGCATTGGGGCGGCGATTGCCAGGCAATTATGCCCGTAGCCGCGAGGATGCCGACCGGGTGGTCTCGGACATTGTGTAAAACGGGGGCGTGGCCTTTGCGCTGCAGGCGGATGTCTGCAATAGCGTCGACGTCAAGATGCTGTTCAAGATCATTGCTCTGGAGCATGGCGCTCTCGATATTCTGGTCAACAACGCCGGTGTCTACTCGACTGACGCACTGGCTGACATCACCAAGCATGAGTTTTACCGCCAGTTCAACCTCAATGTCCTGGGAGGGATCCAATGCACCCAGGCGGCGGTCGAGGTGTTTAACCCAGCGGGTGGCAGCATCATCAATATCAGCTCCAGCGTCACCTCTTTCACGCCTGTCAACTCTACGGTCTATACCGCTTCCAAGGGCGCAGTGGACGCTATCACCCGCACCCTTGCCAATGAGCTGGGGCCGAAAAAAATCCGCATCAACTCAGTCAACCCAGGGCTGGTGGTGACCGAAGGTGTACACGCCAGCAGTTTTTTTGAAGACGCATTTCGCCAGAAAATCGAAGCGATTACGCCATTGGGCCGTATCGGCCAGCCTGAGGATATGGCGCCAGCGGTCGCTTTCCTGGCGTCTGCAGACGCTGGCTGGATTACCGGCGAAATACTAGTGATCGGCGGTGGCCTTCATTAACCACAGGTGGCGTGCTCGCGGACATAATGGCGGGGGAATTGCGCCATGAAACGTTTGAAGGCCATGCTGAATGCGCTCTCTGACTCGTAGCACAATGAAAACGCGATGGTTGAAACCGTATCCGCAGGATGCTTTAGGCGATCACTTGCCAGCAACATACGCCAGTGCGTCAGGTATTCCAATGGTGCTGCACCGATCACCTGTTTGAAGTGCAAGGCAAACGCCGAGCGTGACATGGCAGCCAGCCAGGCCAGCAAACCAGCCGCTGGCGCTGTTGTCTAGGGTAGCCAGATGGGGGCACAGAACTTCCACCAGCAAGGTGTTCATTGAACTGTGATCGGCCAGGGCGTTGATGCTGCAGTTCCGCTGTAAATCGCTGCCGAGCCCAGCGCAGGATCGACGCCTGCGGCTCATCGCCCCGCACATGGACGAGCGAGGGCAGTGTGCCGAGCAATAACTGCGCGGGAATGCCGGTGAGGTCAAAACGGCCACCGACCAGTTGTGTGTCGTCGCCGCCATAACGCAGAACCAGTTCGTCCGCCGCCAGCATTTCAAAGTAAGCGTCTGAATCCATGACCGGCTGGGACATATCACTGTAGAGCGTGAATGGCATGCCTAGGGTCATCAGAAAACAATCGCCTTGATGCTGTTGTCTTAGCTGTGGCTCTCCACTCACTTGCAACCAGCAACTGCCCTTGATGACGGCGGTGAACTTGATGCCTTCGAGCTTCGGAAAGTTGAACGCCCAGTCGCCTCTTAACGTAAGCGCGGCCGAATGGTAATTACCAATTCTCAACAATGACAGGATATCGGACAGAGGATCCATGTGTCGAAACTCCGGGCAGCTATTGTCACGGCGGGCTTTCAGCAGGTTTGAGGTTTGATTTTTAGGCATTTTTTAGCATTGCGTTGAGTCGCGCTTGCGCTGCATCCAGCGCATCAATACCCGCGAGCAGTTCGTCTTCGCGCCTGGCGACGCAAAGTTCTCGAATTGCCAGCGCATGCTTCCGTTGTTCGAGTTCACGCAGGCGCTCATCGAGTTTGACGAATTTCTCCAGCAACATTTCCTTGTGGCGGGTCATGTTTGCAGTCAGTGACTTGAGGTTGGACTCGATTCTTTGGGCGGCAGTGGCTTTATTTGGCGGTGTTTCATGCCCAGGCACATAGTGAGTTTGCGTGTTCAGGCCAGGTGGTGTGAATCGCCCCGGCTTCATTTGCCATCGTCCAAAGCGGGGCCGACCTAACTCATCGGGGGTAACAACTGTGGGTTATCGTCAACGGCTGGCAGTCTACCTAGACTTGGGCCAATTCTTCACGGGCTTATCGAGAGTAAAAACATGCGCTTACGAGACCTGGGCATCACCATTGGCACGGGCACACCCGGGGCGTTCAACGCCATCACCGACGTGCCTGGCGTACGCGTCGGCCATCACACCCTCACTGCCGAAAGCTTGGAGGGTTCAACGCATACTGGCGTGACCATCATCGAGCCGCGCCCGGTCGCGGCCCATCTGGCGCCGTGTTTTGCCGGCGTTCACGTACTGAACGGCAATGGCGATGCCACCGGCCTTGAGTGGATTCGCGAAGCCGGTTTACTGACCACGCCCATTGCCTACACCAACACCCATAGCGTTGGTGTGGTGCGTGATGCACTGGTGGCCGCCGAGCGCGAGATGGGTAAGCAACACACCTATTGGTGCATGCCGGTGGTCCTGGAAACCTACGATGGCATTTTGAGCGATATCTGGGACCAGCACGTCACCGCCGAGCATGTGCACGCCGCATTGGCGGATGCACGCAGCGGCCCGGTGCAGGAAGGCTGTGTGGGCGGCGGCAACGGCATGATTTGCCATGAATTCAAAGGTGGGATTGGTACGTCGTCTCGCGTGCTGAGCGCCGAAGAGGGCGGCTGGACCGTAGGTGCATTGGTGCAGGCCAACTACGGCGTACGCAGCGCCTTGCGCGTGGCGGGTTACCCGGTGGGCAGCGTATTGAAGGACACGCCTTCGCCTTATGACGGGCCGGTGAATGTCGGCGTGCCAGGCATGGGTTCCATCGTGATCACCATCGCCACCGATGCGCCTTTGCTGCCCCATCAATGCACCCGCCTGGCACAGCGTGCGAGTATCGGCTTGGCGCGGGTCGGTGGCGGCACAGAGGACGACAGCGGCGACATCTTCATTGCGTTCTCGGTGGGCAATACCGGCTTGCCGGTTGCCAACCTCGGGCAACCCGGCCCGCCGACCACGGCCTTGCAGATGGTAAACAACGACTACATCTCCGCGTTATTTGTGGCCGCGGCAGACGCCGTCGAAGAGGCAATCCTCAACGCTCTGTTGGCCGCCAACGATCTTAAGGGCCGCGGCCGGCAAGCGCTGGCGCTCAAGCCGGAACAACTGCTGGCAGCGATGGCGAAGGTGGGCTGGACGGCCACGGTTCACTCCTGAGCCTGAAGGAACAACAGGAACAGCTCGGACTGGGATTTGATCCCCAGCTTGTTGTACATATGCTTGCGGTGAACCTTGACCGTTTCGGCAGAGATCGCCAGCTTGCGGGCGATCTCTTTGTTTGAGCAGCCGCTGAGCATCAGTTGGCCCACTTCCATTTCACGGGCAGACAATGAAGCGCTGATCTGTCGCGTGGTTGCGTGGAGGCGCTCCTGCCAGTCAGGAGCCTGCTCCGGTGCGTCCTTCAAACTCTGTTCGAACGAGCACCGTTGGCGCATCAAGCCCGCGACCCATGGCTGTACCAGGCCCAGCAACGCGATCTGCTGCTGGCTGAAGCGGCTACTACTGCCTAGCGACAAGCTCAAAGTGCGGCTAGTATCCAGTTGCACATTGATATGAATCTCGTCGGCGACGACATTCAATCGAAAGTAGCGCTGGTAATACTCTGTCTGCTCAAAGCACTCTGGGGCGACGTCGCCTAACTGGAACAGGCCGCTTTGTGGTAACTCGCGGTTGGCCAGGTAGAACGGGTCTAGCAGGTACAGGCCTCTGAGGTAATCCTGGAAGAGTGAGTCGGACTCGTTACCCTCTGCGGCAGACTCAGCAAGTACCTGCGGCCTGCCCGTGCTGAATATCAGCACCACCCAGTTATCCACCGGTACGTAGCGCCCCAGCAAACGCGTCAACGAACGCCAGAAGTCAGGACGGTCCAGGGCTTCGATCAGCTTGCCGACCGCGTCATGCCAAGCTACATCCTGCAGCGTCAGGTTCATTTCACTGCCCATCGATGCTCCCTTTGACATTATTGCTTGCCCTTGGTCGTGCGCCACTGGCTCGTGTCACGCGTGCACATCCCGTGTAATACAGGTCAGTCTACAGACCGTATTCGCCGTTGTATCAAACGTTATGTGAGTAACGGTTAATTTTGTAGGATCTATCTGATGCCTTGTTAGGATTTTTCCAGGGCTAGGCATGGATTCTTGCGGTTGTTGCTGAGGGTGTACTGGGTAAACTTAGCCGACTCTTTTATAGGGTCGATTACAAGTATTAACCTCCTGTACAACCTAAAGGAAATTGATTGTGGCTATCCAAAAAAGGCATATTCTGGCAGCGGCTATCACCGCATTGATTACAACTTCCGCTTTGGCGGCAGACGGGACTATCAATTTTACCGGTGAAATTACTGCCGCTTCCTGCAAAGCCTCTTCCGGCGCCGGTACCAGTGTGGGTGGAGGCGCTGGTGCGCAGGTAATTGAAGTGCCGATGGGCAAGGTCAGTATTGACTCCCTGAGCACCAAAAATCCTGGGATTGTTTCGGGCACGGCGATTAATATCAATCTGGACTGTGGTAATACCGCTGCTGGGTTGACCACTGTTAAGGTAATGTTCGACCCTAACTCGGGTTCCGGTGTGGATGGGTCGAATAATAACTTGCTCAAAACCACCGGTGCTGCGAAGGGCGTGGGTATTGGTATCTTCGATAGCAGTAATAACTTGATCAACCTGGCAGGTAACGGCTCTTTTGATGCGCCGTTAGTCAAGGCTGGTACTGATCCAGCTTTCACGTATACCGCAAACTTGAACATGCGCGCCTCCTATGTGGCCAATGGTGTTACGCCCATCGTGCCTGGCCAAGCCAATGGCACATTGCCATTTACTCTGACTTACCAATAAGTCTTTCATTAGAGAAGCATATTCATGCTTCTCTACTTTACCGCAGGTAATTAAATGAAGAACGTGTACTCCAGGTACTGTCTGGCGGGGATTATTTTGCTCTTCAGTGGTATCGCACAGGCCGGTATTACATTGGGCGGCACGCGAGTTATTTACCCGCAAAAGCTCAAGGAAGCGTCGATCATGGTCAAGAATGACGCCGACAGGGACATCATGATTCAGTCTTGGTTGGAGCCGGACTCTAAAAAAACTGATCAGGATGTACCGTTTGCGTTAACCCCTTCGCTGAGTCGCCTGGGCGGCAATAAGCAACAAAGCCTGCGCATTTTTTATGCGGGGAAAGGTTTGCCCTCAGACAAAGAGTCGGTGTTCTGGCTCAGCGTGCAGGAGATTCCCCAAAAGTCCGAGACCGATAACACTTTGCAGATTGCAGTGCGCCAACGGATCAAGCTGTTTTATCGGCCGACGGGTTTGTCCGGTACGCCTGAAGGGGCTGTCAAGTTGTTGAAGTGGCAGTTGGTGAGTGAAGGCGGAAAACGCTGGCTGTTGGTCTCCAATAACTCTGTTTATTACGCATCCTTTGGCGCTGTGTTCCTTGAGTATAAGGGCGCTCGTCACCCGGTCAACGTAGAGATGGTAGCGCCCGGTGCGACCGGTAAGTTTCTGGTGGAAGGCGCAGGTGCAATACCTGCTAATGCTCAAATTGTCGTTGAGTTTAATGCCATTAATGATTATGGCGTCCCGGTTAAGAATCTCGCCAATATTTCAAGCTGACGGGCTTTTTAAAAGAAGGCAGGCAGCTCTGCATCTGAAGTAAGTCAAGCAGTAACGATTGAGTAATGAGGCAAGATTCTTATGTGGGCATTTTGTTTTGGGAGTTATTCTGGTACCCGTCCGTTTGGTCGTTTTGGCGCCTCTAGTCTAGTGCTGGCAAGTGCTTCCCTGCCACTTGCGGCCCATGCTGTGGAATTCAATGATGCTTTTTTGAACAAGCATGGCACCACGGCCGAATTGAAGTACTTTGAGCAAGGAAGCACGATCGCCCCTGGTAAGTACAATGTCGATATTTACCTCAATCAATTTTTGATACTGCGTGAGTCCATCAAGTTTGTCGTGCAGGACGGATCGGAGGTCAAGCCGATCATACACCTGGGCCTACTCAAGGCGATTGGGGTGAACACTGCACGGCTTGAACAAGAGGGTGTCATCACTGCGGGCAGTGCCGACGATACCGTGATTGATCTGTCGGCGCTGGTGCCAGGTGCCGATATCGAATTCGATGTAACCGCGCTGGCGTTGCAGATCAGCATGCCTCAAGCTTACATAAAGCGACAGTCCAGTGGTTATGTCGATCCGTCTTTATGGGATAACGGCATCACCGCCCTGTACACCAATTATCAGACTAACTTCAGCCGCAATATCAGCCGTGGTTACAGTAGCGACTACCGCTATATAGGTCTGCGTAACGGCTTCAACCTCGGTGCCTGGCGCTTTCGCAATGAGTCGTCGATCTCCGGGGGCACCGGTATGCGCGACACATTCAACAGCAACCGTACCTATGCCGAGCGTGACGTCGTCAGCCTAAAGAGCAAACTGGCGGGGGGCGAGTTGTACACCCAGGGCGATATCTTCGACAGTGTGCGTTTTCGCGGCGCTCAATTGACGTCGGAGCTCGGCATGCTGACCGATGATGAAGTCGGTTTCGCACCAGTGGTGCGCGGTATCGCTGAAACCAATGCAACGGTGGAGATCAGCCAGAACAACTACGTGATCTATTCGGCCAGCGTTCCTGCGGGTGCTTTCGAGATCAGCGACATTTACCCCAGCGGCTCCAACGGTGACTTGAGCATCAAGATCATCGAGGCCGATGGGCGCGAGCGTCAATACTCCCAGGCCTACTCCTACTTGCCGGTAATGACACGTCGAGGCAGTACCCGCTACAGCCTGGCCGCCGGCCAATACCAGACTGAAGGGCAGGCGGCGCCCAAGTTTACCCAAGGCACGCTGGTGTATGGCGTGACCGACAACTTCACCGGCTACGGCGGGTTACTCGCTTCCCAGGCCTACAACGCGTTGAACCTGGGCATCGGGGTTAACTCGCCGTGGGGCGGTGTATCGTTTGACGTCACCAACAGCAACTCCAAGGATGCGTCCGGGCGCAAGAACGTGGGCCAGAGTGCGCGTTTTTTGTATTCCAAGACGCTAAGCAGCACCGATACCACCTTCACCATGGTCGGCTATCGCTATTCCACCGAGTCTTTCCGCACGTTCAGCCAACATGTGGATGAACAGGATCGCTTCGCCACCCCTTATTACGGCCGACAAAAAAGCCGTTTTGACATGAACGTCAACCAGTCCCTGGAAGGGCGTGGGTCGCTGTTTCTGAGTTTGGGCGAAACCAGTTACTGGAACGGCCAGGGCAGCACGCGGCGTTGGCAGTTCGGCTACAACGGCAGCTATGCCGACACCAGCTACAGCTTTGCCGTGTCCCGTACAGAGGGGCAGGGTGGCAGTCAACGAATCGATAATCAGGTGTCTGCGTCCTTCAGTATTCCGTTCGGTGACAATCGTCGCGCGCAACGGCTTTACACCAGCGCTACTTCATCGTCCCAAGGTGAGACGTCGATTCAAACGGGCCTGTCAGGCAACATCGACGAACAGAACACCTTGAGTTATTCGGTACAGGGCAGCAAAAGCAAAACCAGCGGTGCCTCCGGCAGCGTCGGTATGAATTGGGACACGCCTAATGCGAAAGTCAGTGGCAACTATGGGCAGGGTCGGGATAACAAGCATTTTGACGTCGGGGCGAGTGGGTCGGTGGTGGTACACCGCGACGGGGTGACGTTGGGGCAACCGGTCGGTGAAACCTTCGCATTGGTTGAAGTGCCCGATACCAAGGGCGTCGGCGTCGAAAGTGGGACTGCTGTGCGTACCGATAAAAAAGGCTATGCGGTCGTGCCCTATGCGCAACCCTATCGTTACAACTGGATCAACTTGGATACCAATACCTTTGGTAGTGATGTCGAAGTCGCAGAAAGTTCGCAGCGGGTGGTGCCGACGCGTGGCGCTGTGGTGAAGCGTCGGTTTGAGGTTGAGTCGGGGCGCAGGTTGCAGTTTTCGTTGAAGTTGAACGATGGTGAAAAAGTTCCATTTGGTGCTCAAGTTTATGGTGAGAGCGGAAGTATGCTTGGCGTGGTTGATAATGTATCAAGATTGCTGGTTTTTGGAGTCAAGGATAAAGGCGTGTTCGATGTTGTGTGGGGCGGTGGGAAATGTAGTTTTAGTTATGATGTGCCGCCTGCAAAAAAAGAGCTCATGTATGAGAGCTTTGATGCTGTCTGTGTGAGGGGGTGACGTATGATCGTATTTTTTAAAAGCGTGTGTCTGTTCATTCTTTTTTCTGTAAGTGGTCTTGTTTGGGCGTCTAGTAACTGTCAACTTGCTTATGTGGATTCAGGAGCGAGTGTGACTTTAAAGGTGCAGCAAGCCAAGGGGCAGACTGGGGTACAGATGATTTCAGATGTGTGGCATGAAAGATCTATACCTAATTTTATGAATTGCTCATATACTACTCTAAACGTGCCTCTTTATATCGTTTTCTTTTTTTTTAAGTCTAGAGTTGGTGTGTATGATTTTAATGGGAGGCAGTATGATTTGCAGTCTACAAGCAATCCCAATATTGGTGTGATTTACGAGCATGCTTTTTTAGATGGAGATTACATTCCCATATTCGATCCTGGTTATGGGAAAATTGATTTTTTAGGTGTTGGTGGGTTTTTGAAAAAAGGTTACAAATATCGATTTCGTTATGTTTCTCTTGCTCGATTGCCGGTTGGTCAGCTAGTAGTGCCTAGTCAAGCTTTATTTTTTTATAATCGAGTATTTGAGGGGTCGACTCAAGCGGGAGCATCTAATGGAGGCTCGCCTTCAGTTAGTCTTTCCGTGAATAATACGTCCTGCACGCTAAGCGCGCCGTCCGAGGTGAGTCTAAAAAAGACTAACTTGTCGTTGCTCTCGTTAGTCGGTGATACGACCGGAAGAGTAAATTTTTCGCTTGGCGTAACGTGCGCGGCATCCTATGCGCCATACAAAATTCTTTATTCATTGGAGGATGTGAACGCCCCGGGCAATACGACTTCAAATCTAACGCTGAATTCGGCAGTCAACTCGGCCTCAGGTGTGTCGCTGCAAGTGCTTGATGGCGAGACGCCTGTGGTCTTTGGATCTCAAACTTCGGCTTCTACACTCAAAGGAAAGTTGGGGGATATGGGGGTTCAGGGCGGAACTATCAGTAAACCCTTTGGTGTTCACTATATTCGTACCGGGAAAATGACACCAGGAACAGTAAACGCTGGAGTCACCGTAACGCTCTCTTATGAATAATTTTTATCTGCAGTTCGCATTGGCGAGAATAACCGAGCAGGCCTCAGGCGTGTGGTTGCAGATCATGGTGGGGGGTAATGGCCGTGACGATCGGAGGCTGCTTCCCCGCGCACGTTAGGCGCTATGCCTAAAGGCGCTGGGTCGATCAGTAAGCCCCTAAGCGTGCGCTACATTTGCACGGCCGTGAACGCACACTCAGGGCGCGGTGAGCGCGGGTGTAACGATGATATTGTCTTATGAGCGGTCTGCTTTGATCTGAGTGTTATTTGATCTCACTACCCCCACGGGGGTACCCCTTCGACGTGATGTTCCGCTTCGTTAGCGCCGCCCATACTCTTTCAGAACTTGCTGAACTGCGCGGAAGGATCACTGATGAAGATTGAATTGATGCAGTTAGCCGGCCGCGACGGCGATACGGCGTACAACCTTGCACGTGCTTTGGCGGCCATCACCAACTGCAACGCGGACACCGACCTGCTGGTATTCCCGGAAACCCATTTGATGGGCTTCGTCAGTGATGAACAACTGGCCAACGTCGCCGAGCCCCTGGACGGCCCGACACTGCGAGCCGTGCAACAGGCGGTGCGCGAGCGCGATGTGTCGGTTGTTATCGGCCTGGTCGAATGTGATGCCAGCGCCTACTACAACACTTCGGTCTTGATCACCCCCGACGGCATCGCCCTGCGCTATCGCAAAACCCATCTGTGGCCCTCCGAGCGCGCCGACATCACGCCAGGCGATCGCTTTGTCACCACGCTGTGGAACGGCGTGCGTGTCGGCCTGCTGATCTGTTACGACATCGAGCTGCCGGAAACGGCGCGGGCACTGGCGCAGTTGGGGGCTGAGTTAATCATCGTTACCAACGGCAACATGGACCCCTACGGTCCGGTGCACCGCACCGCGATCATGGCCAGGGCCCAGGAAAACCAGCTGTTCAGCGTGATGGTCAATCGCGCAGGGCAGGGCGACGACGGCCTGGTGTTTGCGGGCCGCAGTGCGGTGGTCGACCCGTTTGGTCGCGTGCTGTACGAAGCCGGGCGCGAAGAAACCCGCCATGTGATCAGTCTGGACCTTGCTCAAATCAAGGCGGCTCGCAGGGATTATCACTACCTCAATGATCGTCGGCTGCTGCTGCAAGGCGAGACTGTCGAGCATCCCAATGGCCGCCGTGAACTGCTTATTCGCTGACTGCGTTTGTACCCTCCATAACAATAATCAGCTGGTGCGCAGGTGCCGGCCCAGGAGTTCGTGATGATCGCTATTCGATGCATGCAAT
>NZ_SPKQ01000045.1:163772-164032 GCF_023127895.1 Pseudomonas sp. NCIMB 10586
ACCAGCGCCGTTGGTGACGATGTTGCCAAGCTGGGTACTGAAGCTGTTGCCCAGGTTGGTAATGGACGTATTGAGGCTGGTGCCCAGGTCGGTGACCGAGGTGTTGGTGGCATTCAACTGGCTGCCGTTTACCGCGTCGGTGCTGGTGGCCGAAACCCGCCCAGCCGCGACATTGCTGATCTGCCGTTCGGCACCGACGGCACCAACGCTGAGCACGCCCACAGGCGCAGTACCGGCGTAATTGTAAGTGGTGCCATTGA
>NZ_SPKQ01000045.1:164051-430698 GCF_023127895.1 Pseudomonas sp. NCIMB 10586
AAGAGTTGGCGGTGCTGGCGTTGGCTCCGTTGCCCAGGGCAATGGCGTTGTCGGCCGAAGCAGTTGCCACCGGGCCGATGGCTACGCTGTCGGTGCCGGTGGCCGTGCTGTCACCCAGGGCCGAGTTGCTGTGGAAATACTTGATACCAGCGCCGTTGGTGACGATGTTGCCCAACTGGGTGCTGAAGCTGTTGCCCAGGTTGGTAATGGACGTATTGAGACTGGTGCCCAGGTCGGTGACCGAGGTATTGGTGGCGTTCAACTGGCTACCGTTGACCGCGTCGGTGCTGGTGGCACTCAAGGTGCCGGCGGCGACGTTGGTCAAGGTCGTTGCAGTACCGCCTTGGTTGAAGGTCACCGAGGTTTTGGTGTTCACATCATCGTACTTGACGCCCTCGGCGGCAGTGTTGGTCAGGTTGCTGATCTGCGTGCTGAGGTTGGTGCTCAGGTCGCTCACCGAGGTGTTAGTGGCATTCAACTGGCTGCCGTTTACCGCGTCGGTGCTGGTGGCCGAGACCCGCCCAGCGGCGACGTTGCTGATCTGCCGCTCGGCACCGACGGCGCCAACGCTGAGCACGCCCACAGGCGCGGCACCGGCGAAGGTATACGTGGTGCCGTTGATCACGCTACTGGCGGTGGCAGTGGCCGCAGCGGTGGTGGCGCCATTACCCAGGGCCAGGGAGTTGGCGATGCTGGCATTGGCACCGTTGCCCAAGGCAATGGCGTTGTCGGCCGAAGCAGTTGCCACCGGGCCGATGGCTACGCTGTCGGTGCCGGTGGCCGTGCTGTCGCCCAGGGCCGAGTTGCTGTGGAAGTACTTGATGCCGGCGCCATTGTTGATGATGTTGCCAAGCTGGGTACTGAAGCTGTTGCCCAGGTTGGTAATGGACGTATTGAGACTGGTGCCCAGGTCGGTCACCGAGGTATTGGTGGCGTTCAACTGGCTGCCGTTGACCGCGTCGGTGCTGGTGGCCGAGACCCGCCCAGCGGCGACATTGCTGATCTGCCGTTCGGCACCGACGGCACCGACACTGAGCACGCCCACAGGCGCAGTGCCGGCGTAATTGTAAGTGGTGCCATTGATCACGCCGCTGGCAGTTGCAGTGGCCGCAGCGGTGGTGGCGCCATTACCCAGAGCCAGGGAGTTGGCGATGCTGGCGTTGGCACCGTTGCCCAGGGCAATGGCATTGTCGGCCGAAGCGGTTGCCACCGGGCCGATGGCTACGCTGTCGAGGCCGGTAGCCGTGCTGTCGCCCAGGCTGGATTCGCTGTGGAAATACTTGATGCCGTCGCCATTGTTGATGATGTTGCCCAACTGGGTGCTGAAGCTGTTGCCCAGGTTGGTGATGGACGTGTTGAGGCTGGTGCCCAGGTCGGTGACGGAGGTGTTGGTGGCATTCAACTGGCTACCGTTGACCGCCTCGGTGCTGGTGGCGCTCAAGGTGCCGGCGGCGACGTTGCTCAGGGTGGTGGCGGTGCCACCTGGGTTGAAGGTCACCGAGGTTTTAGTACTCACATCATCGTACTTGACGCCCACGGCGGCGGTATTGGCCAGGCTGGTGCTGAGGCCGGTCAAGGCAGTGCCCACGTTGTTGCTGATGGCAGGGGCGCTGGCATTGCCGGCGGTATCGATGGTGGTGGTGCTGTAGCTCGGTGCGAGCCAGGCCCCCGTGGTCGGGTCCAACTGCGCGCCGCCACCCAGAGCGGTGGTGAATTGTTGATCCTGGGCGCCCAAGGCATTGACTGCCGTGTTGGTCGCGTTCAATTGGCTGCCATTGATCGCATTGGTGCTGGTAGCCGAAACCTCGCCTGCGGCGACGTTGGTGATCTGCCGTTGCTGGGTTGCATTGCCAACACTGAGCACGCCCACAGGCGCAGTACCGGCGTAGGTGTAAGTGGTGCCGTTGATCACGCCATTGGTCGTCGCAGTAGCAGCAGTGGTGGTGGCGAAAGAGCCCAACGCCATGGAGTTTGCGACCGTAGCACTGGCGTTGTTGCCCAGGGCGACACTGTTATTGCCTGACGCAGCGGCCTCACCGCCAAGCGCGACGGCGCCGGCTGCCAGCGCCTGGGCCTGCCAGCCCAACGCAAGACCGTCAATGCCGGAGGCGGTGGATTCAGAGCCGATCGCGACGGAACCGTTACTCTGGGCGCTTGATAAGTTCCCCAAGGCGATCGCTCGACCACCCGTTGCAGTGGTGGTGGCACCGTTACCAAGGCTGATGGATCCGCCGCCGGCTGCTGTGGCCAACGGGCCGATGGCCACACTGTCGAGACCGGTGGCGCTGCTGTCACCCTTGGTTGAAGCGCTGTGGAAGTACTTGATGCCTGTCCCGTCGTTGACCATGCCGCTCAGTTGGGCACCCTGGGCGCTGACGGTGGTATTGGTAGCATTCAACTGGGTGCCATTGACCGCCTCGGTGCTGGTGGCACTCAAGGTGCCGGCGGCAACATTCGCCAGCGTGGTTGCAGCGCCAGTCGGGTTGAACGTCACGCGGGCCTTGGTGGCCGCGTCGTCATAGTTGACACCCACGTTAGCGCTGTTGGCCAGGCTGGTGCTCAGGTTGGTCAATGCATCACCGACATTGGCGCTGGTCGTGGCGGTGGTGACATTGCCCGCTGCATTGACAGTGGTGGTGCTATAGCTTGGGGCGGAAATCTGCCCGGTAGTGCCGGTGACTTGAGCGCCACCCCCCAGCGCGGTTGCCGTTGAAGTTGCGGTATTGAACAGTTCGGCGCCGTTCACGGCGTCTTGCGAGGTGGCCGACACAGTGCCGTTCGCAAGTTGCAGAACCTTGGTGCCACGCATGTCGAGGGTATTGATATGCGCGCCGGCGGTCACCGGGGCCAAAAGTGTTGCGGTGGAACCGCCATTGACAAAGAGTTCGTTACCCAGCGTCAACGACGTTGATCCCAGGCCTACCAGCCCCAGTGGGTTATAGAACAACGAGTGATCAGTTTGAGTGTCCTTATTGGCAGGGGTACACGCCGCGGCGTTAGTTATGCCGCTTATCGAGCCCGAGTCACCTACACGGCTGCACCCGGAGTCAGTGCCGTCGTTGACGTAAATACCATCGCCTGGCCCTGCAACAGCGATGGATACAATCCCGAGAGTCAACATCATCGGCATGAGAGCAGTGCGTACTGTGCGCAAGCAGAGTGAAACAGCATTGATAGAGCCAGGCAGTTGTTGTACGCCCAGTGCCGTTTGCGCCTTGGCCAAACCACTTCGATCAATGACCGCGCGACGGCTGCTTCGCCCGCCACCGCTGCTTGCGTGTTCAGAGACGACCAACCAACAGTGTTTTGAAACGCTCCAAATCACAGCATGTATTTTGTTCATGTCGATGGCGTAAGCCGTCTCCGCAAAAATAATTAAGTTGGGGTTCCGTTAATCATTCGCGCTGAAACTCGCTGGATAACAGAATTCAATTTAGCAGGCTTTTTAAAATGAGCGACTTCCCACTCGTATGGGTTGAGAGTGCTAGCTTTTAATGCTTATTGAGTGTGTTTGTTCATGGGAACATCTGGGTCGCTCACGTCTCATGGAACAAACTGACGCTCGTATCGGCCTGGCCTGGTTGCTCTTGTCTACGCTCAGGCGGGGTCTGCCTCAAGCACCTACAAGCGATGCATATTCAAGCAATCTGAATCCCATGACTCTGTAGGAAATTTCCTGCCGGCCGCGAACGGACATAGCGCTCGTAAACCGCTATTCGGCAGAGTCAATACGATAATTATCAAAGAGATAGGCGGGCTTATGACGCGCGTAGCATTCAATGTTGATTCGAGTAGGGCGTCCTGATCGGGAAAATTTCCCACGCCTGCGCTTGGGCGGTACAGATGCGGTGCTACCTCAATCGGTCTTTTGAGCTCGACGCAGCAAGCCTCCTGCTGTCTTTCGCGCAGATGCTGCTCACGGTGCTCCGGCAGCGACGCGTTGCCTGGCGCTTTATGCACTGACACATCAAAACCTTCTAAAGCGAAGTTTTTTTTGCATCCTTTGAAATGTTTAGTAACGGAGTTTTGTTTCACCACTCGGAAAAAATACCCAGGTTTTTGCTTCCTGGAAACGACTTGAGGTGTAGGACATTTAATAGGGATTTTTCACCCTACAGCCAAAGATTCCCCCTCCCCAAGTGTAGGAAAAAAGATTTAGCGAGATAATTTCTCGGTTCGGCTAAGTGTCTAGCGGTAGTTTCGAATAATTGATGTAGGAAATTTCCGAGCGTGATGTGCTCATGTAGGTGTGCTGTATTGAGTATTCATGCAAATGTGAACAAAGGTGACGTATTGATATTTTTTCAAGCGGGATGTAATACTCTTTAAACGTTATGTTTATTGGGTGGGCTCTCACATAAACCGTCATTGGCTCGCGGACAGGAATAGCTATCTTTTTGTGCGCCGTTTTGGTGCGGGTGGGCGCAGCCAGCTGTTTAAAAATGGGTAAAACCTGAAGCAGGGCGCCCAGTTGCCCGCCGCTCGCTGAAGGTAAAGTCATCGCAGGGTGAAGTACCACGCTATCGGTGTGGGTATTCAGTTATTACACGAAAGTTCGCTGCTTGTTGCAGCTTCTCAGCGGAGTTTATATGCCAGGACGGCAACCCTTTAGAGGCTGTCGGCCAAGCATTAACTCCAGTTTCAGTTGTTGTTCGTGACGCAATGGCGTGTCGCGCAAAGAGTGTCTGGAGGGTGTATGGCTTCAAATAGCTTTCAAAACGAAGTACCCAAGGCTCGGGTAAATATCAAGCTCGATTTGCACACCGGCGGCGCGCAGAAAAAGATAGAGCTGCCACTCAAACTCATGGTTATGGGTGATTACAGCAACGGTCAGGAACAGCGTCCGTTGTCTGAACGAAACAAAGTGGACATCAACAAGAACAACTTTGACAGCGTGCTGGCCGAGTTTTCCCCCAGCGTGAAACTGGCGGTGGAAAATACCCTGGTCGAGGGCGACGCCGAAGCGGCCATCGCGCTGACCTTCCGCAACATGAAGGATTTCGAGCCCGAGCAAGTCGCCCGGCAAATGCCGCAGCTGCGCGCCCTGCTGGCGATGCGCAACCTGTTGCGCGACCTCAAATCCAACCTGCTCGATAACGCCACCTTCCGCCATGAGCTGGAGCGCATCCTCAAGGACGACGCCCTGAGCGACGAACTGCGCGCTGAACTGGCCGCCCTGGCGCCGCCGTCCGCTCGTTGATTGCCCTTGGTCCGCTGATAAGGAATTTTGATCATGTCCGTCGAACACCCATCGTCACAACCGCAGCAAACCCAGACCTATGCCGCCGAAGTCGGCCAGGGCGTGTATAACGCGTTGTTCGCCAAGATCAACCTCAACCCGGTATCGGAGTTGGGCGCGATCGAGCCCTTCCAGAATGCCGAAGTGCTGTCCGAAGCTTCGCCCGATGAGCGAGTGACCGCAGCAGTCAGCGTATTCCTCAACCTGCTCAAGCAGTCGTCGCAGAAAGTCGAACGCCTGGACAAGACGCTGCTGGACGAGCAAATCGCCGCGCTGGACACGCAGATCAGCCGTCAACTCGATGCGATCATGCACCACCCGGATTTCCAGCGCGTCGAGTCCACCTGGCGCGGCGTGAAGTCGCTGATCGACCAGACCGATTTTCGCCAGAACGTGCGCATCGAGCTGCTGGATATCAGCAAGGATCACCTGATCCAGGACTTCGAAGACGTACCCGAAATTGCCCAGAGCGGCCTGTACCAGCACACCTACACCCAGGAATACGACACCCCGGGCGGTGAGCCGATTGCGGCGGCCATTTCCAACTATGAGTTCGGGCGCGGCCCGCAGGATATTGCCCTGCTGCGCAACATTTCCAAAGTCGCCGCTGCCGCCCATATGCCGTTCATTGGCGCGGTGGGGCCGGCGTTCTTCGGCAAACAGTCGATGGAAGAAGTCGCGGCGATCAAGGACATCGGTAACTACTTCGACCGCGCCGAATACATCAAGTGGAAGTCGTTCCGTGATAGCGACGACTCACGTTACATCGGCCTGCTCATGCCACGCGTACTGGGACGCCTGCCCTATGGTCCGGACACCATCCCGGTGCGCAGCTTCAACTACATCGAAAGCGTCAAGGGCCCGGACCACGAGAAGTATCTGTGGACCAACGCCTCGTTTGCCTTCGCCGCCAACATGGTCAAGAGCTTCATTACCAACGGCTGGTGCGTGCAGATTCGCGGCCCGCAGTCGGGCGGTGCGGTCACCGACCTGCCGATTCACCTCTACGACCTGGGCACCGGCAACCAGGTGAAGATCCCGTCCGAAGTGATGATCCCGGAAACCCGCGAATTCGAATTCGCCAACCTCGGTTTCATCCCGTTGTCGTACTACAAGAACCGCGACTACGCGTGCTTCTTCTCCGCCAACTCCACCCAGAAACCCGCGCTGTACGACACCGCCGATGCCACGGCCAACAGCCGCATCAACGCACGCCTGCCGTACATCTTCCTGCTGTCGCGCATCGCCCATTACCTCAAATTGATCCAGCGCGAAAACATCGGTACCACCAAGGACCGCCGTTTGCTCGAACTGGAGCTGAACAAATGGGTGGGTGGCCTCGTCACCGAAATGACCGACCCGGGTGATGACCTGCAAGCGTCCCACCCCTTGCGCGATGCGCGGGTGACGGTCGAGGACATCGAGGACAACCCGGGGTTCTTCCGCGTCAAGTTGTATGCGATTCCGCACTTTCAGGTCGAAGGCATGGACGTCAACTTGTCATTGGTTTCGCAGATGCCCAAGGCCAAAGCCTGACCCCCTTCGCAAGGACACGATGTGATGAAGATCGACCGCCCCCTGTGGGCCGCGGGCGCCTTGCTGTCGCCGCAACAGTTCCAGCAGCAGGCGCGTTGGGAGGCGTGGGCCGACGACCGTCTGGCCCATCTCTGCCTCGTACACCCCTGGGGGGTTTGGGGGGTGGCCTTCGATTTGCAGGCCTTGCACCTGGGCAAGCTCAAGGCCACGCAGTTACGCGTGCGCCTGCCCGATGGCACCTTGATCGACACCGACCATGTGGATCGCCTGCCACCGGCGCTGGAGCTGGCGGGGCTGCTGTCCGATTCCCGCCGCAGCGCCACCTTGGTGCTGGCGTTGCCGCTGGAACAGGCCAATGGCAATAACTGTGTGTTCGAAGGCACGCGGGTCGACCGGCCCGTGCGCTATCGCCAGGACTGGCGCCAGGTCCAGGATGTGTATGGCGATGAGGTGCAATCGATTGGCGTGCTCGAACATGTGCTGACGCTGCGCCTGGCCGACGATGACAACGCCGACTACCTGACCTGTCCCGTCGCGCGGCTGATGCGTGACGGGCAGGGCGCCTGGCACCTGGACCCTGATTTTGTCCCGCCCTTGCTCAGCTTCGCCGCCCACCCGGGGTTGGTGACCCAACTGGACAACCTGCTGACCCAACTGGCCGCCAAGCGTCAACGGCTGATGGGCATGCGCCGCGAAAGCAACCAGCGCATGGCCGATTTTGCCGTGGCCGACGTGTCGCTGTTCTGGTTGCTCAACGCCTTGAACACCTATCAACCGGTGCTGGCCGACCTCAAGGCTCACCCGGCGCGGCATCCCGAGCAGGTGTACCAGGCGCTGATCAAACTGGCCGGTGGCTTGCTGACGTTTTCTTTGGAACACGATATCGACCAGATTCCAGCCTACCGGCATGAGCAACTGGAAACCGTGTTCCCGCCCTTGATGCAGACCATTTCCACCTTGCTCGAGGCTAGCCTGCCGTCGCGGGTGGTGGCGCTGGTGCTGGAGGAGGTGGCCGCGAATCGCTGGCAGGTCACGCTCAACGATGCCCGCCTGCGTGAGCGCGACGGTGCCGATTTCTACCTGTCTGTGCGCTGCCGAATGCCGGCCGCGCAGTTGCAAAAACACTTCCCGCGTCTGTGCAAAGTCGGCACGCCGGACGACGTCAACCAATTGGTCAACGCCGCGCTCGACGGTATTCCGCTGCAGCCGCTCAGCCATGTACCGGCGGCGATTCCACTGCGCCTGGAAAACCAGTATTTCGCCCTCGACCTTGGGCACCCCAAGGGCCAGGCCATGCTCGCCGAAGGGGTTTGTGCGCTGTACGTCCCCAGCACGCTGGTTGACATCAAACTTGAACTCTTCGCGGTATTGCGCGCATGAACCTGACTGCCTCGAAAAAGAACCCGGCCTCGGCGCTGGATATCGACAAACTCTTGCAAAACAGCTACCTGCTGGTGGTCGAACTGCGCCAGGGCGCAGAGGTGCAAGACACCTCCGAGCTGTGGCGTTGCTGCGTGCGGCAGGTCAAGCAGGTGTACCAAGCGTTGCAGGCGGCCGGTGTGAGCAACAAAAGTACGGCGCTGATCTGCCATGCTCAGAGCGCGCTGTTCGATGAAACCGTGCTGAACCGTGCCACGGGGCCGGCCCATGCGCGCTGGGCGAGCAAGCCCTTGCAGGCCCACTTGTTCAACCGTCACCAGGCGGGTGAGTTCCTGTATGAGGACATGCGCCAGGCCCTGCGCCATCCAATGCCCGACCTGTTGGTGCTGACGGTGTTCCAGCGCGTGATGTTCCTGGGTTTTCGCGGGCGCTACCCGGATCTCAACCACCCCGAGCGCCAGCGGCTGATGGACGCCCTGAATGCGCACGTTCCGCCCCTGAAGCTCAACCCGATGCTCACCACCCAGGGCAGCGGCCCACGCAACGAGCGGCTTGGCACCTTGCGCTCGCCCTGGGTTCGCCTGGCCATGGCGGGCGTGCTGCTGGTCGGCGTCTGGTGGGGGCTGGACCAGATGCTCGGTGGCCTGGTCGCCACGCTTGCTCCTGGCCAGGCGTGAGGCTGCGATGACACTCAACTTGATGCGAGGGCTCTGGCTGTGGGCCGGGGTGCTGGTTGTGACGCTGGCACTGATCATTCCGGCCTCGGGCTGGGTGCGAGCGGCAGCGATTTTGACGGTCGTGCTGGCCTGGGTCTGGGCAGAGCGTCGTTTCGCAAAGCGCGGCGCGCAACTGCTGCCGCCGGGTGAGACGCCCCTGCCGGCGGCAACTTATCGCCAGCCCGTGGTGCTGGTGTGTGGCGATGGGCTCACGGGACTGTTCGGTGCCGTTCCCGCCGACCAGTTGGCGCTGCGGGTGACTGCGCAAGGTTGTTATGTGCGGGTGCCTGCGCTGGACCAACTGGGTACGGCAGTGGCGGGCGTGTTGACGCAACGCCCGGACTGGGGTGGGCAACTGAACGTGATGTTTTGCGTCAACCCCGTTGAACATACGGATGAAGGCGAGTTGGCGGGGCGGATACGTGCCTTTCGCCACCAACTCACGCTGGCGCGAAAACGCGGCCTCGCGTTGCCCTTGATGCTGGTCAGTTATGGGCAGACCACCACTGACGAAGACGCCTGGTTCAGTTGCGAGAGCGGCGAGCCCGACCTGTGGGTGCGCAGTGCCGGTGCCTGTGCCAGCTTGAGCGATTGGCAGCGCCAGGCCGTCGACAGCGCCCACGGTACGGAGCGTCTGGCCATGGGCGTACAGGTCGGCAGCCTGGCCGCGTGGCTCAAAGACAAGGTGCTGTCGCACTTTACCGGGCGTGACGGGCGTGTGCCGCTGGTGTGGGCGATGACGCTGGTGCCGGCCGTGCCTCAGCGCGTGCCCGGCAACCTGTGGCAGCAATGGCTGCGCGTCAGGGTCGCCCTCGGCGCGTCCGAACCCTCGGTGGCCGGTGCGAGCCTGCCATTTCCCGATCCTTTGCTCAACCTGCTGCCCCTGCGCATTCGGCGTTCTGCGCGGTTGCGTGCGGGCATCCTGGCGGTGTGGTTGTTCACCCTGGCGGGCGTGGTGGCGTTGGCCAGTTCGGCCTGGCAGAACAACCTGCTGCTGCGTCAGGTCAGTGATGACCTGCGCCGCTACCACGCCATCCCGCTGGCCGAGCGCCGCGACCAGCCGCAATTCCTCCTGCGCGAAAACGCAGTGGCCGTATTGCGCGAAGACGCTGCGCGACTGGACGACTACTACCGCCAGGGCGAGCCGTTGGCCCTGGGCCTGGGCCTGTATCGCGGCGAGCGCCTGCGCCTGCCGTTGCTGGCGACCATCGCCGCCCACCGCCAGCCACCCGAGGCACCGCCGCCGGTGAAGATTCCCGACCCGGTGCGCCTGGACAGTCTTTCGCTGTTCGACCCCGGCCGGGCTGAACTCAAGGCTGGCTCCACCAAGGTGCTGATCGACGCGCTGGTCAACATCAAGGCCCAGGCCGGTTGGCTGATCGTCATCGCCGGGCATACCGATATCACCGGCACACCTGGCCAGAACCTTGAGCTGTCCCGCGCTCGCGCCGCTTCGGTGCGCGACTGGATGCAGCGCATGGGCGACATTCCCGACAGTTGCTTCGCGGTCCAGGGCTTCGGTGCCCAGCAACCCGTGGCGAGCAACGACACCGACGCCGGGCGCGCCGCCAACCGTCGCGTCGATATTCGTCTGGTACCGGAAGCGGGGGCCTGTGCGCTGCCCGCTGCGGGGCCGGGCAAGACCCCGCCTGTCGCATTCCGCGACACGCAAACCCCGAGAAAAGGAGCTTCAAATGGCAATTCCCGTTTACCTCTGGCTGCAAGATGATGGCGGCGCGGAAATCAAAGGTTCCGTGAACGTGCAGAAGCGCGAAGGCAGTATCGAGGTCATCGCACAGGACCACAGCCTGTACATCCCCACCGACAACAACACCGGCAAGTTGACCGGCACGCGGGTGCACACCCCGTTCCTGTTCAGCAAGGAAATCGATGCGTCCAGCCCTTACCTCTACAAGGCTGTGACCACGGGCCAGACGCTCAAAAGCGCCGAGTTCAAGTGGTACCGCATCGACGACGCCGGCCAGGAAGTCGAGTACTTCATCACCAAACTGGAGAACGTCAAGGTCGTCAAAGTCGCGCCGAAAATGCACGACATCAAAGACCCGGGCAAGGAGAAGCACAACCACATGGAACAGGTCGAGCTGCGCTACGAGAAGGTCACCTGGACCTACAAGGACGGCAACATCATCCACTCCGACGCCTGGAACGAACGCCAGAGCGCCTGATGCGCGGATACCGGCAGGCGATGTGCGCCTGCCGGTTCGCGGTGTGCAGGGTTGAGCGCCCGTTCGCGGACGCTCAGCCAAACACATCGAGCCTTGATGACACGCCGAGCCCACAGACCAGAGATGTACGCCCATGGCCCAGAATTCCGCGCTTTTGCTTCGCCGCCTCAATCCGTATTGCGCCCAGGCACTGAGTGCTGCGGCGACCTTGTGCCAAAGCCGTGCCCACGGGCTGATCAGTATCGAGCACTGGTTGCTCAAGCTGCTGGAGCAGGGCGAGGGCGACCTGACCGTGATCGCCCGGCGTTATGAATGGGACATGGACACGCTGTGGCGCGGCCTGCTCGATCATCTCGACAGCCTGCCGCGCAGCGTGCAAAGCAAACCGCAGCTGTGCGACAAGCTGTACCACTTGATCAAATACGCCTGGTTATACGCATCGCTGGACAGCCGCAACGAGAGCATACGCTCGGTCCATCTGCTCGCGGCCTTGCTGGATAATTCCGATCTGCTGGCGTGCGAGTCCGCCTGGCCGTTGCTCAGCGTCAGCGAAACTCAGTTGAAACGCCTCTCCGAGCTGCTCGACCAGCAGTCGATAGAGCGTCCACAACTGCACCAGCTCTCTACGTTGGAGCTTGCCGATGGTGCGCCGCTCGACAGCGCCTCGCTCCCCGAACTGCAGGAGGCGTTGCAAGGCATCCTCGACCGCTTCACCCAGGACGTGACCGCCAAGGCCAGGGCAGGGCAGATCGACCCGGTGTTCGGGCGTGACGATGAAATCCGCCAGGTCATCGACATCCTCAGCCGCCGGCGCAAGAACAACCCGATCCTGGTGGGCGAGCCCGGTGTGGGCAAGACCGCGCTGGTCGAAGGGCTGGCGTTGCGCATCGCCGAAGGCAACGTGCCCGACAGCCTCAAGTCGGTCAGCCTGCGTACCCTGGACCTGGGTCTGCTGCAGGCCGGCGCCGGGGTCAAGGGCGAGTTCGAACAACGCCTGAAAAACGTGATCGACGCCGTGCAGCAATCGCCGCAGCCGGTGCTGCTGTTCATCGACGAGGCCCACACCCTGATCGGCGCAGGCAACCAGGCCGGCGGCGCCGATGCGGCCAACCTGCTCAAGCCGGCCCTGGCCCGAGGCGAATTGCGCACCATCGCCGCCACCACCTGGAGCGAGTACAAACAGTATTTCGAGCGGGACGCGGCCCTGGAGCGGCGCTTCCAGGTAGTCAAGGTCGACGAGCCAAACGATGCCAACGCCAGCCTCATGTTGCGCGGCCTCAAGGCGCGTTACGCCAGCCACCATGGCGTACACATCCAGGACGCGGCGGTGCAGGCGGCGGTCAGCCTGTCGCGGCGCTACCTCACCGGGCGCCAACTACCGGACAAAGCCGTCGATCTGCTCGACACCGCCAGCGCCAGGGTGCGCATGGGCCTGGACTGCGAGCCGCAACCCCTGGTGCGCCTCAAAGCCCAGCAGGCTGC
Source organism: Pseudomonas sp. NCIMB 10586 (assembly GCF_023127895.1). Lineage (NCBI taxonomy): Bacteria > Pseudomonadati > Pseudomonadota > Gammaproteobacteria > Pseudomonadales > Pseudomonadaceae > Pseudomonas > Pseudomonas sp. NCIMB 10586. The sequence continues at coordinate 176,591 of NZ_SPKQ01000045.1, forward strand.
CCTGGAACTGGAGCACCTGGCCCTGGAAGAAGACCACAAACTCAATGGCGCCGATGCCGAGGAACGCCTGGAGGCGATTGCCGGCCAGCACGCCGACCTGCAGCATCGGCAAGCGGCCATGGAGGAGCAATACCGCCACGAACTCGACCTCACCCGGCAACTGCTCGCGGCACGCCTGGCCGAACCGTCGAGCCGGGACGCTTGCCTGCACCTGCAACAACAATTGCGCGAAGTCCAGGGCAACCAACCGCTGTTGTCGCTGGATGTGGATGTGCGCAGCGTGGCCGAAGTGATCGCCGACTGGACCGGCGTACCCCTGGGCAGCCTGCTCAAGGACGAACAGGCCAACCTGCTGGAACTGGAGCGCCAACTGGGCGAACAGGTGATCGGCCAGGACCACGCCCTGAGCGCCCTGGCCCAGCGCCTGCGTGCGGCCAAGACCGGCCTGACCGACGACAAGGCGCCGCTGGGTGTGTTCCTGCTGGTGGGCACCAGCGGCGTCGGCAAAACCGAAACCGCCCTGGCCCTCGCGGACAAATTGTTCGGTGGTGAACGATCCCTGATCACCATCAACCTCTCGGAATACCAGGAAGCCCACACCGTCAGCCAGCTCAAAGGCTCGCCACCCGGCTACGTGGGTTACGGCCAGGGAGGTGTGCTCACCGAAGCCGTGCGCCAACGCCCCTACAGCGTGGTGCTGCTCGATGAAGTGGAAAAAGCCCACCGCGACGTGATCAACCTGTTCTACCAAGTGTTCGACCGTGGCTTTATGCGCGATGGCGAAGGGCGTGAAATCGACTTTCGCAACACCGTCATTCTCATGACCTCCAACCTGGGCAGCGACGAACTGCAAGCCTGCCTGCAAGAGTTCCCCGGTGCGCCGGACAGCACCCTGCAAGAACTGCTGCGCCCGATCCTGCGCGAGCATTTCCAGCCGGCCTTGCTCGCCCGCTTCCAAACCCTCATCTACCGCCCGTTGCTGGCCGATGCCCTGCAACGCATCGTCGCCATCAAGCTGGGCCAGGTTGCCAAGCGCTTGCAGCGCCACTACGGCGTGCACTGCCGCATCGACCTGGCGCTCAACCAGGCACTGGTTGCCGCGTGCCTGCTGCCCGACACCGGCGCACGCAACATCGACAGCCTGCTCAATCAACAGATCCTGCCGGTACTCAGCCAACAGCTGCTGCGACGCCAGGCCGCCCACGAAAAAACCACCGAGGTGACCCTGGGCTACAGCGAGGATGAGGGCATTGTTCTGCACTTCACCGACGGCCAGGACCATCACACGCCGGTCGCCCTGGAGGCCTGAACATGCTCAATGAACTGCGCACCTTCTTCGACCACAGCCGGCACAAACTCACGGTTCGCAACGTGGCCGCGGTGCTCGATGTGCTGGCCTTCGAAGGCCACGAAGGCCTCAGCCAGCCGTTCAACTACCACGTGGAATTCACCTGCATCGACGGCGACCTCAACGCCGACAGCGTGCTGGGCCAAGACGCCAACTTCAGCCTGCACGGTCCCGGCCTAAACCCTGGCATGGCCGCACTCAAGGCGGTAGGCATTGAGGTGCCCCCGGTCAAGCCGTTGCGCACCTTGCACGGCGTGGTCACCGGCTTCAAACGCCTGTCCGGCTCCCTCGACGAAGCCCGCTACGAAATCACCCTCGAACCGCGCTTGGCCTTGCTCGCTCGCGGCAAACAATTTCGTATCTACCAACACCAATCAGTGCCGCAGATCGTCGAAAGCATCCTGCGCAGCCGCCACGACTTCGAAGGTCAGGATTTTCTCTTCAACCTGGTACGCGAATACCCCAAGCGCGAACAGGTCATGCAGTACGACGAAAGCGACCTGGCCTTCATCTCGCGCCTGTTGGCCGAGGTGGGCATCTGGTACCGCTTCACCCGCGACGAACGCCTGAACATCGACGTGGTGGAATTCCACGACGACCAACGTCACTACCAGTTCGACGTGCAACTGCCGTACCGCCCGCAATCGGGCATGAACAGCAGTGGCGAAGACGGCGTATGGCGCCTGCAATCGAACCACAAGGTGGTGGAGCAACACGTCAACATCCGCGCCTACCACCACCGCGTCGCCAACGCCTACCTCGACGGTGACATTGACCAAAGCCGTGGCGCCAAAGGCACCTACGGCGAGGCCTACCACTACGCCGAGCCCTACAACCTCATCGGCGACCGCTACGACCAGGACGAAGACCTGCAAAGTGAAAGCGGCTACTTCTACGCACGCCTGCGCCACGAACGCTACCTCAACGGCCAGACCCAACTCAGCGGCATCAGCAGCAGCCCCAGCCTGACCCCCGGCCAGGTCCTGAAAATCTCCGGCGGCGCGCCCAATGCCTTCACCCCCGGCGCGGTTATCACCCAAGTCACCACCCACGCCGCCCGCGATCGCAGTTTTGAAGCCAGCTTCCAGGCCATCCCGTATTCAGAAACCGTGTGCTTTCGCCCAGCGCTGCTGCCCAAACCGCAAATCGCCGGCACCGTCCCGGCCCGCGTCACCAGCCCCAAAGAACACGACCCCTACGGCCACATCGACCTCGAAGGCCGCTACAAAGTCCACTTCCTGTTCGACCGCGACACCTGGAAACCCGGCCAGGAAAGCCTCTGGCTACGCCTGGCCCGACCCTACGCCGGCGACACCCACGGCCTGCACCTGCCACTGCTGGCCGGTACCGAAGTCGCCATCGCCTTCGAACAAGGCGACCCCGACCGGCCTTATATCGCCCACGCGTTGCACGACAGCCAACACGTCGACCACGTGACGATGCGCAACCACAAACGCAACGTACTGCGCACCCCGGCCAACAACAAACTGCGCCTGGACGACACGCGGGGGCAGGAGCACGTAAAGCTCAGTACGGAGCACAGTGGGAAGAGCCAGTTGAATTTGGGGCATTTGGTGGATGCCGACCGCAAACCGCGAGGGCAGGGCGCAGAGCTGCGTACCGATGGGCATGGTGCGATTCGTGCGGGTAGCGGCATTTTTATCAGTGCTGATACGCAGCCTCGGGCCAACGGCCAGATGTTGGAAATGAGCGCTGCATTAGGGCATTTGCAACAGGCCGCAGACCAGTTGGAGGGGTTGTCAAACGATGCTCAGGCTGCCAAAGCCGATCCGGCTGATGTGCAAACGCAAATAAACCTGCTCAAACAAGACATTGAACAGCTTGCATCGTCCGTGCTGCTCCTCAGCGCGCCTCAAGGCATTGCCTTGACCAGCGGCAAGCACTTGCAGTTGGCGGCACAGAACAACCTGATGCTCAACGCCGGCGGTGAGGCAGACATCAGCGTGATCAAGCGCCTGTTTGTCGGCGTGGGGCAAGGAGTAAGTCTGTTCGTACGCAAGCTGGGCATCAAGTTGATCGCCAACCAAGGGCCAGTAAAAATCCAGGCCCAGAACGATACGCTGGAAGTATTGGCCCGCAACGGGCTGAGCATCACCAGCACTGAAGATGAAATCCGCATCGTCGCGAAAAAGAAAATCACCCTGAACGCAGGCGGCAGCTACATCACCCTGGATCAGAGCTGCATCGAGTCGGGCACGGCAGGGGATTACAACGTGAAGTCGGCGCACTTCGACTACTTGGGCCCAGCCACTATGAATGCCGCGCATCCCGATTTTCCGCAGGGCTTATCCAGGGAAAAAGTGCGACTGCGTGTACCACAAGTCGCCAATGCTTCCAACCTGGGCTGGGCCGGAATGCCTTACACGTTATACGCCGATGGCGCGTTGCTTAAAAAGGGGGTGCTGGACGACACCGGGCACTTGATGGTCGACCACCAGGTCGTGACTCAAGGTTACCGGCTGGAAATGGCTAACGGTGTGAGTTACCAGATTCCGGTGCCAACGGAGTACCGCAATGCCGAGCAAGCGCATATGGCCAACAGTGGTTTGCATCATCATGCCTCGCAAACCGACGCCGGTGTACGCCAGCCCAACTCACACACCGACCACCGAGCGTTGTACACGTCGGTGATGGAAGGCGCCCGAGGCAAGAAGGGAGACCAACAATGACTCAAGTTCAATCCGACATCGTGGTGCCGCTTGCCCTCCAGCATACCCAGGAGGCGACATGCTGCGCGCCCTGGTTTGTGTGCAACACCGAATACCATCCCGCCATGGCGGGTTATCTCCCCTTGGTCAATGGTGAGGAAGCCTTCAGGGCCGTACATGAGGCAATCGCAGCGGCCAAAAAGACCGTGGATATCATCTGCTGGGGATTCCAGCCGTCGATGTATTTCATCCGTGACCGCAGCGCGCCCAGTATCGGTGAGCTGCTCAGGGCCAAGGCGTCGGACGGTGTCAAGGTGCGTGTGCTGGGTTGGGAAATGCCGTTCAACAGTGCCGGCTTTGCGGGTGAGGCCAATCTGCCCGGTAAAGGTACGGTGCGGATCAAGGACCGGGAGCTGCAGAGTTCTACCCAGAAGCAATATGACGATGATCGACAATGGTTTGCCGACTGCGCTGTCGCAGATGACAAGGCTGCCCTGCGAGGTAATGACAAGGTTCCGCTGTTTGTCAGTCGTGGTTTCAGCACACGCGAGCGCGCCGAAATTAATCACTGGGTGAAGTACGCCAGTCTTGATCCGAACATCAGTAAAAAAATGCGCTACACGCTGGGCCTGACGGCCACTCATCACCAAAAGAGTGTGCTGGTCGATTACGAGTTAGGCGATTGCGCTGTCGGCTTTGTCATGGGCCACAACATGCTTGATGAGTATTGGGATACTGACGGGCATTCGGCGTTAAACCGCACCCCGGAGAGTAAACCGGCCCCAAACGCCGGGCCCCGTGGCGACAAGCCACGTCAGGATATTTCCAGCCAGGTCAGCGGCCCGATTCTGGAGCACTTGCACCATAACTTCGCGACCGCCTGGCTCAAGGAGACCGGCGAAGACCTCCTGGTTTCGCGGTGTTCCACTGAGGTCGCAGAGCACCTCACGGCGTGCAAAGGCAACCTGTTGCTCGCCCAGTTATTGCGTACCCAGGCCCAAGCCGGCAAGCGGGATATTGAGGCGCTTTACTTGAAGGCGATCAATAACGCGACGCAGTTTATCTATATCGAAAACCAGTATTTCCGCTGGCCACCGCTGGCGGAGGCGATCAAGCAAGCGGCGCGGATCCAGACACAGGATGGGCGTGAGCCGGGCCTGCACGGTGCGTTGCATTTGTTCGTGATCACTAATGACACCGAAGGTGGCATGGGTGCGGGTACGGTGAAAACCCAGGAAATGATCGAGAGCCTTGGGCGCGCCGAAACGATTCCGGGGGTGACCAAGCTGTTGCGCATCAAGCAGATAAAAAAGGACATGCCTCCGCAGCCACGACCTGAACGGAATGACCACGTTGGGCAACGGGAACTCAAGAAATGGCAGGCTCAACTCGATGAGCAAATCAAAGCGGTCGACAAGAGCCCGATTGTTTCACCGGAAGTGCCCGGCCTGAAAGTACACCTCTGCTCGCTGGTGGCGCCTGACTCACCGGCTGGCAAGGAGTGGATGCCGGTGTATATCCATTCCAAGTTGATGATCGTCAATGACGTGTTCACCACGCATGGCTCGGCGAATATCAACACCCGCAGCATGATGGTGGACAGTGAGTTGAATATTGCTCATGAGTGGGCGGATGTGACGAAGGCGTTGCGGCGGCGGTTGTGGGAGATGCATACGGATAAGAGGGGCGCGCAGGATGATCCTGCTCAAGCGTTTGCAACTTGGAAAACGATCATTGGGGAAAACAGAGACCTCCAAGAAGATAAAGGTTTGCCATGTGCATCCCTAGTCGAATTCTATTACGGCGAAGCTACCCTCAAGGATCTTGACTGAATGCGCCTGACTCTTTTGCTATCTAGCCTGTTGCTGGCCGCGTGCGGTACTGGCAATGCTTTTACTTTACCCACGAAGGAGGCGCCCTTGAACCCGCTCACTGAAATCAAGGCCAAGCTGGCCTTTACGTGTGTATACGAGAAAATTCCGGCACCGTCCGCCGAAAGCGACGTCTTGTTTCAGTACGCCCGCTGGTTGCAGAAAAACAACCAACTCAAGCAAGACAAGACGGTAGATATGGAGATTGAGCGGCTGTATCGCATTGCGGCCGAGAATGGTCACTACAAGGCCAATATTAATTTGCAGAATGGCACGATGCGTGGCTTTTTTAAGTTGCGGGGTGAAGAGCATTTGCGCTTGAGCCAGCAATTGATCGAGGCAAAAGTTGCAACGGGTTACTACTTTATCGGGATCTTCTTACAACAGGGATCTGCCGGGCTGAAGCAAGATCCGGAAATGTCACTGCGTTACTACCGCAAGGCGGCTGATCAGGGAAATGCCCAAGCCCAAGCCTATGTAGCAGAGAAGTTAGCGCCGATTGATATTGCACCTGACGTTGCCCTTCAGATGCGCAGTTGCGCGGCCGCCCAGGGCAATGGTCAGGCAGCCGTTGCTCTAGGCGTAAAGCTTAAAAACAAAGGAGAGTACCAAGGAGCGCTTGAGGCTTTCCAGATGGGCATTGCCGCTGGTGATGAGAGCGCTGCTGACCGTATAAAAGGCGCATTTCTTGCCGTTGCTCCCTCCGATAAGTTGTACTACCTAGGCCAACGGGAGGACCTCGAACGCGCTGAACGCTATGAAAAAATATGGCGAATCCTCGCAAACTACTCTTACGCCGACCCCAAAGTCCCCGAAATCAACGAAATCCTCCCCCTGCCACCAGCCAAACTCCCGGCCTGGGACGGCAAGCTGCAATGGCTGGAAGCCCGCTTCGCCAACATCCCACCGCCCAAGCCCACCGAGGCACTGATCAACCAACTGGCCAAAGCCATGGTGCTCGATCCGGCCACCGGAAAACCAATGCCCGGTTCACCGGTTTTCAGCCAAGCCAATTTCCCGGTGCTTATCTGCTACAGCGGTGAGACCTGCCCTGAAACGGGCTACTGGAAAATCATCTGGCCCAACGACCTCGCGATTAGGTGGAAAGAAGTCGTCCGCCACTTTGAACAGGGCGAGACCATGCCGGTACATCAAGTCGAGCGCACTCACCCACGTCCTTGGCCGTTCTCCGAAAAGATCACCTTGCGCGATGAAGCGGTGGAGTGGGGGCTGCTCGGATGATGCGCCTGTCTTTTGTCGCAGTGCTACTGAGCGCAGCCTTACTCAGCTGTGGCGCTTCTGCTCGCCCGACAAACGACGCCGATGTGCGCTATCCCAATTTACACAACGACCACCAAGCGCCGTATTCGTTAGTGATGGAACCTGCCCGAGACAACGGAGATAACCGATGATTCTCGACCAACTGCGCACCTTCTTCGACCACAGCCGGCACAAACTGTCGGTGTATGGGCTGGATTCAGTATTGGACGTGCTGGCCTTCGAAGGCCACGAAGGCCTGAGCCAGCCGTTCAACTACCGCGTGGAATTCACCTGCATCGACGGCGACATCGGTGCCGACAGCGTGCTGGGCCAAGACGCCAACTTCAGCCTGCACGGCCCCGGCCTAAACCCAGGCATGGCCGCACTCAAGGCGGTAGGCATTGAAGTACCGCCGGTCAAGCCACTACGCACCTTGCACGGCGTGGTCACCGGCTTCAAACGCCTGTCCGGCTCCCTCGACGAAGCCCGCTACGAAATCACCCTCGAACCGCGCTTGGCCTTGCTCGCTCGCGGCAAACAATTTCGTATCTACCAACACCAATCAGTGCCGCAGATCGTCGAAAGCATCCTGCGCAGCCGCCATGATTTCGAAGGTCAGGACTTCCTCTTCAACCTGGTACGCGAATACCCCAAGCGCGAACAAGTCATGCAGTACGACGAAAGCGACCTGGCCTTCATCTCGCGCCTGCTGGCCGAAGTCGGCATCTGGTACCGCTTCACCCGTGACGAACGCCTGAACATCGACGTGGTGGAATTCCACGACGACCAACGCCACTACCAGTTCGACGTGCAACTGCCATACCGCCCCCAATCCGGCCTGAATAGCAGCGGCGAAGACGGCGTATGGCGCCTGCAATCGAACCACAAGGTGGTGGAGAAACACGTCAACATCCGCGCCTACCACCACCGTGTCGCCAACGCCCACCTCGACGGTGATGTCGACCAAAGCCGTGGCGCCAAAGGCACCTACGGCGAGGCCTACCACTACGCCGAGCCCTACAACGCCATCGGCGACCGCTACGACCAGGACGAAGACCTGCAAAGTGAAAGTGGCTACTTCTACGCGCGCCTGCGCCACGAACGCTACCTCAACGGCCAGACCCACCTCAGTGGCATCAGCAGCAGCCCCAGCCTGACCCCCGGCCAGGTCCTGAAAATCTCCGGCGGCGCGCCCAACGCCTTCACCCCCGGCGCGGTCATCACCCAAGTCACCACCCACGCCGCCCGCGACCGCAGTTTTGAAGCCAGCTTCCAGGCCATCCCGTATTCAGAAACCGTGTGCTTTCGCCCAGCGCTGCTGCCCAAACCGCAAATCGCCGGCACCGTCCCGGCCCGCGTCACCAGCCCCAAGGAGCACGACCCCTACGGCCACATCGACCTTGAAGGCCGCTACAAAGTCCACTTCCTGTTCGACCGCGACACCTGGAAACCCGGCGAAGAAAGCCTCTGGCTACGCCTGGCCCGGCCCTACGCCGGCGACACCCACGGCCTGCACCTGCCACTGCTGGCCGGCACCGAAGTGGCCATCGCCTTCGAACAAGGCGACCCCGACCGGCCTTATATCGCCCACGCGTTGCACGACAGCCAACACGTCGACCACGTGACGATGCGCAACTACAAACGCAACGTACTGCGCACGCCGTCGAACAACAAACTGCGCCTGGACGACACGCGGGGGCAGGAGCACGTCAAGCTCAGTACGGAGCACAGTGGGAAGAGCCAGTTGAATTTGGGGCATTTGGTGGATGCCGACCGCAAACCGCGAGGGCAGGGCGCAGAGCTGCGTACCGATGGACATGCGGCAATTCGTGCGGGCAGCGGTCTTTTTATCAGTGCTGACGTGCAGCCTCGTGCCAATGGCCAGATGCTGGAAATGAGTGCTGCCGTGGGCCATTTGCAACAGGCCGCAGACCAATTAGAAGGGCTGTCCACCGATGCTCAGGCTGCCAAGGCCGACCCCGCAGATGTGCAGGCGCAATTGACGTTGATGCGCGACCAACTCGATCAACTCAAAGCCTCGGTCTTATTACTCAGTGCTCCGCAGGGTATCGCCTTGACCAGCGGTAAACACTTGCAGCTGGCGGCACAGAACAACCTGATGCTCAACGCTGGTGGCGAGGCGGATATCAGCGTGATCAAGCGCCTGTTTATCGGCGTGGGGCAGGGGGTGAGCCTGTTTGTGCGCAAGCTGGGTATCAAGCTGATTGCGAACCAGGGGCCTGTGAGCGTTCAGGCCCAGAACAACACGTTGGAAGTGATGGCCCGTCACGGGCTAAGCATCATCAGCACTGAGGATGAAATTCGCATCGTCGCGAAAAAGAAAATCACCCTGAACGCGGGTGGCAGCTACATCACCCTGGATCAGAGCTGTATCGAGTCGGGCACGGCAGGGGATTACAACGTCAAGTCGGCGCACTTCGACTACTTGGGCCCAGCCCAGCAAGTTCTGAATATGCCAACGTCACCTCAATTGACCGAGCACAAGTCCAAGTCCCTGGGGCTTATGGATTTCTCTGGCTGATCCCTTTGCGAACCAGGAGTGAAGGACATGATGGCTAACTTGTTTTTTCAGATGTTTGAACGTCTTGGCAGTGGCAGGGCGACACCGACTCGTGCGCTAGAAGAGCCAGCCTTGCCGGCGTCACAGACCCCTCAGGCCCAGCCTCACCTATCGGCACCCGCGGAGACCGGCGCATTGCAGCCCGTAAAAAACTGGAGCCATCCCTTCAAGGATAAAAACTCTCCGCTGCTGCAATTAACCCAATTGTCCAAGGCCGCGTCGGGTTACTACCCCTTGGGACGCAACGGGTTGTGGCACGGTGGCGTGCATTTCGACAGCGGGACCGCCGGCACTTTGGATCAGTCCAGCGTGCAGTGCCTGGCCGACGGTGAAGTGGTTGCCTATCGCATCGACACGCACGCGCCGACCACGAATTACTTCGTCGAAAACGGAACCGTGCCAAAGCCGTTTTCACGCAATTTCGTGTTGGTACGCCATCGCCTTCAGCCACCGACAATCGAGGGCAGCCCGGATGTAACGCCCAGCCTGATTTTCTACAGCTTGTATATGCACTTGCAGGATTGGTCGGTTTACCAGAATGCCCATGGCATCGAGCGCCCCAAGTTCTGGCCCGAAGGCGCTGCCTTCCGTGTCAAGGCTACGGTGACTGATATGCACCCAGGCCATCCTGGGCAGCAGGGCTTGAATGTGCGTAACCAGGCACAGAGAGGCAAAGCACTCGGTCTTCTGCCACGCGGTGCGGCGGTGACAGTCACTGGCGACGGCATCTACCGCAAACTGGAAAACACCCACGGGCCGGAGTTTTTAAAAGCGGCTGACGGCTCACTACGTGGCTATCTTTCGATTGATTTTCTAGAACCCATGGCAACGGACGATTATAGGGTCAAGGGCGATCCCTCACTCAACGTCCGCGCAGAAGCCAGCGTCGGCAGTACCATCATTGGCACCTTGCCAAACGGTACGGAAGTGACGGTCAGCGGTGAAGGGCCATTTCGAAAGCTTGAGCGAGTGAACCAGTATGTTCATTTCGATTCACTGGAGGGTGCCCGAGAACCGATTGCGGACCGCATCGTGGTGCTCGATCAGCCTGTCGCGATCAAGGCGGGCGAATTGATTGGTCATATCGGCGAGTACCAAGACAGCAAGGCAGAGCATCCAGAAAAGAAACTGCACCTCGAGGTGTTCAGTGGCGATGACGTGAAAGCGTTCATCGAGGGCTGCCAGGGCTGGGCAGATCTAATGCCTGCCACCGACAAAACCTGGCTGAAGCTTGTCAAGGGCACTGCCGTTGTAAAACACCATGACCGTTTCAATGCCGCGCAACCTCCCAGATTGCGCGACGCCAGTTCGTCAAGCGATGCTGACCTACTGGTTCCTAAAAGCTGGCTCGATGGCCTTTCTGCCGAGAAAAAAATCGCAATCCCGGCCACGGATGAACACAACGCCTACAACTGGTATCGCCTTGAGCATCTACTGCACGACGCCAACAATATGTTGCACGACTGTTGGGTGCGCGAAGAAGTAGGGGTTACGCCCTGGGTTAATCCATGGTCCTGGGTGGGGTATGACACGATCTTCAACTTTGACTCTCCCCAGCAAACGTTGGCCTCGTTCTTTCGAGCCGTCAGCCGTTTCGATGAAGAACAACTCAAGCAGCACGGCGCCTTGGCGGATGCATCGGATAAAGGGCCGATGAAGAGTCGTTTGTACGACATCATTGACCGAAACCGCGATGGGAAAATGACCGCTGAAGAGTTGCAAGCAGCGATCCGCCTGCCCGCGCATGCGCAGTCGCTTTCTCAACTGATCATTCACTATGAAAGCGAATGGCGTTTCACACCCCATAAGTGGGATGCGCTGGATGAAGTGCTTGGTCATAGTGGGTCGACGCCTCATCTTAATTGGTTGGCGGAGAAAGAGCGGATCAAGCAAATAAGTTGGTGGAACGAGGTGGCGCCGAGAGTGGGGTTGCCGGGGCATGGGCAGGTGTATCACTTTCATCCGGTGGGGTTGTCTGGTTTGTTTGCCCTGAGTTCTGAGCACCGTTTGATAACACTCAATATGTTGAAGAAAGCAAAGCCGAGTCTTTCAGATGCTTATTGTGAAATGATTCTGCCTTTATTGAATAAATACGCGAAATTGTATGAGATAAATAGTCCTATTAGAATTGCACATCTTCTAGCACAAGTAGGTCATGAAAGTGGGTTCAGAGTGAGGGAGGAAAATCTCAGTTATACAGCGCCCCGAATGAGGCAGATTTTTGGCTGTAGGAATAACCTGCGGGGCTATAATAGCTCGACTGATGAGTGCATTGTCTTGCCAAGGCTTCGTCCTAAACTATGGAGTGAGTCCGATACGTATGCACATAATGCTGTAAATTTAGGAAGCTATGTTTATGCCAATAGAAATGGCAATGGAGATGAGGCGAGTCAAGAGGGATACAAGTATCGTGGGCGTGGAATTATACAGCTGACAGGGAAAAATAATTATCGAGAGTACTCTCGAGTACATAATCAAAAGGATCCTTCGGATCCTAGGGATTTTGTAGCGGATCCGGACTTGATAGTTAGTGATTTGAAGTATGGAATTGAGTCGGCCTTTGTGTGGTGGGAAATGAACAAGATGAATGGTTTAATAGCTCGCTCGTATGCGGTCAATACAGAGAATAATATATTTCAACATGTTGCTGATATTTCAATAAAGGTAAATGGCGGCACCGTTGGCTTGGACGAACGCGTCACTCTATTCAATGACCTACGCAACATGATTGCAGCGGAGCTAAATAACCAATGAAGCGGATTGTACTGATTGGATTGATTGTCTTTTCGCCGCTGGTCAGTGCGAAAAGTAGGCTTTACAACTTAAGTCCGTTTTTTAATGGGATGGATAGAGCAGAGTTTGTATCGGTTGATGGAGAGTTTGGCCCAACTTTAAAGGGGGAGCTTAAAGGAAAGGATGGAGGGAGATATAGCCTTCCAGATGTATGTGAGTCGGAAGGAGGGGCCGCTGAAATAAGCGATGCCTATACTGTAAAAGCAAAGGAAATATACTTTGTATTCACGTGTGCATGGTCTGTCCAGCATTCGGGAATTGGACTTAGTGGCATTCAGTATGAAACTTTTATTTATGGCGGTAATGGGTTGAATTCAGTCCTAAGAAAAGAAACGCTATCTCAGGCTCTATCCAGTTATGAAGGAAGCTTGGAAGGTGGGGAAAGCAGTTATGCTTGGTACGTTGAGCGTATGATCGCTAGGGAGAAAATACTTGAGCTCGAAGCGGGACTATCGAAAGATTCTCTCGAGTTAGCGCATAGTATTGTTTTGGCTCGCTTGAAGAGCAGGGATTACACCGCAATTAAAAGTTATCTAAGCGTTGAGCGTGTTCGGCAGCTATATCTAGATTTTCCGGTCAGTAAGTCGACTGTCATCGCTTACAATGATTTTGGCTATGCCTTGGGGCTGTCTGGTGAAGAAGGTATGGCATATGAGGTTTTAAAAAAAGTAGAAACGGTTGAACCTAATAGGGTGGTTCTGAAACTAAATATTGCAGATGTATTATGGGGTTCTGATAAAGAAAAATCCAAGGCGTATTATAGGGAATATGTAGGGGCGATGAAGAAGCTTGGGAGAGAAAAGCTGATTCCGTCAAATGCTCTTGAACGTAGTCTTTCTGACTAAAGTGTTTGTGTTAATGCGATGATGGTGTTGGGGGGTATTCTGAAGTCAATGATTGCGGTTGTCCGAGGAACTCGAAGTTATTGCCGTAACTTGACAGATTAATATTGGATTGGCGGAGATGGCTGGTCGCCAGCGATACAGGTGGGAAATTATTAAGGTTTTTAAAATTTACTTTGATAGTGGATGCTTAAAATTTTTAAAGTGTGGTTGTAATATTTTTGAAGTGTTAAGTAAACAGGTTTTTAAAAGTAAAATAGTTAGACTCTTTGAGTAGGGGTAAGTCATGAAAAACATCATCCGAATCGGCGACAAAACAACCGGCGGCGGCACCGTTCAATCGGGCTCCATTGTCATGGTCTTCAGAGGAATTGGCGTAGCGCGACAGGGCGACCCAGTGATTTGCCCACTCCCTGGCCATGGCCGTACGGTAATCGCCGAGGGGCATCCAACGTTTCGCGACAACGGCCTTCCCGTCGCGTTTCACGGGCATCGCTGTGCTTGCGGTTGCCTTCTTATTTCGTCACTGCCTGAAGCGAGCGCGAGCTAGCGATGCCGGTCAAATTGGATCAGGTGCCTGCTCTCGCGTCACGCCCGGTACGACCGAGGTGGTGGCTCTGGCTAGCGGTGGTGCCGCTGCTGCTTTTGCTGCTGGGTGTGGCGGGGACGTTTTTGTTCGGTACAGAAGCGTTGCGTCAACAACCGTTACGTTTTTGGGGGCTTGCCGTTGGTGGGCCGCTGCTGGGGTGGTGCCTGCTGGGTTTTGGGCGTGCCTTGCTGTATCTCGGCCAGCAGCAGGTTGCTGATGGGTGGGATAAGTCGCGTGAAGAGGATCTGATTGAAAAAGTCCGACGTGGTCGGCGTGTTCAACAAGTGTTGGGGATCAGCGTTAACACGGCTTGGCGAGCGCCTGATGCACCCTCCACGACGCAGTTGGATCTCGTATTGAGCGGGGACAAGGCGCTAAAGGCTCAACCGTCCAGGCAAGGGGCAGTGTCACGCCATAGTCGTCTCGCCACCGATAAGGATGAAGTCCCTGAGGTAACGCTGTTACGCATATTGGCGCACCTGCTTGCCGATTTAGCGCCAACGCTGAAACAGATACCCGACGATAAGCCGTTAGCGCTGTTGTTGGAGGTCGATACTGCGTTGCCGGATAACGTATGGCAGCAGGTGTGGCAGCAAGCGTGGAGTGAGTCCGGTGTTCGCCAACTGACAACGCCTATTGAGCGCGATGGCCTGGAGGCTGTGGATCAGTGGCTCGATTACCGCATTGGTGATCAGGCGTTGTTGTTGGTGGTGGCATTACGGTTTGCCGTGCAACAGCCCGAAGACACGGCTGAAGCGGCGGTGGGATTACTGTTTGGCAATCGTCTGACCCAAACCCTGTTACCCCCAATGGCCTACCTGCATCGCCCGGAGCAGGAGCGCGAACCGTCCAACGCTGCACTGTGTTACGCCGCGCATCAGGCCTTGGACTGGGTGCCTCTGACTGCGCAATCAATCGAGCAAACATGGCGAGCAGGGGTTGATACATCGCGTGACGCTGCGTTGACCGCTGTGTTGGCTGAAGTGCCGCTTCCGGCGAAGCTCAACGAGGGGTTTTACAACCTGGACGCCTCGTTGGGGCACCCAGGTAAAGCATCGCCGTGGCTGGCGATCGCCTTGGCGGCACATTCCATTCATTGCGGCGCTGGGCCGCAGTTCATTTTCAGCGGGAGCGACTGTGTTGATACGGGGCTCTGGAGCACGGTGTTGACGCCCGTGCCACCGCTCTCGCAATAGGGATTTCAAATGCAGCTTCGACGTTCAGTAGGGGTGTGGATTGTGGTCGGCGTATTGGTGCTGATTGGAGCAATACTGGCGGGGGTGGTTTGGCTTTACCCGAACGTATTAGGTCTTCAGGCGGGCAGCGACCAGCAATCTATCGGCCTGTGGGTAATAGTTGCCACGACTCTGGTTCTGCTGGCGCTTGTGGGCGCCTACCATTCATTGGGCAACCAGTTAGGGCGTTCAACGTATCGTCAAGAAGCGCAGCAGGCGGATGATATGCCTCAACCTGCGCAGCCTGGTCGCGAAGGGGCGGGCGGTGCTTCCATGAAAGAGCGCACCCACTCGATCAGAAGACATCTGCGCGAGCACTACGGCCCCCTCTGGCGCAAAAAAGTCCGCCTCCTCCTCATCATCGGCGACCCCGACACCGTCAACGCCATCGCCCCCAACCTCACCACCCGCCACTGGCTGGAAGGCCAAGGCACCGTCCTACTATGGGGCGGCAACGCCCATGAATCCCTGGAGCAAACCTTCACCGAACACTGGTCCGGCCTGAGCCGCTGGCGTTCTCTGGATGGCGTAGTCTGGGCACTGGACAACACCCAGGCCGCCGACGATGCCGCGATGGCCACTGGCGTGCGCCAGTTAAAACGTTTGGCGCATCACGTAGGTTGGCAGTTGCCCTTGTACCTCTGGCAAGTGTGCGCCAGCACCTGGGAGCAAACCGGCCGTGCGGTGCAACCGGTGGGCTGTGTATTGCCCGAGCGTTTCAGTGCGCAGGAACTGCAGGAGCATTTGACCGAGTTGCTCACGCCGTTGCGCCGCGCCGGGCTGGGGCAGATGAATGAGACGTTGGCCCACGATTTTCTGCTGCGGTTGTCGCGTGATTTGCAGGCCAAGGGGATCGCCCGTTGGCGGCAGGTGCTGGAGCCGCTGACGCCCGAGTTTTCCCGGGGCGTGCCGTTGCGGGGGCTGTGGTTCAGCTTGCCGGTAGCGCCGCTAAAGTCTGCTTCAAAAACCCACGACTGGTCCGCGCCTACCCCGTGGCAGGGTGTGCTTGAGGATAACCGCAATAGCCGCCGTCTAGGCTGGGGCGTGGTGCGCGTCGGGTATGCGTTGGTGTTGGGCCTGGCGCTGTTATGGGGCGCGGGGTTGTTGCTCTCGTTCGTGACCAACCGCGTGCAGATTGGCGAGGTCGAGCGTTCGGTAGCGGCCTTGCAGCAGCCCGGCAGCGGCGACGTGCAGTTGACCGCGCTCAACGATTTGACCCGTGAGCTGGCGCGTCTGGATTACCGCGCCAAAAACGGCGTGCCGTGGTATCAGCGCTTCGGCCTGGAGCAAAACCAGAACCTGCTGGCAGCGGTGTGGCCGCATTACGTGCAGGCCAATAATCGTTTGATGCGCGACCCGGTGGTGGCCAACCTGCAGGGCCGGCTCAAGGCGTTTATCGCCTTGCCGCCCGGCAGCGAACAGCGTGCGGGGGCTGCTGCAGGGGCTTATGAGAACTTGAAGGCGTACCTGATGCTGGCTCGGCCGCAGAAGGCCGATGCGACCTTTTTGCGCAAGGCGCTGGTAAACGCCGAACCCGCGCGCAGCGGCGTGACGAATGGGCTTTGGCAAGGGCTGTCGCCGGTCTTGTGGGGTTTCTATGGTGAGCAGTTGGCCGCGCACCCGGACTGGGCGATCAAGGCCGACCCGGCGCTGGTGGCCCAGGCCCGCCAGGTGTTGCTCAGCCAGTTGGGCCAGCGCAATGCGCAGGCCGCGCTGTACCGCAAGGTGCTCGACATTGCAGCCAATCAATACCCGGCGCTGAGCCTGCACGGCATGGTTGGCGAAACCGATGCCTCGGCGCTGTTCACCACCACGGCCAGCGTAGCGGGCGTCTTTACCCGGCAGGCGTGGGAAGGCCGGGTGCGTCAGGCCATCGATGAGATCGCCGAAGCACGCCGCGAGGAAATCGACTGGGTGCTCAGCGACAGTCAGACCGATATCGCCAGCGAGCTGACCCCGCAGATGCTCAAGGAGCAACTCACCGAACGCTACTTCCAGGACTACGCCAGTGCCTGGCTGGATTTTCTCAACAGCCTGCGCTGGCGCAAGGCCGAGGGCATGGGCGATGTGATCGACCAACTGACCCTGATGACCGACGTGCGCCAGTCGCCATTGATCGCGCTGATGAACACCCTGGCCTACCAGGGCCAGGCCGGCACGCGCACGCAGGCCTTGGCTGACTCGCTGATGAAGTCGGCAAAAGACCTGCTCGACCAGGACAAGGTGCCGTTGATCGACCAACAGAGCCAGGTGCCGCGCAGTCCATTGGACGGCACCTTCGGGCCGCTGCTGACCCTGCTTGGCAAGGACGCCGAAGGCAAGGCCGACAGCGAGCGCCTGAGCCTGCAAGCCTTCCTCACCCGCGTGACGCGGGTGCGCCTGAAGCTGCAACAAGTGAGCAGCGCCTCCGACCCGCGGGAAATGACCCAGGCCCTGGCGCAAACCGTGTTCCAGGGCAAAAGCGTGGACCTCACCGACACCCAGTCCTACGGCAGCCTGATCGCCGCCAGCCTGGGCGCGGAGTGGGGCGTGGTTGGCCAGACCCTGTTTGTGCAGCCGCTGGCGCAAGCCTGGCAACGGGTGCTGCAACCTTCTGCGGCAGGGCTCAACAACCAGTGGCGGCGGGCAATCGTCACCGACTGGCAGGGCGCGTTCGCCGGGCGTTATCCGTTCGCCAACACCACCAGCGACGCCTCGCTGCCGATGCTGGGGCAAATGATCCGCGCCGACTCCGGGCGCATCGAGCAGTTTTTGCAGAACCAACTGGGCGGCGTGTTGCGTAAGGAAGGCAGCCGTTGGGTGGCCGACCCGCGCCACAGTCAGGGGCTGCGCTTCAACCCGCAATTCCTGGCGGCGATCAACCAGCTCAGCCAGTTGGCCGACGTGATGTACACCGACGGCGGCATGGGCATGAGCTTCGAATTGCAAGGCCGACCGTCGCGCAACGTGGTGCAGACCAACTTCATTCTCAATGGCGAAGAGCACCAGTATTTCAACCAGCGCCAGGCCTGGCAGCGCTTCAACTGGCCGGGCTTCAGCGACGACCCGGGGGCGAGTTTGAGTTGGACCAGCGTGCAGAGCGGCGAGCGCCTGTTCGGGGATTTCGAGGGCACCTGGGGCCTGATTCGCCTGCTGGAAAAAGCCACGCTCACCCCGCTGGACGACGGCGACAGCCGCTTTCGCATGGTCCTCAAGGCCCCGGATGGCCTGGACCTCACCTGGAACCTGCGCACCGAAATGAGCACCGGGCCGCTGGCCTTGTTGGCGCTGCGTAACTTCACCTTGCCGCAGCAGATTTTTCTGGCTGAGAGCACGGCGATGACTGCAACACAGGGGAACCTTGAATGAGCCTGCACACCCTAGTCACCCAATGCCTGGGCGAACGTGACGCCGTGGCCTTGGCCCGTCAGCAGGCCGGGCCCTGGCAGGCGTGGTTGCAACCGATCAGCAGCGATGCGCCCGCCGGCCACGACCCCGGTTACGACGACGACTTCCAGCGTATGCGCGAAGAGGTCAACAAGCTCTCCGGCGCCGATGCCGAGCAGGTGGTGCAGTGGGCGCAGAAGCTGCTGGAGCACACTTGCAAGGATTTGCGCGTGGCCACCTATTACCTGTGGGCGCGCCTGCAAAAAGACGGTGAGGCCGGGTTGGCGGATGGCCTGACTTTGTTGGCTGCACTGGTGGAGCGCTATGTCGCCGAGGTGCTGCCGACGCGGCCCAACACCCGCAAGATGGCCCTGGAATGGCTGGCCAGCGGCAAGGTGTTGGACAGCCTGTCGCTGTACCCGGAGGTGGTGCGCGGCGAGGCCGAGCGTACGGTGGCGGCGCTGGCCTGGTTGGAGCATGGGCTGCAAGCCTGGCCGGCGGATCAGCGCCCGGCCCTGGGCGCGTTGTATGACGCGTTGTCGGCAAGGTTGGCGCAGTCGGGTGGGGTGGATGCGCTGGTGCCGCAGCACAGCGCCAGTCATGAAACCAACCTGCACACGGCAGCGCCCGGCGTTACGACGATCAAGTCCGGGCGCGACCTGCTGGACAACGGCCGCGCGCTGGCTGTTTACCTGCGCGAGCAACCCCTGGGGTGGCTCGCGGCGCATCGGCTGATGAAAAGCCTGCGCTGGGACACCGTGCACCAGGCGCCGCCGGAGGAGGCCAGCGGCACCACGCGCCTGGCACCGCCGCGTGGCGATTATCGCGCGCAGCTCAAGCGCCTGTACCTGCAACAGGGCTGGTCGGAACTGCTCGACCAGATCGAACGCATGTACGCCGAGGGAGTGAACCATTTCTGGCTGGATTTGCAGTGGTACCTGTACCAGGCGCTGAGCAAGCAACCGGCGCCGCAGGACAGTTGGGCGGACATCGTCAAGCGTGACCTGGGGATGTTCCTTGAGCGTTTGCCGGGCCTGGAGTTGCTGCACTGGAGCGACGGCACACCCTTCGCCGACGAGACCACCCGTGACTGGATCACCCAGCACGTCAGCGGCAATCGCCCACAACAATGGCTGCCCGCGCCACGGGCGGTGCTGACCTCGGCCGACGCCGACATCCTCTCGCTGGAAAGCGAAGCGGTGGCCCAGGCCGACAGTGATGGCGTCGAGGCGGCGCTGGCCTGGTTGGCGGCACGTCCGGGCGTGCAGAGCGGGCGCCAACGCTGGCTGTTGCGGTTGTTGATGGCGCGGGTTGCCGAGCAATACGGCAAGAGTGACCTGGCGATGCACCTGCTTGGCGAGCTGGATGCCACGGCGCAGCAGCATGGCCTGGCGACCTGGGAGCCGGAACTGAATTTCGAGGTCAAGGCGCGTCTGCTCAAGCTGCTGCGCTTGAAAGCGCAACGCAACGATGCCGACAAACCCGGCCTGGCCCGCCGCACCGAAGCCTTGCTGGCGGCGCTGGTGACGATCGACCCGGTACGCGCCGCCGTGCTGTGCGGCTAACCCTTATTGAGCGGGAGTGTTTGTGTGAGCATGGATAATTTGACGCTGCGTTACTTTGACGCCGAGATGCGCTACTTGCGCGAAGCCGGCAAGGAGTTCGCGCAGGCGTTTCCCGACCGGGCGGCGCAACTCAACCTGGATAAACCCGGTGCCCAGGACCCTTACGTAGAGCGCCTGTTCGAGGGCTTCGCGTTCCTGATGGGGCGCCTGCGCGAAAAGCTCGACGATGACTTGCCGGAACTGACCGAAGGGCTGGTCAGCCTGCTGTGGCCGCACTACTTGCGCACCATTCCGTCGCTGTCGATCATCGAGCTGGCGCCGGACCTCAAGCAAATGAAGCACAGCGAACTGATCGTGAAGGGTTTCGAGGTGCTGTCCCAGCCCATCGGTGCGCAAGGAACACGCTGCTGCTACACCACCACCCAGGCGCTGACCCTGCAACCTTTGGCGCTGGAGCAGGTGCGCCTGGCCTACGAGCCGGACGGCCGCTCGGTGTTGCGCCTGCGCTTTGCCTGCGGCGCCTTGACCGACTGGGGCGAGATCGACCTGAGCCGCCTGCCGCTGTACCTCAATGCCGACGCGCCACTGGCCAGCGCCTTGCATCAGGCGCTGACCTTGAACACCCAGGCGGTGTATGCGCGCCTGCCAGGGCAAACCGAGCGCCAGGCGCTGCAGGCGCACTTTGCGCCCAAGGGCTTTGCCGATGAAGACCGCCTGTGGCCCAAGGGCGACAGCGCCTTCAGCGGTTATCAGTTGCTGCTGGAATATTTCACCTTCCGTGAGAAGTTCATGTTCGTGACCCTGTGCGGGCTGGAGCGCCTGGAGTTGGCTGGCGGCACGCCATGGTTCGAATTGGACGTGGTGTTGCGCGAGGCCTGGCCCCACGAATTCAGCCTCAATCACGAGCATATTCGCCTGCATGCGGTGCCGGTAATCAACCTGTTCCCGCTGGAAGCCGACCCCTTGACCCTGGCACCGTTGCAGACTGACTACCTGCTGCGGCCGATGCGTTTGCAGGACGGCCATACGGAGATCTATTCGGTCGACCGGGTCACCTCGTCGAAAAACGCCGAGCGCCACGACTATGTGCCGTTCACCAGCTTCCGCCACAAGGGCGGGATGCTGCGCGACGACGCGCCGGAGCGCTACTTCCACACCCGCTTGAAGCGCTCGGCCAAGGGCCTGCACGACACCTGGCTGATCCTGGGGGGCGAGGGCTTCGACGCGGACCGCTTGAACACCACCGAAAGCCTGTCCCTGCGCCTGACCGGCACCAACGGCCTGTTGCCGCGCAAAGCATTGCAAAGCACCTTGCTCGACACCGCCGTGCAATCGACCCAGGCCGGTCTGCGGGTGCGCAACCTGTGTGCGCCGAGCCTGCCGCAGTACCCGCCCAACCGGGATCGTTTCCATTGGCGGGTACTCAGCCACCTGGGCTCCAACTTCCTGCCGATGCTCGACAGCGCCGAGGTACTGCGCGGCACGTTGGCGCTGTACGACTGGACCGGCAGCGAGCTGAACCGTCGTCGCCTGGAGGCGATTGTCGATGTTCGCCACCATCTGGTTCAGCGCTTCGAAAAGGGCTTTTTACTGCGCGGTGTAGACATCGAAGTCACCCTGGATGCCAACGGGTTTTCGGGGGAGGGCGATATCAGCCTGTTTGGCGAAATGCTTCACCGCTTCTTCGGCCTGTATGCCGACATTCATCTATTCAACCAGCTCACGCTGATCCTGCAACCTACTGGAAAGTGCCTGCGATGGAACGAGAACCACAGTCAGCGTATTCCCGGCTGAAAGCCTCCGGTTTGCTGGACGCACTGGGCGGGCGGGTCGCGGAGGCCAACCTGTACCGGTTCTGCCAGTTGCTGGAACAGGCGTTGCCCGGTCACCCCTTGTTGGGCAGCACCGCCCACCCGGCGGATGACCCGGTGCGCTTTCGCCCCGACCCCGGCATGGGTTTTCCCGCCGGAGAGCTGCGGGCCATCGAAACCGATGAGTACCATCCCGAGCGTCCGGCCACGGTGCGCACGCGCCTGCTGGGGCTGTACGGCGTTGATTCGCCGATGCCCACCAGCTTCCTGGATGACATTGCCCAACGCCGCGAAGGCCATGAAGCCCTGGAGGCGTTTCTGGATATCTTCAATCACCGGATCTTTACCCAGTTCTATCGGATCTGGCGCAAGTACTCCTACCCTGCAGCCTTCGAAAGCGGAGGCCGCGACGCCACTTCGCAATGCCTGCTGGGGTTGGTGGGCCTGGGCATTCCCGGGACGGCGCAACAGGTGGCTACACCGATCTCGCGCTTTTTGGCGCTGCTGGGCGTGATGCGCCTGCCCACGCGCAACGCTGAAGGCATCACCGCGCTGGTCAAGCTGTTGGCGCCCAATACCCAACCCAGGGTGACACCGCACTGGCCGCGCAAGATCCCCTTGGCGCAGCCGGCCAGTCTGTCCTCCAGCCGCCCGGTGGGCTTGTCCCAGGGCACGCCGCTGGGCAGCGCGGGCTTTGATGCCAACAGTCAGTTGCACCTGGCGCTGTACACCGAAGACCTGGACGAAGCCCACGGTTGGCTGCCGGGAGGCCAGTTGTACACCGACCTGTTGGTGTTATTGCGGGTGTACCTGGGCTGGCGCTGCACCGCGAAGTTGCAGTTGTCGCTGCCGGTGCGCAGCTTGCCCAAACCCGTGCTGGGCGGCCCACCGGTGCTGCTGGGCATGACCGGCGTGCTGGGCCTGGGCGGCACGGCCTGGCAGATCGGCGCCGACGACACCATCACCATCAATCTGGGCCGCTATCAGGGCCTGCAAGGTAACCCCCAGTTCAGAGAGGCACAGCATGTCGCGTACCGTTTTTAATGCAGTAACAGTGGCGGTGCTCGGGGCACTGCTGGGCGGCTGTGGGCTGACTCAGAAGGTGACGGACGCCACGGTGTCCACGACCCAGTCGATCTTCTACAAGCAAGTGACCACCCTGCACCTGGACTTTACCGGCCGGGCGGCGATGAACACCGACGTGACCGACATGAGCGGCCTGTCGGTGCCGACCCTGGTGCGGGTGTATCAGTTGCGTGACGACACGCTGATCAACAAGGCGACTTATGAACGCGTGCTGAGCGATGCGGACAACCTGTTGAGTGCCGATCTGCTGGACCAGCGAGCTCAGGTAGTGAAGCCCGGAGAGGGCGCGCAACTGAACATGCCCATGCATAAGGACGCGAAGTTTGTCACGGTGGTGGCGTTATTTCGCAACCCGGATACCGTCAAAAACACCTGGCGCCTCACCCTGTCCCGCGAAGACTTGGACCCGGACCAGGCGCGGGTGATCGAGTTGGGTAACAACCGATTGACGCTGCAAACGCCCGTGGAGAAATAGCGCATGGGAGAGCTGAACCCCTCGCTCTACGAAATACTCCTGCAGAACTTCGACGGTGAACTGGACCTGCATCGCGTGCGCGAAGAAGACCAGCAAACCCTGTCGGTGCTGGACAACCTGCAACGCATCCTCAACAGCCGCGCGGGCTCGTTGAGCCACCTGCCGGATTACGGTTTGCCGGACATGGGCCAGATCCTGCAAGGCTTGCCTGCCTCGGCGCACGGGCTGATGAACACCCTGGTGCACACGTTGCTCAAGTACGAGCCTCGTTTGGCGGCGGTGCAGATCGAGCTGCTGCCGCAAGCCGTGCCGGGCCATCTGGAATACGCTCTCGACGTGCAGCTCAAAGCGGGCGAGCAGGTGACCTTTGCTGCCACCCTGGCGCCCGAGGGCAAGGTGCTGGTACGCCATTTGAGACGGCAGAACTTTCTGTCGAACCCATGAACCCTGAAGGAAGCGCAATGACGGCGTTATTGGAAAGACCGCTGCGAGTGGGCGGCGACCCGAGTGGCTTGCGTGAGTTTGCCTTGCTGCGTAACGAGCTGGCCAAATTGACGCATCCGGCCTGTCCGGATGTGGACTGGGCCCAGGTGGAGCAATTAAGCCTGGCCCTGTTCGAAAAAAATGGCGCCGACCTGCAAACCACCGCCTGTTTTGCCCTGGCTTGCAGTCACCTGCGGGGGCTGGAAGGCATGGCCCAGGGTGTAGAGATGATCGATGCCGTGTGCCGCGCAGACGGTAGTGTGTGGCCTCCCAAGGTGTCGGCACGCCTGGATATATTGGGTTGGTTGTTCGGCCAATGGCAGCGGGTACTGCGCAGCCTGGAAATCCCACGCTCGGCATTAGCCGCTCTGGCCAACATGGACAAAAAGCTGGAGGGGCTGGCAAGGCTGTTGGTTAGTCAGAGGCATGAGCCGCCGGTCATGCTGCAAGCGTTACGTCAGCAGCTCGGTGGATTGATGCAGCGTTTGGCGCGTCGTACCGAAGCCGATGGGCGAGCGCCAGTCACCAGCCCAACGCCGGCGTTGCCGCCCTCAGTGCCCGTGGTGATTGTGCCAATTGAACCGCCGCCTGAGGAGCCTCCTGAATGCCTACCTGCCGGTGCGCCAGTGCGTAAGCGCACCCTGTTCTGGTGGCTGCTCGGGGTGGGTGCGATCATTGCCCTGACGTGTGGGGTCAGTTGGTGGATATAGCCGGTATCCACCTTTCTTCTTTTCGTGTTTGAACCCCGTGATCAACAAGTACAATCTTACTAATAACCTAACGCCCCGAGGGTAACCACAGGAGGTTATCGTCACGCATCCGCCGCCAACCTAGACTTCACGCACGTTCTTCACTCGACTATTGAGAGTTAAAACATGCGCTTACGAGACCTGGGCATCACCATTGGCACGGGCACACCCGGGGCGTTCAACGCCATCACCGATGTGCCCGGCGTTCGCGTCGGCCATCACACCCTCAATGCCGAAAGCACCGACGGCTCGATGCATACCGGTGTGACCATCATCGAGCCGCGGCCGGTCGCAGCTCATCTGGCGCCGTGTTTCGCCGGCGTTCACGTGCTCAACGGCAACGGCGACGCCACCGGTCTGGAGTGGATTCGCGAAGCAGGCTTGCTGACCACACCCATTGCCTACACCAATACCCACAGCGTCGGCGTGGTACGTGATGCACTGGTGGCCGCCGAACGTGAAATGGGCAAGCAACACACCTATTGGTGCATGCCGGTGGTGCTGGAAACCTACGATGGCATTTTGAGCGATATCTGGGACCAGCACGTCACCGCCGAGCATGTGCACGCCGCATTGGCGGATGCACACAGCGGCCCGGTGCAGGAAGGCTGCGTGGGCGGCGGTAACGGGATGATCTGCCATGAATTCAAAGGTGGGATTGGTACGTCGTCTCGCGTGCTGAGCGCCGAAGAGGGCGGCTGGACCGTGGGCGCACTGGTGCAGGCCAACTACGGCGTACGCAGCGCCTTGCGCGTGGCGGGTTACCCGGTGGGCAGCGTATTGCAGGACACGCCTTCGCCTTATGACGGGCCGGTGAACGTCGGCGTGCCTGGCATGGGGTCTATCGTGATCACCATCGCCACCGACGCGCCCTTGCTGCCCCATCAATGCACACGCCTGGCACAGCGTGCGAGTATCGGTTTGGCGCGGGTCGGTGGCGGCACCGAAGACGACAGCGGCGACATCTTCATCGCGTTCTCTGTAGGCAATACCGGCTTGCCGGTTGCTAATCTCGGGCAACCCGGCCCGCCGACCACGGCCTTACAGATGGTCAATAACGACTACATCTCCGCGTTGTTTGTGGCCGCTGCGGACGCCGTCGAGGAAGCAATTCTCAATGCTCTGTTGGCCGCCAACGACCTGCAGGGCCGTGGCCGACAAGCACTGGCGCTCAAACCTGAACAATTGCTGGCGGCGATGACGAAGGTGGGTTGGACGGCTGCTGTTCACTCCTGAGCCTGAAGGAACAATAGGAACAGCTCGGACTGGGATTTGATCCCCAGCTTGTTGTACATGTGCTTGCGATGCACCTTGACCGTTTCGGCAGAGATCGCCAGCTTGCGGGCGATCTCTTTGTTCGAGCAGCCACTGAGCATCAACTGCGCTACCTCGGCTTCACGGCTCGACAACGCCGAGCTGATCTGCAGCGTCGGTGACAGCAGGCGCTCTTGCCAGTCCGTTGACGGCTCTGCTGACGGCGCGCTGTTCGAAGCCTGTTCAAACACGCAACGCTGACGCATCAGCCCGGCCACCCAGGGCTGGATCAACCGCAGCAGGGCCAGTTGCTCCTGGCTGAAACGGCAACGGCTGCCCAACGACAGGCTCAGGGTGCGCTGGGGATCGAGTTGCACATTGAGGTGGACCTCATCGGCGACCACGTTCAGGCGAAAGTAGCGCTGGTAATAATCGGTCTGCTCAAAACACTCGGGGGCAACGTCGTCCAGTTGAAACAGCCCACTTCGCGGTGATTCGCGATTGGCCAGGTAAAACGGATCGAGCAGGTAAAGCCCCTTGAGGTAGTCCTGGAACAGCGAGTCGGTGCCGCCTTCCTCCGTAGGCGATTCAGCCAGTACCAGTGGCCTGCCAGGGTTGAAGATCAGCACCACCCAGCTGTCCACCGGCACATAGCGCCCGAGCAAACGCGTCATGGATACCCAGAAGTGGGGTTGGTCGAGGTTTTCGATCAGCCGCCCGACCGCGTCATGCCAGGCCACATCCTGCAAGGTCAGATTGGTTTGACTACCCATTGCGGGGTACCCCATTGAAGTGATTTTTTCCCATTGCGCTGCACCCCATACTCATTTGAAGGCCCGGGTAAATTCGGGTTTCCACTTTGCCCAAGGACCTGCCATGAACATCGAACTCTTGCAGTTAGCCGGCCGCGACGGTGATACCGCTTATAACCTGGGACGCACCTTGGAGACCATCGCCAACTGCAACGCGGATACCGACTTGCTGGTATTTCCGGAAACCCATTTGATGGGCTTCGTCGGTGGCGAACAACTGGCCAAGGTCGCCGAGCCTCTGGACGGCCCGACGCTGCAAACCGTGCAGCAGGCGGTGCGCCAACGCAATGTGTCGGTTGTGATTGGCTTGGTCGAACGTGATGCGGACGCCTATTACAACACCTCGGTATTGATCACACCCGAGGGTATTGCCCTGCGCTATCGCAAAACCCATCTGTGGCCCTCCGAGCGCGCCGACATCACGCCAGGCGATCGCTTCGTCACTACGCTGTGGAACGGCGTGCGTGTCGGCCTGCTGATCTGCTACGACATCGAGCTGCCGGAAACGGCGCGGGCGCTGGCGCAACTGGGTGCTGAATTGATCATCGTCACCAACGGCAACATGGACCCCTACGGCCCGGTGCATCGCACCGCGATCATGGCCAGGGCCCAGGAAAATCAGCTGTTCAGCGTGATGGTCAACCGCGCGGGGCAGGGTGATGAAGGCCTGGTGTTTGCTGGCGGCAGCACGGTGGTCGACCCGTTTGGTCGCCTGCTGTACGAAGCCGGGCGCGAAGAAACACGCCAGGTGATCAGTCTGGACCTTACTCAAATCAATGCGGCCCGCAGGGATTATCACTACCTCAATGATCGTCGGTTGCTGTTGCAAGGCGAGGCTGTGGAGCACCCCGACGGCCGCCGTGAACTGCTGATTCGCTGACCGCGTTTGTACCCTCCATAACAATAATCAGCTGGCGCGCAGGTGCCGGCCCAGGAGTTCGTGATGATCGCTATTCGATGCATGCAATGGGGGCTGGCTGCCGTTATCAGCGGCGCAATAGCATGTGCTCAGGCCGCGGAGCCGAAGGTCAATATCTATAACTGGTATGACTTCATCGCACCCAACACGCTGAAGGATTTCCAGGCGCAGACCGGCATTCAATCGGCCTACGACGTGTTCGACAACAGCGAGGTCATGCAAAGCAAACTTATGGCCGGGCGTAGCGGCTATGACGTGGTAGTCGCTACCGGCGACCTGTTGCCGAACCTGATCAAGGCCGGTGTACTCAAGGAACTGGATCGCTCGCAACTGCCCAACCTGTCCCATCTGGACCCGGACATCCTCGCCAAGGTCAACAACAACGATCCCGGTAATCGCTTTGCGGTGCCGTATTTGTGGGGCACCACCGGCATCGGCTACGACGTAGCCAAAGTCCAGGCGCTGCTGGGCAATGACGCACCGGTGGATTCCTGGGACCTGATTTTCAAGGAAGAAAACCTCGCCAGGCTGGGCGAGTGCGGCGTCGCCATGCTCGATGCGCCCGCTGAAATCATCCCGATCGCCTTGCACTATCTGGGGTTGCCCTATAACAGCCAAAACCCGGAAGACTACCTCAAGGCCCAGGCCCTGCTGTTGAAACTGCGCCCACACATCCGCTACTTCGACTCCTCGCGCTTTATCACCGATCTGGCGAACGGTGATATCTGCGCCGTCGTCGGCTGGGCGGGTGGCGTGATGGACGCTCGCAAAGCGGCCGACGCAGCCGGTAATGGTCGCCGGATTCAGTACAGCATTCCCAAGGAAGGCGCGCCGATCTGGGTGGAAAACCTGGTACTGCTCAACGATGCACCGAATCTCCAACAGGGTTTGGCGTTTATCGATTACATGCTTCGCCCGCCGGTGATCGCCGCATCGTCCAACTACCTCAGCTATGCCAATGCCAACAAGGATGCCACGGGGCTGGTGGATGCGAAGGTGCGCGATAATCCGGGGGTTTATCCTTCCAAAGCAGTGCTGGATACGCTGTTTGCGCTGGAGCCGCTGCCCTTGAAACTGGAGCGGGTGCGCACGCGGGTCTGGAGTAAGGTCAAGAGTGGGACCTGATGACGATGACTGGAAGCGTTTCTGTCTGGCCAGCCACCTAGAGCCTAGGGAATGCCCTCCGGTGAGCTGCAAATAGTGTCGTGGTCAGGAAGGTGGGTTGGCCGGACGCTTGCGTGTGATAGTCCAGAAAGCAATCAGTCATAAGTAAAGGTCACGGTGACAGCCGCGTTGGCTTTTCCAGGCGTCGCGATCTTACCGGTCCGTATGTATTGCACGGTCATAGGCTGACTGATCGTACCGCTCCTCAAGTTGCCCATTATGGTATTGGCTGAAGGGGCGAAACTGATGGCGTTAGTCCCATTCAACACTTGTAATGCGATACCCGCCGCTCTCGTGGGCTCATCGGCCAGGCTCAGATAGGAAGAAAGGTTCGAAGGGTTGTACACGTCCGACATGGAATAACTCACTTGAAATGCAGGTGCATCCGTGCTGCATTTCAGGCCCAGTACAAATGCACCGCCGGCGATGCTGGACCCGACTGAAGGCATATCGACCATGCTCACTTGCTTAAGCTTAATATTGGCCGGCGTGGTTAAGGTGCAGGAGGTACCCTTGGCCACGAACGTGAATTTATCAGTGCGCATCGTCCATATACCGTTGTAGACCCCGGGTTTAGTATGGGTAATTTTGCCCGTGATGACGTCCAATGTATTGATGGTGCGCAGGCCTGAGGTCATGCTCTTTTTGGGGCTGTAAAACCTTATTTTGACCGTCGAACGCATTGTAAAGTCGAAGACGCGGCCGCTGCTGCCGCTGAAGCCTATCTCTCGCACGGTTTCGTAGACGTTGGAACTCAATCCGTGCTCCGCCCCACCATCGACAGAAGAAGTCCCAAAGTAAAATACGTCACTCTCGTTCGTCTGGTAGAGGTTGTAGGACGCACCATCAAACTCGACGGATGCTCCGGCAGGCACGCCTGTAGCACCCATCGTATTCGTATAGGTGCCTGAGGGCATCTTCGTGCAGATGAGCGACATGGTTGCCGAGTGCCAAACGGACGAGATCATCCCTCCGCTGTCAGTGGGCACATCCGAAATCGACGGCACGATTTTATTGCCGCTCGCCGCGCAGCCCGCCAGGGCACTGGCTGGTAATGCTAGCAGACCGCTAACTACACAGACAGTGGCCATGACCTCCCGATACCTGCGGGTGCGTCTGCGCCAGAGCCCGCTAAGGGCGAACAACGAAAGAGGCAAACAGCGCATCATGCGATATTGACCATTTGTACCTGTATAGCCAATAGCTCAGCCTTCATATTCAATGGGCGCGCAACAAGGCGTATGTCCTTTTTTAGGGCTGGCTTTTCAGCGCTGAACTGTTCAAAGTTCATATATTGCTCTGTCGTCATACGATTTATCTCAATCCGTGATTTTCGACTTTTGCATTTTACGTTACACCGAAACCGCAGTCTGCATGCCATGAGGCATCAATCATAGCGAATCAGATTCGTCCTTCTAGCGTGTGGAAATAACAGATAAAAAGCGCGAATTATCTGATAGGGTTTTGTGAGGACATACTTACTCCTCGCTGAATATATTCTCACGAGGCAAGACGTTTCAGCCGCTACATAGCGGAAGAACGCTTTTACCGGCCCTCAGATTTTTGCAGGCTTATTAAGTAGTTAACGGCGGGAGGCGATTTCGGAAATTACGATGTATATAGCGAGCCCCCTGACTTTTCGGCGCAGATAGACCTCCCCATTTCCGCCAATTCTGATAGGAGGAAATCGGGATCAAAGAGGAGGGCGGTCATCCCCTTTAAAAGATGCATGAAATTGGCCCCCCTCCGAAGCGTTTAACACGTATTCGACTGCTGACACCCGATGATAGGATTATCAAAATCCTGCTTCCCGCGTGAAGGAGTAGAACCATTGAGCACTTCAGCACCTGAGCGGCGCCAAAATGGAAAGCATGAGAGGTTGCGTAACTTAGGGAACGAGGAGTTTTGGGCCTTCAGTTCCGGTCGCTTCGCACTGAGGGGTTCTGAACGACTGGCCCAGATCAAGAACGGATTTCCAGCCCATCTTTTTCAGGCCATGCGCCGAACTTTTGACCTTCAAGAACGCGCCTTGAGTGTTCTCCTCATACCTCGATGACAACGCTTGAACGACGAGTTCGTGAGCACCGAGCCCTTGATGCCGCCGTGTCCGAGCGCATAGGAAGTGAAAAGTTGGTCTCGAGTTCGAGGAGAAGTGTAGTGGTTAACTAATCCCGGACTCCGGATTAAGTTTTTCCTCGGCAATCGCTGGCGGTAGCCTACCGTTGAATTGATGCGGTCGACCCCAGTTGTAGCGCTGCATCAGGAAACAAGGCCTTTCGACTTATGCTGCAGCGTATCCCATAGCACATCAGCAGGTCTTGGGGTTGCGGATTTTGCAAGTTTCAAATCTCTACGGGAGGCCAAGGACTTCTCGAATCAGCGACTTAGGTAGCTCATGAACATTTATGACATGACCTGTCGTTTAACATAATATACATTATGCGAACCACTGAGCCATCCTTCAGGGGCTCTGTTCGGCGCATTTCACTAAGCGACCTAGACCACCGCGCGCCAGATTCATAAGCAGCCATCGTTGCCCTCGCTGACCTGCCTCCGTTTGACCCTTGGGCCACCGGGCATTTACGGCGAGTCAGCACACGGTTCACCAACGCTGTGGTGAAATCGATAACGTTGCCCGTCATAACGCAGTACTGGGAAACAAGAGCCCGGGCCGCCGACCTCGACATCAGGCCAACCATTACTGCCTTTGCCAGGGAGAAACTCAGCGACGCCGCTTTCTTTGAGCATGAGTTTCCAGTGACCGTCAGTCTGCTGGCTGACTAGATAAAATCCAGTACCCGCTTGCCCATAACAGTCAGTGCTGCCTTCGGTAATCAACGCATCCGGCCGACCGTCGCCGTTCAGGTCCTTGATCAGCTCCATGGTTGCCGGCGTGTAGCTACCTGTTGTCTCGATTTCGCACTCCGACGTCTCTTGGTTAAATCCAGCAGCGCGGAAAGCTTTTATCTGCTCGCTACGCGGCAGTTCATCCGCCAGCGCCGTGGCACTGATCACGAAACATGCCACCCATAGACCTGACGTAAGCCTTCCCCGCATATAGACCGTCCCTTTATGATGCTCAAATGTAAAGTATCGTGCACGTACCCACACTAGCGTGAAGGATGAGCTAGCTCTGCCCTTATTATATAACCACTGACTATAACTAAACTAGATGACTATTTAGTTGAGTTATATATAGATAGGTCGGTTCACAACCTGAACCGATCCACCGACTGCGAAAGCTTCCCCGCCAAACTCGACAATTCATCCGTCGTTGACGCCGTGTCTCCAATCACGCGGCTGTTGTTTTGCGACATACCTGCAATCATCTCCACCTGGTGAGCAATTTCATTGCTGGCCAGGCTTTGCTCGCTGATGGTGCGGGAAATATCGTTGACCAATTCGGTGGTGCTGAGCGTGGCCTGAAGGATCTCGCGAATGGCGCGTTCCACTTCGGCGGTAACGGCCATGCCCTTGTCCACTTGAGCAACGCCCTCCTCCATGCTGGTCACCGCTTCCCGGGTGTTCAGCTGGATGCGCCCGACCATACTGGCGATCTCCTGCGTGGATGCGCTGGTGCGTCCGGCCAGGCTGCGCACTTCATCGGCGACGACTGCAAAGCCGCGGCCCTGCTCACCTGCACGGGCGGCTTCGATGGCGGCGTTCAGGGCCAGCAGGTTGGTCTGGTCGGCGATGCCTTTGATCACTTGAATAATGCTGTAGATCGCCTCGGACTCCTTGTCCAGTGTGCGGATCACTTGGGCCGATTGCTGCGCTGAACGGGCAATGCCATCCATGTCGCTGACAACCTGGTGAATGACGCGGCCGCCGTCCTTGGCCAGGGTTTCTGCCTGGTTGGCCATGTCGAGGGCGCGTTGGGCGTGGCGAGTGATTTCCTCGATGCTGGCAGTCATTTCGCTAGCGGCGGCGGCCATGGTGCTGGCGGCGGCGCTTTGCTGTTGACTGCTGCCTGCGACTTCATGGCAACCCTGGCTCAGTTGTTCGCTCATGCCATTGACGCCGTGGGCGTTGCTGCGAACCACTTCAATCATGCCGCGCAAATCCCGCTGCATGGTGGCCAGGCTGCGAATCAGCGCACTGGCTTCATCGTGATTTCTGGGCTCGATAATAGGTTCGCTCAAGTTGCCATGGGCAATGCTGTCGGCAATGCGGCTGGCGGTACGCAGTGGCCCCATGATGCTCAGGATCACCCAGCGCCCTTGTGCCAGCAGCAGTAACAGGCTGGCGATCAGTACCACGGCCAGGGTCCAATTGGCGTGGCTGATGGTTTGTCGGGTACTGATACTGGTCAGTTGAGTCTTGTTTTCGATCAGTTCGCTCAAGGCCGCCATTTGATCTTCCAGCCGACTGAACGCGGCATTGAAGGTCTCCAGCTCACCACGGGCGGCTTCGGGGTTGTCCAGGGCCTGCGCGACGATACGCTCACCGGCGCTGATATAGGTATCCAGGCTGGGCTTGATGTTTTCCAGGCTCGCCTTGATTGCATCGTCCAACGGCTGCTTGAAGTTGTCCGCCAGCACCTGGCGAAAGTGTTCGGCATGTTCCTTGAGCGAGCTGTTGACCTGGGCTGGTGTGCTGGTGCTTTTGCCTAGCCCCACCAACATGGCCGATAGCACGTCGGCACGCAGGGCGTCGTGCATCATGTCGGCTTCCATGTGATTACGCAGCACGGTCATGCTGACGTCATTGTCCTGTACCGCATCGCCCATCCGGGTATTTCCCAAATAGCTGGCCAGGCTCATGATCAAGGCGGTGAGCAATCCGGTCCCAATCAACAGCATCAAGCGTAATTTGATCGTCATGCTGGTATCCCCGTGCCAGGACCATCGGTTGGGAATCCAACCGTTCAAGTGCTCACTGTTAGCTGTATCGGCAACAACTCCTTGTTAGTGAAGCCTAAGTTTGCGGATCTGCGCGTTTCACTTAAGCTGACCGTCCTTTGCTCCAGCCGGACCTGCCAAATGTCTCGAAGTATCGCCCATCTCGCCCTGCTGCTGGGCTTGATCACCGCCGTCGGCCCGTTTGCCATCGACATCTACCTGCCCGCGCTGCCAACCCTGGGCGCAAGCCTTGGGGCCTCACCGGCGGCGGTGCAGATGAGCCTCACCGTGTTCTTCATGGTCATTGGTGTGTGCCAGTTGTTCTACGGGCCGATCAGCGATGTGTTCGGGCGCAAACTGCCGATTTATGCGGGTTTGGTGATCTTTACCGTTGGCAGTATCGGCTGCGCATTGGCGCCGACGATCGAAGTATTGATCGGATTTCGTGCCATACAGGCGTTCGGTGCCTGTGCGGGGATGGTGATCCCGCGGGCGATCGTGCGCGACCTGTACACCGGCCATGAGGCAGCGCGCCTGATGGCTTTGCTGATGCTGGTGATGAGTGTTTCGCCAATCCTCGCGCCGCTGGCCGGCAGCCTGGTGATTTCGATCTGGAGTTGGCGCGAAGTATTTGCTGTGCTGGCGGTGGTCGCCGTGCTGTGCCTGGTCATGACCATCGTGCAACTACCGGAAACCCACCCGGCCGAACGCCGTTTGGGCAAGACCCTGGGCAATGCATTCGGCAGTTATGGAGCGCTGTTGCGCGACCCGGTATTCACCGGGTTATCGGTGGTGTGCGGGTTTGGCCTTGCGACCTTCTTTGTATTTATCGGCAGCGCGCCCTTCGTATACATCGAGTATTTCGGCCTGACACCGACGCAGTTCAGCATGTGTTTTGCCCTCAACGCCGCCTCGTTTTTTGCCATGAGCCAACTGACCGCACGCCTGAGCGCACGGTTTGGTCTGGCGCCGCTTATTCGTTGGTCGGTGGTCGCAGTAGCCACGGTCATGGCCCTGTTGGCAGCCACCACATTCTGGGGTGATAGCCTGCCCTTGATGATGGGCCTGCTGTTTATTGGGTTCGGTTTTCTCGGCCTGTTGCTGCCGGCGGCAGGTGTGCTGTCGCTGGAAGATCATGGCGCGGTGGCAGGCTCTGCGTCTGCCTTGCTTGGCGCGATCCAGATGGTTACCGCGGCCGTTTCGATGACCCTGGTGGGCGTATTCGCCGACCATACTCCTGCACCGATGTTGATCGGCATTGCGCTATGTGCGCTTGCCGCAATGCTCACCACGTTGTGGACCTTGCGCCGGTTGCCGGCGCACCTGGCCTCAAGCGTCCCGCCCTCCTCCTGAGGCTTGCCCTACCCCGCCCAGCTCACAGATCAAAGCGGTCCACTGCCCTGCGCCGCTCATTGTCGTCGCGTACGTCGTAGCTGGCGGTGGTCTGGATATTGGTGTGATGCGCCAATTTCTGGGCAATCGACAAATCATGCTCTTCGATCACTCGGGTGATGAACGAACGGCGGAAATCATGGGGCATGATTTTCACACCCACCTGATCACCGCGCTGCCGAGCAATGTAATAAATCGCATGTTTGGTAATGCGTTCGCGCGTGATGTGGCTGCCCCGGCGGATACGGTTGAACAGAAAGGTGTCGTCCTGCTCACCTTCCTTGAGTTGTTCACGACGAAACTCAAGCCACGCCCGCAGTTTTGCGAACGCCCAGTCCGGCGCGTACTTGATCAGTTCCTTATTACCTTTGCCGATCACCCGCAGGCTGCGCTGATCAAAATTGATCTGCGCGAGGTCGAGATTGACCGACTCCGACTTGCGCATCCCGGAACCATACAACAGGCCGATTACTGCGGCATCCCGCAGCCCCTGGGGCCGAGGATCGGCGGCGCATACATCGAGCATCTCGCGGATCAGTGTACGACGCAGGTTACGGCGCTGCCCCAGGCGCGTACCGGCGGCAGCCTTGACCGAGCGCATCTTCAACAGGTGATCCTGGCTGATCAAGCTCATGCGCCACGCTTCATTCATCACTCCTCGTACCGCATTCACGTACAGCGATGAGGTATTCGGCGCATAGCCGTCCTCGCGTAATGCGGCCACCAGTGCGACGACGTGTTCGGGTTGCAGTAAATGCCAGTCAATGTCTTCGAGGTTGAGGTCTTCGAAACCCAGGCGGTCGGCGGCATCCTGCAGCACGTAGCGCATGGTCAGTTGGCTGGAGGGCGCCAGGCGAGTGAGGTAGAGGGTCAGCGGGTTGCGGATAGTCTCGGTCAAGGGATCAGCCTTTGGATTAAATACATCAATCAACTCGTTGATTAATCGATGTATTTAGTGGATTGGCGAAGACTGAGTCTAACCCAGGCGCGGCCCTGGCACAAAATCACGGCGCCAATTCGACTTCCTCTGCCGGTTCCTGCGGTTGCGCCAGGGACTGGCTCCAGTCAGCGTCCTGTCGCTGCATCAGCGCAAACCAATGCCCACGCATAAACGTCAGGTAGCCAGCCGGGGCCTTGGCAAAGTCCTTCTCGTCGCCATAGCAGCCTGGCAGTGGCAGTTCGGTGCCCTGCTCCTTGTACTGGCTGACCAACTTCTGTTGGGCCTCGACGCTGCAGTCAGTGGGCAAGGGCATGCCGCGCAGGGCACCGGCATCTTCGTCCCACCAACTGGCGCCGACGCGATCGAGGCCGCGCAGGCGATACTTGCCGGACTTGCCGACCCGCATGATCAGCTTGAACTCATTGGGGCTCACATCACTGGTACAGGTGCGCGAATAACCGACCGTGACCTGGGTATTGCCGTCGCGCAGCAGGTCGGTGACTTTGGTGGCCGCCTGATCAAAGCGCAGGCTGGCGTCGAACTCGCAGTGTTGCACGTCGTCGTGCAGCATCCAGACCCGCTTGGGGCGATCGCCCGTGAGCAGGTACTGCGCTGCGTAGACAAACGCCGACTGGGTGCCATCATCCTCCCGCTCGCTGACCTGCTCGGCGAGTACCAGCAGGTTCTTGCCCTGAAGGTCATCCCAGGTATAAGCACCGACTTGCTTGCCGGGCACTTCCACACCTTCCGGCACCTGTTCAATGCTGGTCAGTGCGATCCCTTCATCGGCGCGTACGCTGGTGACACAGGCCATCGTCATCAATAATCCCATCAACGCAGGCCGCAACTGGCCGCGCAAAAGCTGCACGCTATTCATCCGAGTACCCTGGCAAGAGATGGCTTACTTTACCGGCACTTGAGCGCCAATGCAGAGAAGATTGTTCAATCACCGGCATTGGCCGAGCGGGAGCGCCCGGATTGAACCAAACGCCCGGCACAGCGTTCCGATCTGACCATCCGGCCTGCACATGTAACGCCTTGATTACTTAGCTGAACCCTAGCTGTCTACCTGTCAAATAAACGAGTTTTTCATCCGCCTTTCATATTCGTTGCACACATTTGCGCTTAACCTTGTAAGCAGTACTTCAGGGCATTCCGTGGTTTATCGACTAACCTGTTGATTACGCTTTATCTTTAGCGCCGCGTTGTCATCTGCGGGCTGTAGTTCTGCCCGATGATTGCTGCTGTTTTCACGCGTCAAGTTGCTCCAGCCGAGGTCATGAAACTTTGAAACCCTACCCTATTCACTGCGTGTCGATCGTTATCCCGGTCTACAACGAACAAGAGAGCCTGCCGGAGCTGCTGCGTCGTACTACAGCAGCCTGCAAGCAGCTGGCCTACGAATACGAAATCATCCTGGTGGATGACGGTAGCCGCGACAATTCGGCCCAACTGCTCGAAGACGCCGCCGCTGAAGAAGGCAGCCATGTTGTAGCGGTGATCCTCAACCGCAACTACGGCCAGCACGCCGCGATCATGGCCGGCTTCGAACAGTGCCGTGGCGAAGTCGTAATTACCCTCGACGCCGACTTGCAGAACCCGCCGGAAGAGATCCCGCGCCTGGTGGAGCAAGCTGCCCTGGGCTACGACGTGGTCGCCACCGTGCGTAACAACCGCCAGGACTCCGCGTTCCGTCGCTGGCCGTCGCGCTTGATCAACCTGGCCGTGCAGCGCTCTACCGGCGTGGCCATGACCGACTACGGCTGCATGTTGCGTGCCTACCGCCGCACCATCGTCGACGCCATGCTCGCCTGCCGTGAACGCAGCACCTTCATCCCGATCCTGGCCAACGGCTTTGCCCGCCATACCACGGAAATCCTCGTGCACCACGCCGAGCGTGAGCACGGCGAGTCCAAATACAGCGCCATGCGCCTGATCAGCTTGATGTTCGACCTGCTGACCTGCATGACCACCACACCATTGCGCCTGCTGTCCATCGTCGGTTTCAGCCTCGCGGCGTTGGGCGTGCTGTTCGCCTTTGCGCTGATCGTCATGCGCCTGGCCTTCGGCGCCGATTGGGCGGGTGATGGTCTGTTCGTGCTGTTTGCGGTGCTGTTCGTGTTTACCGGTGGCCAGTTCATCGGCATGGGCCTGCTGGGCGAATACCTGGGCCGCATGTACAGCGATGTACGCGCCCGCCCGCGCTTCTTTATTGAAAAAGTGCTGCGCAACCAGCCGGCAGCACCGACTCCAGTCGTCGTCGTTGACGGCCTGGTGTCTTCCCATACTTCTACTTCTACTTCTCCTTCGGATCAGGTTCAGTCATGAGTTCAAAAGCTGTTGTCTTCGCTTACCACGATATCGGCTGTGCAGGCATTGAAGCCCTGCTCGGTGCGGGTTACGACATTGCTGCCGTGTTCACCCATGCCGATGACCCCAAGGAAAACAATTTCTACGGCTCCGTCGCCCAACTCTGCGCACGCCATGGCATCCCGGTGCACGCCCCGGAAGACGCCAACCACCCGCTGTGGGTCGAGCGCATCGCCAAGTTGAACCCGGAGTACATCTTCTCCTTCTACTACCGCAACCTGCTGAGCGAACCGTTGCTGGCCACCGCCCGCAAGGGCGCGTTCAACCTGCACGGTTCGTTGCTACCTAAATACCGTGGCCGCGCCCCGGCCAACTGGGTGTTGGTCAACGGCGAAACCGAAACCGGCGTCACCCTGCACCGCATGGTCAAGCGTGCCGATGCCGGCGCCATCCTCGCCCAGCAGAAAGTCAGCATCGACCGCACCGACACCGGCCTGAGCCTGCACGCCAAATTGCGTGATGCGGCCACAGCCTTGCTGCGCGACGCGCTGCCACAATTGGCCCTGGGCAAGCTCACCGAAACCGCCCAGGACGAAAACCAAGCCACCTATTTTGGCCGCCGCACTGCCGCCGATGGCAAGCTGGACTGGAAAAAGCCTGCCGAACAACTGTTCAACCTGGTGCGCGCGGTGACGCAGCCGTACCCGGGCGCCTTCTGCGCAGTGGGCGAGCACAAGCTGATCGTATGGCAAGCCGACGTGGTCAAGGGCAACGACGGTTTGGCGCCAGGCCGTGTGATCAGCGTCAACCCGCTGCGTATTGCCTGCGGTGAAGACTCCTTGGTCATCAAGTTTGGCCAGCGTAACGAAAACGGCCTGTACCTGGCCGGTCCGGCCCTGGCCGATGAACTGGGCCTGGTGGATGGCTCCGTACTGCGCGGCGCCGAGTCTGGCCGCAAGCCACGTCGTACCCGCGTGTTGATCCTGGGCGTAAACGGCTTTATCGGTAACCACCTGTCCGAGCGCCTGCTGCGTGACGACCGTTACGAAGTCTATGGCCTGGACATCGGCTCCGACGCCATCGAGCGTCTGCGCAGCCACCCGAATTTCCATTATGTGGAAGGCGATATCAGCATCCACACCGAGTGGATCGAATACCACATCAAGAAATGCGACGTGGTCCTGCCATTGGTTGCCATCGCCACGCCAATCGAATACACCCGTAACCCACTGCGTGTGTTCGAACTGGACTTCGAAGAAAACCTCAAGCTGGTGCGCTACTGCGTCAAGTACAACAAGCGCGTGATCTTCCCCTCGACCTCCGAAGTCTATGGCATGTGCCAGGACCAGTATTTCGATGAAGACACCTCCAACCTGGTGGTCGGCCCGGTCAACAAGCAGCGCTGGATCTACTCGGTGTCCAAGCAGCTGCTTGACCGCGTGATCTGGGCCTACGGCGACAAGGGCCTGAAGTTCACCCTGTTCCGTCCGTTCAACTGGATGGGCCCGCGCCTGGACCGCCTGGACTCTGCGCGTATCGGCAGCTCCCGCGCCATTACCCAATTGATCCTGAACCTGGTGGAAGGCACGCCGATCCGTCTGTTCGACGGTGGTGAACAGAAGCGTTGCTTCACCGACATTGCCGACGGCATCGAAGCGCTGGCGCGCATCATTGATAACGACAATAGCGTGTGCGACAGCCAGATCATCAACATCGGCAATCCGGAAAACGAAGCGAGCATCCGCCAGTTGGGCGAAGAACTGCTGCGTCAGTTCGAGGCTCACCCACTGCGCCACAACTTCCCACCGTTCGCCGGTTTCCGCGACGTCGAAAGCAAGGCGTTCTACGGCACGGGCTACCAGGACGTGGCGCACCGCAAGCCGAGCATCGAGAACGCCAAGCGCCTGCTGAACTGGGAGCCGAGCGTGCAGATGAGCGAAACCATCGGCAACACGCTCGATTTCTTCCTGCGTGAAGCCATGCTTGAAATTGCGGATAAAAAGTAATGCAGGCAGGTCTTCGCATCGACGTCGACACCTACCGTGGCACCCGTGAAGGTGTGCCGCGGCTGCTCGAATCCCTGGATGAAGCCGGGGTAAAGGCGACGTTCTTCTTCAGTGTCGGCCCGGACAACATGGGCCGCCATCTGTGGCGCCTGATTCGGCCACAGTTTCTGTGGAAGATGCTGCGTTCCAACGCCGCCGGCCTGTATGGCTGGGACATCTTGCTGGCCGGCACCGCCTGGCCAGGCAAGCCGATCGGCCGCGACCTGGGGCATCTGATGCGCCAGGCCAAGGCCGCCGGGCATGAAGTCGGCCTGCACGCCTGGGATCACCATGGCTGGCAGGCCAATACCGGGCGTTGGAGCGAGGCACAGCTGGTCGAGCAGATTCGGCGTGGTGTGCAGACTTTGAGCGACATCCTAGGCGAGCGCGTGGACTGTTCAGCCGCCGCCGGGTGGCGCGCCGACGAACGTGTGGTGCAAGCCAAGCAAGGCTTCAATTTTCGCTACAACAGTGATTGCCGGGGCACCAGCCTGTTTCGACCGACACTGGCCGATGGCAGCGCGGGCACCCCACAAATTCCGGTAGACCTGCCGACCTTCGACGAAGTCGTCGGGCCGGTGGTGGCTGCCAATGATTTCAACCGCTTCATCCTGGACCGGTTCAGCGCAGCGAAGCTGAACGTCTACACCATCCACGCAGAAGTTGAAGGGATTTTGATGGCCAATGATTTTCGCCAGTTGCTCGCCCAGGCAGGGCAGCGCGGCATTGATTTCAAACCCTTGGGTGATCTTCTGCCCGCAGATGTAACCACCCTGCCCCAACAAAAACTGGTGCGCGGCGCATTGAGCGGCCGCGAGGGTTGGCTGGGAGTACAGCAGGCATGATTCGTCGCTGGGCCTTGCCCCTGCTCCTGCTGGCGTTTGCCGCGTTTTACCTGCTGCCGCTGGCCACCCATGGCCTGTGGATTCCCGATGAAACCCGCTATGCGCAGATCAGCCAGGAAATGCTGCTGACCGGTAAATGGGCCTCACCGCACTTCATGGGTATTCGTTACTTCGAAAAACCCGCCGCGGGCTACTGGATGATTGCGCTGGGCCAGGCGATTTTCGGGCAGAACCTGTTCGGCGTGCGGTTTGCCTCGGCCTTGAGCAGCGCCTTGAGCATTGTGCTGGTTTACCTGGTATCCCGCCGGTTGTGGAACGACCCGCACAAAAGCCTGGTCAGCACCCTGCTGTACATGAGCTTCGTCAGCGTGGCGGCCCTCGGTGGTTATTCCAACCTGGACCCGCAGTTCACCTTCTGGGTCAACCTGACCGGCGTGGCGTTGTGGTTCTGCTTTGACAGCAGCACGCGGCGGGGCCGACTGTGGTCCTGGGCGCTGTTGGGTTTCGCGTGCGGCATGGGCTTCATGACCAAGGGCTTCCTGGCCTGGTTGCTACCGGTATTGATCGCCCTGCCCTACGCCCTCTGGCAAAAACGCCTGGGTGAGTTGTGCACGTTTGGCGGCGTGGCCGTGGTGGTTGCAATTGCTGTCAGCGTGCCGTGGGCATTGGCTGTGCACCTGCAAGAACCGGACTACTGGCATTTCTTTTTCTGGCACGAGCACATCCAGCGCTTTGCCGGGGAAGATGCCCAGCACGCTGAGCCGTTCTGGTATTACCTGCCGCTGCTGGTAGCGTTCGCGCTACCGTGGGTAGCCCTGTTGCCGTCCACGCTCAAGCAGGCATGGCTGCAAAAGCGCGCGCCGAAAACCGCATTCCTGCTGCTATGGCTGTTGATGCCGCTGGCGTTTTTCAGCCTGGCCAAGGGCAAGTTGCCCTCCTACATCATGCCTTGCATGCTGCCCCTGGCGTTGCTGATGGGCTCGACCTTGAGCGACAAGCTCAAGCAAGGCCACGGTCGCGTCCTGCGCATCAATGGCTGGCTGAACCTGGCGATCGGTGTGCTGGTATTGCTGGCCCTCAGCTGGTTCCAGTTGAAAAAACCGGTGTACGAGCCGGGTGAGGAAACCTTCAGCCTGGTGCTGGTGTTCATCTTCCTGTTCGGTTGGATCGTGGTCAACCTGCTGCAAGCGGCACGGCCCTTGACGTTTTGGGCTGCGCCGCTGATTGGCAGTGGGCTACTAGTGGTTTTGGTGCCTGCGGCATTGCCCCATTCGGTGGTTTATAACAAGACCCCGGACCAGTTCATCATCGATCACATCGAGGAATTACAGCCCGCTGTCGCCCTGTTGAGCAACGATCTGGGCGCTGCTTCTGCACTGTCCTGGCGTCTCAAACGACCGGATATCACGCTCTACAACACCTCGGGCGAGGTCAAGTACGGGCTGGCTTACGCCGACACGACCCATCGGCTGGTCGACCGTAATGCGATCCAGGCGTGGATGGCGCAAACCCGCCGCACCGGTGCCGTGGGTGTGGTGATGCGCGTCAACAGCCAAGGTGAAAAGGACGAGCTCGCGCTGCTGCCCACCGATGGCAAGCGTTATGCCCAAGGCAAGATCGTGATCCTCATTTTCCCGCAGGTCGCGCCATGACCACCCTGCTGCTGCTGCTCACAGCCTGCTTGCTCACCTGCATGGGCCAGGTATCGCAAAAGTTTGCCGTGGAAAGCTGGCGGAACCTGCCTCAAGGCTGGGCATTGAAGGTGCGCTCGCCGTGGTTATGGTCAGCGTTGGTGTGCCTGGGCCTGGGCCTGCTGGTGTGGCTGCTGGTAGTGCAGCGCTTGGAAGTGGGAGTTGCCTACCCCATGCTCAGCCTGAATTTTGTGCTGGTCACGCTGATGGCGCGCTTTGTATTTCACGAACCCATTGATGG
The DNA here is from genome assembly GCF_023127895.1 of Pseudomonas sp. NCIMB 10586. NCBI lineage: Bacteria > Pseudomonadati > Pseudomonadota > Gammaproteobacteria > Pseudomonadales > Pseudomonadaceae > Pseudomonas > Pseudomonas sp. NCIMB 10586. The sequence continues at coordinate 219,768 of NZ_SPKQ01000045.1, forward strand.
CCGCCACTGGCTGGGTGTGGGGCTGGTGATTGCCGGCGTCGTGCTGCTGGGGCGCCAGGTATGAGCCGCATAAAGGGTTTCGCCCTGGCCCTGGGCAGTGTCGGCCTGGTGAGTGGCGCCCAACTGGGCATGCGCTGGAGCATGACGCGCCTGCCCTTGCCCACCGAGTGGCTGGCCGCCTTCGCCCACAACAGCATCGACCTGAGCGCCCTGGGCGTGGTGATCCTGGCGATCATCGCCTACGCGCTGTCGATGCTCTGCTGGCTTGGCGCACTCAAGCATTTGCCTCTGGGCCGTGCCTACTCGCTGCTCAGCATCAGCTACGCGTTGGTCTACCTGCTGGCCGCCAGCCTGCCGGTGTTCAACGAAGCTTTCTCGCTTTCAAAAACCCTGGGGGTGGCCTTGGTCATCCTCGGCGTACTGGTTATCAACTCTCGTCGTGCATGCACCTCAAGTCCCAGGAATACCCCATGAAAATCAGCGTATTTGGTAGTGGTTACGTTGGTCTGGTACAGGCCACTGTATTAGCCGAAGTCGGTCACGATGTCATTTGCATGGACGTTGACAAGAGCAAGGTCGAGTCGCTCCAGAAAGGTCACGTGACCATCTTCGAGCCGGGCCTGGCCGCGATGGTCAAGGACAACCTGGAAAGCGGACGCCTGCATTTTACCTACGACGAAAAACTCGCTGTCGAGCACGGTGAAGTGTTGTTCATCGCCGTGGGTACGCCGTCGGATGAAGACGGCTCTGCCGACCTGAAATACGTGCTGTCGGTGGGTGACGCCGTTTCCCGCCATCGCGTGCAGCCGGTAATCCTGGTGGAGAAATCCACCGTGCCGGTCGGCACCGGTGACACCCTGCGCGCTCATATCGAAAAGAACCTGAATGCCGCTGGCCGTCAGTTGGAGTTCGATATTGTCTCCAACCCGGAATTCCTCAAGGAAGGCTCGGCCGTTGCCGACTGCCGCCGCCCGGACCGCATCATCATTGGCTGCGAGCGCGAGGAAGTACGTGAGGTCATGCGCGACCTGTACGCGCCGTTCAATCGCAACCACGACCGCATCATCTTTATGGACCTGCGCAGCGCCGAACTGACCAAGTACGCCGCCAACTGCATGTTGGCCACCAAGATCAGCTTCATCAACCAGATTGCCGAACTGGCCGAGCACCTGGGCGCCGATATTGAATCGGTGCGCCTGGGCATTGGTGCAGACTCGCGAATCGGCTACCACTTCATCTACCCAGGCTGTGGCTACGGCGGCTCGTGCTTCCCCAAAGACATGCGTGCCTTGATCCATAGCGCCAAGCAAGCCAACTGCTCCAGCGACCTGCTCGAAGCAGTGGAAGCCATCAACCAGCGCCAGAAGAGCAAGCTGTTCGAGCGCATCAATGCGTTCTTCAAGGGCAATCTGAAGGGCAAGACCTTCGCCCTGTGGGGCCTGGCCTTCAAGCCCAACACCGATGACATGCGCGACGCTCCCAGCCGCGTGCTGATGGAAGCCTTGTGGGCCGCCGGTGCCAATGTGCGCGCCTTCGACCCGGAAGCCATGCAGGAAACCCAGCGGATCTATGGCGACGACCCGCGCCTGATGCTGATGGGCACCCCGGAGTCCACCCTGGGCGGCGCCGATGCGCTGATCGTGTGCACCGAATGGCAACAATTCAAGGCGCCGGACTTCGACCTGATTCATCAGCGCTTGAAAACCCCGGTGATCTTCGATGGCCGCAACCTGTATGACGGCGAACGCCTGACACGCAAAGGCTTCAAGTATTTCCCCATTGGCCGTGGCGATTCCTGCGAGTTACCGATTCCCCAGCAAAACTGGGTGGAACAGGTCAGGGATGTCGGCTAGGTGAACAAGGCTTTCCCATCCATGCAGAGCAGCACAATCCGTCGCCAGTCACTGGGGCTTGGGCTCTTGGCGCTGGTGCTGTTTATCGCCGGCAACTGGCACCAGGCGATCATCGGCTTTGATTCACGCTTCGTGGTGTTTGCCCAGGAAATGCTGCGCCACGGGCCAGGCTTCTTCCCCACGACCTACGGCCAACCGTATGCCGACTACCTGGCGACTTCAACGCTGCTGACCTGGCTGCTGTCATTGCCATTGGGCCAGGTCACCAGCCTGACGGCATGGCTGCCCACCGCGGTCGCGTCAGCAGTGATCGTAATGCTGGTCTACCGCCTGACTGCGCCCTACTCCCCGCGCTGGGGGCTCTTGAGCCTGGCAATGTTGCTGCTCAGCAGCACCTTTGTCAGCGAAACCCGCGCGGTCTCCCTGGACCAGATGCTCGCCGCCGTGACTCTGGCGGTGTTCTATCTGGGCTATGCCCATGATCACTTCGCTGCGGCGAAGCGCTTGCATTGGGTGTTTGTGTTGCTGCTGCTCGGGTTTGCACTGCGTGGGCCGATTGGCCTGGTGATCCCCACAGGCGTTTTGTGCAGCTATTACCTGATCAACCGCCAATGGCGCAGCCTGTTCAGCTTCGGCCTGCTGGCGTTGGCGCTGCTGGCAGCGTGCGTCGGTCTGTTGCTGCTGCTGGCCAAGCTCAGCGGCGGCGAAGACTTCATGCATGACGTGATTCGTATGCAGTTCCTGGGACGCATGGATGGCAGCGAAGGCTCCGGCGGTGTGCTGTATTACTTCACCAGCTCCATGGGTAACTACGCGCTGGCTTATCCGCTGGCAATATTGGTATTGGTGGCGGTCATGATCGGCGGGCGGCGCACACCGGATCCGGCATTGAAGCTGGTGTTGTATTGCGCAGCCGCGGGTGTGCTGGTGATGGTGGGCCTGTCGGTGCCCCAGGCGAAAAAAGCGCGCTATATCCTGCCGATGTTGCCGATGGCAGCGATCATTGCCGCGTATCCGTTCCAGGCGACACAGGGGCGACTGTTTGCCTGGCTGCGCGGCCTGATGCTGGGCGTCTGGACGCTATTGCCGACGCTGTTGGTGATTGGCCTGCTAGTGGCGCGGCGGCGTTATCCGGAGCCGCTGGCCCACCTCGAAGTGATCTTCGCCGTGCTTGGGCTGCTTCAGATCCTGGCGCTGCTGACACTGCTCAAGTCCCGACTGCGTACGTATGGCCCGGCCCTGGCTGCAGTGCTGGCCCTTTGGACAACCTACATCCTCGTGGTCGAACCCCTGGAGCGTCGGTTATACGACACCCGCACGTTCAGCCTCGCCGTCAAGGCTCAAGTCCTGCAGCAACCGGCGCCCGTGGTGCTGCACGCGCTGGGTAAAGACGCGAAAGCCATCAAGTTCATGGTCAACTTCGATTGTGACAAGGTCCCGCTGTTTACCCAATTGCCCATTGAATTGAAGCCGATCCAGGCCCCGGCATGGTTGGTCATGAGCCAGGCCGACTTCGAAGGGCTGGACGATCCACGCTTGCGTTCGATCGCGCCCACGCTGACCGGCGAGTTCGACAAGAACCCCTACGTATTGTTGCATCTGGTAAAAACCACGGTGCCATGAGCACTTTTCCAGGGGCATTGTAAGAAAGAACGCCGACTCTTTAACCAGTAGGCGTCTTTCATCACAAGCACCAAGAAAACACCTACATTCCTTTGCGTAATAGCTGGTGCACTTTCCCTTCCTGTGCCTGGAACCCGACGGTAGACTCGCTGCCACGTGCGTTAAGTATCTACCACCCGATCGTCAGGGCTGTCCCGAAAGCGCTTGGGTCAAGGCACGCCATAACTACAAGGACGCTGTAGGCTGCCCAAGCGCGATGGCTTACTTCATTGAGAGGACAATGCCGTGCGAGAGGAACTGTTGAATGTACCTTTACCAAGACTGGATCGTTTGATGGCATTGCGCGACGCGCTGGTGGCGTTGAAGGGGCCACTGGCCGACGACGCCAAATTGCGCGAAAACCTGCATGAGCGCTTGTTCAATGAAGAGGCCAATAACCGGGTGCTGGGCAAACTCTGCACACCAGCGCCCACTGTGGCAGGCCCCATTACCTTCGGAGACACCCTTTAACTGCATAATATTTGCGTTTAACCTTCATTAATATGCAGTGGTGCGATCAGACCAACCTCGGCACACTGCACGGGTTCCTCCCCCAAATGTTGGAACGTTCAAAGGGCTGCACCGGGAAACCAGGCAGGCCTTTTTTTTCGCCCGCCGTTTATGGATCGTCTTTAAATGCTCGCTCGCTGGTTACCCGCTGCAATCAACACCCGCCCCGCTGAATGGAGTCGTGCCGGCATCGGCATGGCCTTGGGCACAATGTTCAGTGTCTGGGCTTGCGCCCAGGTATTCGGCATGGAGGTCGCCCTGCATTTGCTCGGCCCCCTTGGCGCTTCGGCCGTGTTGCTGTTTGCGGTGTCATCGGGAGCGCTGGCCCAGCCATGGTCGATCATGGGCAGTTACCTGTGTGCCGGCATCGTTGCATTGCTGGTGGCACGGGTACTGGGGCGAACCCTGGGTAGCGCGTGCCTGGCGGCGGGCATGACGGTAATCCTGATTTGTTGGCTGCGTTGCCTGCACCCACCGGCCGGTGGCCTGGCCATGACCCTGGTACTGGCCGACCCTGCGTCCATCGCCCTGGGCTGGCATGAACTGGCGCCGGTCATGCTGGGTGCCGGCGCTCTGCTGGGATGCGCACTGCTCTATAACAATGCCACGCGCACACGTTACCCCAAGGGGCCAGCCGAGCCTGCTCCTGTCGTCCTCGGCATTCAGCCCGTGAGCGATCCATCGATTACAGCGGCCGACCTCAAGCTGGCGCTGGCCGAAATGGAGCAATTTTACGATGTCGAGCCCACTGAGCTGGAACAACTGATCCACGCAGCAGAAGGCCATGCACGACGTCGCAGTATCGGTGAGGTCCTGGCCAACCGCGCGGCTTGATCCCTGCTGCATAAATGCAAAAACGACCTGCATGATTACCGGTTGTACTGGGCAAATTTGCACTGGTAGGATCGCGAGAAGGTTCGCCCGCGAACATCTTGATAAAGAACAATAAAAGCAGGGAGTTAGTGATGACTGCTCAGGTTTCATCCGAAGCAAGCCACGCCGATATTCAGCAGGAAGTACTGAGTGAAGTGCGTAACCATATCGGCCACCTCACCCTCAATCGCCCCGCCGGCTTGAATGCCATCACCCTCGACATGGTCCGCCAGTTGACGGCGCAGCTGCAGGCGTGGGCGGATGACCCGCAGGTTTATGCCGTGGTGCTGCGTGGCGCCGGCGAAAAAGCCTTCTGCGCTGGCGGCGATATCCGCTCGCTGTACGACAGTTTCAAGAACGGCGACACCCTGCACCAGGATTTCTTCGTGGAGGAATATGCCCTTGACCTGGCCATCCACCATTACCGTAAACCGGTCGTGGCACTGATGGACGGCTTCGTCCTCGGCGGCGGCATGGGCCTGGTACAAGGCGCGGATCTGCGGGTCGTCACTGAACGCAGTCGCCTGGCGATGCCGGAAGTGGCTATCGGCTACTTCCCTGATGTAGGCGGCAGCTATTTCCTGTCGCGTATTCCCGGTGAGCTGGGGACTTACCTTGGCGTGACCGGGGTGCAGATACGTGCCGCCGATGCGCTGTATTGCGGGTTGGCCGACTGGTCTATCGACAGCGCCAGACTCCCCGCCCTGGACAACAAGCTCGACCAGTTGCAATGGAGCGATTCCCCCCTCAAGGATTTGCAAGGTGTGCTCGCCAAACTGGCGGTGCAGCAATTGCCCGATGCGCCGCTGGCGGCCCTGCGCCCGGTCATTGATCACTTCTTCGCCCTGCCGGATGTACCTAGCATCGTCGAGCAATTGCAGGCAGTTACGGTCGCCGACACCCACGAATGGGCGTTGACTACCGCCCATCTGATGCAGACCCGCTCGCCCCTGGCCATGGCCGTGACCTTGCAAATGCTGCGTCGTGGTCGGCACCTCCCGCTGGAACAGTGCTTTGCTCTGGAGCTGCACCTGGACCGTCAATGGTTCGAACGTGGCGACCTGATTGAAGGCGTTCGCGCCCTGATCATCGACAAGGATAAAGCCCCGCGCTGGAACCCGCCCACGCTCAATGCGCTGGATGCCAGCCACGTCGAGAGCTTCTTCCACAGCTTCGCGCAGATTGAGAAATAAGCCATGCAAGATCTTGAATACACAGAAGAACAAATCATGATCCGCGACATGGCGCGGGACTTCGCCCGTGGCGAAATTGCTCCCCATGCCCAAGCCTGGGAGAAAGCCGGGTGGATCGACGACGCGCTGGTGGCGAAGATGGGCGAACTGGGCCTGCTCGGCATGGTGGTCCCGGAAGAATGGGGCGGCACCTATGTGGACTACGTGGCCTACGCGCTGGCCGTGGAGGAAATTTCCGCGGGTGACGGCGCCACTGGCGCCTTGATGAGTATCCACAATTCAGTGGGTTGCGGGCCTATCCTCAACTACGGCACAGCTGAGCAAAAACACACATGGCTGGCTGAACTCGCCAGCGGCCAGGCCATCGGCTGCTTCTGCCTGACCGAACCTCAGGCCGGCTCCGAAGCCCACAACCTGCGCACCCGTGCCGAATTGAAAGACGGCCAGTGGGTGATCAACGGCGCCAAGCAATTTGTCAGCAACGGCAAGCGCGCCAGGTTGGCCATCGTGTTTGCGGTGACCGATCCGGAACTGGGCAAGAAGGGTATTTCAGCGTTTCTGGTGCCTACCGACACCCCGGGTTTTGTGGTCGACCGCACCGAGCACAAGATGGGCATCCGTGCGTCGGACACCTGTGCCGTTACGCTCAACCAATGCAGCGTGCCACAAGCCAACCTGCTGGGTGAGCGCGGCAAGGGCCTTGCAATCGCCCTGTCCAACCTGGAAGGTGGGCGCATCGGTATTGCCGCCCAGGCCTTGGGCATCGCCCGCGCCGCCTTTGAAGCAGCGCTGGCTTATGCCCGGGATCGCGTGCAGTTCGACAAGGCGATCATCGAACATCAGAGCGTGGCCAACCTGTTGGCTGACATGCAAACGCAGCTGAACGCAGCACGCTTGCTGATCCTCCACGCTGCGCGCCTGCGCAGTGCCGGCAAACCATGCTTGTCCGAAGCTTCCCAGGCCAAGCTGTTTGCCTCGGAAATGGCCGAGCGTGTCTGCTCCAAGGCGATGCAGATTCATGGGGGGTATGGGTATCTGGAAGACTATCCGGTGGAGCGTTACTACCGGGATGCGCGGATCACGCAGATTTACGAAGGCACCAGCGAGATTCAGCGGATGGTGATTGCCAGGGAACTCAAGCACTACCAGCTCTGACTGACACACTGCAAAAAACTGTGTCAAACGCTGCAGTTCAAATGTGGGAGGGGGCTTGCTCCCGATGGCCGTGGTTCAGTAGCTGATGTGCTGACTGATCCACCGCCATCGGGAGCAAGCCCCCTCCCACAGCGTTTTACTTATCCTTGAACTCCGGCGCCCGCTTGGCCACGAATGCGGCCATGCCTTCCTTCTGATCCTGGGTCGCAAACGCCGCGTGGAACACCCGGCGCTCAAAGCGCACGCCTTCGGACAGGCTGACTTCAAAGGCGCGGTTCACGCTCTCCTTGACCATCATGCTGATCGGCACTGACTTACTGGCGATCAGGGCAGCGACTTTCAGCGCTTCTTCCAGCAACTCATCGGCCGGCACGATACGCGCCACGATCCCGCAACGCTCGGCTTCGACGGCGTCGATAAAGCGCCCGGTCAGGCACATTTCCATGGCCTTGGCCTTGCCCACGGCGCGGGTCAGGCGCTGGGTGCCGCCCATGCCCGGCAGCACGCCGAGATTGATTTCCGGCTGGCCGAATTTGGCACTGTCACCGGCCAGGATAAAGTCGCACATCAACGCCAGTTCACAGCCGCCACCGAGGGCAAAGCCATTCACCGCCGCAATGATCGGCTTGCGGCGGTTGGCCACACGGTCACTGTCGCTGAACAGGTCGTCCATGTAGATCTGCGGGTAAGTCAGCTCGGCCATTTCCTTGATGTCGGCGCCGGCCGCAAAGGCTTTTTTCGAGCCGGTGAGCACGATGCAGCCGACCTCTGGGTTGGCCTCCAGGTTATCCAGCGCCTGGTTCAGTTCGCTGACCAGTTGCGCGTTCAAGGCGTTCAACGCCTGCGGGCGGTTGAGGGTAATCAGCCCGACGCGGCCCTGGACGTCAAGCAGGATGGTTTCATAACTCATGTATCGGCTCCTTATAGATTGCGTGAGATGACCATGCGTTGAATATCGCTGGTGCCTTCGTAAATCTGGCAGACCCGCACATCGCGGTAGATCCGCTCCAGGGGGAAGTCGCTCAGGTAACCGTAACCGCCCAGGGTTTGCAAGGCGGCCGAACAGACTTTCTCGGCCATTTCCGAAGCAAACAGCTTGGCCATGGACGCCTCCACCAACGCCGGCTTGCCGCTGTCACGCAGGGCCGCGGCGTAATGCACCATCTGCCGGGCCACGGCAATTTGCGTGGCCATGTCCGCCAGGCGAAAGGCGACGGCCTGGTGCTCGATCAACGGTTTGCCGAAGCTTTCCCGCTCACGGGCATAGTCGCGGGCTGCTTCGAAGGCGGCGCGGGCCATGCCCACCGACTGGGAAGCGATGCCGACACGGCCACCCTCAAGGTTGGCCAGGGCGATCTTGTAACCCTCGCCCTCCTCGCCCAGGCGATTGGCCACGGGCACCTTCACGTCTTCAAACAGGATCTGGCACGTGTCGGAAGCATGTTGCCCGAGCTTGTCTTCGACTCGCGCCACGGTGTAGCCCGCAGAGTCAGTGGGTACGATGAAGGCACTGATCCCGCGCTTGCCCGCTGCCGGGTCGGTGACGGCAAACACAATCACGATCCCGGCGTTTTGCCCGGAGGTGATGAACTGTTTGCAGCCATTGAGCACATAGTGATCGCCTTCAAGGCGTGCACGGGTCTTCAAGCTGCTGGCATCGGAACCGGCCTGGGGTTCGGTCAATGCGAAGGCACCGAGCATGGTGCCACTGGCCAGGGGCGTGAGGAATTGGGCCTTTTGCTGGTCATTGCCGAATTTGAGGATCGGCACGCAGCCCACCGAGTTGTGCACACTCATGATGGTCGAGCACGCGCCGTCACCTGCGGCGATTTCTTCCAGGGCCATGGCGTAGGCCAGGTAGCCGGTGTCGCAACCGCCCCACTGTTCCGGCACCAACATGCCGAAAAAGCCCAGTTCGGCCATTTCAGCGATGGCTTCCTTGGGAAAGCGATGCTCGCGATCCCATTCGGCGGCGAACGGCTTCAAGCGTTCCTGGGCAAATTGCCGGGCGGCGTCGCTGATTTGCAGTTGTTCGTCATTGGGCAGCATAAGTCATCCTTAGTAGAGGCATTCAACGGCCATGGCCGTGGCTTCACCGCCGCCGATACAAATGGCCGCGACGCCACGCTTGAGGCCCTTCTGGCGCAGGGCCGACAGCAGTGTCACCAGGATCCGCGCACCCGAAGCACCAATAGGATGGCCTAGGGCGCAGGCACCACCATGCACGTTGACCTTGTCGTGAGGGATCGCAAGCTTGCTCATGGTTACCAGGCTGACCACGGCAAAGGCCTCGTTGATTTCGAACAGGTCGACGTCTTCCAGGCGCCAGCCAGTCTTGCTCATCAACGTGCGTATCGCCCCCACCGGCGCCACCGGAAACAGCCCCGGCTCATCGGCAAACGCGGCGTGCCCGTGGATCACCGCCAACGGCTTGAGGCCACGTTTATGGGCGTCCGACTCGCGCATCAGCAGCAATGCCGCGGCGCCGTCGGAGATCGAGCTGGAATTGGCCGCGGTGACGGTGCCGCCTTCACGGAACGCCGGCTTCAGGCTGGCGATCTTGTCCAGCCTGGCTTTAGGCGACTGTTCATCGTGCAGGATGGTTTTTTGTTCCTTACCCACGGTGACCTGCACCGGGACGATCTCGCTGGCGAAGCTGCCATGGGTGATGGCCTCCTGCGCGCGCGTCAGGGACGCGATGGCGAAGGCATCCTGAGCTTCCCGGGTAAAGCCGTTGTGCTCGGCGCAGTCTTCGGCAAAGGTGCCCATCAGGCGGCCCTTGTCGTAGGCATCCTCCAGGCCATCGAGAAACATATGGTCAAGCACCTTGCCGTGCCCCATGCGGTAGCCGCTGCGCGCACGATCCAGCAGGTACGGTGCGTTAGACATGCTTTCCATGCCGCCGGCGATCACCACATCGACGCTGCCGGCGCGCAATGAGTCGTGGGCGAGAATCGTCGCCTCCATGCCCGAGCCGCACATCTTGTTCAGGGTGGTGCAGCGGGTGCCCTTGTCCAGCCCTGCGCCCAGGGCCGCCTGGCGTGCAGGTGCCTGCCCGAGCCCGGCCGGCAGTACGCAGCCAAACAGCACCTCGTCTACCGCATCGGCGGCGATACCGGCGCGTTCAACGGCGGCACGAATCGCTGCGGCGCCCAGCTGCGGTGCGGTCAGGCTTTTGAGGTCGCCCTGGAACCCGCCCATGGGCGTGCGCACGGCGCTGACAATCACAATAGGGTCGTTCATACAGGCACTCCTTACTTGGCGGCCATACGCAAGGCACCGTCGAGACGGATCACCTCACCATTGAGCATGCTGTTTTCAAGGATATGTCGCACCAGCGCGGCATATTCGGCGGGCTTGCCCAGGCGCGGTGGAAACGGCACGCCAGCGGCCAGGGAGTCGCGAACTTCCGGAGTCATGCCGGCCATCATCGGGGTTTCGAAAATGCCCGGGGCGATGGTCATCACGCGGATGCCGAAACGCGCCAGTTCCCGAGCGGCGGGCAAGGTCAAACTGGCAATCGCACCTTTGGACGCGGCATACGCGGCCTGGCCGATCTGCCCATCGAATGCCGCCACCGAGGCGGTATTGATGATCACACCGCGCTCGCCGTCGGCATTCGCTTCGGTTTCTGCGATCGCCGCAGCGGCCAGGCGCAAGAGGTTGAAGCTGCCGATCAGGTTGACGTTGATCACCTGGGCAAAGCTGGCCAGCCCATGCGGGCCGTTCTTGCCAAGGATTTTCTCGCCGCGCACGACACCGGCGCAGTTGATCAGGCCATGCAAACCACCAAACGCCTCCACCGCTGCCTTCACGGCAGTTTCGGCAGCGGCTTCCTGGCAGATATCTGCCACGGTGCTACGAGCGTTGTCGCCCAGTTGCGTGGCCTTGGCGGCAACGGCGTCAGCGTTCAAGTCCACCAGCATGACTTTGGCGCCGGCCGCGATGAGCATGTCAGCCGTGGCCGCGCCGAGGCCAGAAGCACCGCCGCTGACCAGAAATACCTTGTTTTCAATCTGCATCGTTGTTTCCTTTGAAAGGGATCAAGCCACGGCCGCCTGGGCCTTGGCTATTTCCTGATTGCGCAAAATGAAGCGTTGCAGCTTGCCGCTCGGGGTTTTGGGCAAGTCGCTGACAAATTCGATTTCCCGTGGGTAAGCATGGGCAGCCAGGCGCTGGCGTACATGCAGGCGCAGCTCTTCGGCCAGTTCCGGGGTGGCGCGGTATTGCTCGCTGATCACCACGAAGGCTTTCACCAGTTCAGTACGCTCAGGGCATGGTTTGCCGACCACGGCGGCCTCGACCACCGCCGGGTGTTCGACCAGGGCGCTTTCGACATCGAATGGCCCCACGCGGTAGCCGGAAGTGGTAATCACGTCATCGCTGCGCCCGACAAAACTGATACTGCCGTCGGGGTTCAATTCCACCGTATCGCCACTGAGGTAGTAGTTGCCGACGAAGGCTTTGGTTTTCACACCGTCGTAGCCGGCAAACCAGCACATCGGCGATTGCTCGCGGTCGATGGCCAGAATGCCGGGCTGCCCGGCTGGCAGTTCCTGGTGGTTGTCATCCAGCACCACGATGCGGTGCCCGGGCGAAGCGAACCCCGCCGAGCCCACATGCACCGGATGCGTCAGGCCGTGGTGATTGCACAAGACCATGCCCAGCTCGGTCTGACCGTAGTGGTCGTGGATGGTCACCTCCAGGTTGTCGGCGAACCAGCGGATCACCTCCGGGTTCAACGGCTCGCCGGCACTGCTGACGATGCGCAGCTTGCCCTTGATTGAACGGGCGAACTGCTCGCCGCCGGCAATCAGCAATCGATACGCCGTGGGCGAGCCGGTCAGGTTGGTGATCGCGTATTTATTGATGACCCGGCAGGTGCTTTCCAGGGTGAACGGGCCGTCGTAGAAGGTAATCGGATGCCCCATGGACAACGGCCCGGTCACACCGAAATAGATGCCATAGGCCCAACCGGGGTCGGCGACGTTCCAGAACGCGTCTTCAGGGCGCAAGTCCACGGCGTCGCGCATATAGCCCTGGAACGCGACAATGGCTTTGAGCGGCACCGAGAGTGCTTTGGAGGGACCGGTGGTGCCCGAAGTGAACATCAGCAGGAACGGATCCTCCGCGCCCAGCAACACCGGCTCGCAGACGTTGGAGTAGTTGGGCAGCTCAGCCCAGAAGCTATAGTCGCCACGCACGATGCCCTCGCCCTTGGCGCCGGTGACCGTGACAATGGTCGGGCAGCCGGCGACTTCGGCCAGCTTGGGGCGGTTCACCGCGTCGGTGACCACCAGCGCCGCGCCGGAGCTGGTCAGGCGATGTTCAATGGCCTTGGGGCCGAAGGCGGTAAACAGCGGCTGATATACCGCGCCGATGCGCCAGGTTGCGAACACCACCACCAGCAACTCGGCCGTACGTGGCAGCAGGCCCGCCACCTTGTCGCCGCGCTTGACGCCCTGGGCCAGGAGGAAATTGGCGAAGCGTGCGGCCTGATACTGCAATTCAGTAAAGGTCGACGTGGCGCTGCGCCCGTCCCGCCCCTCCCAGAACAACGCGATGCGCCCTGGCAGCGCGTGGCGGTCACAGCACTCCACGCAGGCATTGAGCGCCTGCAGGTTGCCAGCCAGTGCGGCATCGACAGTGCGCTGATAATCAAACTCGGTGGTGGCGGCCAAATACTCACGCATCGTTTCAATCCTTCTGTATTTTTATTTTCAGGACTTTTTAACTGGATAAATCGGCTGAAATAGTCGCTCCAGAGCGTTGCAGGGGCAATGGTCAAAGCCTTCAACTTGGCTGACTGGTTTGGCCAATCCTGCTATCGGCGGCTACGCCGATCATTGGTCCCACCGATCAAACGGTCGATCCAAGTGATTGGACGCTCTGCAAGCCAGCTTCTACCCTGATGCCTGCACCCTCACAGAAGCCTGCCATGATCGTTCGCCCCAAGCCCAACCTGCTGGGCATCCTGTTTTCCCTCAAGGGCTCGATTGCCAAGCGCATTGCCTGGCGCAGCCTGTTGGTCACGCTGCTGGCTTCAGTCATCGTGCTGGTGGAAACCCTGCACCCCGCCTATTTTTCCAAGGTCAACGCTACGCCCTTTACCTTGCTGGGCTTGTCGTTGTCGATTTTCATGAGTTTTCGCAATAACGCCTGTTATGACCGCTGGTGGGAAGGCCGCAAGCAACTGGGGCAAATGATCATCGAGGTACGCTCGCTGATTCGTGAAACCCAGGTGCTCGGCGATACCCCCGAGCGGGCCGGGCTGTTGCGTGAGCTATGCGGTTTTGCCCATGGCTTGATCGCGCATTTGCGCCATGAAGATGAGGTACGCGCCATGCAGCCCTGGGTTGCCGTGCGCGCGAGCCACCCCAACTTGCCTGACAGCGTGCTGCAGATGCTCGGTGCGCGGTTGTGCGTTCTGGCCCGGCAGGGTGTGATCAGTGAATGGCGCTACACCCAGCTGGAAGCTCGGCTAGTCGGCCTCAGCCAGGTGCAGGCGTCCTGTGAGCGCATCAAGACCACTCCGCTGCCCTTCCCCTACACCTTGCTGTTACACCGCACCATTTACCTGTTCTGCATCCTGTTACCCTTCGCCATGGCCGAACCGCTGGGCTGGTTGACGCCGGTGTTCACTGCAATCGTCAGCTACACCTTCTTTGGTCTGGATGCGATCGGCGATGAATTGGAAGACCCGTTTGGCTTTGACGAAAACGACCTGCCGTGCGATGCCATCCTGCGAACCCTGGAGCGCGAGATCCTGGCGGCCCTCGGTGAAGTCGACTTGCCTGCTGCGCCGCAACCGGTGGAGTACGTGCTGACTTGACGCCGGTTTGACACTGGCCCTGCACTGACCGAAGCTGATGGCTTTGCACTAGCAACCACAGCTTTCGGACGCCCGCATGTCAAAGTCACGCCGTAACTCCATCATCGGCCTGTGCGCCCTGTTGTTGATCGTGTCGATCACTTGGTTTTTCTCTCGTCCCCCTCAAGTCACCGTGGCGCCCGCCATTGCCCACGGTTATTCCAAGGCGTTGAAACAGGCCCAAAACGGTGAGCCGGGCGCTGCGCGCGTGTTGTACCAACAGTTGGGACGGCCTGATCTGTCGCCTGAGCGCCGTGCCGCCCTGCACGCCCAATTGCCCAATTACCCCAGCCCCCAAGCGCTGAAGCTGGCGGATAAAGACCTGGCCGATGAATCTGCAATGGTTCGCGAAGCGGCGATCCACAGCATCGTCGGCCTGGTACCTAGCGGCCAGCGCACCCTGTTGCTCGGTCCGGTACTGGATGATCCCGAACAGGCTGTGCGCTTTGCTGCGGCCAATGCCCTGCTCGGTCTGTCGCCGGACACCCTGGGCTTGTATTTCGGCCCCTTGCAGCAGGTACTCGACGAGTTTGTGAAAACCCTCAAGGCCCAGCCCGAAACCGCGCAAGGCTGGATCCAACTGGCGCGCCTGTACATCCACAGCGCGATGCTGGCACCGGCGCAAGACGCTCTGGAACAGGCAATGCGCCTGGAGCCGGACAACCTGCAAGCAGGCGTGGCGCAAATCGAACTGCTGGACAAGCAAGGCAAGAGCGAGGAGTCGCGCCAACTGTTGGCGCAGCAATTGGCGGCGCATCCGGAGTCGGCCTACCTGCAACACGCCTTGGGCATGTGGTTGCTGCACCACGGCGAGCGCCCCTATGCCTTGCTCGGCCTGTCCAAGGCGGTGGAGCTTGAGCCGGACAACCAGGATTATCGCTTTGACCTGGCCACCACACTGCACGACCAGGATGAACTGGAGGCGGCCCAGCGCCAGTTGGAAGAGATCGTTCAGCGCCACCCGGCCAATCGCAAAGCACGTGTACTGCTGGTCAATTACTGGAAAGAGAGCGGCCAATTGCAGAACGTCCAGGTGCTGCTGGCACAGTTGGAGCAGCAGAACCCGGATGATCCAGCCTTACAGCAAGGCCTGTAGGAACGAGCTTGCGCGCTCCTACACGACTGCAATTCTTAAGAAACGTTGAACCGCCACATGCCGATACGGTCAAGTGAATATGGCGCGCCCCTTCGGCGTGCACCCAACTTGTACGTGACCTGAGGGCACTTCTTGTCTACATCCAATGCGCTTTTAAGTGAAAAGGCGGCCACCGGCATCGAAGGTCTTGATGACATTCTTTCCGGCGGGCTATCACGTAGCCATTTGTTTCTCCTTGAAGGTGAGCCGGGCACCGGTAAAACCACCGTCGCCCTGCACTTTTTGCAGGCAGGGGCGAAAAACGGTGAAAAATCGCTGTATATCACCTTGTCAGAAACCGAGCGGGAACTGCGCCAAGGTGCCAAGTCCCACGGTTGGGACCTGGACGACAATATCCATATCTTCGAATTGACCCCGCCCGAAAGCTTGCTCAATGCAGAGCATCAGCAGAGCTTGCTGTATTCCTCCGACTTGGAGCTGGGCGAAGCCACTCGGCAGATTTTCGAAGTGGTGGAACGCGTCAAACCGACCCGCGTGGTAGTCGACAGCCTGTCGGAGATCCGTCTGCTGGCGCAAAGCTCGCTGCGCTATCGCCGGCAAATCCTGGCGATCAAGCACTACTTCGTGCGTTATGACGCCACGGTGCTGCTGCTCGATGACCTGACCACCGAGTCTCTCGACAAAACCGTGCACAGCGTGGCTCACGGCGTCATCCGCCTGGAAGAGTTGACCCCTGACTACGGCGCCGAACGCCGTCGTGTGCGAGTCGTGAAGTACCGCGGGCAGAAATACCGGGGCGGCTTCCACGACTTCACCATCATGGGCGACGGTGTACATGTGTTCCCGCGTCTGGTAGCGGCCGAGCACCGTGGTGGCTATGTACGGCAAACCATGAGCAGCGGCATTGCCGAACTGGATGCCTTGATGGGCGGCGGTGTCGAGACCGGCTCCAGCAGTCTGATCCTCGGTCCGGCCGGTACCGGCAAATCCTTGATCTCGATGATTTTTGCCGCCGCCGCCGTAGAGCGCGGAGAAAAGGCGGCACTGTTCATCTTTGACGAAGAGATGGGTCTGCTGTTCGAGCGCATGAGGAACATGGGTATTGACCTGGAGGCTATGCAAGCTACCGGCAATCTGTTGATCGAACAGGTGGACGCGGCCGAGTTGTCCCCGGGTGAGTTTTCCCATCGGGTACGACGTTGTGTGGACGAACGCGGCATCAAGACGGTGGTAATTGACAGTATCAATGGTTATCAAGCGGCGATGCCGGAAGAAAATGCACTGATCCTGCATATGCACGAACTGCTGCTCTATCTCAACCGCCGCGGCGCTGCGACCTTTATGACCGTTGCCCAGCACGGCCTGGTCGGCGATATGCAAACCCCGGTAGACATCACCTACCTGGCCGACACCGTTATCCTGCTGCGTTATTTCGAAGCACTGGGCAAGGTCCGCCGCGCGATTTCCATTATCAAGAAACGCACGGGTTCCCACGAGTCGACCATACGTGAGTACCGTATCAGCAGTCGCGGCATGACCGTAGGCCAACCACTGGATAATTTCCAGGGCGTGTTGCGCGGCATTCCGACCTACATGGGCGCCGGTTCACCCCTGCTCAAGGAAGAGGACGTGTGACCCCGCCTCCTTCTGCCTTCGAACGAGCCATCATCCTTGCGCCCCTGGGGCGAGACAGCTCACTCGCGCTGATGATGCTCAATGAAGCCGGTTACCAAGGTGTGGTTGCCGGCAGTCTTGAGGATTTGTGCGCAGCGCTGAACGAGGGTGCCGGCCTGCTCATCATTGCGGCTGAAGCCTTGCGTGGCGTGAACCTGGAACCTTTGCTGGAGTTCCTGCACCGACAGCCGGCCTGGTCGGACCTGCCCATTGTGTTGATGACCCATCACGGCGGCAGTGAACAAAATGGCTCTTCACACTTGAGCGGGCTACTGGGCAACGTCACGTTCCTTGAGCGCCCATTCCATCCTGTGACGCTTATCAGTCTGGTCAGTACTGCACTGCGCGGTCGTCGACGCCAATACGAAGCGCGCGACCGGCTGATCGACTTGAGCCAGAGCGAACTGCGTTTGCAGCGCACCCTGGAAACCCTCGAACAGCAAGTGGAAGAACGCACTGCGCAACTGCGCAACAACGAAGAAGCGTTGCGCCAATCGCAGAAAATGGAAGCCGTCGGCCAGTTGACCGGCGGTATCGCCCATGACTTCAACAATATGCTCACCGGCATTATCGGCAGCCTGGAATTGCTGCGCAGGCGCGTGTCCCGCGGCAAGCTGGATGACCTGGACAGCCTGATCGACCTGGGCGTGACCTCCGCCAACCGTGCGGCCAGCCTTACCCACCGACTGTTGGCGTTCTCCCGTCGACAATCGCTGGATTCCAAACCCGTGCAGATCAATCAGTTGGTCATTTCCATGGGCGAGTTGCTGCAACGCAGCATCAACGAAAGTATCAGCTTGGACATGCGCTTGAGCGAGGTGTTGTGGACAGCCGAAGCCGACCCGAACCAACTCGAAAGCGCCCTGCTCAACCTGGTAATCAATGCACGCGACGCGATGCCCACGGGGGGCACGCTCAGGGTGGAAACCACCAATCGCCACCTCGACAGTGTCTTCACCGCCGCCTACGGCTCCCTGACACCGGGCGATTACGTAGAGCTGAGTGTCAGCGACAACGGTTGCGGCATACCGCAACACTTGATGGGCCGTGTGTTCGATCCGTTTTTCACCACCAAACCCATCGGCCAGGGCACCGGGCTGGGGCTGTCAATGATCTATGGCTTCGCTCGCCAGTCTCGTGGGCATGTGACCATCCACAGCGAAGTCAACAAAGGCACCACGGTCAGCTTGTTCCTACCGCGTTTTATCGGCGAGCCCCAAGCCCAGGAACCGCTCAATCCGACTTTGCTACCGTTTGCCAATGCAGGGGAAACGGTGTTGATCGTCGAGGATGACCCCGCAGTACGGGTGCTGGTCAGCGCCGTGCTCAAGGAACTGGGTTATGGGTTTATCGAGGCTGAGGACGCGAATACGGCGGTGCCAATCATTGAGTCCGAACAACGCATTGACCTGATGATCAGCGATGTCGGGTTACCCGGTATGAATGGCCGGCAATTGGCGGAAATCGGCCGGCAAATTCGACCTGAACTCAAGGTGTTGTTCATTACAGGCTATGCCGAACACGCAGCGGTGCGCGGTGGTTTCCTGGACCCAGGGATGCAGTTGATCACCAAGCCGTTTACGTTTGATTTATTAACGGCCACAGTACGGGAGATGATTCGGGAGTAAGGGCCTTTATCAGAACTGACAGCCCTTTCGCTGTGACGAAGGGGCTGATCATGTTTTAGCTTGCCTTAAACTTTACTGGGCGATAATAAAAGGGTATTTCCTTTCCAGACCGAGAGCCGCTAATTCCTTTAGAGCTGGTTTTACTTGTGCCAAGAGATAAATTCAGCTGAAGCTGATTGTAGATCCTCTGGTTAATATCAGCGGTTGAAGCTCCGGGACTTGTCAGGTTTATATCTGCCTTTAAAGCATCAACATGTTCAGGCACGACATACGCACGAACAGGCCCTTGAAACGCCTTGACATCACGCTTTATTAATTTCCCAAACTGACTCCCAAAAGAATTGGCAGAACCATTGGCTGAGTGACACATCAACAAGCGTACATTGTTGAACTTTTCAGGGCTAATACCCGAAGCGCGAAGATGCTCCAGCAGATCAGCGGGCGTGTTCTTCTTACCATTAAAAAACATACTCATTGGCTCATCAGTGAGAAGTTGTTTAAAGTTCGGATTGACGCCATGGGCACAGATATTAAGCCTCTCCACGCCTTTATATTTATCCACATAGCAAAAAATACCATCGCCGAGCACCTTGAAGTCCTTGATTTCGCGCCCTAAATGTATTGCGCGATCATTGGCCAGGCTTTTTTCCAGGTGATTGGTTTTTTTTCTGCGGCGTACCACTTCACCGACGCCATCTGCAACATCATCTGCAACGCCCAAGCTGTCCTCAAAATACCTGGCGGTTTCAGGGGTGAAGTTTTCCAGGGGTTTGCCATAGACTTTGTTTTTGGTTACATCATAAGGTGACCATCTGCCAGTCGCCTCATCGAACTTCGCAGCGACGTTCGATATTGGCTCGCCGTTGAGCGGTTTATAAGTACCTATTGCAATATCGTGTCTATTGGAGAGCTTAAGTAAGTCGACACTGTCGGAGGATCCTGTCAACCTGCCGAACCACTGACGGCCTGTGGATACCAGTTTCCCCCCACCGTTTGTTGTCGACCTAAGCAAGTTACCCACGCCAGCTGTCGATTTACCAGCAGTCAGGAACTTTCCGAAGTGGCTTGACCCCGCACGAGATGCTCCACTAACCGGCTTTCCTAGCCCTGCGGTGGCGGCGTATAACACGATATCAAAAATGATATCCGCAGCTGCATCTTTGTAATTGCCGTGTGCCAAATTCCACACGGCAGACCCTCCGGGGATTAAACCCAGGATCAGGTTACGAAAAAACGTCTGTTTTTCTTTTTCTTGATCAAACGTTGTTACTTCGCGAGTGGAGGCCTTCACCTCCTCCATGCCGTAGGATCTTATAATGTTTTTAGAGAGCAGCATGCCCAAAAAATTACTTCGGTCACTGGAAAATGAATCAGGTAGGAAATCTTCGTTCTCTGGGGCTCCCCGCCTAGTGGCGGCGTCATCAGAGGCCGGATGTTTTCGAATGGTATCAACGGTGAATTGTTTGCCAAGACCGCCGTACTGGATTTCAGTCTCTGGACCTTGAGGCCCCTCATGGAAGGTGTCCTTCCAATCGTCTCGTTTTCGTATCGCCTTGCGTTGAGGATCAAACTCATAGTAAGTCTCGACACCGTTACGAACGGTTTTAATAATCAGTGACCTGTCTTCTTTAGGCCGTGAAAAACCGTTGGAATAGTGTAGAGTTCCCGCACGGCCTGCGATTGTTTCCGTACGCGTTGTCTGACCTTTTTCATAAAACTCCAAATCGCCCCATTCGATGTTTTTGCGGTCTTCCAGAGGCAAGTTGGAAATAAGCTTTTTTGTCACTGTACTCCAGGCCTGCGACAAATCCTCGGCGTACTGATCGAACACCTCGCTGTGTTTTGTTATCGGATCCGGCAACGTTAAAAGTTTATTGATGACTGTTTCAGTAATCTTGGGGTTGGTGGAGTACCAACCCACCGTCAACCCTGCCTTCTTCGCCAGATAAAGGTCCAGCAATGAATAACTGCCTTCAGGATCTAATGTAAGCGATGGAGTTAACCTGTAGCCATCCGTCCGAGTGACGTGGCTACGGATACTCTTTTCTTCAAACGGCATGTCCTCACCGAAGTGCGCCTTGAGCTCGGCCAGTGCTATAGAACGCTGCGTCGGGGGTGAGGACGTCAATACGTCAGCGGCGCTCAATATCTGCTGTTGCTCCTGACTGAATGCCTTCTGGGTTTCTTCCAGCTGTTGAGCTGTATGCTCCTTTGTTATCGAGAGCTTGCCATGAGCTTTGCCCCATTCGCGGAGCCCAGGCAAGGCCGTCAGCGTTTGAATCTCTTGCTCATGGTCTGTAATAGGCTCAATAGCGTCGAAATTAACAATTTCGCTAAAGCTCATGCGTGTCGCGGCACCCGGGCTGGTTGCTTCGAGCCGGCCTACCGCTGCCTTGAGCTTGAGCCAGTTAGCTGAGAGATAGGTCACGTCTTCGGGAATGTCTTTGACACATAGCTCTGGTGCGGCACGACTCAGTAGAAGCATTGCTGCAACTGGCGCGGCCTCTGGTGTGGTTTTGTTGGTCTGCACCAGATGATCGATCAGCCCTTGTTTGATGACGGACAAGGGCTGGTGATTGAACTCGGGCGCGGTGAGATTAAACCCGGCAATGTGATCGGGTTTTGCCTCAACCAGACTTTGTGAGTCCAGTGTCACAGCCAATACCGTCAACAATACTTCCCGTGGTGTGGAGTGTTGCGCCACCTCCCCCATTCGCTTTTTCAGCTCCGTGCCTAATTTTTGGCCCACACCGCTGTTGAGGATCCATTCTACGGTGGCGACTGGATCCCCTTGATCGAGTACGGCGCGGGGGACCTGCTTTACCAATGCCCCCAACACATCAGCGCTGCCAAGCCGAGCGTCGCTGCTCAAGCCAGGCAATGGCGGCTGGTTGTCAATGACTATGCGCACCAGTTCAGACTGGTCCTCGGCGGACATTGGCGTGGGCCATGCCAATGCGCCGGCAAAGTTTCCGTCGGTTGTTTGAGGCAATGCAGGGGAGCCCAGAACATGGATCAGATTTTTCAGTTCGTCCACATTATTTGGCACGTACCAGCCGTTTGCATGAAGCAGGTCTTGCAGACTGGCGTCGGGCTGTTGAGTGTCTTCTCGGTAGGATGAGTCTGGGTGGGCCGAGACCCGTGTATCGGCCAGATACCCGGCAAGGAACTGAGGATGGACGTGGTTGAATTTCTTCAGTTTTTCAAGCAACGCGAATTTGTTGGCGCTATCGCCTAGCTCGCGCTTTTGCTGTTCCAGTATCTCGGGCGATTGAGCGCCAAGATCGACATAAGTCTCAGCTCCCAACACATCGAATTCCTGATTATGTTCAAGCTGCGTGGCTCGGGCGAGCACTTCTTCTTTTCTGTAAGGCAGCAGTACCTCACCATAAAATCGAGCAACCAGAATCAACGGCGCCAGCGCTGGGCGGGTTGGCGCGTCGACGGTGGAAGACCCCAACGCTTTCGCGGCCACCATGATCGGGCCCGTAGCCTCCCGCCAGCCGGGGCCTTGTTCCGAACCGCGCAATTCAGTACGTTCGCCATTGATCGTAACGGTCAGCACGTCACTGTGAGGGTTGATGGTGATGGCTTGTGAGGTATCGATATTCTTCGATTTCGCCCATTCCAGGAAAACCGGGCTATGGGTAGCGTTGTACAGTTGCTGCCACCATGCGCCAAACCGCGAGTCATTAGGAATATTGTCAATTGTTTCATCGCCCGTGTTTGTCTGCGTTGCTTGGCGTATGGCACTCGCATAAAGCTCCAACAGCCGCCTATCGCCAGTTTCCCCGGTGGCTTGGGCTTGTTGTATGGGCGCCTCGATAGAAAGCGGGTACGAGTTCATTACCGGATCAGACAGGCGGTTGCTTGAGGAAATATTGGATAGGGTCATGGGTCAACCTTCTGAAAGACAAATTAATAAAGTCAGTGATGAATGTGGCTCATCGCCGACGAGATTAATGGGCTGAATCTGTCAGAAGGTTCCGATCAGGATATATAAAGCAACGATATTTCGACGCCGCCTTGGCAAAAGGCCGTCATGACAGGCTGAAATATACTTTCGTTATGTCATCCGACATTGTTACCACTTTCCTCGCTTAAAAAACCAAGATCGATATGAATGTTGCCACTACCTTTTTGCTTGAGTCAGCCTTTCACCGGGTGAGCAGAGTTGCCCAACCTGAAGTTATTACTCCATCGGCTGATGTTGGACTCATCCGCGAGGATTTTCCCTCGCGGTGGAGGACGTGTACTTATGCAAGCAAACGCTGGATATGCTCTTGCAACGTATCCAAATCAAACGGCTTGGCGAGGATAGGTGCATTGCGCGTGATCGGGCTGTTGCAGTCGAGGATTTCCTGCGGGTAGCCGCTGATAAAAATCACTTTCAATTCCGGTCGCAGCTTGAGCGCCGGCTCGGCAATCTGCACCCCGGAAATCCCGCCAGGCAGGCGATAATCGGTGACCATCAGGTCCAGGTGCGGCTTGGTCGCTAGGATTTCAAAGGCCTGCTCCCCATCGATTGCCTTCAAGACCCGGTAGCCCAAACCTGCCAGGTATTCACCCAGCACAAACATAATGGATTCGTCATCCTCGACGATCAGTACGACATCTTGCGCATCTTCACTCATGGGAAGCCTTTGTCCGGTCAATTGCTGCAGTTACGACCATGGGGTCACGCAGAGGTTGCGTTGAGCTGACGATTGATTTCACGCAGCCGCCTCAAGGGGCAGGCACACCCGAAACAGGGCGCCCTCGCCTATCTGGCTCTCGACCTCAATGGTGCCGCCATGGGCGGCAACAATCTGCTCGGAAATAAACAGCCCCAGGCCCAGGCCAGCGGCGGCATGGTTGGCAGAAACCCGTTCGAACTGCTGAAAAATGCGCTTCTGGTTGGCTTCACTGATACCAATGCCACGGTCGCGTACTTCAACGCGCGCCTCGCCATGCTCGGTATACACCCGCACATCCACCGGGCTTTTAGCCCCGTAGCGCAGGGCATTGGTCAGCAGGTTGGTAATCACCTGCTCGATACGAAACTCATCCCAGTTGCCTTCCACAGCCTCGTCGGCCACCAACTGCATCGACGACTCGGCAGCGGCGACCTGTGGTTCGAAGTTATGTACGAGGTTGCGCACCAGTTGCGCCAGATCAAAACGCGCCGGGCGTATGGACAGCTTGCCGGTGCGGATGCGCGACACATCGAGCATGTCTTCGATCAGGCGGATCAGGCTTTTGATCTGCCGCTCATCGCGGTCGACCATCGCATGCATCTTGTCCAGGGTAAACGCGGCGGCGTTGTCACGGGCCAGGTGCATCTTGCGCAGCTGGGTCTCCAGAATCAGCCCGTTCAGAGGCGTACGCACTTCGTGGGCGACAATCGACATGAAGTCGTCTCGCATACGCACCGCCTGCTCCAGCTCGGCCTGTGTAGCTTGCAGGCGCGTGAGCAACAGCTCCTGCTCGCGGCGGCTGCGCTCTAGTTCCTCGACTTGCAGCTTCATCGCCTTGCTCTGGCGATACAGGTCGACGAACACATTGACCTTGCTCTTGACCGCGTGGATGTCCAGCGGCTTGTGCAGGAAGTCCACCGCCCCGCTTTCATAGCCCTTGAAGGCATAGTTGAGTTCGCGGCCGGCGGCGCTGACGAACACAATGGGAATGTTCTTGGTCTTTTCGGTGCCGCGCATCAGTTCGGCCAGTTCGAAACCGTTCATGCCGGGCATCTGCACGTCGAGAATCGCCATGGCGAATTCGTGTTCCAGCAACAAGGACAACGCCTCGTCGGCACTCAATGCCTTGAAGACCTGGCGATCCTCGCGCTTGATCAGCGCTTCAAGGGCCAGCAGGTTTTCCGGCAGATCGTCGACGATCAGCAGTTTGGCCTGGACAGTACTTAACATGGGAAGGGTTCCAGGGAAGCCAGCAATGAGCCGATCTGGCTCAAGGAAAGAATATGGTCAGGTGTATGCAAGGCCAGGGCCGCCAGGGGCATCACGGCGATCCGTGCCTGCTTGGGATCCTGCACGATGGTGGTGCCGCCGGATTGCTTGACGTGGGCCAGCCCCTGCGCGCCGTCCTGGTTGGCGCCGGTCAACAGGATCGCCAGCAGGCGCGGCCCATACACATCGGCAGCCGAGGCAAACAGGTAGTCGATGGCGGGCCGTGAGTGGTGCACACGGTCTTCCTGGCTCAGGGACAGGCTGCGGTCATGTTCCACCGACAAGTGATAACCAGGCCCGGCAAAATACAAGGTGCCCGCTTCGACCGCCTCTTTGTCCCGGGCTTCCTTGACCGGAATGCTCAGGCGCCGCGCAAAGACTTCTGCCAACTGGCTGCGACGCTCATCCGGCAGGTGCAGCACGGCGATGATCGGCAGGCTGAAGGTCACAGGCAGCTCACCAAAAATGCTCAGCAAGGCCTCAACGCCGCCGGCGGAAGCGCCGACAACGATAGCTTCAATCCCACGCATCGGGGGGTCATGCGCCTCGCTCATGATTTTCGGTAGATCCGTTCCTGTTTGACCAAGGGTTCGAATTGCTTGCTGTAGGCAGAAAAATCCAGGGTTTCCTTGCTGCCCAAGACGAGAAAGCCACGATGACACAGCGACTCATGAAACAATCCGAATGCTCGATCCTGCAACTTTTTATTGAAGTAAATCAATACGTTACGACATGAAATTAATTGTGTTTCTGAGAATACACTGTCGGTCGCCAAGCTGTGGTCGGCGAAGGTCACGTTCTCGCGCAGCGTCTTGTCGAAGATCGCATAATCGTAGGCTGCGGTGTAATAGTCGGCAAATGAACGCTGCCCACCTGCCTGCTGATAATTGGCTGTGTAGGCGCGAACGTTCTCAAGGGAGAAGATGCCCTGCTTGGCTTTCTCCAGCGATGCCGGATTGATGTCCGTGGCGTAGATGATCGTGCGCTCCAGCAACCCCTCTTCGCGCAACAGGATGGCCATGGAGTATACCTCCTCGCCCGTGCTGCAGCCGGCGATCCAGATCTTGATCGACGGGTAGGTCTTGAGCAGCGGTACCACTTCCTGGCGGATGGCGAGGAAGTGCGACGGGTCGCGAAACATTTCGCTCACCGGGATCGTCAAGAATTGCAGCAACTGCATGAACGCTGCCGGGTCGTGCAGCACTCGCTCCTGCAGCGCCGAAATAGTCGCGCAGTCGAACTGGCGCAAGGCGTGGGCCACGCGCCGTTTGACCGACGCACCGGAGTAGTCACGAAAGTCGTAGCTGTACTTGAGGTAAATCGCCTCAATCAACAGGCGCAGCTCAATGTCGCTGCTTTTGTCCAAAAAACACTGCTCCACTTAAATACGTTCCATCTTCGGTAGCCATACGCGAATCAGCGAAAACAGACGGTCCAGGTCAATCGGCTTGGCCAGATAGTCGTTGGACCCGGCCGCCAGGCAGCGTTCCTGATCGTCTTTCATGGCCTTGGCCGTCACCGCAATGATCGGCAGTTTTTTCCAGCGCGGGTCCTGGCGGATCAAGGCCGTGGCCTCGTAACCGTCCATCTCGGGCATCATGACGTCCATCAATACCAGGTCGACATCCTCGACTTCGTTGAGCTTGTCGATAGCTTCGCGTCCGTTACGTCCGATAACCACTACGGCGCCCTTGTGCTCCAGGGCGCTGGTCAGGGCGAAGATATTGCGTACATCGTCGTCCACCAGCAGGATCTTGCGCCCCTCGAAGACCTTGTCGCGGCTGCGGGCAGTCTTGAGCATCTTCTGGCGGTCATGGGACAGCTGGGATTCGACTTTGTGCAGAAAGAGTGTGACTTCATCCAGCAGGCGTTCAGGTGAGCGTGCACCCTTGATAATGATCGAGCGGGAATACTTGCGCAGCTCAGCTTCTTCATCGCGGGTCAGGTTGCGCCCGGTATAGACGATTACCGGCGGGAACGAGCAGATGTCTTCGGTGGCCATGCGTTTGAGCAGCTCATTGCCGAGCATATCCGGCAACTTGAGGTCGATGATCATGCAGTCGTAGATGTTGTTGCGCAGCAGGTCGAGGGCTTCCTGGGCAAAGCCTACGGCAGTGATCTCGATGTCATCGTCGCCGATCAGGCGGGCAATGCTGTCACGTTGCAGATCATCGTCCTCTACCAGGAGCACGCGCTTGACCTTCTGGGTCAGCTTGGCTTCCAGGCGGGCGAACACGTCCTTGAGCTCTTCACGAGTGGTGGGTTTGACCGCATAGCCGATGGCGCCCATGTGCATGGCAGCTTCGACGCGGTCTTCCACGGAAATCACGTGCACGGGGATGTGGCGGGTGTTGGCGTGCTCTTTGAGACGCTGCAGCACGGTCAGCCCGGAATGGTCTGGCAGGCGCATGTCCAGAAGGATCGCGTCCGGGATGTATTCCTCGGCAAGGCTGTAGCCTTCGTCGGCGCCGTGGGCGACCAGGCAGTGGTAGCCCAGCTCATGCGCCAGGTCGAACAGGATGCGCGCGAAGTTGGGTTCGTCTTCCACCACCAGGATGCAGCGGGTGCTGAAAGGGGCCTTTTCACGGTCATCGGCACAACGTGGGATCTGCTGGGTATCAGTGACTGGCAGCGCAGAAATCTTCACCGGCGCAGGGTTTGGCGCGACCACGGCTTGGCGCGGTTGCTCGATAGGTGCTGCGTCTTCCTCACGCTCCACGTACTGCTCCGGCAATACCAGCGTGAAAATGCTGCCTTTGCCTGTTTCGCTGGTCACGCTGATGTAGCCGCCGAGCAACGCCGCCAGGTCGCGGGAAATGGACAGGCCCAGGCCGGTGCCGCCATAACGGCGATTAGTGGTGCCATCAGCCTGGCGGAAGGCTTCGAAGATGCTTTCCTGCTGGTCCAGGGCGATACCGATGCCAGAGTCGCGCACGGTAAAGGCAATGCCCTCCCCTGGCGCCCTGGAGACCGTCAGGCTGACCTCACCCTGTTCGGTGAACTTGATGGCGTTGGACAACAAGTTCTTGAGGATCTGCTCCAGACGCTGCCGGTCGGTAAACAGCAAAGTCGGTGCACCCTCCTGCACGTCCACCTCAAAGCCCAGCTTGCGATCTGCCGCCAGCGGCTCGAACATGCCCCGCAAGCCGTCGACAAGGCGTACCACACTGGAGTTCTCCGGGCGCACTTCCAGCTTGCCGGCTTCAACCTTGGAAATATCCAGAATGTCGTTGATCAGGTTGAGCAAGTCGTTGCCGGCCGAATAGATCGACTCGGCAAACTTGACCTGCTCGGCGCTGAGGTTTTCCTGGGGGTTTTCTGCCAGCAACTTGGCCAGGATCAACGAGCTGTTCAGTGGGGTGCGCAGCTCGTGGGACATGTTGGCGAGGAACTCGGACTTGTATTTGCTGGAGCGTTGCAACTCATCGGCGCGATCTTCGAGCTCCAGTTGGGCCTGGTTGAGCTGGATATTCTTGCGATCCATGGCGTCGCGCTGCTCGGCAAGGGTCTGGGTCTGCGCGGCCAGTTGCTCGTTGGTCTGCTCAAGCTCGGCCTGCTGGGTTTCCAGGTGGGCCTGGGATTCCTTGAGGATACGCGACTGTTCTTCCAGCTCTTCGTTGGCGGTCTTGAGTTCTTCCTGCTGCACTTGCAGCTCTTCGTTGAGCTGTTGGGTTTCGGCCAGTACTTCCTGCAAGCGCTGGCGATAGCGGGCGGCTTCGATAGAGGTGCCGATATTGCCGGCGATCAGTTCCAGCAGTTCGACATCGCGCTCATCCAGCGCACGCAGGAAGCCCAGTTCAACCACACCGTTGACGCGGTCTTCATCGCTGGTCGGCATCACCAGCACGCTGCGGGTAGCGCCTTCGCCCAGGCCGGAGCTGACCTTGAAGTAATCCACCGGCACATCGTCCAGGCGAATCAGGCGATCCAGCTGGGCGGCCTGCCCGACGATGCCTTCGTCGCTATAGATCGACTGCTCCTGCTGCTCTTGCTCGCGGGAGAACCCATAAGTGGCCACGCGCTTGAGGCCGCCGTGCTCATCGCGCACATACAAAGCGGCAACGGCCGAGCCCATGTACTGAGCGAAGAACTGCAGGATGTTGCGCCCGAGCATGTTCAGGGTCAGCTGGCCAAGCACCTGTTCAGCCAGTTCGGTCTGGCCATTGCGTAGCCAGGCTTGCTGTTCGAGGCGTCGCGCAATCTTCTGTTGTGACGCGAGGTTATTACTGTAACTGTCTGAAAGTGAAACTAAATTCTTTCTACCGATATAAGCAAGAAACCCACTCAGTCCCAGTACGAACACCAGGTACAGGGTGACGCTGAGCACCGTCGTGCGGGTGACCTCTTGGTTACGGGTGATGCGGAACTGCTGCTCCATCGCCACCGCGTCTTCGTACTCCCGGCGAATCTCGTCCGTCAGGCGTTTGCCACGGCCAGCCTTGACGGCGCCACGGTAGTCACCGTTCTGGCGCTGCATATCAATCATCGACTGGGCGTAGGTGTTCCACTCGTTCTGCAAGGCTTCCAGGCGTTTGAGGCGGTCGACCTGCTGGGGGTTGTCTGCCACCAGGTCTTGCAAATTACGCAGGTCGGCAATGATTCGCGGCTTGGCCACTTCATAAGGGTCGAGAAAATGCTCGTCACCGGAGATCAGAAAACCGCGCATGCCGGTCTCCAGGTCAACTGTCAGCTTGGACGTCTCATTGAGGTTATTGATGACCCGATCGGTGTGCTCCACCCACTGGATCACCGAAAGCAGATAGGTAATCAGGCAGACGAAAAATACCGCACTGAGCACCCCCACGCCCAAGGGTAGGGCCACGTTACGGCTCAACAGAGTACGAAAGCTCTTTTCATCGACGGACGACGTGGGAGTCATGGGGATGCCTTGGCCAAATGCGAAAAAGGGGGAGTTTGCCCGAACAACAAGGGTCAAGGCTATGTTTGTGCGTTGATTCGAAGCGATTGCCTACTCAATGCATGTCGAGTTTCGTGCGCAATCAGGTCTATTTCATTCGCCCATTTACATAGGTTCAAACAGAGCACGGAACGCACCTCGCTTGTTCTGACACTCATAAATGCGCCTCAGGAACACGGAAGACCTATTGGAAGGCGTCCTTTTTGACCCGCCAAGGCAGACCTAATGAGCATGACTTCTGTAGTAAACATCCCCGCCTCCCCTTTCTTCGTCAAAGCCGCTGAATTTGAAGCGCAAAGCACCTCAAGCGCGCCAGCAACGACCAATGCCCAACCCACTCCAGCAGTTCAAGCGCCGCCTCTCGCCACCCTGCGCAGACAACTGGCAGACCAGGAAAATGTGCGGAAAGTGGCTGAGCAACTTCAGAAGCTTGACCCCTCGGTGAATGGAAGTATTTCAAGAAGGATGAACGTTGATCTTCCGAAAACCTGGATTGATTTCGGGCTTTTGTCCTGGTTGAACAGAACCACTCTGGAACCTCACCCGGACTCATCCTACGCCTCGGCACAAACTACGCCGCCGACGCTGGCTACCGTCATTACCGACCTCGGCTTTGATCTGCCACGTCAAATCGATGACGCCAGGGCGCTGGCCCGTGTATTGGAGCAAAAAGCCGCGCAGTTCCCTCTGGGGAATCTCGGTGGAGCACTGTCCTGGCCAATACCGATGTCAGAGCAGGATAAGCAAAAGGTCTACCAGTTCATGTTCAGCCGCGACACTGGCTTATCCGACCTGCCGCTACCGGACGTTGACAAAGGTACGTTGACATACTTGCTGAACGGCAGTTCGGTGACGCAAAGCGACCTGCAAAATCCTGAAGCAGCGTTGCAGAAGTTGCTCGACGCCCCTAGGTCCCAGGAATTGGGACGAGCCCTGCAAGCGCACTTGGGTGGCGTCTCTTCAAGCACCAGTGTGTACGACTATATATTGGCCGCTATTCACACCGTACTGGACCCCTGGAGCATCAGCGGGGGGCAAGTCAGCAACAGAATAACCGATTTCGACCTGGCGGCCCCCGAGCACTGGGGGCAATCCGCCTCATCGGTACTTGAAAAGCTGAGTGCTCATCTGATCCAGAAAAACCGAGCGACACCCAACATCGTGAAACTGGTGATGCACCTCTTGTTGTCCCGGGCGGCCCCACAACTGCTCATCAAGGATATCCCTGCCAGGGTGACGTTCGGCAGTACCCTGTGGGTCCAGTTGACCATCGCCGCCGCCAAAATCGAAGCCCAGACGCCCGGCCGGGTTTCCGGCATGACGTATGCCGAAGTGCTGATTGCAGCAGAGTCCTTGCCGGCCAACACCCACGCCGTTCAAACGGCCCAGCGCGATGCCTTGATACTTTGGGGGATAACCCGAAACCTGCTGTCCCGCCATAACAGCGAACCTACACCTTCACAAATCGAACAGGTCAGGGTGGCTTACAACAACCATCTGAAATCGTTGACGGATATCTCTTCTTCCATACAGGTGCCTATTCCCAATCGCACGGAGATGGCGCTTGACTGCCTGAAAGCCGAGTTTCCCGACGTAGATCCGGCGGTTTTCGAAGCCCGAGTATTGGCCATGCGTTACACCGGAGACGGCCCTCTGCGCGGTGACCCGAGAATGCGCTCCATGCTCGATATTCTGCTGGAGGGGGAGCGTCTAGGGGAGAAATACGCATGGATCACCAACGACAAGCGGCTTCCGATCACTGCATTCAATCGCTTTGCACGCACCGAAGAGTGTGACATCACCGCAAACTTCATGGACCAATATGAAAAGGCTATAACAGCACAAAAGAAAGGCCACCATGGGATGGTCAAACATCTGATTGGCGAGCAGCCATTGGAAGATCGCAAAAACTTCGAATTCGGCAAACTTGAATACTTCTACAGCGATGAATACCGCAAAACAAAGGATGGCCACTTAGAGTTGGTCAAGCGTGATCGTACTCTATATGTGAAAACCACCCGAGAGGGCGTGGAAAATCTCTACCACATCAACACTAGCACCGGCAGTATCGAGAAAAAAAACGGGCTGATCTCAAATTTCCCTGGCCTGCTCACCCTAGAAAAAACCAATAAAGCCGGGGAACAACTCCACGCGATATCAAGGCCTTATCACCCTTTCACTAACTCGCCCGCCCCTGACTCTGCAGAAAAACCTGGCAGTGATGCGATTCCCAATAGCTTCGACTCCAGCCGAACCAATGCGATTGCCAGTTTCTACCTGGAAAAAATGGACCTCGACCGCAAGGAGTTGCTCAATTACGCCAAGAGCGTTACTTCCTTCGAGCATGATCGGATGGGCGATAGTCAGGTGGGTGAGTTCCTGCTCAATTTGATCCCATTTCGGCCTGCCGTTAACAACATTCGGCAAGGCAACTACGGCGAGGCGGTATCTGACCTGGCCTTCGATATCCTCGGATTCCTCACGTTTGGCGTGGGCAAAGCTGCGCAAGCCGGCAATGCCGCGCTCAAGGGCGTGCGGACCTTGAGCGCTGGCGCCAGGGCCGTGAAGACAGCAAAGCTCTTCGGTGCAATGGCAATTGATTCACTCAACGTACTCGGCGGTCTGGTCGGCGGGATAACCGGGGTTGGGACCGTGCTACATAAAATTGCGACCAAGGGGCTCGAATGCGTGAACATGCTCAAAGGCGCAACCGGTAGTTATGACCTGCTTAAAGCCGCCAGTAAACAGGAGGGCATCGTCGCAACCGGCACCTACAAGGTTACAGAGCAGACGGTCGAAGGCGGCGCTGTGTTTCGAGAGGGCAAGTGGTACGCCTACGACCCTATCACGCAGAAGCCTTATGGAGCTGCGCTGGATGATTTCACACCTGCGACCGTTGCCGCCAATGGTCAAATAAACAGTAACTTTATTGACTGGATAGCCAGGTATGCCGCGCCCAATCCATCCACCAGTCGCGAGATATTCAGAGACACATTAGAGAGCGCCCAGAGAAATGATAGCGTTGCCTACATGCGAGGCTTTAACTCGGGCCGGGTCGAAGATGTCCCAGGCTACCACCCAACGATGAAGCAATCGGAGGTTAGGGATCTGGCAGTCACGAAGACCAATGATCCTGAGGCGGTAGGCACATTGGCCAAGGAAATACAGAAACGCATGGCGCACACTAGCCTTGAACATTACAAAGCTTTTCAAAATGAGATAGTTGCCCAAGGGGGTAAAGCCTACGCAATGCCGCAAAACCTCTACCTCAGCCAAACGGACCTGGCTTCTAATGGGGAGTGCGCAGCTATCGTGAATACCATGGCGCTGGCGATTCTGCACGGTCGCAGGGACCAGTTCATCAGTAACTTCATGAAAGCAGTTGGGAATGCTGACGACCCCAACGTAAAGGCTTTTCGTAAGCAACTGAACCAAATGCATCAGGTTCTGAGTAGTCAGTATCACGGTACGCAACCTTTCAGCCAATTGCCGTACACCGACATTATCGACAATCTCAGCAAGGCAACTCCTCCGACACTCTTGGCGATCAGTACCAAAGATCATGGGCTGCTCGCAGGCGTCACCCTGAACAAAAACAACGAGAAAGAATGGTTTTTCTTCAACCCCAACTTCGGGTTGGCGACGTTTGCGGATGAGGCCTCAATGCGCCGGGGGCTGGAGGTCTCTTTGAACAGTGGATGGGCCGCCGGCACGCTTAAACCCGTCGACGTTGCCAGCGGCGTACCAGAGTTCAACGTCAGTTATTTCAACGAACAGAGCTTTGTCAACACCGTGCCGTACAACGAGCCCTATCCGCTGATCACCGCAAATCTTTGACCTTCATTTGAATCACTTGCGTCAATGGCATGGTTGCGCAGTGCCATTGACGTTCTTCCCTTTGTTCCCGCGACATTTGCTCGCATACCCTTCACAATGCCCCACCGCAACGGAACTTGCCGAGATCGGCGCGACTCATTAGAGAATGGTCTTTCAAGCGTTGAAGACACGCCCTTTATTTTTCAGGAATCTCCCTTATGTCCGCTGAAGCATCCACCATCCTTGTAGTCGAAGACGATGCCATCGTGCGCATGCTGATCGTCGATGTACTCGAAGAGTTGGAGTTCAAGGTGCTTGAGGCCGCTGACGCCGAAGAGGCACTCTCTATGGTGCAGGACACTAGCCAGGTGATCGACCTGATGATGACCGACGTCGGCCTGCCAGACATGAATGGCAGGGAGCTGGCGACCAAGGTCCGCGAACTGCGCCCCACCCTGCCTATTCTATTTGCCAGTGGCTATGCCGAAAATATTGATGCGACGTCCGGCATGCAGGTGATCGCCAAGCCATTTTCCATCGACCAACTACGTGACAAAGTCAAATCCATGCTTTGAGCCTGCCCCCTCCTTTAGTGATCTGTCCGCGTCGGCGAAGGGATTAACGTGACGTTCGGCCAATAAAACTGGAAACTCTGCGCCTTCACCTCACGCTCTTAGACAGAACTCAGGAAGGACGCAACAACATGATTGGAAAACCGACGCGCCTGCTGTTGGCGAGCCTCTCGATATTCATGAGTACCGGCGCCTGGGCTGACTTCACCGCCAGCCCGAGTGAAGCCCGGGCCATCGCCAAGGAAGCCTACCTGTACGGTTTCCCGGTGGTGCAAATGTACAAGACGCTCTACACCCAGGCCGTTGACAAGGGCGGCGCCCACTTCAAGGCGCCGTTCAACCATATCGGTAATACCGCGCAGGTATTGACCCCCAAGGACACCGCGCTCCCTAGCCCGAACGCGGACACACCCTACTCATTCGTATGGATGGATCTGCGCAAAGAGCCTCTGGTACTGACCCTGCCCAGGATTGAAGACGAGCGCTACTACTCGGTGCAGTTGATCGACCTCTATTCCCAGAACATTGCTTATCTGGGCACCCGCAGCACCGGTAACAACGGCGGTCACTACATGATTGCCGGGCCTGACTGGAAAGGTCAGCAACCGGTGGACATCGACCGCGTGGTCTACAGCGAAAGCAACATCGCCTACGCCCTATACCGCACGCAGCTGTTCGATGACAAGGACCTGGGCAAGGTCAAGCAAATCCAGAGCGGCTATAAAGTGCAGCCCCTGAGCAGCTATGTGAAGCAGCCTGCCCCAGCCAAGGTGCCGAAGATCGAATGGCCCAAGCCGACGGCGACCATGACCGAAGGCCCGCAACTGTTTCGCTACCTGAACTTCATACTGGCCTTCGCCGCCCCACAGGACAGCGAAAAAGACCTGCTGGCGCGCTTTGCCAAAATCGGCATAGCGCCGGGTGCGCCGTTCAAGGTCAACCAATTGACAGCAGAACAGCGCAAGGCCCTGGAAGAAGGCATCGCCGATGGCCGGGCCGAATTTGCCGCGTTCAAGAAGGACAAACTCGACACTCATCAGGTTTCCCAGGCTGATCTGTTCGGTAGCCGCGACCGCCTGCAAAACAACTACCTGTATCGCTACGCCGGTGCCGAGTTAGGCATTTTCGGTCACTCCAGCGACGAAGCGGCTCACCTGACCTACGACGTCGACAGTGAGGGTAAGCCGGCCAACGGCGCACGCCACAGCTACACCGTGCATTTTGCCAAGGACCAGCTGCCACCGACCGATGCGTTCTGGTCGCTGACCCTGTACGACGACAAGACCAAAATGCTGGTGCCTAACCACAAGAAACGCTATCTGATCAACTCGCGGATGTTATCGACCCTCCAGCGTGACGCCGACGGTGGCCTCACCCTGGCGCTGCAACACCACGAGCCACCGAAGGCCGAACAGAGCAATTGGCTGCCGGCCCCGCCCGGTCCGTTCTATGCGATCCTGCGTATTTACCTGCCCAAGCCCGAGGTGGGTAACGGTCAATGGAAGCTGCCCCCGTTGACACCGCTGAAATAGCACCTGGGCTTGCCGAGGCTCAATGTTTTTTGAGCTTCACGTAGGACTGATGCAGGTCCGACGCCCAGCCGTCAATGACGACTTTCACGTCGTCGGCCTTGAGCACCTGTGAGTCGTTGGCCAATGGCTTGCCGGTGCCTTTGCGTACCACCTGGGCCACCACTTTGTTCGTGCCTCCATCGAGGAACTGCGCCTCAGTGCCCAGCGTGGTCTCCTGATCGCGGATGCCCGTGCCGGTGCTGACTGCTGCGGCCACCAGCGCCACGGGGATAAACTCATAGGGCTTGAGGCTTTCGGTCTTGCTGCTCACGGCGGTAATCGCCGCACGCACCACGATCACGCCTGGGCCTGGAGCATTGGCCAGGGGCAGTGACTTGGCCAGTTCACGCCTGAGCGCCTGGTTGTAATAGTCGCTGATGCCCCGCAGGGTGCTGTCCGGAATCTTTGCGGTGGCCTGGGGTTTGGGATAGAACTGGGTAGGCTCGATGTACGCCGCGGTGTAGCGGCTCAAGTCCAACTGCGGATCGACCCAGCGCATCACCTCTGCCCCGGAGGGCGACTTGGCTTCCTTGAGCTGGCTGTAATTGGAGAGAAACCCTGAATACTCATCCGGTTGCGGCACCTTGCTGGCACAGCCTGCCATGCCGAGCGAGGCGACGCACAGTGTGCTGATCATGAGCCTTAATTTCATTGTTGAACTCCCTGGCGACCATCATCGTAAGAATGAGTTTTAGGTATAGCCAATACTTGGGCAATGCACCTGATTAAATGCAGAGCCGGTTTTTTTCTGTGCCGATCATGCGCGTTCGCGCGGGATCAGGCTCTGTAGCTGAGTGGCCAGGAAGTTGGCGTCGAAACCGAAGGTGTCCGGGTCTTTCAGGCCGTTGGTTTTCTTCCACAGCCAGTCGTGCTTATCCACCGGCAGGACCAGCGACACACTGCCGTGGCGAGCGGCGGTGAGGCCCATCACCGATACTGAAATCAAACCACCGACGCCCATCACATCCGGCACGAACTCCACGCTTTTGCCAGTGATGTGCACACTGAGTTTTTCGCTCTTGAAGGGTGAACTCTCCACCGGCACGCTCGGGCTGCTGGCGGTGTAAGCCTCACGCTGAACCTCCAGCAAACCTACGGTTTTTACCGGCTCCAGCCACTGTTCAATCTGGCCGAACAGCTCGCCAAGCTTCTGCGCCCAACGTGCTGATTGCAGGTCGAACTGCTGTTGTTTGTGTGCTTCGCTATCGGCGTAATGACGAAGCATCTCGCCCAGTTGCTGTACATCGTCCATTGCGGATTTCCTTGGGTGAGCCAGGTTGCCAAGCCTGATCATGGCAGATGCAGAGCATTACCGTATGGGTTAAAAACTGCTCCGGTGATTTTGTCGGCAACTGCGTATGACGAACCCACCGTCGATGAGTAAGGTGGTGCCCTACCCCCTTGTCCGGAGCATTGCATGCGCACCATCGGCCTTATCGGCGGCATGAGTTGGGAATCCAGCGCCGAGTATTACCGCCTCATCAACCAGCGCGTACGTGACCAGCTTGGCCCTTTGCGTAGCGCGCAGATTTTGCTGTACAGCGTGGACTTCGGCCCGGTGGAGCAGGCCCAGCACGCCGGGCGCTGGGACGATACCGCGCTGATCCTGGAGGACGCCGCGCGCCGTTTGCAGGCAGGGGGCGCCGAGTGCGTGGTGCTGTGTACCAATACCATGCACCTGGTGGCGCCGCGTATTGAGGCGGCGGTGTCGATTCCATTCCTGCATATTGCCGACGCCACGGCGGCCGCAGCCCTTGAGGCCGGAACCTTGACGGTGGGTCTGCTCGGTACCGCGTTTACTATGGAACAGGACTTCCTCAAATCCCGCCTCGCCGCCCAGGGCCTGACCGTGCTGATACCGGACGCGGAAGAGCGCAAGCAAGTGCACCGAATCATTTATCAAGAGTTGTGCGTGGGAGTCATCAGCGACGCTTCGCGCCAGGTGTATCAGCGGGTGATCCGGGCGCTCGCCGCGCGCGGCGCCCAGGCGGTCATCCTCGGCTGCACGGAAATCTGCCTGTTGATCCAGCCCGAACACAGCGCCCTGCCGCTGCTGGATACCACCGCGCTGCATGCGCAGGCTGCGGTGGCGTTTGCTCTAGCGGATTAAGCCGACTTGCGCAGGCGCGCCATGCTCAGGGTGTCGACAAACGCACCGTCACGCAGGGCGTAATCGCGCAACCGGCCCTCCACTTCGAAGCCGAACTTGCGATACAGGTGATGCGCGGCTTCGTTGTCGGCATACACCGTCAGTTCCACGCGGTGCAGGTTCATCCAGTTGTCGGCGACGTCCAGCGCGGCGGTCAACAGCCGCGAGCCGACGCCCTTGCCCTGCCAGGCAGTCGCCACGCCCATGCCGAATGAACCGACATGGCTCTGACGCACGCGCAGGTACTGTTCCAGGCCCAGTTGGCCAACCACTTCACCGCCATGTACTGCCACCAGTTGCAAGCGCCGCTCGTTATCCATCACCAAACGCTTGCGCCAGGCTTCCACCGATTGGAAAGGCATTTGCAGCACCTGACGGCAGACCGCCGGTTCGTTGTAGAGCGCGGCGACGCCCTCAAGGTGGGCCTCGGTAAAGCGCTGGATCACGATATGGGGCTCAGGTGTGTGCATTGCGTTTCATCCTTTGAAAGACCAATGGCGGACCAGTGTAGGGGCAAAGTCAGCCGCCTGACGAGCCCGGCGTTTTCCCACACATCAACCAGCGCCATCCTGCATCTGAACGATGGCAGTCCAGCCGTGCAACATCGATACTCAACCCAGGCCCTGCCCCCTGACCCCAGGCCCCGGCCTTCACCCTGTGACGAGAACAACAAAAAAAGTCCCACAGAGGAATACCTATGAGTCGCCTTGATCCCAATGGCCTGTTGCAGGCCTTCAGTACCCTGGCCCTGGATCTGCAGCGCCTGGCCCAACATCAAGACATCGAACATTTCCAGCACCATGCCCTCGCACGGCTGAGCCAGTTGCTGGCATTTGACAGTGCCTGGTGGGGGCGCGCGGCGGTGATTGACGGTATGCCGGAGGAGCACAACAGCTACCTGTACCATTTACCACCACACTACCTGGCGGACTGGCAGTCGATCCGCCATCTGGACGTGACCGTCGGCCGAGTGCATGCAACACCCGGCCAGGCCGTGATCATCGACATGCGCGACCCGGCCAATGGCAGCGCCTTGAATTGGCTGGGGCAGCGCCACGGCCTGGGCCAATTGCTGTGCGTGATCCATATCGACCCGCAAACCCACCTCAGCGACCACCTGACGCTATACCGCAAACCCGGTGCGCCCAGGTTCAACACCCATGACTGCCTGCTGCTCAATAATCTGATGTTGCATCTGGTGGCGGCAGTGTCCGCGAACCAGATCCGCACGCTGGTGGCCATGCGTGAAACCCTGACCAGCCCACGCAACCTCGCCTTGGCTGTATGCGACCCTCGAGGCGTATTGCAATGCGCCGAGCGCGGCTTTATCGACATTTTGCTCAGTGAGTGGCCGCGCTGGAGCGGCCCTACCCTGCCGGTACAACTGGATGAACGCGGCCATGCCGGCAAGCACATTCACATCCAGGTTTCGGCAGTGGGCGACCAGTTGCTGCTGGCGGCGCGCCTCAACCGTGCACTGCCCCAGTTGAGCCCGCGAGAGAACGACGTGGCCCAGGGGTTTGGCGAGGGCAAGACTTATAAGCAAGTGGCCCGCGACCTTGGCCTTTCACCCAATACGGTACGTCACCATCTGCGCGCCATTTACACCAAGCTGGGGGTCAACGACAAGGCGCGTATAGCGCACTTGGTACACGCCCCACCCGACTGATCCTCGCCCTTTCAACTTAAGCCTTTGCCACGCTCGTTTTCACGGTCGCGGGCAACTGTTGCCCGTTTTTTGGCTGCCCCTTACAAGAGACGCCTTGCCATGATTCATTCACCTCTACGCAAGATCACAGTGTTGCTTGGCGGCACGCTGCTCAGCCTCGACAACCAGGCTGCCGACCTTAACGCTCGGGACTTTTTTGGCGCACCGGCGGGCACCAGCCTGGGGGTGGTGTACCTGCCCGCCACCCGTGCCGGCGATTTCCATGGGCCCGCCGACAGCACCGGCAAGGCCGACCTCAAGGTCAACGCCCTGGCCTACCGCCAGGTGTATTTCACCGACGCCTGCGGCACGCTGTGTACGCCGCAGTTCATCCTGCCATTTGCCGACATTACGGCGCGCTTGCCCGGCACTGAGCAGCGCACCCGCGAGCGCGGCCTGGGCGATCCACAAGTGGGCGGCACGCTGTTTTTCATCAACGACCCGGCATCGCGCACCTACAGTGGCCTGTTGAGCCTGATCACCGTGCCTCTAGGTGAGTACCACAGCCAGAACCCGGATGTGTCCCCGGGTGCCAACCGTTGGGGCGCCACCTTTGTCTACAACTACACCCAGGGCATCGGCGATAACTGGGTGCTGGAAGCCAACCTCGAAGCCCAATTTTACGCCAAGAATGACGACTATTTTGGCAGCGAACTCAAGCAAGCCCCGCTGTATCGCCTGCAAGCCTTCGCGTCCTATGACTTCAGCGCCGCCACTTACGGGGCACTGCGCCTGGTCCAGGCGGATGGTGGTGCGCTGCGCATCAACAATCGCCGTATCGACGATACCCACAAACGCTACACGCAACTGGGCCTGGAACTGGGGCATTGGCTCGACACCCAGAACCAACTGATGGTCAGCCTTTCGCAAAACGTCGCTGCCTCCAACGGCTATGCCGGGACCGAGGCCTTGCTGCGCCTGGTCCATGTGTTCTGATCCCCATTCCTGGAGTTTGAAAATGCCTACTCAACCCTCTGGGGCAAAGGCACGGCTGGCGGCAATCGTGCTGTTTGCCGCCATCACCCCAACCATCCTGATGACCGCACCCGCCGTGGCCGCGCAGTTGGCCAGCGAATGGCAACTGAGCCCGGCACGCATCGGCGATTTGTTTTCCGTGGAGCTGGGCGCGATGAGCCTG
The DNA here is from genome assembly GCF_023127895.1 of Pseudomonas sp. NCIMB 10586. NCBI lineage: Bacteria > Pseudomonadati > Pseudomonadota > Gammaproteobacteria > Pseudomonadales > Pseudomonadaceae > Pseudomonas > Pseudomonas sp. NCIMB 10586. Next base: position 260,100 of record NZ_SPKQ01000045.1, read on the forward strand.
GCGACCTTGCCTGCCTGGTGGTGGCTCAAGCGGGTTGACTGGCGCGCCGCGGCCCTGATTGCAGCGCTGCTATTTATCGTGGCCAATCTGTTGTCGATGCACGCCGAAACCTATGCAGCGTTACTGGCGCTGCGCTGTGCCAGCGCCCTGGCCGGCGGCTCATTGATGATCCTCTGCCTGGCCAGCGCCGCCACTACCGCCAATCCCAGCCGTGTCTACGGGCTGTGGGTGATGGGCCAATTAGTCGTCGGTGCACTCGGGCTGATCGTACTGCCGGGCTTGTTCGAGCGGTTTGGACTGAACGCCTGCTACCTGATCCTGGCGGGCTTGATGACCCTGTTGCTGCCTCTGGCCCGGGCGTTTCCCGCTGGCAATGCCACGGCACCGGCAAACCGCGGCCCTTCATTGCCTGGCTCACGCTGGAAAGCCGTGCTGGGGGTCGGCGCAGTCCTGGCCTTTTACATCAGCCTGGGCGGTGTCTGGACCTTTATCGGTGCCTTGGGCGCCCGTGTCGGGATTTCCCCACAACACAGTGGCGAGGTACTCGCCATCGCAACCGTAATGGGCATTGCCGGCGCCGCGAGCGCGTCGCTGATTGGCAGGCGACTGCCCCGAGCAATGCTGTTGCTCGGGGGTTATGCGCTGATGGTGGCGGCTGTGCTGCTTTTGCTCGGCGAGCCAGCGCTGCTGCGTTTTGCCCTGGCGGCGCTGCTGTTCAAGTTCACCTGGACGTTCATCCTGCCGTTGGTGCTGGCCTGCCTGGCCGATCTTGATCACAGCGGCAAACTCATGAACGCCTCCAACCTGGTGATCGGCGGTGGCCTGGCCATCGGCCCGGCGATTGCTGGCCGCCTGATCGAGGCCAGCGGCGGGTTCACCCTCCTGCTGCTGGGCGCTGCCGTCATCACGTTGCTTTCCCTGGTGATGATCTTCACCAGCCGTCCCAATCACCTCACCGAACTGGAGCCGGTATGAACCGAACCACCGCATTTTTCTTCGATGAAATGAGCCTGTGGCACAGCGCAGGTGCGCACGCGCTGACATTGCCCGTAGGCGGCTGGGTACAGCCGCCGGCTGGCAGCGGTCATGCCGAATCCCCGGAGACCAAACGTCGCTTGAAAAGCTTGTTGGATGTGTCTGGATTGACGCGTCATCTGCACCTGCTTAGCGCACCGCCGGCCAGTGAAGCAGACCTGCTACGGGTGCACAGCAGCGCTTATCTGCAACGCTTCAAGGCCCTGAGCGATGCTGGCGGCGGCGAGCTCGGCCCGCAGGCGCCGATTGGGCCGGGCAGCTACGAGATCGCGAAACTGTCTGCAGGCTTGACCATCGCCGCCGTAGACACGGTGCTCAAGGGGCAGGCGCACAATGCCTATTCCCTGTCTCGGCCGCCTGGGCATCACTGCCTGGCAGACAGCGCCATGGGCTTCTGCTTTCTCGCCAATATTGCCATTGCCATCGAAGCGGCCAAGGTCCATAACGGGCTCGGCAAAGTCGCTGTGATCGACTGGGACGTGCACCACGGTAACGGCACGCAATCAATCTTCGAGGAGCGTGCCGATGTGTTGACGGTTTCACTGCACCAGGACGCTTGCTACCCACCGGGCTACAGCGGCGAACGGGATCGTGGCCGGGGTGCCGGCCTGGGCGCCAACATCAATATCCCGCTGCCGCCGGGCAGTGGTCACGCAACCTATGCGCATACGATGGAACGCATTGTGCTGCCCGCCCTGGAGCGTTTCGAGCCAGAGTTGATCATCATCGCCTGCGGCTATGACGCCAATGCCGTCGACCCACTGGCGCGCATGTTGCTGCACAGCGAATCGTTCCGGCTGATGACCCGCAGCCTGCGCGAGGCAGCCGAGCGTTTGTGCCAGGGCCGTCTGGTGCTGGTGCATGAAGGCGGTTACAGCGAAGCCTACGTACCGTTTTGCGGGTTGGCGACCCTCGAGGAATTAAGCGGCGTGCGCACAGCGGTGCAAGACCCAATGCTGGAGTTTGTGCAATTGCAGCAACCCGGTGCGGCGCTGCAAGCGTTTCAGGAGCAGTGGGTGGAGCGGTTGGCGCAGGGGGTCAGCGATTAGCAGCAAGGCGCCACACCCGCGCAATATCCGCGGCGCGCTCGCGCAACAGGCGTGGCGCCTCGCTGCAGGCTTGTTCCAGGCTCATTGGTCCCGACGGTAGGGCAAATGCTGCATCCACACCGTGGGCATACATCTGCTCGTAACCGTCGCCCAAGGTGCCTGCGATCACAATGACCGGTACGCCGTGCTGGCTGGCGATGCGCGCAACCCCGAACGGGGTCTTGCCGCGCAGGGTCTGAGCGTCGAAGCGGCCTTCGCCGGTGATGACCAGGTCGGCGCCGCGTACGGCGTCTTCGAGGCCGACCAGTTCGGCGACCACCTCCACGCCCGGACGAAATTGCGCACCGAGGAATGCCTTGGCGGCGAAGCCCAGACCACCGGCAGCACCACTGCCGGGTTCGTCGCGCACATCCTTGGGCAGCACCTGGGCGCAGTGGTGGGCGAAATGGTCAAGGGCGGCGTCCAGTTGTGCCACCTGCTCGGGACTCGCACCTTTCTGCGGGCCGAAAATCGCTGAGGCACCGTGAGGACCGCACAGGGGGTTATTGACGTCAGCAGCGATCTCAAAACGCACCTGCGCCAAACGCGGGTCGAGCGTTTCAAGGCTAATACGCGCCAGGCGCGCCAACGCCAGCCCACCTGGGGACAGCGGCTGACTTTCTGCGTCAAAAAGTTGCACACCCAGGGCCTGCATCGCACCAGCCCCGCCATCGTTGGTAGCACTGCCGCCAATCGCCAGGATAATACGCTGCGCGCCCGCCTCCAGGGCGGCGCGGATCAACTCACCAGTGCCATACGTCGTCGTCGAACACGCGTCACGCTGGCCCGGTGCGACCAGTTGCAAGCCACTGGCCTCGGCCATCTCGATAATCGCGGTATGGCTGTCGGCCAACCAGCCCCAGCGTGCCTCTACGTCATCTCCCAGTGGGCCTCGCACCGTTTGCCGGCGCAACTGGCCATTGCACGCGGCGAGCACTGCATCCACCGTGCCTTCACCACCATCGGCCATCGGGCATTCGACCAACTGCGCATCGGGCCAGACCTGGGCCAACCCTTCGGCAATGGCCTGGGCCGTGCCTGCGGCACTGAGGCTGTCCTTGAACGAGTCGGGCGCGATGATGATCTTCATGATGGGCTTTCTCCGGTTTTTATAATGCCCATGCTGCCAGTTGGCCTGGGCAATGACGCCGGTCCGATGCACAAGTGCAAATGGGGTTTGTTGGTCATTTCTACAAAGCCTGCGCCTCCAGAGGGTGAGGCAACAACTGCACGCCCAGGTACAAGGCAAGCATACCGTCGAGGGTCAGCGGGTCGACGCCGCTGAGTTCGGCAATACGCTCCATGCGGTAACGCAAGCTGTTGCGGTGGATGCCCAAGGCATCGGCACACGCCTGGCTTTGCCCGTCGTGCTCGCACCAACTGCGCAAGGTCGCCAGCAGTTGCCCATTGCTATCCTTGGCCAGCACCTTGCGCAATGGGTTGAGCAGCTCGTCCAGCGCATCGTCGTTGCGATGACGCCAGAGCATGACCGGCAGACGATAACGGGTGAGGGTCAATAGGCGTGTTTGCGGCAGGAGATCGCGGCCATAGGCAAGTAGATCACTGACCCTGCGGTAACAGCGGCGCAGCCCTGGCAAGCCATCCGCTTGCCCGCCAACCGCAACACGCAGGATATTCCAACCCAGGCCGTCGAGCTTTTCCAGCAAACGCGGATTATCGACCTGCATAGCGGCAGGCCGGCACCACAGCAGGGAGAACTGCGCAGGGCTGACGCACCAACTGTCGGGATAGCGGCTGGTAAGCCAGGCACTCAAGGCTTCTGCCGATTGGCCCGGGCCCAGTTCGAACAGGTATGGCGTGCGCGCCAGATGCGGTTTGAGGCCCAGTTGCCGGGCTTCGTCCACCAGGCGGGGGGAGTCGCCATTGTCGGCCAGCAGCAAGGCCAGCAAATCATCGCAACGCTGGCGTCGCCATTGCTGCTCAGCTTGCTGATGGCGGTGGCTGACCAACATTTCAGCCGTCATACGCACCAGTTCGGCATAGGTGCGCAGGCCATCGGGTTCGCCGGTAATGCCCAGCACGCCGATCAGCCGCTGATCGTGCATAAGCGGCAGGTTAATGCCCGGTTGCACGCCCTTGAGATGCTTGGCGGTCTGCCCGTCGATTTCCACCACCCGGCCATTGGCCAGGACCAACTGCGCCCCTTCGTGACGAGTATTGATACGCTCCGGCTCACCGCTGCCGAGGATCAGGCCCTGGCTGTCCATGACGTTGACGTTATACGGCAGGATTGCCATGGTGCGATCGACAATCTCCTGCGCCAAGTCATGATCCAACTCGAACATGGGGCTAATTTCCTGAAAAGACGGGTTGTTCACCGGCACAGCGCAAAGGCGGCTTCGCTGTGCGCCGGCACAAAGACAGTCGCCCATTACGTCGCCGAGACTGTTGGGGCGGTCAACGTTACCCTCGCGCCGCGAAAAATCATAATAAAGAGAGAATCCCATGCCACAGAGCGCCACTGCAGCACTGGCCAGCGATGACGATAAAAACGCCATCTACAAGCGCATCACCCTGCGCCTGATCCCCTTCATCTTTATCTGCTACCTGTTCAATTACCTCGACCGGGTAAACGTTGGCTTTGCCAAGCTGCAGATGCTCGATGCGTTGAAGTTCAGCGAAACCGTGTACGGCCTGGGCGCCGGGATTTTCTTTATCGGCTACGTGCTGTGCGGCGTGCCGAGCAACCTGGCACTCACCCGGTTCGGCCCACGGCGCTGGATCGCGTTGATGATGATCGTGTGGGGGACGCTGTCTACCTGCTTGCTGTTTGTGACCACGCCGACGCATTTCTACACCTTACGCCTGTTTACCGGTGCCGCTGAAGCCGGCTTCTTCCCCGGCGTGGTGCTGTACCTCTCGCAGTGGTTCCCGACCTTCCGCCGTGGGCGGATCATGGCGCTGTTCATGTCGGCAATCCCGGTGTCCGGCTTGCTCGGCAGCCCGTTCTCTGGGTGGATCCTCAACCACTTCGCAGCCGGCCAAGGTGGCCTGGCGGGCTGGCAGTGGATGTTCCTGCTGCAGGGCATCCCGACTGTGATCCTCGGCGCCCTCGCCTACTTTCTGCTCAGTGACAGCTTCGCCAATGCCAAGTGGCTCAAGCCCCATGAGCGCGCAGTGTTGGAAGCCGACCAGTCCACGGACCTGGCGAACAAGCCCGCAACCACCAGCGATTCGCTGGCCGAAGTCTTCAAGAACCCGGCGATCTGGGCGTTCGGCCTGATCTACTTCTGCATCCAGAGCGGCGTGTATGCGATCAACTTCTGGCTGCCTTCGATCATCAAGAACCTGGGGTTCAGCGACAACCTGGTGATTGGCTGGCTCAGCGCGATCCCCTATTTGCTGGCGGCGGTGTTCATGCTGCTGGTGGGCCGCTCCGCTGACTTGCGCAAGGAACGCCGCTGGCACTTGGTAGTGCCGATGCTGATGGGCGCCATCGGCCTGGTGATTGCGGTTAACTTCGCCACCACCCCGGCCATCGCCATCCTTGGCTTGACCATCGCCACCATGGGTGCACTTACCGGCCTGCCAATGTTCTGGCCGGTGCCCACCGCCATGCTCAGTGCCGGTGCCGCAGCGGGTGGCTTGGCGTTGATCAACTCCATGGGGCAGATGGCGGGGTTTCTCAGCCCGTATATCGTCGGTTTTGTGAAAGATGCCACTGGTTCAACCGATGTGGCGTTGTACCTGCTGGCGGCGGTGATTGTGGGTGGGAGTATGTTGGCTTTGCGGATGACGCGTGCGCTCAAGGTTTAACCTCCATGGGACGGCGCAGATGCTCTTGGAAGGCGTGAGGGTGTTTGCGTCGGCACACGCTGCCTTGAATGGAATTAAAGGCTTGCTTTTTATACCTGTCACTTTTGACAGTATTCAAATTTTTGGATCGCATTTAGCCTTCACTGTGAATTCATTTCACTTCTTGAAGGGCTATCGAGATGATCAGTAAAACAGCACAGGGCACCCAAGGTAAGTTAACAGTCACAGTAGCAGGCGCACACAACCTGACCTTCCAAGGTGACGCGGATAAAATGGATATGTACCAGGAGCCAAATGGAATATGGCATTTGGTGGCGACAAAACGTCTCTCGCCAGAGCCCAACCATTTTTATGGCATTGATATTTATCTTCCCGCTGAGCTACCGAGTGACGGGACCGAACACAGCTATAGCTTTGCCGATGGGCAAGCCAGGTTGCTCTTTTCTGCGTATGAAAACTCGGGCATTTCTCCCTATTGGGCAACTGCCGGGGAGATAACAGTGTCATTCGACGGTGAACGGATGCAGGCGTCTTTCTCGGGTAAAGCGCAGTTTGGTAGCGATAAACAAATAACGCTGACAAAAGGTGATGTCGACCTGACAGGCGTGTCAATGGTTCACAGCGCCCAGTATCCGGCCAAGGGTGAACTGGACCTGACTTTCGAGGGTGGGCCGCTACCGGGTTCTTACTCTTTCAAAACCGACCTGCGGATTGATAGCTCCGACTTCGGGGGCCACCGCCCGGATCGCCGAATCTTCATGGGCGACTATTACGATGACGGCTTGCCGCGGACTCGGAATATTTTTGCCATCGTGGTCTATAACGACGCGAAGGGATTGATCCATGACCTGGCCGGCAATAATGACGTCCGCGTTCAGTTTCAACGACTCGACACTTATGGGACGGTGACAGCCCATGCTGGGGTGCTGAAACTGAACAAAGAAGTCACTGACGAGCATGGCTCGGGTGAGTTTGCCTGTTCCTTTCGAAGAAATGACGGGCCTGAGTTTACTGCCATAGGGACGTTTACACTGGACAAGGCCCGTCATTAACCAAAGGGCACCGGCGGTGGGCGGTTACAGCTGCCCGCCGCCGTCGATGTCGATGATGCTTCCCGTTATAAAGCTGTTCTCCATGGCCAGCACATACCCCGCCGCCACGTCTTCAGCCTGCCCTACCCGGCCAACCGGCAATGCCCCGCCTGCGTTGGCAAACATCGCCACGCGCTGCTCTTGCGCCAACCCGGCATAGGCCGGGGTGTCAATCACGCCCGGGCTGATGACATTGACTCGACGTGGCGCCAGTTCCTTGGCCAGTTGCTTGCCCAATGCTTCGGTCGCAGCGTTGATGCCGGTCTTGATGAACTGCCCCGGTGCCAGCTTGCGCCCCAACTGACCGGAAGTCAGGCTGATGCTGCCGTGTTCATTCAGGAACGGCAGCGCCTGTTGAATCGCACGCAGCGCGCCCCAGAGTTTCACATCGAAATTTTCCTGGGCTTCGTCAAGGTCGGTTTCGATCAGGGGCTTGGCCCGCACCGAAGGGCCCGAGGTGTAGACCAGGTGGTCAAAATGCCCCACCGTTTCGAACAATCGCTGCAACGACGCGCTATCGGTGACGTCCACCGGTTCGCTGCGTACGCCGTTCTCGATGCCGGAGGTCAAGCGACGCCCGGCCAGCACCACGTGCGCGCCGCGAGCGATGGCCGCCTGGGCCACTGCCGCGCCGATACCGCTGCTGCCGCCAATAACGATGACGGTTTTACCGCTCAGAGAAGAGACCATGTGAAAACTACCTGGATAAGAAAGTGAGCCTTCATCTTCACAGCTTGGCAATCGGTGAAAAATCCGGGTAAAACGACAAGATCTTTAAAGGATTTTTATCAATGGGCTCGATTCTCGACCTTGAAGTCTTTGTGCGCAGCGCCGACACCGGTAGCCTGACCGCTGCCGCCCGTAGCCTCGGCCTTACCCCAGCAGCGGCCAGTATTGCCCTCAAGCGTCTTGAAACCCGGCTCGGCATCCGACTGCTTGCCCGCTCCACCCGCAGCATGCGCCTGACCGAAGAAGGCCGGCGTTATCTGGACAGCGTGCGAGTGGCGCTGGAAGCCCTGTGCGAAGGCGAACATGCCATCAAGCAACAAGGCCAAAGCCTCAGTGGTTTATTGCAATTGGCCGCTCCCTCGGACTTTGGCCGCAATGTGCTGCTGGGCTGGCTGGATGAGTTCAAGCTCGAGCATCCGAACATCCGCCTGCAATTGTTACTCAACGACAGCAATGCCGATTTGTTTCGCGACACCGTCGATATCGCCCTGCGCTTTGGCGTGCCGAGGGATTCCAGCCTGGTGGCGCTGCCAGTGGTGCCCGGCCACCAGCGCATCGTCTGCGCCAGCCCCGACTACCTGGCGCGCTACGGTGCACCGCAGGTGCCTGCAGATTTGGCGCAGCACAGTACGCTGCGCTACATGCGCCGCGGGCAGGCCAATAGCACCTGGTATTTCCGCCAGGGCACACTGCTGCAGGAGGTCGAAGTCAGCGGCGACTACCTCAGCGATGACGGCGAAATCGTTCGGCGCTGGGCGCTGGCCGGCCATGGCATTGCCTATAAAGCCAACCTGGATGTGGCCCGAGACATCCAGGCCGGGCGGCTGGTGCCGCTGCTTCCCGACTGGCAAGGCGAACCCACGCCGTTCAACCTGATGTGCCCTCACCGTCTGCAAGTATCGGAGCGGGTGAAAGTGCTGCATCGTTTTTTACAGGCCCGCTGCCAGACATTGCTGCGCGGATGAAGAAATGCGCCCAGGGCTTGTTCCAGAGCCGTCGGGTCTGGTATTGCATGACTCACATTTGCCTGCAATGAGGAGCTTTGCATGATTTACCGCACATTGGGCCAGTCCGGGTTGAAAGTCAGCGCACTGACGCTCGGCACCATGATGTTTGGCGAACAAACCAGCACCGAAGACTCGCTGCGTATCATCGACAAGGCCTGGGACCAGGGTATCAATTTTATCGACACCGCCGACGTCTACACCGGCGGGCGCTCCGAAGAGATCGTCGGCGAAGCCATTGCGCGCAATCGCCAGGATTGGGTGCTGGCCACCAAGGTCGGCTTCGGCCCCGCCGATGGTTTGCCCAACCGCAGCGGGCTGAACCGCAAGCGCATCTTCAATGCGTTGGAAGCCAGCCTTGCGCGCCTGGATACCGATTACCTGGACATCTACTATCTGCACCGTGAAGATCACGACACGCCTTTGGAGGTAACCGTGTCGGCCATTGGCGACCTGATCCGCCAAGGCAAGATCCGCTACTGGGGCCTGTCCAATTATCGCGGTTGGCGCATCGCTGAAGTGATTCGCGTGGCCGAGCGCCTGGGGGTAGATAAACCCATTATCAGCCAGCCGCTGTATAACATCGTCAACCGCCAGGCCGAGGTCGAGCAAATCACAGCGGCGGCAGCCTATGGTTTGGGTGTAGTGCCTTACAGCCCGCTGGCACGTGGGGTGCTCAGTGGCAAGTACGCACCTGACGTTACACCCGAGCCAGGCAGCCGTGCCGCGCGCCAGGACAAGCGCATCCTGGAAACCGAATGGCGGGTGGAGTCGCTACGCATCGCCCAGCTGATCCAGCAATACACCCAGGGACGTGGCGTGGGGATTGTAGAGTTCGCAATTGCCTGGGTGCTGAACAACGCGGCAGTGAGTTCGGCGATTGTGGGGCCGCGTACCGAGGCGCAGTGGGATGCCTACACTCACGCGCTGAACGTAAACATCACGCCTGAGGATGAGGCCTTCATTGATTCGCTGGTCACGCCCGGGCACTCGTCCACTCCGGGGTTCAACGACCTGGGCCATTTTGTTTCCGGCCGCGTGGCGTTGCGAGCGGACTGAAATCTGCCTGATAGCATGGAGATTGAAATGTGGGTGGAAGCAAACTCCCGCCCGCATTCTATTTCTCGCAAAAAACGCCATACTCCCCTCCTGGAACTGGATATGAATCGGCTTTCGCGAGGACAGTGTGTCTAAAGGTGTGGTGTTATCGGTCTTGGCCTCGGTGTTGTTTGCCGTGATGTATTACTTCACGTCACTGCTCACACCGTTGAGTGGTCTGGAGATTTTCGGCTGGCGCATGTTGCTTACAGTACCGTGCATGACGGTGTTCATGATCGTCAGCGGCGAGTGGCGGCGGGTGTGGGAACTGTTGCGGATGTTGGCGGCCAAGCCGCGCCTGATCGCCGGGGTGCTGGTGTCTTCTGCCTTGCTCGGCGTGCAGTTGTGGCTGTTTATGTGGGCGCCGCTGAATGGGCGCAGCCTGGACGTGTCCGTGGGGTACTTCCTGCTGCCGCTGACCATGGTGCTCACCGGGCGCCTGGTCTATGGCGAGCGGTTGTCACGGTTGCAACAGATCGCCGTGGTGTTTGCCGCGCTGGGCGTACTGAACGAGTTGTATCAGGCTGGTGGTTTTTCCTGGGCAACGCTGGTGGTGATCATAGGCTACCCGGTGTATTTCGTGGTGCGCAAATACCTGACCACCGATCATTTGGGCGGGCTGTGGCTGGATATGGCGCTGATGCTGCCGGTGGCCTGGTGGTTTGTGCAGAGCGGCGAACAGGGTTTTGCGGTGCTCGATGTGCATCCCAAGCTATACGGGTTGATTCCGATGCTGGGCTTGATCAGCGCTTCGGCGCTGGTGAGCTACATCATTGCCAGTCGCTTGCTGGCCTTCAGCCTGTTCGGGCTGCTGAGCTACGTAGAACCGGTGCTGCTGCTGGCGGTGGCACTGCTGTTGGGCGAAGGCATCCAAGGCGGGCAATGGCTGACCTATATCCCGATCTGGCTGGCGGTGATGGTCCTGGTGTATGAAGGGTTCAAACATCTAGTGCGTCAACACCGAGCTTGAGTGGCTGGATGGAAGTGGCGCAATGGCGTGGGGTATCCATTCCCCTCTGTCGAGTCAGGTCCTGACTTCGGTCGTCGGTAATTCAGGCGTACCTACGCTTTGTTCAATGACGTCGGCTGTGTTCTCCAACCTTTTCCTCCACTTACCGTAATGGGGGATGTTGCTCTGGATTTGACTGCCCACCCTTTCCAAGTTGGCATCCATCTCTGCCTTATCAACACCAAACACCTTGCCGACACGATTGTCGTGATTCAATTCAAGCAGCGTTCCTTTGATGGGGTCTTTCAGGATGGTTTCGATGGAATTCGCCACGTTGTCAGAAAGACCCAGCGCTTTCAACGCGGTGGCGAGGCCATGCCCAGGACTTCTGAGTTGCTTCAGGAACTCGTCGTAAAGACCCATTAGGTCATTAGCGCGCACGTTGTCCAGGGAGACACTGGTTATTTTCTTGCGGAACTCGTTGAAGGTCATGGGTTCAAGCGGTTTGTTTTGGTTCAACCCGTTTTGGACGAAATAAAATCTCCTCGCCTTGGCGTCCTTTTTTTGGCCGCCGCCTTGCAAGTTTCCATAAGCGTCGTAGCTATAGACGATGGCTTCTCCATCTGGCCGATACCCGACATAAAACGCCTTTCCATCTGGTTCCAGTTTATAGAGCTGCGTTCGCACCAGCCCGTCGACCTGAGCGGGTGGGACCGAGGCGTCTTTGTTCAACCGCTCGAAAATATCCCCCCGCTCATGGCCGAAACTACCCACGACCGCATTAATATCGCCAGCCGCGAACTCGCCGAACTGCTTGTTGACCCGTTCCTGCTGTTTGGGTGCTTCAGGATTGGAAAAATGCTGGGTAAATCGCTTTCGCTCAGTCGGGTCATTGGCTACGTCCTTGAGCCAGGCCGTCATTTCCTCTGCATCCTTGAACTCATGAAACGAGGTCACGTCATCTTCCGGCATATACAGGACGAGATTAGGCCCATCTTCTGTAGGCGGCACCCGCTTGATCACCATCATGTCATTGGACTGGGCGCCATCAACCGCGAATGTCGAGACCTGCACTCCGGGCGCACCCGGTTTGTTGCGTGAGACCACAGCCTTCACCAACTGATAACCCTCGGCACTGAGGGTGTCGCCCAGGAACTCGGTTTCGCCATCATCCAGAAACTTCTTACGCGCCTGATTGACCAGGTCTGCATCATCGGATGAACGCACATAGCGAACTGGCTCGGTCTGTTCCGCTGGTAGGCTGGGCTCGATCGGGCGTTGAGGGGTAGGACAATTCACATTCATAAGCGGACCTCTTCGGAATGGAAGCGCAGGTTTTTCTGCGCTCCTCGCCTCTGTGTGATATTTGAAAAACCATTTGTTCCTATTTCACCGCCCGGCAATTACAACCCGATATAACCGACACAAAAAAACCCGGTAAAAACCGGGTTTTTTCGTTATCCATTGAATTACTCGGCAGTCAGTACGCCACGACGCACCTGGTCGCGCTCAATCGACTCGAACAGTGCCTTGAAATTGCCTTCGCCAAATCCATCGTCGCCCTTGCGCTGAATGAACTCGAAGAACACCGGCCCCATCAGGGTTTCCGAGAAGATCTGCAAAAGCAGGCGCTTATCGCCTGCAATCGAGGAACCATCCAGCAGGATGCCACGCGATTGCAACTGGTCTACCGGCTCGCCGTGGTTCGGCAGGCGGCCTTCCAGCATTTCGTAGTAAGTGTCTGGCGGTGCGGTCATAAAACGCATGCCGATCTTCTTCAACGCGTCCCAGGTTTTGACCAGGTCGTCGGTGAGGAACGCCACGTGCTGGATGCCCTCGCCGTTGAACTGCATCAGGAACTCTTCGATCTGCCCGGCGCCCTTGGATGATTCTTCGTTCAACGGGATGCGGATCTTGCCATCCGGTGCGCTCATGGCTTTGGAGGTCAGGCCAGTGTATTCGCCCTTGATGTCGAAATAGCGCGCTTCGCGGAAGTTGAACAGTTTTTCGTAGAAGTTGGCCCAGTAGATCATGCGTCCGCGATAGACGTTATGGGTCAGGTGGTCGATGACCTTGAGGCCGGCGCCTACCGGATTGCGGTCAACGCCTTCGAGATAGACGAAATCGATGTCATAGATCGAGTTACCTTCGCCGAAGCGGTCGATCAGGTACAGCGGCGAACCGCCGATACCCTTGATCGCCGGCAGGTTCAGTTCCATCGGCCCGGTTTCAATATGAATCGGCTGGGCGCCCAGTTCCAGGGCCCGGTTGTAGGCTTTTTGCGAGTCCTTGACGCGGAATGCCATGCCGCACACCGACGGCCCATGTTCGGCCGCGAAGTAGGCGGCGAGACTGCCGGGTTCGTTGTTGAGGATCAGGTTGATCTCGCCCTGGCGATACAGGTGCACGTCCTTGGAACGGTGGGTCGCCACCTTGGTGAAGCCCATGATCTCGAAGATCGGCTCCAGCGTGCCAGGCGTCGGCGATGCGAATTCGATAAATTCAAAGCCCATCAGGCCCATCGGGTTTTCATATTGGTCGGTCATTTCGATGCCTCATCATTCTTGTAGGTAGCAATTGATCAGTTGCGAGCAAGGATGAGGTTCGAGGGTGGCGCACAGGAAAGACCCCGCACGCTGCGGGCGAGGAAGTCACCAAAGATGAGGGGGGAGCCGAGTAGCTTCATGGTGTCATCAGTCTCTGACGGCCGAGGCTTGCGTGAGCGCAAGTCCATATTCTTGTATGCGTAAACCGATTCTACACAGCGTAAACAGATTTGTCCGTACTCTTATCAAATCCCCATTGCCCTGCTTCGTGCAAGAGGTTTGTAGCAAGCGCGCCGGCTGGTTAAGCACCCGGGACACGCGTGAATGGGCCCACAGCCCAGAATCAACAATAGGTAGCGAGCGTACTTGGGCAATGCCATCTATCATCGGCACATACCCTTCTTTTTTCAGCGACTGACTGTCCCTATGCCCCTGACCTCCAAAGGCCCACGAGGCCGAGCCACACGTTACGTCATCAGCGCAACCTGTGGACTGCTCCCGATTCTGCTGGGGGTCGCGATTCTTTACTGGCAAGCTGAACGCACACTTGAACAAAGCACCACACAAACGGCTCAGGAAGCAGTGCGCCAGTTCGATTTGATGCTCGACAATACCGCCCTCGCCGCCCGGGATTTGCTGCCATTGGCAGGCAAGCCGTGCGATAACGCGGCGAAACTGGCGCTGCGCGAACAGGTCACGCGCCGGCCGTTCGTACGCGCCACCACGTTGTCCTGGCAGAAAAACATTTATTGCAGCTCACTGTTTGGCGGCGACTACCAATCGCCGGTCAACCCGGACGACTATGTGGATGGCCGGTTGTGGTTGATGAATGGCAACCCTGTCACGCCAGATACTGCGTTACTGGTTTACCGCCTGGTGGAGGGTGAGCAAGGCGCGTTTGCCTCGATCGACAGCTACCACCTCACCAATGCCTTGCGCCTGATCAGTCGTTACGCCTATTTGGTGCTGCAAGTCGGGCCCAATTGGCTGGATGCCGACGGCAAAGTGCATAACGACGCAGTGCCCGTGTTCGTCGTGGCGCATCATCACCTGGCGTCGGCGCGCTATCACTACAGCGTCGAGGCCGGGATGCCTGCCGGGGAAACCTGGCGTTATATGCAGGCCCGCTATCCGGCGGTGTTCAGCCTGGTGGCGTTCTTTGGTTTGCTGGCTGGCATCCTCGCCCATTGGCTGCAAAAACGCTCGTCGGCACCCACCCACGAACTGCAACGTGCATTAAGCGCCAACGAATTTATCCCGTACTTCCAACCCGTGGTGCGCGGTGATACGCGTCAGTGGGCCGGTTGCGAAGTGCTGATGCGCTGGAAACATCCTAAAGAGGGCCTGGTGCGGCCAGATTTGTTTATTCCCCTGGCCGAAGACTCCGGCCTCATCGTGCCGATGACCCGCGCCCTGCTGCGCCAGACCGCCGCGCAACTGGCGCCCCATGCCGAACGCTTCAACCCCGGTTTTCATATTGGCGTGAACATTACCGCGCGGCATTGCCAGGACCTCGAACTGGTGAACGATTGCCAGGAGTTTCTCGCAGCCTTCCCGCCCGGCCAGGTCACCTTGGTACTGGAGCTGACCGAACGCGAACTGATCGAGCCCACCGAAACCACCCGCAGCCTGTTTGACGCCCTGCATCAGTTGGGGGTGATGATCGCGATCGATGACTTCGGCACCGGCCATTCCAGCCTCGGTTACTTGCGCAACTTCAATGTCGACTACTTGAAGATTGATCAGAGCTTTGTCGCCATGATCGGTGTGGATGCACTGTCACGGCATATTCTGGACAGCATCATAGAACTGTCAGCCAAGCTTGACCTTGGCATTGTTGCCGAAGGCGTGGAAACAGCAGAACAGTGTGAATACCTCGTCGCCCAAGGTGTGGATTTCTTACAAGGTTACCTGTTCGGCAAGCCGCTACCCTGCGATGAGTTCATTAAATCGTTAGGCAACCGATGAAAGATTGTTATTTGGACAGAAGACATGATTTACTCCAGAGGGATTAACTACTACAATTTTTCTGCCTGTGCAGAACTCGCAGAAGGGTCTTCTTCGTTGACGTCGTGTTAACGTTTCTGGCTTATAGCTTTGTCTGCAGTTGATATCAGCCACTACACTATTGGAGTACAGATTTTGTCCAGACTCGCCGAATTTCGCGCAGCAGAAAAAGCCCTTCAAGAGCAGCTGGCCCAGCTGGAATCCTTGAAGAATGACGCAGGCTTGAAGAAAGAAATCGAATTCGAAGAAAAGCTCAAAAAGCTGATGGACAGCTACGGCAAAAGTCTGCGCGATGTCATCGCCATTCTTGATCCAGCCCCGCGCAAGGCGGGTGCTACCATCGCCGCAGCGCCAAAGCAGCGCCGTGCACGGGTCGTCAAGGTTTACCACAACCCGCATACCGGTGAGCTGATCGAGACCAAAGGCGGCAACCACCGCGGCCTGAAAGCGTGGAAAGAAGAGTACGGCGCTGCCACGGTAGATTCCTGGCTGCGCGGCTAATCATCCCGCACTAAAAAAGCCCCGCACATGCGGGGCTTTTTTGCAGTTGACGGTTCGAAAGCGAACTTAACCAGCCGTTCATTTTGTTCAAAACCACTAAAAAGGGTCGATTCAAAGTTTCAGGCTGTTACGCACCGAACTGACTTCGTCTTTGCTCGCCTCGTAGGCTTGCGCCTGGCCCGCGTAAGAAAATACATAGGCCTTATCTGTATCCACTGCGCCGACTAATGTTTGTGACAACACGTGCCGTCCATTTTCGGTTATCACGCAAGTAGTCTCCAACGCTTCAAGGCGACTCAGTGTCGTAGGATGCATCTTGCTGCACACGCTTTGATAACCGCCCTGGGCGAAATCTTTCTGAATCGATTTGCGCATTTCCAGTAACACGCCTGGAAGATTAACTTTATGTCCGGTTTCAATTGGCGTGCCGGTCAACTCCATGACCATCAGGGTTGCGCCGTTTTCATCATTTTTGATCGCGCGCTGGCGAGACACTGTTTGAGCCTTCGCGGGGACTTCGTCGTCAGGTATGACTTCTTCGACCTGCCAGCCGCTGGGCCAATGAATCTCCGGGTCGGCCGCCAATACGAACGGGCTCCCCAGCATCAGGCACAACGTACTCAACAGCGATTTACGAAACTCGATCATTATGAAAAACGCCCAGGGTTCAAGCCGCAAAGTTTGCGGCCCCGGACCCGCCGCTCGCAAGGGCCGCGTGCGTTTTTTCATTTGGCGCGGCAGGTAGCCCTTGCGTATCATGAGCCGGCAGCACGGATGCTTGCCGCACGCCAAGGGACCGCTTTGCCCCATTTTTTCTGGAGGGCCCATGAGCCTGCACGAACTGAACACCTTCCCGGGCGTCACTGCCCAACCTGACACCGCCACTGCAAATTTTGTGTTTAACCACACCATGTTGCGGGTCAAGGACATCACCAAATCGCTGGACTTCTACACCCGCGTGCTGGGTTTCTCCCTGGTTGAAAAACGCGACTTCCCGGAAGCCGAATTCAGCCTGTATTTCCTCGCCCTGGTGGACAAGGCCCAAATCCCGGCCGACGCCGCCGAGCGCACCCAGTGGATGAAATCGATTCCGGGCATCCTTGAGCTGACCCATAACCACGGCACCGAAAACGACGCCGACTTTGCCTATCACAACGGCAATACCGACCCGCGTGGCTTTGGCCATATCTGTATTTCGGTACCGGATATCGTCGCTGCGTGCGAGCGTTTCGAAGCGCTGGGCTGCGATTTCCAGAAGCGCCTGACGGATGGCCGCATGAAGAGCCTGGCCTTCATCAAGGACCCGGATGGTTACTGGGTCGAGATCATCCAGCCGGCGCCGATGTAACACGCGGCGCGTCTCGCGCAGTACGCAGGAATAAAAAAGCCCCATGATTGCTCATGGGGCTTTTTTGGTTTTTCGCGTGTCACTTATGCCGGGGCTGATGTGCGAATCAAGTGATCGAATGCACTCAGGGAGGCCTTGGCACCCTCGCCCACCGCAATGACGATCTGCTTGTAGGGCACGGTAGTGACGTCACCGGCCGCAAATACACCCGGCAGTGAAGTCTCGCCACGAGCATCCACGATGATCTCGCCGCGAGGCGTCAGCTCCACCGTGCCTTTGAGCCAGTCGGTGTTGGGCAACAAACCGATCTGCACGAAGATACCTTCCAGGTCGATAGTCTTGAACTCACCACTGTCGCGATCCTTGTAGGCAAGGCCGGTGACTTTCTGACCATCGCCTTTGACTTCGCTGGTCAGCGCGCTGGTAATCACATCCACGTTCGGCAAGCTGTAAAGCTTGCGTTGCAGCACCGCATCGGCGCGCAACTTGCTGTCAAACTCCAGCAACGTGACATGGTTGACGATCCCGGCCAGATCAATAGCCGCTTCCACACCGGAGTTACCGCCGCCGATCACCGCAACTCGCTTGCCCTTGAACAGCGGCCCATCGCAGTGCGGGCAGAAGCACACGCCCTTGGCCTTGTATTCCTGCTCGCCCGGCACACCCATCTCTCTCCAACGGGCGCCAGTGGCCAGGATAACGGTCTTGGACTTGAGGGTCGCACCGCTTTCGAAGCGAATCTCATGCAACTCACCGGCATTTTTCGCCGGCACCAGGCTGCTGGCGCGCTGCAGGTTCATGATGTCCACGTCGTACTGACGCACATGCGCTTCCAACGCACTGGCCAGTTTCGGCCCTTCGGTTTCCTGTACCGAGATAAAGTTCTCAATGGACATGGTGTCTAGCACCTGGCCACCAAAACGTTCCGCCGCTACACCGGTACGGATACCTTTACGGGCTGCGTAGATGGCCGCCGAGGAACCGGCTGGGCCGCCGCCGACAACCAATACATCGAACGCCTCTTTGGCACTGATTTTCTCGGCGGCTTTTTCGAGGCCGCTAGTGTCGAGCTTG
Source organism: Pseudomonas sp. NCIMB 10586 (assembly GCF_023127895.1). Classification (NCBI taxonomy): domain Bacteria; kingdom Pseudomonadati; phylum Pseudomonadota; class Gammaproteobacteria; order Pseudomonadales; family Pseudomonadaceae; genus Pseudomonas; species Pseudomonas sp. NCIMB 10586. Next base: position 278,347 of record NZ_SPKQ01000045.1, read on the forward strand.
GCAAGAATTTCTTCCAGGCCCATGCGGCCCTGGCCGAAGTTCACCCCATTCAAGTAGACACTGGGCACCGCCATGACCTGGCGCTCGTCGACTTCGGCCTGGAACAGCGCGCCGTCGATGGCCACGTGACGGATATTGGGGTTCAACACAGCCATCAGGTTCAGGGCCTGGACCACGTCCGGGCAGTTCTGGCACGACAGCGAAAAGTATGTCTCGAAGCTGAACTCACCTTTAAGGGCGCGGATCTGTTCAATCACTTCGACACTGGCCTTCGACGGGTGGCCACCGACTTGCAACAGAGCCAGCACCAGCGAAGTGAATTCATGACCCATGGGGATGCCGGCGAAGCGCAGGCTGATATCGGCACCCGGGCGGTTGATGGAGAACGATGGCCGGCGCGCATCATCGCCATCGGTTTTCAGGGTAATCAGCGTGGTGAGGCTGATGACGTCCTGTAAAAGAGCAAGCATTTCCTGGGATTTCGCGCCGTCGTCGAGGGAGGCGACGATCTCGATCGGCTGGGTGACCCGTTCCAGGTATGACTTCAACTGAGCTTTAAGATTGGCGTCCAACATACGGGCGATTTCCTGTTCATTCGGTTTATTGCAGACAAAAAAACGCCCGAGCGAATCTCGCCCGGGCGTTTTGAGGGCGGATGCAGCTTACTTAAGTGCGGATTCCCGCCCTTGATACGTCTTCACAGACTTAGATCTTGCCGACCAGGTCCAGGGACGGAGCCAGAGTGGCCTCGCCTTCTTTCCACTTGGCTGGGCACACTTCGCCTGGGTGGGCAGCGACGTATTGAGCAGCCTTGATCTTGCGCAGCAGCTCGGAAGCATCACGGCCAACACCACCGTCGTTCAGTTCGACGATCTTGATCTGACCTTCCGGGTTGATCACGAAAGTACCGCGGTCAGCCAAGCCAGCTTCTTCGATCAGCACGTCAAAGTTGCGGGAGATGGTCAGAGTTGGGTCACCGATCATGGTGTACTGGATTTTGCCGATGGCTGGCGAAGTGTTGTGCCAGGCAGCGTGGGCAAAATGGGTGTCGGTGGACACGCTGTAGATTTCGACGCCCAGTTTCTGGAATTCGGCGTAGTTGTCAGCCAGGTCTTCCAGTTCGGTTGGGCAAACGAAGGTAAAGTCGGCTGGGTAGAAGAACACTACCGACCACTTGCCTTTCAGGTCAGCGTCGGTCACATCCAGGAAGCTGCCGTTTTTGAAAGCGGTGGCTTTAAACGGTTTTACTTGGCTGTTGATGATAGGCATCGTTGACTCTCCGTCAGGGGTTAAGAAGTTGATGAGATGAATCCTACCGACTCTTTCGGTCGATGGCCCATTGGCAAACCTGATGCTGATGATTGGCTTTCTCTATCAAGTGGCGGTATTAATAGAAGAAATTTCAAATCAGCGGCTGGGTGGCCAGGGTCATGCCGAGAAACGGCGTCGCTTCAACATAGCGCATGGCGGATTTCATGTCGTTCCACCCGACGTAACTCATCAGCGACTTCAAGTCCCAGCCACTGCGATGGGCCCAGGTGGCAAAGCCGCGCCGCAGGGAGTGGCTGGTGTATTGCTCGGCGGGGATGCCTGCACGTTCCAGGGCCTGGCGCAATAATGGGATGACGCTATTGGGATGCAGCCCCTCCTCGCCCAGGTTGCCCCAACGGTCGATGCCGCGAAAGACCGGGCCGCGAACCAGCGCCGAGGCGCTGAGCCAGTCGCTGTAAGCTTGCACCGGGCACAGGCGCAGCAGCGCTGGTGTCTGGTACGTCTTGCCCAGGTTTTCCCGATCGCCTTTGCTGCGTGGTAGGTACAGGCTGATCCCGGCGCCGGGCACAGCCTGGATGTGCTCAATGCTTAATCGGCACAGCTCATCACTGCGAAACCCCCGCCAAAAGCCCAGCAGGATCAGCGCAGTGTCACGCTTGGCGCGCAGCAAGCGGGGCTGGTCCTGGTTTTCGCTGGCCTGGCTTGCTTCAAGCGCCAGTGAAGTGACGACCTGCTCAAGATGCTGTAGCTGCAAAGGCTCAGCCTGCCGCTCGCGCGCTGGATGCACGGCACGAATCCCCTTGAGCACCTTGCGCACCACGGGCGCTTTCGTCGGATCGGCAAAGCCCTGGCTGGTATGCCACTGCGCCAGTGCCGAAAGCCGCAGTTTCAAGGTGTTCACCGCCAACACTCCGGCGTGCGCCACCAGATAACGCGCCACGCTGTCGCTGGTGGCCGGCAGAAACCCTCCCCAACTCACTTCGAAGTGCTCGATCGCCGCACGGTAGCTGCGGCGCGTGTTGTCGCGGGTCGCAGCGTTGAGATATCGATCCAGCTCGCTCATGGGTGTCGTTTCGTACTGCCGTCAGGGGAAGTGGCGGTTAAAACCGTTATGACACGGGATAATACGCCAATATCCCATCTGTTAAATCATGAATTTCAACGATTTTTTATACGTGTTAAAGTATGTATATACATACCATGTACCACAGTACTAAATCGACGGAGACTCCATGGCTCGCGGCGGCATAAACAAAGCAGTAGTTCAAACGGCACGCTTGGCAATCCTTGCCCGCGGCGAAAACCCCAGCATCGACGCAGTACGGATCGAGATGGGTAATACCGGTTCCAAAACCACTATTCATCGCTATTTGAAGGAGCTGGACGAAAGTGAAACCCGGCTGACCATTACCGAGGCGCCGATTGACGACGAGCTAGGCGAGCTGGTTGCACGTCTGGCCCAGCGCCTGAAAGAGAAGGCTCAGGAGCCGATTGACTTGGCGCTGGCGCAATTTGAACAGCAGAAAACCGCCCTGCTCGCCCAGGTTGAGGCGCTTGAAGAGGCACACACTCAGCTCAAGCAGCAATTTGATATCCAGGCCGCAGCCCTGGCGGAAGAAAGCGCTGCGCTGCAAACCGTCAGCACCAGCCTGCAAACCGAGCAAACCCGTAACGCCGGGTTGAGCCAGGCGTGCAGTGATTACGAGTTGCGGATCAACGACAAGGACGAACAGATTCGCTCACTGGAAGAGAAACACCTGCACGCACGCGACGCGCTTGAGCATTACCGCAACGCGATAAAGGAACAGCGCGAGCAAGAGCAGCGTCGCCATGAAGGCCAGCTGCAGCAGGTTCAAGCCGAATTGCGCCAGGCGCAGCAAAGCGCACTCGTACGCCAGGATGAAATCACCCAACTGCATCGCGATAATGAACGCCTGCTGATTGAGCAGCGAGTGACCACCAAGGAACTGAACGCATTGCAGGATCAGACCCGCAAGGATCAGGCCGCACAACTCAAGCTCAATGAGCACCTGAGCAAGATCGACAGCGAGCGCGCCCTGCTTCAGGAGCGCCTGCGGGTTGCAGCACTGGACAGTCAGGCACGCCAGGAGGCGCTACTTGAAAATCAGCAGCGCAACAAGGCACTGGAACTGGACCTGATCAAGGCCCAGGCCAGCATCGACGCGCTGCGCCTGGCCGCCGCCGTTGCAACGGCGCCAGAGACAGCACAACCATCCTGATCAATCGGCCACAGGCGTGCGCATGGTGACGAACTCTTCGGCCGCCGTCGGGTGCACGCCGATGGTCTCGTCGAAATGCTGTTTGGTCGCGCCCGCCTTGAGCGCGATCGCCAGCCCCTGCACGATTTCGCCTGCATCCGGACCGACCATATGGCAGCCCAAGACCTTGTCGGTGTCGGCATCGACCACCAGTTTCATCAGGGTCTTTTCCTGGCAGTCGGTCAAGGTCAGCTTCATAGGCCGGAAACGGCTTTCAAAGATCTGCACCTTGTGGCCTTGCTTGCGCGCGTCTTCTTCCGTCAGCCCGACGGTGCCGATATTCGGCAGGCTGAACACCGCCGTTGCGATGTTGGCGTAATCCACCGCACGGTACTGCTCAGGCTTGAACAGGCGCCGCGCCACGGCCATGCCTTCAGCCAGGGCGACCGGCGTCAGTTGCACCCGACCAATCACATCGCCAATGGCCAGGATCGATGGTTCGGCGGTCTGGTAAAGATCGTCCACCTCAACGAAGCCGCGCTCGTCCAACTTCACACCGGTATTTTCCAGCCCCAGGTTGTCGAGCATCGGGCGGCGACCGGTGGCGTAGAACACACAGTCGGCTTCCAGCACGCGGCCATCCTTCAAGGTGGCCTTGAGGCTACCGTCGGCTTGCTTGTCGATGCGCTCGATGTCGGCATTGAACTGCAAGTCCAACCCGCGCTTGGTCAGTTCTTCCTTTAGGTGGGTGCGCACCGAACCGTCGAAACCGCGCAAGAACAGGTCGCCGCGATACAGCAAGGTGGTGTTGGCACCCAAACCATGGAAAATTCCGGCGAATTCCACTGCAATGTAACCACCACCCACCACCAGTACGCGCTTGGGTAGCTCTTTAAGAAAGAACGCCTCATTGGAACCGATCGCGTGTTCACGCCCTGGAATTTCCGGGATCTGCGGCCAGCCGCCGGTAGCGATCAGGATGTGCCTGGCAGTAAAGCGCTCGCCGTTGATCTCTACCTGATGCGCATCTACCAGACGCGCATGGCCTTCATGCAGGGTCACCCCGCTGTTGACCAGCAGGTTGCGATATATGCCATTAAGACGGTTGATCTCGCGATCCTTGTTGGCAATCAGGGTTGCCCAGTCAAAGTTCGCTTCGCCCAATGACCAACCGAAGCCACTGGCTTGCTCGAAGTCTTCGGCAAAATGCGCGCCGTACACCAACAGCTTTTTCGGCACGCAGCCGACGTTCACACAGGTGCCGCCCAGATAGCGGCTTTCCGCAACGGCCACCTTGGCACCGAAGCCTGCGGCAAAGCGCGCCGCACGAACACCGCCGGAACCGGCGCCAATTACATACAGGTCAAAATCGTAGGCCATTTCACTCTCCTCGGCAGGACACCAGCATACCGACTTACATGGGGCTGAAAAACGAAAAAGCCACCCGAAGGTGGCTTTCTCTTGAAACAGTGCGGCAAGCGTGAATCAGTAGGCCTTGCCAGTCTTGTAGAAGTGCTCGTAGCAGAAGTTGGTTGCTTCGATGTAGCCTTCGGCGCCACCGCAGTCAAAACGCTGCCCTTTGAACTTGTAGGCAATTACGCAACCGTCTTTGGCTTGCTTCAACAGCGCATCGGTGATCTGGATTTCGCCACCCTTGCCCGGCTCGGTTTCTTCGATCAGTTTGAAGATGTCCGGGGTGAGGATGTAACGACCGATGATCGCCAGGTTCGACGGAGCATCTTCCGGCGCTGGCTTCTCGACCATGTCACGCACGCGGATCAAGCCATCGCCAATATCGTCGCCGGCGATAACACCGTACTTGTTGGTTTCGGTTGGGTTGACTTCCATGACCGCAACGATGGTGCAGCGGTATTTCTGGTAGAGCTTGACCATCTGGGTCAGCACACCATCACCTTCCAGGTTCACACACAGGTCATCCGCCAGGACCACGGCAAACGGTTCGTCACCGATCAGCGGGCGACCGGTAAGGATAGCGTGGCCGAGGCCTTTCATTTGAGTCTGACGGGTGTAGGAGAACGAGCACTCGTCGAGCAATTTACGGATACCGACCAGGTATTTTTCCTTGTCGGTGCCTTTGATCTGGTTTTCCAGCTCATAGCTGATGTCGAAGTGGTCTTCCAGGGCGCGTTTGCCGCGGCCGGTAACGATGGAGATCTCGTTCAGGCCGGCATCCAGGGCTTCTTCCACGCCGTACTGAATCAGTGGCTTGTTCACCACCGGCAGCATCTCTTTGGGCATGGCTTTGGTCGCTGGCAAGAAGCGAGTGCCGTAACCGGCTGCTGGGAACAAGCATTTCTTGATCATATGAGTCCTTACAAAGGGCTGTGCGTACGGAATTCGGCGCAGTCTAATCAGGCCGCAGTCACCTTACAATGGGTCCTGCTGGCGTTGCGATGGCATCATAGAGAAAAAATGTCGGCGTAAGTTCCGCTGATCTTGCAAAGGGGTTGCCCACGATCAGACGAAACACACCCGCCCCCCCTTTATTTAAAAGGGCTGCAATGGTTTTAGCACGCTTTTCGCCGCCTGGCACTGACCTGCAACAACTCGCGCCCCCCTCAGCCGTTTGGCGGTATCATGGCCGCCTTGAATCAGACCACGAGATTGCCAATAGATGTCAGAACCCAAAGGTGTAAACGGCTACCTGATCACGCAGCGTGCAGACGGCTGGCACTTGATCAATTTTCACGGCGACAGCGTTGCCGGAACATTTGCTACCGAGAGCCAGGCGATTGCCGTAGCTGAAGTGTTTGTGGATGAAGCAGGCCACGCGTCGAGCAAACGCCCGAAAAACAAGTAAGCCTCGCCACACCGCCACAAAAAAGCCCCGGTCGACGGGGCTTTTTTGTGGACGCCTGTATTTGTCGGCGCCCTGCGACCTCTGCGCCCCCCGACACTTAGTTGTTTCGCTTGGTAAACGACTATTGTTTTTCAATTCGCGTAATCCCATTCTTACATCCAAAACCCTAACTAAAACATTCTCATTTAGCTGCATGTAGTTCAATTCTTACAGTCAAAATAAAATTTTTGGCAAATTGCCATATCCTTCCTATATATCGCTATACGTTACGGCTACACCACTAAACGAATGCGCCGACTTACTTCCACAGTGCAAAGCCACACAATCATTTCCGCCTCAAACGTGCCGCCGGATTGCAATGCAATTAATTGGAAAACCTGATTATTAGAAAGCTGACTCGGCTGACGACTTCGGGATTTACCGGGCGCCACTTTTGCGGTGAAACCGTCAGTCCCAGACCCAATAGCGGCGGGACTTTTCAATGACATTTTTATGTGGGCGTCTGCAAATGAAAACTAAGTTTAAAACTGCGCTGTTTACCCTTGGGCTGTTCGCCGGCTCGATCTCAGGAGCTCATGCCGCAGATGGAACAGTCACCTTCCTCGGATCGGTCCACTCGGGTGCTTGCTCCATCAAGCCTGAATCCATCGACCAGACCGTTAACCTCGGCGCCATCGCAAAGCATCAATTGCAGGCCGGCGGCAAGTCGGAAGCCCGAAGCGTGAAAATCGAACTGGAGGGCTGCGACCTGACGGACCTTACCGATAACACGGTAACCACTACCTTCACCGCCGCCCCCTCAAACGATGTTCCAGGTGCAATCGGTACCGTCGGTGGTGCAGGCCGCATTGGCATCATGATGACCCACGGCGGCAAACCCGTTGAGCTGGGCGTCGCTACAACCCCGCAAGCCATTTCCACGGGTGATAACACCCTGGAATTCGGTGCCTACGTTCAAGGCGCGGCTACCGGCGACATCGTCCCCGGTGATTTCAGCGCCGTCACCAACTTCACCTTGGCCTATCAGTAAGTTGTTCCCCCCGCCACCTGAGGGTGGCGGGGGGACGGGTGGGAGATACCGGTGAAAACATTCTTAAATCTCGCAGTCACCTCCTCGTTGACGATGTTCATCAGTCCCTGGAGTTTCGCCCAGCCACCTGCCCAGGGCGAAGGCGTTGTCACGCTGGGTGGCGTGATCGTCGACTCCGCATGCGGGCTGGAACTGATCAGTGCCGATCAGTCCATCGAGATGCCCCCCGAGCCTATAGGCAGGCTATTGCGCAATGCATTGGGCGAGCCACACCCCTTCGAATTACGCCTGGTCAATTGCTCCTTGACGCGCCCGGACCCGTCGCGGCCTGGGGCCACGCTGCCTGATTGGGAGCATCTGCGGGTGACCTTCGACGGGCCTCGCGACAGGGACGGCCGCTCCTTTGCCGCCTTTGGAGACTCACAGGGGGTTGCCTTCCATATCTGGGATTCGGCTGGCCAAGAGAGTGTGCCGGGCGAGCCGATGGCTCCGCACCCCCTGGCTGAAGGTGACATGACACTGCACTACACGCTTCGACTGGTCGGCAACGGGCTGCCACTGGCACCGGGGGCTCACCGGGTCGCAGTGCGGTTCAAGTTGGAATACTTTTGAACATTGATGGGTTGCTTTCATGCTGAATGCGTCGAAGATCAAAAATACGCTTCGCCCCAGCCTGGTAGGCGGGCTGATGTCGCTGGCCGGAACCGCGTTGGGCGCCGGGGATATCGAATTCAATACCGACGTGCTTGATTTGAATGATCGCACCAATATTGATTTGTCCCGCTTCGCCCGTAGCGGTTTCATTCTGCCCGGGACCTACACGATGCTTGTGCAGATCAATGGCCAGCCTGTTTCCGAGCAAGCGGTGGCCTTCTACCCTCCCGAGCATGATCCCAAGGGCAGCCAGGCATGCTTGTCCCCTGGCCTGGTGGAACTGTTGGGGCTGAAGGCGTCGGATGCCACCAAGCTCACCGCGTGGAAAAACGGCGAGTGCCTGGATACCCAAGGCCTGCCAGGTACAGAGGTGAGCGCTGACCTGGCCACCTCCACGCTGAACATCAACCTGCCCCATGCCTACCTTGAATACAGCGCCCTCAACTGGGATCCACCCGCGCGCTGGGATGAGGGAGTGCCGGGATTACTGGTTGACTACAACCTGACGGCACAGTCCAACGCCCAGAAAAACCAAAATACACGCAATCACCTGAGCGGCAATGGAACCCTGGGGGCCAATGCCGGGGCCTGGCGCCTGCGTGCCGATTGGCAGGGACGCGTCGACAGCGCGAGGGACCGATCCGCCGGGGAGCAGAAGCTGGAGTGGAGCCGCTACTACGCTTACCGCGCCATTCCTTCGCTGAAGGCGCGATTGGTGGTGGGCGAGAACTACCTGTACTCGGACCTGTTCGACAGCTTCCGTTTTACCGGTGCCGCGCTGAATTCGGACGAAAGCCAACTGCCACCGAACTTGCGCGGCTATGCGCCGGAGGTTGTCGGGGTTGCCAAGACAAACGCCAGGGTCGTCGTCAGCCAGCAAGGCCGCGTGCTGTATGAAGCCCTGGTGGCGGCCGGCCCCTTTCGCATTCAGGACCTCAATGACGCCGTCACGGGTACGCTGGATGTGCGCGTGGAAGAGCAGGACGGCTCGGTGCAAACCTTCAAGCTCAACACTGCCGGTGTTCCTTACCTGACGCGCCCCGGGCAAATCCGCTACAAACTCGCGACCGGACGGCCTTCCGATCTTCAATACGGGGCTGACGGTAACTTTTTCGGCACCGGCGAATTCTCCTGGGGGGTCAGCAACGGCTGGTCATTGTTCGGCGGCGCCATTACCGATAACAACTACCATGCGGCCACTGTCGGTGCAGGTCGTGACTTGCTGGTGTTAGGAGCATTATCCCTGGATGTCACCCAGTCCCATGCGAACGTGTGGAATCAGACCCTCTCGGGCAAATCCTATCGCCTGCAATACTCCAAGAACTTCGAACAATACGACAGCCAAGTAACCTTCGCAGGTTATCGGTTTTCCGATAAGAACTTCTTAAGCATGAGCGAATACCTGGATGCTCGTCATTATGGAATGAACGGCGAACTCGCAGGGCGCGGAAAATACGACGAGTTCGGTCAATACGCTGGCGAATTCAAACCTATAGGGGGCAGTAAGGCGCTGTATACCGCCACGATCAACAAACAGTTTCGCGACTTGGGTGCCACGGTGTACGCCAGTTACAACAAACAAACTTACTGGTCGCGGCCCTCCAGCCAGCGTTGGAACTTGTCGGTATCTCGCTACTTCAATGTCGGCACCGTCAAGAATCTGAGCCTGTCCCTGAATGTCTATCGCACCCAGGACTACAGCTATAAGGATAACGGCATGGCGCTGACGGTCAGCCTGCCGCTGGGACGCAGTGGCACGTTATCGCTGGACGCGAACAGAACAGCAGGCAAGAGCGGCTTTTCAACGCGCTACAGCGATCGCCTGGATGAACGCAACAGCTACCAGCTCAGTGCAAGTGACAATTCCGCCAGCGGTTACCTGAGCCACATGGGCGATCAGGCTGACTTGACGCTGGCCGCCAGCCGTCAACAGGGCAACACCAGCCTGAGCATGTCGGCCCGCGGTGGCGGCACCCTCACGCCCCACGGCGCAGCACTGCATCGAACCAGCAGCATGGGCGGCACGCGTCTGATGGTCGATACCGGCGGTGTAGCCGATGTGCCAGTGCGCGGTTACGGCACGCCGACACGCAGCAACGCCTTTGGCAAAGCAGTGATTTCCGATTTGAGCAGTTACCAGCGTACGGCGGCCAGCGTGGATCTGGAGCGCCTGCCGAAAAACGTCGAAGCCACGCAATCTGTCACGCAAGTGACCCTCACCGAAGGTGCCATCGGCTACCGATCCCTGGAGGTGATTTCCGGTGAGAAAGCCATGGCGGTACTGCGCCTGCCGGATGGCAGTACGCCGCCCTTCGGAGCAATGGTTAAGAACGCTAAGCAACAGGACACCGGCATTGTGAATGATGGCGGCAGTGTGTACCTCAGCGGTATCCAGGCAGGTGAGCAGATGTTCGTCACCTGGGGAGAAAATTCGCGCTGCATTCTTACGCTGCCTTTGGATTTGCCGGCTGATGGCTTGACCCATGCCCTGCAACTGGATTGCCCAATGGTAGCCACTGATCAAACCTCGCCCGCGCCGTCCAAGCTGACCGGCCAGCACACCGCCACGGAGAACACATCCTCATGATGCTCAATACACGCCTCACCCTCTCGTCCATCGCAATGCTGGCCTTCAGCCTGAGCCAAAGCGCCCACGCTGCGATTGCCTTGGACCGTACACGCGTGATCTTTGACGGAAGCAAGGACGCCACCAGCGTGAATATCACCAACAACAACACCCAGTTGCCGTACCTGGCCCAAGGATGGATTGAGGATGAACAGGGTCAGAAAATCACCGCACCCTTGATCGTGCTGCCACCGGTGCAGCGTGTGGAGCCTGGCAAACAAAGCCAGGTAAAGGTCCAGGCACTGCCCGCGGCCAAATCCTTGCCGCAGGATCGGGAGACGGTCTACTACTTCAATCTGCGGGAAATTCCGCCGCGCAGCGACAAGGCCAACACGCTGCAAATCGCGCTGCAAACCCGGATCAAGTTGTTCTATCGACCGCAAGCCATCACTCCGACCCAGCAAGATCTGTCCAACCCCTGGCAGGAAAAGCTGACCCTTTCACGGCAAGGCGAACATTACCAGGTGAACAACCCAACGCCGTACTTCGTGACCCTGGTGGATGCACGCAGCACCAGGGATGGCAAGACCGTGCCGGGTTTCGAACCGCTGATGGTCCCCCCCAAAGGCTCGCTGACCCTGGGCCCGACCGCCAAGGCCCTCGGCACCTCGCCTTATCTGGCCTACGTGAATGACTACGGCGGACGTCCGCTGCTGGCGTTCACCTGCAGTGGCGAGACTTGCAAGGTGAACCTGCAAGCAGCCCCGCTCACACCGTAATACCGACCGGAGTCAGCCATGAAATCGCACTATGTGAAGGTCTTGGGCGGCCTGCTACTGGCCCTTGTCGGGAGCGCGCAGGCCCAGGATGAAGACGATATAGAAGGCATGAGCGGACGACTGAATATCTCCGGATCAATGCATGAAACCCCCTGCAACCTGGAGATGACGTCGGTGCATCAAACCATTGATTTGGGCGATGTCTCCACCAGCCAATTGCGTCGTCCTGGCGATCAGGCAAGGTCAGTGGCATTCCAGTTGCGCTTCACCGATTGCCACCGCACCGCCGGCAGCATCCGCAGTGAACGCACAGGCAATCTGACGTGGAGTGCCTTTCAACCGGTGCTGTCGGTAGCGTTCCTCGCACCGGCCGATGCCGATGATTCACGCCTGGTCAAAGTGCAAGGCATCAGCGGGATGGGCCTTCAATTAACTGATGTGCTTGGCCGGGATGTAAACCTGGGTCAGCGGGGGGAACCTTTGTTCCTGCCCCTGGGTGGCGCCACCCAGACCTGGAACGTTCGGCCCACACGCACCTCCGCACCGTTGACCAGCGGGGCATTCCGGGCAGTGGTGGACTTCAGGCTCAATTATGAGTAAGGGCAGAAAAATGGCGAACTCAAACGGCTTGTGGGCCGTGTTTATAGGCGGCCTGATGTGGGCCGTCAGCCAGGCGACGCAGGCCGAGACCAGCCTGACCATCCGTGCGGTGATCATTGCGCCGCCGCCGTGCGTCATCAACAGCGGCAGTACGCTCGATGTGCCATTCGGCAATGACCTGCTGACCTCAAGGATCGACGGAATCAACTACCGCCGTGGTGTGCCCTACACCGTTACCTGTGATGCGCCGTACAGCAACGCGCTGACACTGGAACTCAAGGGCACCGGGGCTGCGTTTGACAGTCGCGTGCTCGTGACCCGCAAGCCAGACCTTGGGGTGAAGCTGTTCGTCAATGGCACTGACTGGCCTTTGAACACGGCGGTGAACTTTACCTATCCCAATTTCCCGGTGGTTCAGGCTGTACCGGTCAAGCGCGTCGGCAGTAAGTTGACAGGCGGGGCCTTCGATGCGATCGCCACTCTGGTGGTGGATTACCAATGAAGTCGATTACCCATGAAGAGAAACGATCCATGACCTTTTGGCCGCAGAAAGCATTGCTCGCCTTGTGCGCCATCAGCTTTTGCAGCGGCGTGTCGGCCAACCTGACCTTCAGCGGAACACTGAACGAGCCCCCGCCCTGCACCATCGATGCCGGCAATACCATTGAAGTGGATTTTGGCGATGTCGGCGTAAAGCGCGTCGATGGGGTGAAATACCGCCAGAGCGTCGGCTACACCATCAACTGTGGCACCGACACGCTGCCTTGGGAGCTTAAGTTGAGCGTCAACGGTACCGCGACAACGTTTGACAGTTCGGCGGTACAGACCAGCGTACCAGCACTGGGTATTCGGGTTTTCCAGAACAGCCAGCCATTTGTCCTGAATTCCCCCTTGGAAATCAGCCTGTCGTCGCCACCGGTATTGGAAGTGGTTCCGGTCAAACAACCTGGCGCAACCCTGACACCCGCCCGCTTTACCGCGGTGGCCACGTTGTTGGCCGAATACCAGTAGGAGTTGAGTCCATGGGATATAAACGCATCCACCCGGTGTGGCCCTGTGCCGCGCTGGTACTGAGCCTGGGCTTGATCGCCGAAGGTAACGCAGCGGACAACCTGAGTTTCAGAGGCAACCTGGTTGAAGAAGCCTGCACGATTCGTCCCGGCGACGAAGCCATTACCCTGGAACTCTGGGACCTGACCAGCAAGTACCTCTACCTCAACACCCGCTCACTCGGAAAGGTTTTCAAGCTGCACCTGGAGGACTGCGACACCACGGTTGGCAACACAGTCACGATCACGTTCGGCGGCAGGGAAAACCCCGAGCTCCCCGGATTGCTCGCGCTCGATGGCGGTAGCGGCGCCTCCGGCATTGGAGTAGGCCTGGAGACGCCGGGTAACCAGCCCCTGCCACTCAATACCGTCAGCGACAGGCAGGTGTTGAGCGATGGCAATAATGTGATCGAGCTCAAGGCCTATGTGCAGGGCGAGCCGCGGGCTATCCAGGACCAGAGCATCGGGCACGGTGCCTACACAGTGACGTCCACGTTCACGCTGGACTATCCATAGATCATTCACGAATTGAAGACAGTCTCTGCGAACCAGGAATCTTTTCCGGGCGACTTCAGCACAGGCCGGATGCATGTGGGCAACGTTCAGTTAGAGGAGTACCGAGAAATGCAGATCAGACCACTTTCTGGAGCCATGGCGCTTCTTCTCCTGGTTGGCGTCACATCAATCGCAAACGCTGCCGATTGCCGTGTGAATGGTGGAGCGTGGCAAACGGTGAACCCTGGTGGGACGATAAGCCTGCAAATCCCGGTGTATGTCCAGCTGGGTGCCGACCCTACCCGCATTCTTCTTGAAGGGGCGAACATAGAGTGCAAATTCACTTCTTTTGGTGGCCCCCCGTGGTTACAAGACTACTGGGCCACCTCGGCACAAGCGGGTCCTGCCTGGACGCCTGGCCCGAAATTCAGCAATCAGGGCACCGGTCTACGGATAAACGGAGGGTTCTTCAATACGCCTGTCCCGGATGGTATCCGGATACTCACCATTCCTAATAACGGCATCGGCTACCCCCTGGCAGTCACACCCTATATTTTGATTCGCAACAATCCGACAAACCCTATTGACGTACGGATAGGCGACACCCTGGGTGTATTGCGACTTAACCAGACAAACAACTACGACGCCGGCAGGACAGCGCTCGTCCTCGCCTACACTGCCGCCAACAACTTCTCCATATCGCCGTCAACCTGCACCATCAACAATAACAATCCCATTGAAATCAACTTCGGCGACGTCAATCAGCGTGCGATAGGCACTGATCCTTTAACAACCTCCATCCGCACCAACCGCAGGCTCACCTACTCATGCCCGGATGGTGGCATCACAACCCCAATCACCATTACCTACAAAGGCGTTCCATCGTCTTTCGATAATCGGCTGATGATGATGACCAACGCGAATGTGGGTACAGCCCTTGTGCGTGCGGGAGCCGCAGTGCCAGTCAACGGTTCGTTCCTGACCCGGATTACCAATAGCGTGGGGGGCGATGATGTGACGTTTTCCCTGGTCCGGCGTGCGGGCTCTCTTCCCACGGCCGGGGCTATCAGCGGGAGCGGCGTACTCGTGATGGGTGTGCCATGAAAAAGGTGAAAGAGGCGCAAATGCAGATTCTGGAACAACGAGAGAAAAGAATGAAACGACTACATGGTGCCCTTGTGCTTCTGGCCCTCGGTGGCATGGCAACGACTGCGCAAGCCGTCGATTGCCGGGTCAATGGAGGTTCCTGGCAGAACGGCAACCCCAACCTGCAAGTGCCTGTCATGGTCACCCTCAGTGCGGACCGCACGCGGCTCATGCTGGAAGGTGCAAGGCTGGAATGTCGATTTACCTACAGTGGCGGGCCGGCTTGGCATGCAGACTACTGGGCATCAGGCAATGCCTCAGGTACGCCTTGGACGCCTGGCCCGAAGTTTTCCGGCGAGCGCACAGGCTTGCGCATCAATGGCTCGTTCTATAACACCCCGGTTCCGGCGGGTATAGGGATAGTCACGGTGCCTAACAACGGCGTCTTTTACCCTGTCAACGTCACCCCCTATATTCTGCTGCGTAATTACCCGTCGAACCCGTTTGACGTTCGGATAGGCGACAACCTGGGCCTGTTACGCCTCACCAGTTCGAACAATTACGACGGCACTCGACCGCAGCTCACCGTTACTTATACCGCCGCCAACAACTTCACCGTCTCGCCGTCGACATGCACGATCAACAATAACAACCCCATCGAGATCAACTTTGGCGACGTCAACCAACGGGCGTTGGGCAGTGACCCCCTGACTACCCCCATCCGCGTCAACCGTAGACTTACCTACTCATGCCCGGATGGCGGGATTACAACGCCCATCACCATTACCTACAAAGGCATACCGTCTTCGTTTGACAGCCGCCTGCTACGGATGAGCAATTCGAACGTGGGAACTGCACTTGTTCGTGCAGGGGCCGCGGTGCCGGTCAACGCTTCGTTCCGGACCCAAATTACCAACAGCGTGGGCGGCGATGAAGTGACGTTTTCCCTGGCTCGGCGCGCGGGTTCCCTCCCCACCCCCGGGGCCACAAGCGGCAGCGGAGTGCTCGTGATGGGCGTGCCATGACACAGATGCGAGGCTGAGGCACTTTGGAGTGAGCAGTCGAAGATCTTGTATCTGGGACTGCGCACCAGGTGGCAGTTCGCTATAATCCGCGCCAACGCCCCACGACAGTGTCAGCGCCCTCCACTTCTTCTCGATGATGACTTTATGAACAAAATCCTGGCACTGACCGCAGTACTGGCACTGGCCGGTTGCACCACCACTTCAGACACCCTGCTGAAAAATGGCGAGCAAGGCTTGACCATCGACTGCTCGGGCGAGGCCAACTCATGGGCCAGTTGCTACGAGAAAGCTGATGCCTCCTGTGCCGGCACCGGTTACCGCATCGTCGGCACCAATGGCACCCCAGCCCTCAAGGACAGCGACAAGACCCTGGGCCAGGACGTGGGCAACTTTAAAGGTCGCAGTGTGGTGGTCGTGTGCAAGTAAGCCGTTGCGCTATAGATGCACTTCGGCGAACTTGATCCCCAGGCCACGCAATATTTCAATCAGGTCATCCAGCCGCGGGAATGACTCGACCTCATCCTGATCGTCTACCAGGAAGTAGCTGCGACCGCCGCTTTTTTTGAAGAACACGATCCACTCGCCCAAGTCGGCGGGGTTCTGGATGACATGGGTCGCTGCAATCTGACCTTCGGCGTGGCGGGCTTTGACGATTTCTCGTTTCATAACAGGCTTTCCAGAAAGAACAAATGCCGCTCAATCCCAAGGTTTGAGCGGCATCTTTGTAGTGAATGCCCGGCAGTTTAACGGATGCCCAGCCCTGGATGCATACCGCGCCTGCGCGGTGTTGGATTTTTTATCGGGTTCGTAGCTCAGGATGAGCCTCGGCCTCAGCCGGAAATGCACTCTTCCCCGGCTTTCTTCACGTCGCCCGGCCGGATCGGCACGTTGGACATGCTTTCATAGAGCTTGATGCTGCTACCACTGGAGCGGTCTTCGATTTCGAAGATCGCAGAAGGGTCCGCCGAAAACTTCTGCGGCACGATGACCTGGATACCGTCTTTATGGGGTTCGATCTGTGGCGGCCGACGGGTCGCCTCCAGTTTGCGCACAACACACGCCGCATATTCCTGCGGTTTCTTCCCTGAGATGACCACCAACGTTGGCGGGGTCTGCTTGATATCTGCAACCGAAGCACACCCAGCAATTGCCAAGGCCAGCACCAACACACTCCACTTCATACTAAAACCTCCGATAAAGACCCTACGACAGCGAGGATGGTAAATTTCTCCCAGCAACGTAGGATTTATCTCTGATAACACGGTAAATAACTGTTTTTAATTGTCGAAGTCGTCGACGACGGCCCGATAATAAACGCGCTGGGGCTGATAAACTCCATCTTAACCTACGTATCGTTCTGATTTTTCAGAAAAAGCCCTTCTGGAGACACCCGCATGAAATTCATTCACCAGCGTGAGCACCTCAACGAGGGAGACATTGTCGTTATCGAATGTTCACAGACCTGCAACATCCGCTTGATGAGCGATGCGAACTTTCGCAGCTTCAAAAATGGCGGGCGCCATACCTACCACGGCGGTGCATTCGATAAATTCCCGGCCAAGATCACTGCACCCAGCACCGGCTTCTGGA
The DNA here is from genome assembly GCF_023127895.1 of Pseudomonas sp. NCIMB 10586. Classification (NCBI taxonomy): domain Bacteria; kingdom Pseudomonadati; phylum Pseudomonadota; class Gammaproteobacteria; order Pseudomonadales; family Pseudomonadaceae; genus Pseudomonas; species Pseudomonas sp. NCIMB 10586. Next base: position 295,533 of record NZ_SPKQ01000045.1, read on the forward strand.
ACATCACCCTTGATGTGGTGACCCGTCGCGCCATCAGCGTGACCCGCAAGCCAGCGCTGTCCCACAAGATCCGCATCGTTCGTCGCACCAGCACCAAGCTGAGCTGAACCAGCAACTGACAGGAAAAAAGCAGTGAACCCTACGACCAAATACGTCATCAAGTACAAGCTCAACGGCGAACGCCGCTTCGAATTTGCCCAGTTGACCGCCAACAGCGTCGAAGAAGCCAAGCAAGCCCTGGCGAAAATTCACGATGCCAGCGACGTAATTACCGACATCACCGTGAGCAAGGCGCTGTAAGTCATGCCGGGCCCTACTGCCGATTTGTTCGCCGATGATGCCCTGCAACAACCTGCCGGGCGCGAGCAGATCGGTGAAGAATCCTACGTTCTAAGGGGCTATGCCCTGCCCTGGATTGAGCGGTTGCTACCTGAGTTGCGGCGTGTGCTGGCCCAGTCCCCCTTTCGGCAAATGGTCACGCCCGGTGGCTTTACCATGTCGGCAGCGCTGAGCAGTTGCGGCGAACTGGGCTGGACCACCGATACCCGCGGCTATCGCTACAGCCCACTCGACCCGCGCAACCAGCAACCCTGGCCCGCCATGCCGGATGCGTTGCGCCAACTGGCCATGGCGGCGGCAACCGAGGCCGGCTTCCGCGACTTCCTGCCTGACGCCTGCCTGATCAACCGTTACGTGCCAGGGGCAAAGATGTCTCTGCACCAGGACAAGAACGAGCGCAGCTACAGCGCGCCGGTGGTCTCGGTGTCCCTCGGCCTACCGGCGATTTTCCTGTTCGGTGGCCATGAGCGCAGTGACAAAACGCAAAAAGTCTCGCTGTTCCATGGCGATGTGGTGGTGTGGGGCGGGGTTGATCGCCTGCGCTTTCATGGGGTGATGCCGATCAAGGCCGGCGAGCATCCGGTCATGGGCGCGCAACGCATCAACCTGACCTTTCGCACCGCCGGCTAATTTGACCGCAAGCTTCGGAGTTTTACCGGTGGGCGACCCGCTTAATCTGCCCCTGAACCGTCTGGAGTGCAGGCCATGAACAACGAACACGATCCGCGCTGGGCCGCCATCATTGCCCGCGATGCCAAGGCAGATGCCCTGTTTGTCTACGGCGTGAAAACCACGGGCGTGTATTGCCGCCCCAGCAGTGCTTCGCGTTTGCCACGCCCTGAGAATATCGAGTTCTTCGACACACCGGCCCAGGCCGAAGCCGCGGGTTATCGTGCCAGCAAACGCGCTGCGGGCGATCAGACTCAACTGGCGGCTTACCATGCGCAGTTAGTCGCCGACGCCTGCCGGCTGATCGAACAGGCTGAAACGCCCCCGAGCCTGGATGTACTGGCTGGCCAGGCCGGGTTGAGCACGTTCCACTTCCACCGTGTGTTCAAAGCCGGCACTGGCTTGACCCCCAAGCGCTACGCCAGCGCCCTGCGCTCACGCAAGGTCCGCGATGGCCTCAAGGGGCAGCAGTCGGTGACAGACGCCCTGTATGACGCAGGCTTTAACGCCAACAGCCGTTTTTATGAAGCGGCTGACCAGCTACTCGGCATGAAACCTAAGGACTACAAAGGCGGCGGCGTCAATAACACCATTCGCTTTGCCGTCGGCCAATGCTCGCTGGGCGCAATTCTAGTGGCGCAGAGTCAGCGTGGCGTGTGTGCGATTTTGCTCGGGGATGATCCGGATAAACTGGTGCGCGACCTGCAAGATCAGTTTCCCAAGGCAGAGTTGGTTGGCGCGGATCAGGATTTCGAACAACTGGTCGCCCAGGTGGTGGGCTTTGTCGAAGCCCCTGCCCTGGGCCTGGATCTGCCTCTGGACCTGCGCGGCACTGCCTTTCAGGAACGGGTATGGCAGGCATTGCGCGAAATCCCGGTAGGAAGTACCGCCAGCTATGCCCAGATAGCCGAGCACATCGGTGCGCCCACCGCCTTTCGCGCCGTGGCCCAGGCCTGTGGTGCCAACCACCTGGCGGTGGCGATTCCCTGTCATCGTGTGGTACGCAGCAATGGCGAACTGTCGGGGTACCGCTGGGGGGTGGAGCGCAAACGTGAGCTGCTGAAGCGCGAAACCCCCTCCTCATAAAATGCCATTCTCGTCCAGTGAATAAAACAGAGTGGCCCGGCGCCAACGGCCCTGCTAAAACAGCGAAATGCCCTACTAACGCTGGAGACGCATCCCATGAGCACCTGGCCAGACACCCGTATTTTCGACCTGCTGGGCATCGACGTGCCGATCATCCAGGCGCCAATGGCCGGCGCGACGACCACCGCCATGGTCATCGCTGCCCAACGCGCGGGGGCGCTGGGTTCCATGCCTGCCGCAGCGCTGAGTATCGAGCAACTGCGTGAAGCGGTCACTGTCATCCGCCAGGCCAGTACACGGCCGTTGAATCTGAACTTCTTCTGCCATCAGCCGCCTGTGGCCGATGAAGAGCGTGACCGCCATTGGAAGGATGTGCTGCAACCCTACTATCACGAACTTGGTGCCGATTTTGATGCGCCCACCCCCGTGTCCAATCGCGCACCGTTCAACGACGCGGCGTGCCAGTTGGTGGAACAACTGCGCCCGGAAGTCGTGAGCTTTCATTTTGGCCTGCCGGAAACGTCCTTGCTCGATCGGGTAAAAGCCACGGGCGCCAAAGTGCTGTCCTCGGCCACCACCGTTGAGGAAGCGATCTGGCTGGAAAAACACGGCTGCGACGCAATTATTGCCATGGGCATTGAAGCCGGTGGGCACCGTGGCCTATTCCTCAGCGATGACCTGAACAGCCAGATCGGTTTGATGGCACTGGTGCCGCAAGTGGTCGACGCAGTCAGCGTGCCGGTGATTGCCGCAGGCGGCATCGGTGATGCGCGTGGCATCGTCGCGGCCCTTGCCCTGGGCGCCTCGGCAGTCCAGATCGGCACGGCGTACCTGTTCACGCCCGAAGCCAGCATCACCGCCTCGCACCACCACGCGCTGCGCCATGCCCAGGCCAGTGAGACGGCACTGACCAACCTCTTCACCGGCCGCCCGGCGCGGGGCATCGTCAACCGCGTGATGCGGGAGCTCGGCCCGATCAACCCGAGCGCCCCGGCATTCCCCAAAGCCGGAGGTGCGTTAATGCCGCTCAAGGCCAAGGATGAAGCAGGTTTCAGCAACCTGTGGGCGGGCCAGGCACTGGGGCTTGGCAAAGACCTGTCCACTTATGACCTGACGCTTCAATTGTCCGAGCAGGCGTTGACCGGACTCGCGCGCCACTGACATCAGCGGCAACTTTGCACTGTACCGGCAATGGCCAACCGCTATATATTCCCATACATAGCGGTAGAGCCTTCTACCTGAACGCCCCGTACAGCCCAAGGAGTCGCTTCACGATGAACCTTATCTCGCGCCTGGCCCCCCTGCTTGCCGTGTTCGTGCTGGGTTCGGCCCATGCCGATGAAGTGCAGGTGGCCGTGGCCGCCAACTTCACCGCGCCGATCCAGGCAATTGCCGTCGACTTCGAGAAAGACACTGGTCATAAACTGGTCGCGGCTTACGGTGCTACCGGGCAGTTCTATACCCAGATCAAGAACGGCGCGCCGTTCGAGGTGTTCCTCAGCGCCGATGACACTACCCCGCAGAAGCTCGAAAGCGAAGGCCAGACGGTCAAGGGGTCGCGCTTTACCTACGCCGTCGGCACCCTTGCGCTGTGGTCGGCAACAGCAGGCTACGTGGACGCCAAAGGTGAAGTGCTCAAGCACAATCAATTCAAGCACCTGTCCATCGCCAACCCCAAAGCCGCGCCCTATGGCCTGGCCGCCACCCAGGTACTGGCCAAGCAAGGTTTGACCGCGCAGGTCAAGGACAAGCTCGTCGAAGGCCAGAACATCACCCAGGCCTATCAGTTCGTATCCACCGGGAATGCCGAGCTGGGCTTTGTCGCCTTGTCGCAGATCTATAAAGACGGCAAAGTCACCAGCGGTTCGGCGTGGATTGTTCCGGCATCCATGCATGACCCGATCAAACAGGACGCCGTGATCCTCAACAAAGGCAAGGACAGCGCCGCTGCCAAGGCGCTGGTTGAGTACCTGAAAGGCCCGAAAGCCGCTGCCATCATCAAATCCTACGGCTACGAGCTGTAAATGCCCCTGTCGAGTGCTGACTTTTCCGCGATCTGGTTGACCATCAAACTGGCGTCACTGACGACTGTGATCCTGTTGATCATCGGCACTCCGATAGCCCTGTGGCTGTCGCGCACCACCTCATGGTGGCGCGGCCCCGTCGGTGCAGTAGTCGCATTACCGTTGGTGCTGCCGCCAACGGTCATCGGTTTCTACTTGCTGTTGACCATGGGCCCCAACGGTTACTTCGGCCAGTTCACCCAATGGCTGGGCCTGGGCACGCTTACATTCAGTTTTGCCGGGCTGGTGATCGGCTCGGTGATCTATTCCATGCCGTTCGTGGTGCAGCCGTTGCAGAACGCCTTTTCCGCCATCGGCACACGCCCATTGGAAGTAGCCGCGACCTTGCGCGCCAATCCGTGGGACACGTTTTTTACAGTGATCCTGCCCCTGGCACGCCCGGGTTTTATCACCGCGTCGATCCTCGGTTTTGCCCATACCGTCGGCGAGTTCGGCGTGGTGTTGATGATCGGAGGCAATATCCCGGACAAGACCCGAGTAGTCTCGGTGCAAATATACGACCACGTCGAAGCCATGGAATATGCCCAGGCCCATTGGTTGGCCGGCGCCATGGTGATGTTCGCGTTCCTCGTATTGCTGGCGTTGTACTCCAGCCGCAAAACCGGGATGGGCTGGAGCTGATCGCGATGATTGATATACGCCTGAACTTGAAATATTCCGCCTTTGCGCTGGACGTGGACCTGCAATTGCCTGGGCGCGGGGTGACCGCGTTATATGGGCAGTCCGGCTCCGGCAAGACCACCTGCCTGCGTTGTATCGCCGGCTTGGAGCGCGCCGAGGAGGGTTTTGTACAGATCAATGATGAGGTCTGGCAAGACAGCCGCAACGGGCTGTTCGTACCACCGCATAAACGCGCCTTGGGGTATGTATTCCAAGAGGCAAGCCTGTTTGCTCACCTGTCGGTGCGGGCCAATCTGGAGTTCGGCCTCAAGCGCATCCCGCGCGCGCAACGGCGTGTGGATATGGCCCAGGCCACCGAGCTGCTGGGCATCGGTCACCTGCTTGAGCGTCACCCACAACACCTGTCCGGGGGCGAGCGTCAGCGCATCGGTATCGCCAGGGCCTTGCTCACCAGCCCCAGGCTGTTACTGATGGATGAACCGCTGGCCGCCTTGGACAGCAAACGCAAAAACGAGATCCTGCCGTACCTGGAGCGCCTGCACGACGAGCTGGATATCCCGGTGCTCTACGTCAGCCATGCCCAGGATGAAGTCGCGCGCCTGGCCGACCATATCGTCCTGCTCAGCGACGGCAAGGCCCTGGCCAGCGGCCCCATCGGCGAAACCCTGGCGCGTCTCGATTTGCCCCTGGCCCTGGGCGACGATGCCGGCGTGGTGATCGCCGGCAGCGTCATTGCCTACGACGCGCACTATCAGTTGCTCACCCTGCAACTGCCTGACTGCCGATTGCAGATTCGCGTGGCCCATGCGCCGGTGGCGGTGGGTAAACCGTTGCGGGTCAAGATCCAGGCACGGGATGTGAGCCTCAACCTGCAAGCGGACGAACACAGCAGCATCCTCAATCGTTTGCCCGTGACGGTCATCCAGGATATGGGGGCGGATAACAGCGCCCATGTTCTGGTACGCCTGGATGCCGGCGGCACACCCTTGCTGGCACGTATCACGCGTTTCTCCCGCGACCAGCTGCAACTGCATCCGGGCCAGGTGCTATGGGCGCAAATCAAGGCGGTGGCGGTGCTGGCTTAAGCAATTGGCACGACCGCAAAACGCTGCGGTCAATCAGACATACCGGCCTGATTTGTTGCCAAGGAACCCGCACCATGCCCGACTCTTCGTTGCCCGCCGACCTGCCCCGTGACCTGCATTATGTGGATGACACCCAGCCTGGAATCCGCCGTAAAAAGCTGCGGGGCAAGTTTCAATACCTGGACGCAAAAGGCCAGCGCATTACCGATGCCGATCAAATCAAACGTCTGAACGCGTTGGCTGTACCGCCCGCCTACACCGATGTGTGGATCTGCGCCGACCCGCGCGGCCATCTGCAAGCCACCGGCCGCGACGCCCGTGGCCGCAAGCAATACCGTTACCACCCACGCTGGCGCGAAGTGCGTGACAGCGACAAGTATTCGCGGTTGCAGGCATTCGGCAGCGCCTTGCCAAAATTGCGCAAACAGCTGGAAGCCCAAATCGCCGAGCCCGGCTTTACCCGCGAAAAGGTGCTGGCCACGGTGGTGACGTTGCTGGACGCCACGCTGATCCGCGTCGGCAATACCCAATACGCCCGCGAGAATAAATCCTACGGCCTGACCACCCTGCGCAATCGCCATGTGGACATCAAGGGCAGCGAAATCCAGTTTCAGTTTCGCGGCAAAAGCGGTGTCGAGCACCAAGTGAGTGTCAAGGACCGACGCCTGGCCCGCGTGGTCAAGCGCTGCATGGAATTGCCCGGGCAGAACCTGTTCCAGTACCTGGACGAAGACGGTGAACGCCACACCGTCAGTTCCCATGACGTCAACGCTTACCTGCACGAACTCACCGGCGAAGACTTCACCGCCAAGGACTACCGCACCTGGGCGGGCACGGCGATGGCATTGGCGGTGTTGCGCGAGTTGGCGTGGCAGCCGGAGTCAGACGCCAAGCGACACGTGGTAGGAATGGTCAAGGACGTGGCCAGGCAGTTGGGCAACACGCCCGCCGTGTGCCGCAAGTGCTACATCCACCCCGCGGTGCTTGAGCATTTCAGCCTCGGCGAACTGTCGAAACTGCCCAAACCACGAGTGCGCAAGGGTCTGAAAGCCGAGGAAGTCGCCCTGGCGATGTTCCTGGAGAAGCTGGCCGAAGACTTGCCGCACAAAGCCAAGGTGGGTTAGCCTTTGCGCCCCTTTTGATTTACGGGACGAGCGCCGACGTGAATAACTAAGCCTTCCAGAATGTATCCGCAACGAGCCGCCTGGCGCGCTTGTTGGCCTGTTCGACATTTTTTTGGAGGTGCTGATGACTGACGTCAACCGGCTGCCCGTTCTTGTTTCCCTGCAACATGTGTCTTTCCAGTTCGCCAATGGCGAAACCTTGCTGGAGGACGTGAACCTGTCCATTGATCGCACCCACACCGGCATCGTCGGGCGCAATGGCCGTGGCAAAAGTATCCTGGCGAAGTTGATGGCCGGCATCCTGCAACCGTCCTCAGGCACATTGAAAAGACCACTCAGCCTGATCTATGTGCCCCAGGCGTTGACGATTCAAGCGGGAGAAACTGTCGCCCATATCACCGGCACCGCCCCTGCCCTGGCCGCCCTGGAGCGTATGGCACGCGGCGACGGCCGCCTGGGCGATCTGGAACTGATCGATGATCGCTGGGACCTCGCAGAGCGTCTGCGCCTGGCATTGGATGCCGCAGGCTTGCCAACACTTGCCGCCGACACTCAATCCGACCGACTCAGCGGCGGCCAACTGGCCAGGGTCGCGCTGATCGGAGCGCTGTTGGCGGCGCCGCAGTTGTTGATTCTGGACGAACCCAGCAACCACCTCGACAGCGCCGGGCGCGAGTGGCTGTTGCGAGAACTGGCTGATTGGCGCGGCGGCCTGGTGGTGGTCAGCCATGACCGCCAATTACTCGACACCATGGCGCGCATCATCGAATTATCGCCCCTTGGCGTTCAGGTGTATGGCGGCAACTACGCTGCCTATCGACAGCAACGCGATACCCAACAGCACGCCGCTATCACCGCATGGGAACATGCGCGCCAGGAACGTAGCCGTGAGCGTCGGCGCTTGCAAAAAGACCATGACAGCCTCCAGCGCCATGCTGCGCGCTCACGCAAGCAGGCCGAGACCGCCAACGTCGACCGTTTTACCAAGTCCCGCTGGAAAAGCGCTGCCAAGGAAGTCGTCAGCACGGTGCGCAGTGCCCACCACGATCACAAACACCAACTCGACGCCCAGGTGCGCCAAGCCTACGCGCGCGTAGTGGATGAGACGCCGACCCTGCTCGCCTTGCCAGGCTCGGCAGTACCCAACGGCCGGCAGGTCCTGACGTTGGAACATGCGCAATTGCCCTGGCTCGACCCCAAGGCGTCGGCCACCTATCTGACGATCAGCCTGTCGGGGGCCGCACGCGTTGCCGTGCGCGGGCCGAACGGTTGCGGTAAATCCACCCTGCTCAAATTACTTGCAGGCCAGTGGCAGGCGGTGAGTGGCGGGTGCACAGTGGCGGTGCCCAGCGCTTATATCGATCAGCAGCTGACGTTGCTGGATGACCGGTGCAGCGTTGTCGAGCAGCTCAACCTGCTCGACACGCCGTTGGCCGAAGCCGAACTGCGCACGCGCCTGGCGCTGCTGCAGCTGGATGCTTCGCGGGTCACGCGGCCGACCGGGCAACTCAGCGGTGGCGAGCGCTTGAAAGCCGCCATGGCCGTTGCCTTGTGGCGTGATACACCAGCGCAATTGTTGCTCCTGGATGAACCCACCAACCACTTGGACCTGGAGTCGGTGCTTGCCTTTGAGCAGGCCTTGAAGGGATTTACCGGCGCGATGCTGGCCGTGTCACACGACCCTGCATTCTTGCAGGCGATCGCGCCGACTCATCATCTGACCTGGCACCCCACAGGCTGGCAACTGGAACGTGCCTGAAGTCATTGCGCATACACGCAAAGCGTCCTACGGTAGTGGCCGAATAATCTCATCGTGGAACCCAGCCCCATGCTGCCTTCGTCCCGCAAGCCTTACACCAATGCCACGCTCGCCCATCGCCAGCGCTGGCGTGGCCGCGTGGGCTTGATGCTGGTGGCCTGCCTGTCGGTGCTGGCGGGCATGACCGATGCCATTGGCTTTATGGCCAGCGGCGATTTCGTCTCGTTCATGAGCGGCAACACCACGCGCCTGGCGGTGGCCATCAGCGCGGGTGACCTGGGGCTCACCGGGCGTCTGGTGTTGCTGGTTGCCACCTTTGTGGTCGGTAATGCCTTGGGTGTGGTGGTCAGCCGTTTCAGCAAGCGCCACGCACTGCCGTTGTTGCTGTGCATCGGCGCCTTGCTCTGCGGCGCGGCGCTGTTGCCGGCGACCGACACCTTGCCCGCGTTGCTCGCGGCAATTATTGCCATGGGCATGCTCAACGCGGCGGTCGAAGAAGTGAACGGATTACCCGTGGGGCTCACTTACGTCACCGGGGCGCTCTCACGCTTTGGTCGCGGGCTGGGGCGCTGGGTAATGGGCGAGCGTCGCAATGGTTGGCGCGTGCAATTGATTCCGTGGGCCGGAATGTTTGTCGGTGCCGTGATCGGCGCACTGCTGGAGCAGCAAATGGGACTGCGCGCACTGTGGGTCAGTGGTGCATTGGCGGGGGTATTGGGGCTGGTGACATTGATGATTCCGCGGCGCTGGCACTTGGGTTTTATGCCGCGTTGAGGCTGAACAAAGAGGTGCTCGCTCGACGTTTAAGCCTCGACATCCGTGTACCGGTAAAGAGCCATCACGTCGAGCGAGCGATTGAATCATAAGGCAATGCCCGGCGGCTGTCCCGCCAGGCGTTTCGGAATCGGGTCAAGGCAAGGTATTACAGACAAGTGGCAAGCGCTGCCAGGCGACGTTTGGCTGGCATGTTGTCCTCCACGGCATAGTATTTGACGGTAGAACCCGCCCCTGTGCTTTGTATGTCAACAAAGTAGTCGCCGGCCGTGGTGTAGACGGTGTAGCCACCTGCCTCGGTGGGCTCCTTGAAACCGCCGGCATCAACGCCGAACACGCGCTCATCCTGCCAGCCGAACTGAATGCACTGGGCGACCACCAGGGTGGCCTTGTCCGATGCCAGGGTTTTATAGGGGCTGCCTGCACGCGCCTCTTTCATCTTCGAGCCCGCGCAACCGGCCAGTGCGGCCAGTACCAATGCGCCGATTACCATCTTGAACATGCCTGTGCTTCCTTGGAAAAACCGTGACTCTACCACTGTGCCGCGGCCAACTGACGCGCCCATGAACTTTGTTTCACTGTGACGGGCCAACCCGCCGTCTATAGTGGCCAAGCTCATTTTTTGGAAGTCTCCCTTCTGCCCGCCCTCCCGCGGGCTTTTTTTTGCCCTGGCGTCAGAACCACCAGCGAAACAGATAGAACAGCGCCATGCTCAACAGCACAGTGATCAGCACACTGCGCGTCCAGAACATCAAGGCCACGGCGCAGATACCTGCGAGCAAGTAAGGGTTGCTCGGGCTCAAGTTGAGCCGATGATCGGCCAGGAAAATAATCGGCCCGCAGATCGCCGTAAGCATCCCCGGCACGGCAAAACCCAGGAACTCACGGGCGCCACGATTAAGCCTCACCGGCAAACGTGGCTCAATAAACAGGTAGCGGTTGAAAAACACCACAAGGCCCATGGCCACAATCATCAGGTAAATCATCGCTGCCCAACTCCCAATCGCTTGCAGGCAAAACCTGCGCTCATCCCCAGTACACCCGAGACCACTACCGCCGACTCCCAGTGCAAATAACTCAACCACACCGAACACAGCAGCGAGATCGCGACACACACCACGGTCGGCACATCGCGCACCACCGGAGTGATCAGGGCGATAAAGGTTGCGGCAATGGAAAACTCCAGCCCCAGCTGATCAAGGCCCGGAATGCTTTTGCCCAACACAATGCCGGCCAGGGTGAAGAGGTTCCAGATGATGTAAAACGTCAGGCCGACGCCCAATGCGTACCAGCGATTGAAGGTCTGGCGGTCATAGTGGTTGACCAGGGCAAAGAATTCATCGGTCAGCAGGAAACCCAGGCTCATGCGCCACCGGACATTGAGCGACGACAGCGTGGGACGCATGTGCATGCCATAGAGCAGATGCTGGGAGGTCAGTAACAAAGTGGTGAGTACGATGGATATCAGGCTGGCACCGCTCTTGACCATGCCGATGGCCACCAACTGCGCCGCACCGGCAAACACGATGGCAGACAAGCCTTGGGCTTGCAGCGGGGTAAATTGCGCATCGATGGCCATGGAGCCGGCGAGCAACCCCCACGGGGCGCAGGCAAGAGACAAGGGAATAACGGCGATGGCGCCGCGAGTGAAGGCGTAATGAGGTAATGCAGTGGGCATGGAAACGGCTCATCGACGGACAGTCGACAAGCATGCCAGTGCAATCAGGGGCTTGTCTTGAACGATCTTGCTCAGGCGAGCCTCACCGAAACCTGCTCCACCGAATCCCGCGCTTCACGCAGTTCGTACGCGTCCTGGTTGAGCCGGTGGATGGTATTGAGCAGGCGCTGGCGCAGCACTTCGTCACCGAGTTTTTCCACGGCGCGCATCAGGTCGAACGCCGCGGTTTCGTTATTTTCCGCGACGGAATCCAGGGTCTTGCGCAGGTTGCGAGTGGCACGGGTCACGCGGGTTCTTCCTTCATCAGCAATGAGCAGGCACTGTAGGACCTTTGTGTTTCATTTTAATTTCAAACAGTTGTGGCTGTTTCACGGGCATTTGATCCACATCAACTGAAACAGGATTTGACCGAAACATATGGAAATACGTATATTCGAATAACCATATATGGATACCCTGATCATGTCGGATCTCCTCTCTCCTCCTACCCTGTTCAAGTGCCTGGCTGATGCCACCCGCACTCGGATGACCCTATTGATCCTGCGCGAAGGCGAACTTTGCGTATGCGAACTGATCCATGCCTTGGACGATAGCCAGCCGAAGATCTCCCGTCATCTGGCGCAACTGCGCAGTTGCGGGCTGCTGCTGGACCGCCGTCAAGGGCAATGGATCTACTACCGCATCAACCCGGCACTGCCCGCCTGGGTCACACAGGTGCTGGACACCACCCTGCAAGCCAACCAGCCATGGTTGCAGAACGACGCGCTGCGTCTGGATGCAATGGGCGACAGACCACAACGGGCCAGCACCTGCTGCTGAGCCATCGGAGCGTTTATTCATGCTTGTCGCAATTGCGATTTTCCTCGTCACCATCGTACTGGTCATCTGGCAGCCCAAGGGCCTTGGCGTGGGCTGGAGTGCCAGCCTGGGCGCGATCCTGGCCCTGGGTTGCGGGGTGATCAGCCTGGCGGACATCCCGGTGGTGTGGCACATCATCTGGAATGCCACCGGTACCTTCGTCGCACTGATCATCATCAGCCTGTTGCTGGACGAAGCCGGCTTCTTTGCCTGGACAGCCCTGCATGTGGCGCGTTGGGGGCGTGGCCGCGGACGGCGGTTGTTTGCCTATATGGTGCTGCTGGGTGCGCTGGTGTCGGCGCTGTTCGCCAATGACGGTGCGGCGTTGATTCTCACGCCCATCGTGATGTCGATGCTGCTGGCCCTGCGTTTTTCACCGGCAGCGACCCTGGCATTCGTCATGGGCGCGGGGTTTATCGCCGATACGGCGAGCCTGCCATTGGTGGTATCGAACCTGGTAAACATCGTCTCGGCTGATTATTTCAAGATCGGCTTCAACGAATATGCCGCCGTGATGGTGCCGGTGAACCTGGTCAGCGTGGCCGCGACCCTGGCAGTGCTGCTGTGGTTTTTCCGCCGGGACATTCCCCAGACCTACGACCCGGCCGACCTGGAAGACCCCGCCAGTGCCATCCACGACCCCGCGACGTTCCGCGCCGGTTGGTGGGTACTGGGTATTCTGCTCATCGGCTGTTTCGCCCTGGAACCTCTGGGCATTCCCATCAGTGCGATTTCCGCCGCCTGCGCCGTACTGCTGCTGGTGATTGCCGCCAAGGGCCATAAGATTTCCACGCGTAAAGTCCTCAAGGAAGCGCCCTGGCAGATCGTGATCTTTTCCCTGGGCATGTACCTGGTGGTGTATGGGCTGCGTAACGCCGGCCTGACCGACTACCTGGCCACCTGGCTCGACACTTTCGCCACCTATGGTGTGTGGGGCGCGGCTATGGGCACAGGGGTGCTGACGGCACTGCTCTCATCGGCGATGAATAACCTGCCGACGGTGCTGATCGGCGCACTCTCCATCGAGTCCAGCCATGCTGTGGGCGTGGTCAAGGACGCGATGATCTACGCCAATGTGATCGGCAGCGACCTGGGCCCTAAAATCACCCCCATAGGCAGTTTGGCCACCTTGCTGTGGCTGCATATCCTGGCACGCAAAGGCATCACTATCACTTGGGGTTACTACTTCAAGGTCGGGATCGTGCTGACTTTGCCCGTGCTGTTGATCACCCTCGCTGCCCTCGCCTTGCGCCTGAGCGTTTAAAGGAGCCTGCAATGAAAGTGCTTTTCATGTGTACCGCTAACAGTTGTCGCAGTATTTTGTCCGAAGCCATGTTCAATCATATGGCGCCTGAGGGCTTCGAAGCGATCAGCTCCGGTAGTTTCCCCAAAGGCCAGGTTTTGCCCCGCAGCCTGAGCACGCTGCAGGCAGCCGGCATCAGCACCGAAGGTTTGTACAGCAAGGGCAATGACGCCTTTGAAGGCAGCCCGCCGGATGTGGTCATCACGGTGTGCGACAACGCGGCCGGGGAAGCTTGCCCTGTGTATTTCGGTGCGGCGGTGAAGGCGCATTGGGGGTTGCAGGACCCTTCCCACGTGCAGGGTGATGAAGCCCAGGTAGACGCTGCATTCAAGGCCACCCTCGACATTATTGCCGCTCGCTGCGAGGCGTTTTTTGCGCTGCCATTTGCCAGCCTCGGCGCGGATGAATTGAAGGTTGAACTTGAGCGTATAGCCTCAATGTGGGAGGGGGCTTGCTCCCGATAGCGGAGGGTCAGCTACAGATGAGCTGACTGACACACTGCTATCGGGGGCAAGCCCCTCCCACATTTGGATCGTGGACCATTCAAATCTGAATGGTTTCTTAACCCTGCGCTGACGTATGCTTTCGCACTTTCCTGAAAGGACACGGGCATGCTGTCGATCTTTGTCTATGCGCTGGTATTCGGTTTTGTGTTTTGCCTGTCTCCTGGCGCGGTGCTGGCAGAGACCCTGCGTCGCGGCTTGCTGCATGGTTTCACACCGGCCCTGATGGTGCAGTTTGGTTCCCTCGTAGGCGATGCGGTCTGGGCAGTGATCGGCCTCACCGGTATCGCACTGCTGATTCAGCATGATGCGGTGCGAGTGCCACTGACGATCTTCTGCGCGCTGTACCTGGCCTGGCTGGGCATCCGCAGCCTGATTGATGCGTGGCAGTTACCCGCAACCGACAACGTCCCTGCCAGCTCAGGCAAAAATGCGTTGGCCGTAGGCGCGGCGATCTCCCTGGCCAACCCGAAGAATATTGTCTACTGGGGCGCCCTGGGCAGCGCCCTGTCGGGCATCGTCGGCGCAACCCCCAGCCAGGGGCAGACCCTGACGTTTTTTGCCGGATTCATGCTGGCGTCGGTGCTCTCGTGTTTTCTCACCGCCGCGTTGGTGAACCTGCTGCGCAAGAACGCATCACCGACCTGGCAACGCGTGAGTTATGCAGCGTGCGGTTTAGTCTTGATCTATCTGGCGATACTCGCCGCGCAAGGTATATAAAGTTATCGGTCAGTAACTTGCACATGCCTCTTGTCTGAACAAACTCTGAACGCGGACTAATTTAGTTAATCATGCGTTGACATTCTGTAACGCTCTGAGTAGATTGCCCGTGCCCGCAACTGGGGCCTTTTTTAAACCTCACAAAAGAAGCCAATGGACACAGTATCTAGTCGCTGTCCGAGCACTGCATTTGCGGGCATCGGGCGCCAAACCCAGAATATGACAGGACTCGCCTTCCAGGTCCGGTAAGCTGCGCTAGAGCTCGATGCTCCACCGTAACTGCCTCACCGGTCGCGTGTCCGGTCCCGAGGTGTGTTATGACCTTCCAACTCATTGCTTTACCCGATGTACCTACACTGGCCGCAGCCTTGCGCGCCAAGCTGTGCCGCGAGCCCGTGGGCTTCAGGCCAACCCGCCCGGCCTTTGCTGCACCCTCCTCCCAAGTACGCCCGGTACCGCCGCTGGCGCACTGGCGTATCTGCCCTGACAGCGGCCAACTGGTGCAGCACTGGGATCACGCCGACCCTCAAGACCCACAGAGACCCAAGGTTTCCAGCCTGGCGCAAGCCAGCTTGATGCTCGGTCTTTACGTGAGCGCTCGCGCCGCCTGACCTGGCTGGAAACAACAACTTTCTTATTGATGCCCTGGAGTTCTTTATGAACAAGTCCAGTAGGAGCCCGCTGCGCGCAAGTTAATTAATGCGCTGTTAGCGGGCATTGTAGAAGTTACCTGAACACTTTATTTAAACCGATCGCGAAGTCCGCGGCTCGGCATGCTTTCGCTCGCCTGTATGCAGGTAAGTACCGGGTATGTTTTGTCGAGAATTGGCGACAGGAGTACAGACAATGAGCGCCGTAAAAAACACGCCTCTGCACAAGAAAAATGGCACCGCTGCCGACACCAAGCTGTCGATGCGCGCCGCCCGTGAAGCCCAGAATGGCCTGGCGGCCACCCTCGCCAATGTACGAGCCACCCAGGACGGTCTGACCGAACTGGACGCCTCGGCGCGTCTGCAACGGGAAGGCTATAACGAAGTCGCCCATGACAAGCCGCCACACGCCATCGTCCAGTTCCTGCAGGCACTGAACAACCCGTTCATCTACGTGCTGTTGACCCTGGGCGGCATCAGCTTTGTCACCGACTATTGGTTGCCACTGCAGGCGGGTGAAGAAGTCGATCTGACCAAAGTCATCATCATCATGACCATGGTGTTGCTCAGCAGCCTGCTGCGCTTCTGGCAGGAACACCGCTCGGCCAAATCCGCCGAGGCCCTGAAGGCGATGGTACGCACCACCGCCACCGTGCTACGTCGCGAACAGGTCGGCGCCCAGCCCACTTTGCGCGAAGTGCCGATGCGCGATCTGGTGGCCGGCGACATCGTGCAGTTGTCGGCCGGCGACATGATCCCCGCCGACATCCGCCTGATCGAGTCACGCGACCTATTTATCAGCCAGGCCGTGCTGACCGGTGAAGCCTTGCCGGTGGAGAAGTACGACACCCTGGGCGATGTCACGCAAAAATCCGCCTCCAACCTCGCCGCCGACCAAGGCAATCTACTGGACCTACCGAACATCTGCTTTATGGGCACTAACGTGGTGAGCGGCCGCGCCAATGCGGTGGTGGTGGCTACCGGACCGCGCACTTACTTCGGCTCCCTGGCCAAGGCGATTGTCGGCTCGCGGGTGCAAACCGCCTTCGACCGTGGCGTGAACAGTGTCAGTTGGCTGCTGATCCGCTTCATGTTGGTGATGGTGCCGATCGTGTTCTTCCTCAATGGCTTCTCCAAGGGGGACTGGGGCGATGCCTTCCTGTTTGCCCTGGCGGTGGCCGTCGGCCTGACCCCGGAAATGCTGCCGATGATCGTCAGTGCCAACCTGGCCAAAGGCGCTACAGCCATGGCCAAGCGCAAAGTGGTGGTCAAGCGCCTCAACGCGATCCAGAACTTCGGTTCAATGGATGTGCTGTGCACCGACAAGACCGGCACCCTGACCCAGGACAAGATCATCCTTGAGCATCACGTCAACGCCTTCGGCCAGCGCGACGACGCGGTGCTGTCCCTGGCCTGGCTCAACAGCTTTCACCAGAGCGGCATGAAGAACCTGATGGACCAGGCCGTGGTGCAGTTCTCGGCGCAAAACCCCAAGTTCCAGGTGCCATTTGCCTACAGCAAGGTCGACGAATTGCCCTTCGACTTTGTACGCCGTCGCCTGTCGATCGTGGTCAAGGATGCCGCCGGTGACCAGTTGCTGGTGTGCAAAGGGGCCGTGGAAGAGATGCTGAGCATTTCAACCCACACCCTGGAAGACGGCGCCGCCGTACCCCTGGACGATCGCCGTCGCGAGGCACTGCTGGCGATTGCCAACGACTACAACGAAGACGGTTTCCGGGTACTGGTGGTCGCAACCCGCCATATCCCCAAGGCATTGGCGCGTCAGCAATACACCACTGCCGATGAACGCAACCTGGTGATCCAGGGCTTCCTGACCTTCCTCGACCCGCCGAAGGAAACCGCGGGCCCGGCAATTGCCGCGCTGCAACAGATTGGCGTGGCGGTCAAAGTGTTGACCGGCGACAACGCGGTGGTCACCAGCAAGATCTGCCGTCAGGTCGGTCTTGAGCCAGGCGAGCCGCTGCTGGGCGTGGAAATCGAAGCCATGGACGACGCCACCCTGCTGCGCCGCGTGGAAGAACGCACGGTGTTCGCCAAGCTGACACCGCTGCAAAAATCCCGTGTGCTCAAGGCGCTGCAAGCCAACGGCCATACGGTGGGCTTTCTCGGCGACGGCATCAACGATGCACCGGCGCTACGGGATGCCGACGTGGGTATTTCGGTGGACAGCGGCACGGATATCGCCAAGGAGTCGGCCGACATCATTTTGCTGGAAAAGAGTTTGATGGTGCTGGAAGAAGGCGTGCTCAAGGGCCGCGAAACCTTCGGCAATATCATGAAGTACCTGAACATGACCGCCAGCTCCAACTTCGGCAACGTGTTCTCGGTGCTGGTAGCCAGTGCGTTCATTCCGTTCATGCCGATGCTGGCGATCCACCTGCTGCTGCAGAACCTGATGTACGACATCTCCCAATTGGCTCTGCCGTGGGACAAGATGGACAAGGAGTACCTGGCCAAACCGCGCAAGTGGGATGCAAAAAATATCGGCCGCTTCATGATCTGGATCGGGCCGACCTCATCAATCTTCGACATCACCACCTTTGCCCTGATGTGGTACGTGTTCTCGGCCAACAGTGTGGAAATGCAGACGCTGTTCCAGTCCGGCTGGTTTATCGAAGGGCTGCTTTCGCAAACCCTGGTGGTGCATATGCTGCGCACCCGCAAGATTCCGTTCTTCCAGAGCACGGCCGCATGGCCGGTGTTGATGATGACCTGCATCGTGATCGCCTTGGGCATCTACGTGCCGTTCTCGCCGCTAGGCACCCTGGTGGGTCTGCAACCGCTGCCGATGGCGTACTTCCCATGGCTGGTAGGCACCCTGCTGGCTTACTGCTGCGTCGCTCAACTGATGAAAACGATCTACATCCGCCGCTTCAAGCAGTGGTACTGATCCCCCGCCATTCAAACGGTGGTGGTCGCCCGGCCGCCACCGTGCAATACAAGGATGCTCCCTATGCGCGTCTTGATCTGTGCAGGTCGTCATTACGCCGACACCAAAAAGTCCCGCCACGTGCTGGACGCTTACCACCGCCTGCACCCAGTGCAGGTGTTGATCCATGGCGGCAACCAGTTCCTCGGCAGCGAGATCGAGGAATGGGCGCGGGAAATCGGTATCGACGTGGTGCGCTACCCACCCAATTGGCAGCGCCACGGCAAACAGGCGGAACGCCAACGCAACCACTTCATGCTGGCCGACAGCCGCCCCGACCTGATCATCGCCCTGCCCGGCGGTGACGATACCTCGGAGCTGGTCTGCCAGGCCAAAGCCAGCGGCATTTCGGTGCTGACCGTAGAAAGCTGAATTCAAGCGAGGTGCACCATGCACACCCCACACAACCCGAAGCACCCGGACGGGTTTGCCAAATATCGCGCGCGCCATTTGCGCAGGGCGCGTCCCACCCTGCTGCTCTTGCCACCGGCCAAGCGCCGCGCCCTGCAGCGCAACCTGATCTTTATCGGCGTGACGCTGGGCACGCTGTTGATCCTCGCCCTGGTTTCCAAGGCGAATGCTGCCGGCGGCGCCTACGTGGTGGATGATGGCGCGATCAATGCGCCAGGCGAATGCAACATCGACGCCTGGCACACCGCCAATCGGCACGCAGGCAGTACGCACAACGAAACCTTGTCCCCGGCCTGCACGTTCAGTGGTATGCCATGGGTGCAGTGGGGCGCGGCGTTATCGCGGGCCACTGACGCGGGAAAGGGCGAAACGCAAGTCAGCCCACAGGTGAAGGCGCAGCTGTTGTCACGAGAAGACCTGGGGCTGGAGTTGGCAGTCGCCGCTGGGGCGCACATTGCCCTAGATCGTCAGCATGCATTCGACGGCGCTGACTTCAACCTGCCGTTAACGTGGCAGGCCATGGATGCATTGCGCCTGAACCTGAATGCCGGCTGGAACCATGCCTATAACGACGGCGCGCAACAGCACCGCCTGACCTGGGGCATGGGTTTCGAATACCAGCTTGCGCAGGTGTTGACGTTGATCGGCGAACGCTATGGCCAGGAAGGCGGTGAACAAGCATGGCAGGCGGGGCCGAGATTCCACGTCGGCAAGTTTGTCGACGTGGACCTGGTGGTCGGGCGCAGTTTGACTGGGGACCGTGCCCAGTGGCTGACCACTGGGGCTACTTTCAGGTTCTAGGCCTTGGCCTGTTGCTCCAGGTGGACCTGCAACTGCGGGTCGATTTGCAGCTGCCCGGCCAGATCGTCCAGGTAGTTTCGCTCGGCGTCCTGCTGATCATTGACCAGCAGGACGCTGGCCAGGTAAATCTCCGAAGCGATTGCTGGGTCCTTGGCATATTCAGCGAAATCTGCGGCATCCAGTGGCTTGGCGACTTCGGCGTCGAGCCACTGCTGCAGTTGTGGATCGTCGGTATGACGGCCGATCTCGGTAGAGATCATCTTTTTCTCTTGCTCATCGATCCTGCCGTCCGCCTTGGCTGCTGCGATCATTGCACGCAGTACGACGTGGCTATGGGCTTCGGCTTCAGGCCCTTCAAGCTGGTCAACGGTCTGGATGGCTTGCTGCGGCGCAGTCGCCTGCTGACGTTGCCACGCTTGATACGCCTGGAAGGCGGCCATGCCGAGGGATGCCAGCGCCGCGTAATTCATTCCGCCGCTGCTACGCGTCTGGGTCGTGCCGCCTGCCGGAGCGCCGCCCAACAAGCCACCCAGGCCACCCAGTAAACCACCCAAGCCGCCACCGGCTGATGCATTGCCGGTACCGGCGTTTTTCAACAAACCTCCAAGCAATCCGCCCAGGCCGCCGCCCGAAGCGCCGCCGCCTTGCTGCCCTGCTCGCCACAGTTGTTCCAGTAGATCGCTGGTATTCATGGTGTCGCCCTCCCGGGGCGCAATAATGGCGTTTATCAAACATAGTTCGCCTGCGATGGAACACCATGACCGCCGGGCGGGCAAGCTTTATGATGTCGCCACCATGCCGTCAAGGGAGAACCGCGGTGAACCGCATCGAGCATATTGGGTTGATGGCCCACTACAATCAATGGATGAACCGTAAGGTCTACGCCGCCGCCGGCACCTTGACCGACGCGGAGTTGACGGTGGATCGCCAGGCGTTTTTCGGCTCGATCCTCGGCACCTTGAACCACCTGATGCTGGGCGACACAGTCTGGCTCAAGCGCTTTGCCGAACATCCGGCGGGCTTTCGCGCGTTGGCACCGTTGAGTGACATCCCTACACCGGTGGATCTCAAGCAATTGGCCTTTGCCAACTTGAGTGAACTGTCAGCCCATCGCGCCTGGCTGGATCAATTGATCATTGATTGGGCCAACACGCTGCAGGAGTCTCATCTGGACCAGCGCCTGCGCTACCACAACATGCGCGGCGTGGCAGGTGAGAAGCCCTTCTTCGGCCTGCTGGTGCACTTTTTCAACCACCAGACCCACCACCGGGGCCAGGTGACAACACTGCTGACCCAGGCTGGCGTGGACGTGGGTACTACCGACCTGCTGGCACTGATTGACTGAACGCGGGCACAGCGCATTACACAAATCTTGCTCGCGAATGCGGTACGTCAGGCACTGAGCCAGTTACTGAAGCACCGCTTTCCCGAGCAAGCCCTCTCCTTTACTTCACCTTGCTGCTCAACGTTTCCACACTGCGCTTCAAATCATCCAGGCCGCGCTTGAGGCCGGCGATTTCGTCTTTCTGCCGATCTATCGTATTTTTCTGCTCATCCACCGTGCGCTTGAGACTCGACAACTGGCTATCACTGCTGCTGGAACTCGACCCGTCTTTACGCTTGAACTCGTCAAATGCACGGTCCTGGCCATCCACTTTAGTTTTCAGGCTTTGCAGCTCGCTTTCGCTACGCTTTTGCGCCGCTTGCAACGCCTCGATATCGCCGACGGAAATACTCGACGACTTCAACACATAGGTATTGCCCGCCTCTACCGAGGCGCCCGTCAATCTGTCTGTCGACGATGCACTGAACTCTCCCCAACGCACCGCACCCGCCGCCTGCGCCGGGCCAGCTATCGCCGCACCCAACAGCCCCACCACGCCTGCAGCCATCATCCAAGAACGCCTACGGACACTGAGCATCAACTGACTCCTTTGCGATTTGCCGGGATGGCATGTCGCTATGACTGTCATTTATGAGGCTTGTTCCTGCGGCGCAAGCATTCATCAGGACTTAACCCCAAGGCCCTGTAGATCACTGATCTGCCACACTTTTTCATCGGTATCTTTATGCAGGAAAGCGCGCTTCGAGGTTGCGCCGAAGCGACAGGATCTATATATTCCCAACCCTGCTACACCGCGCTACCGCCCGAATGGCGAAACTGGTAGACGCATGGGACTTAAAATCCCCCGCTCGTAAGGGCGTCCCGGTTCGATTCCGGGTTCGGGCACCATAGATATCAAGGGCTTGCCAGGGAAACCTGAGCAGGCCCTTATCTTTTCTGCTCCGCAATTCTCTCTAAGCTCTACGAAAACCAACTGCCTCTAGAAACTTCCATCATGGAGTTGTCGAGCCGGGTGGAAGCAGCGAGGGCTAGAGTGCTTATTTACTCCAGATTGAATACTAGGCAATGAGCCTATGCGAAAGAACTCGAGTGAATAACAGTTATTCCAAAAACCTATTTAACCACTCGTCGGAATCGACGCATTGGCAAGGTAATGACACCTTGCATTTTCCCGTCTGTAGGCTTGACTGCGCAAGCAGGTAGAACAATAAACCCATGCAACATATTACCTTTTACTTGGAGTCCAGCATTGAGCTGGACTCCAGTATCAATTGAATATGGCGCCAGCGAGTTAACCTAACTACGGATTTTCTGTAGCAGTGGCAAGTCTGCAGCTTTATTTCAAATAGGGAGCCAACTCATGGAATTTAAAATCCAAAAGGAATGCAAATATGGCTATCACAATCACAAACGGCGCAAGCAGAATTGTCAAAGTTGCAGTAAGTGCATGGCATACTGATACAAACCCCAGTGAGGACTACTACCCAATAGAGCAAGGTAATAGCGACACGTGGACGCGTAGCGATTCAAGAGGCTATTTAATGGTCGTCCAAGGTCTAGCAAAGACAAACGAGTACTACATTTCCTCCAGCAGCAAAATCGTTATCGAGGATGACCGTGTCAAAGATCACGGCCAATCTATTAGCCCACTAACGTCTGTCAATGCCTGATGTGTGTCGGTAAACGCATGTAGAGGTCACTCAAAACAGGAGACTGCCGAGAAAATTCATGCCCGGGTCGGAGTTGCCAACCCGACACATTAGTAAGTATTGGCACGTCCTCTTCAGTATTTTGGTGCTTCTATAGTTCCCCCATCTGCAAAAAACTCCGTAGATGTCAATCTACGGGGTTTTTAAGAGTGGAGGCCAAGGTTTTTTGCAAGAGCAATCTAGGGGCGAGTGAGATCAAATCGTTCGTTCGCTTTCGTTGTTATCTCGAAGCGAGAGCAATGCCAGGCAGAAGACAGCTGCATGACCGATCTCTACACACTGACCGGCTAACTGACCGAGTCAGCATGAGAAGGGATCTGGCCGTGATCAATATATTTAGGGCGAGCCATCAATACGCCACCACACTACTTAGCCGCCTCTTGGATGCACCTTGAGAACCGTGAATTACCGCCCCGCAATAAAATCAGTCAATTGACTCACCAACCCAAGGTGTCTTGATAATTTTTAAGAATATATCAACAAGTTATATAACGTATTTAATTTTTAAATAACACTAAACCCATAAGTCCTTTATAAATGACTACCACAACAAGAAGGCAACGAAAACGTGATAAGCATATAACACTTCAAATCAATGGACACGAAGGAATGTACTCGTATGACTATCTTGGCGAAAAATCTTGTCAGCCCACTCACCACTTCGGCGCAGCTCCGAACAAGTGAAGATTACCAGGCACTCTATAATTTTTCACACACCTATGATCGAGGAGGATTTAATTCCTCACAGGGCAAGCCGTCTTACACTATTGCGCAGGCCGCGGATGAAATAACTCGAGGAGGTTACTATTGGGGTGACAACGACCACAATGGGAAATACAACTTCACCTACAGCTTTCTGACTTCAGAAAGTCAAGCATACGCCTCCGAGAATGTTTCTGGCTTCAGCGCATTCAACGCTCAACAGAGATCCCAGGCAGCCCTTTCGTTCCAATCCTGGTCGGACGTCGCCAACATTTCATTCATCGAATCCAGAAGCGGAGGCGACGCACATATATCATTGGGTAATTATAGTAACGACCTGCAGCATGGAGGTGCCAGGTCGGCTTTCGCCTTTTACCCTAATAACAGCGGAAATAGCGATGCGTTGTTTTATACCAATCAAAACTATCAAGAAAATTTAACACCGGCAAACGGCAATTACGGTCGTCAAACCTTGACCCATGAAATTGGTCACACACTTGGACTGCAGCATCCAGGTTCGTACGACGCCAGTGTGGGTCAACCGTCGTATTCGGATGCGAAATATGCCGAAGATACACATGCTTACTCCGTGATGAGTTACTGGAGCGAGAGCAACACCAACCAGAACTTCAGTAAAGGTGGTGTCGAAGCCTATGCTGCGGGCCCGCTGATCGACGACATCGCCGCGATCCAGAAGCTCTACGGTGCCAACTACAGCACTCGCGCCGGTGACACGACCTACGGGTTCAACTCCAATACCGGGCGCGATTTCCTCACTGCCACATCCGATGCCGACAAGCTGGTGTTTTCGGTATGGGACGGCGGCGGCAAAGACACTCTGGACTTCTCCGGTTTCACTCAAAACCAGAAGATCAACCTCACTGCCACCTCGTTCTCCGATGTTGGCGGCCTGGTCGGCAACGTGTCGATCGCCAAGGGCGTCACCATCGAGAACGCATTCGGCGGTTCGGGCAACGACCTGATCATTGGTAACCAGGTCGCCAACCTCATCAAAGGCGGGGCCGGTAACGACCTCATCTACGGAGGTGGCGGCGCAGACCAATTGTGGGGCGGCGCCGGCAACGACACGTTCGTGTACGGTGCCAGTTCCGATTCCAGGCCAGGCGCTGCGGACAAGATCTTTGACTTCACCTCGGGCTCCGACAAGATCGACCTGTCGGGCATTACCAAAGGTGCGGGCTTGAGCTTCGTCAATGCATTTACCGGCCATGCCGGCGATGCCGTGCTGAACTATGCCTCGGGTACCAACCTGGGCACCTTGGCCGTGGACTTCTCCGGGCACGGTGTGGCGGACTTCCTCGTCACCACCGTCGGCCAGGCAGCCGTCAGCGACATCGTGGCGTGATACAAAGCGCGGCGCTTCGCGCGCCGCGCTCAATGATTGGAAAGGAACTCACGATCAAATACTCGGTTCTACCCATGCAGCTGCGCCCCACTATTGCTGCAATGTGGAGCGGCTGCACTTCTCCCTAGTTGATTTCAGTTACGAAATTTTCGCGAGAGCGCCGCACTTTTTTCAGGTTTACCAGCCAGTCAGACTCTGCTGCCCGATACCCCAAAGGCAGGAGCACCACACTGCGCAGATGCCTGGCTCCCAGTCCCAGAATCTCATCGACAGCCGATGGGTCGAAACCTTCCATGGGCGTCGCGTCGACTTGCTCGGATGCCGCGGCGATTAAAGCCGAGCCCAGGCCAATATAGGCTTGGCGCGCAGCCGCTTGATAGTTGGCCTCCTGTCCACGCTCGGCGACTATACCAAGCAGCATTTGACGGTAGTCTTCCCAACCCTGGTTGACAGTAGCTCGTACCGTATTGGTCAGGTCGAACATCATGTTGACACGCTCAGGCGTGATGTCATCCCAGGCGGCGAACACCAGTAAATGAGAGCAGTCGGTCACCTGAGACTGATTCCAGCTGACCGCCTTAATCTTTTCGCGAATTTGCGGATTGGTCACCACCAGCAATTCAAATGGCTGGAGCCCGCTCGACGTCGCCGTCAGGCGTACCGCCTCCAGGATTCGCTCCAGCTTTTCAGCAGGTATTGTCTTGGACGAATCGTAACTTTTCGTCGCATAACGCCAATTCAGCAACTCGGTTATTTTGCTCATTCTTCACATTCCACGTAGGTCAACGGTGTTTATCCAGCCCAATCCGATTACCTTCCGGATTACGCTGCGGCTTATACTGCGGATTAAAGTCAACTTGAAGGTCAAGCAAAAAATGAAGATAGGCGAGATTGCGCGACGTACCGGCCTTGCTGCTTCAGCAATACGCTACTACGAGGAGCAAGGCCTGCTGGACGCCCCCACGCGCGACATGAACAACTATCGCTATTACAGCGAATCCACCATTAAGCGCCTGGAAGTCGTGATCCACGCGCAAAGGCTGGGGTTTTCCCTCGACACCATTCGTGGCCTTTTCCTTCATGACGGGAGCTGCTCCAAATCGCTCACTCTGGAACAGATCAATGTACGTCTGGAGGAGATACAGCAAATCGAAGCCACGCTAAAAGTGCAGCGTGAGGAGTTGTTGATGCTGCAACAAACCCTCGAAGAAAGCCTTCGTACTGGCATCGCTCCGGGATTGGATTGCCCGCGCAGCGCTGAGCGATCAAGGCCTGATCGAGCCGTAGTCATGCGAAGCAAGCACATGATGGCTACCGGCAAGTGACGAGAACGCGATACTGCGGGATATAGATTGCTGTAAAACGACAGGCATGAAAAAACCCCACAGCATCTGCGACCCTGTGAGGTTTTATCGCCAGCTGTACCGATGCCGCATCAAACCACGCTGATCATCTCTGCGCTCAGCTGTGCCGCATTGAACCCCACCAGGGTGACACTGCTGTCCCCCGCCAGTATCACGCTGTCACTGCCGTTCTGGGTAGTCACACCAAGTACAGCGTCGGCGCTCGCAAACAGCGTCTTGGAGAACACCAGCAGATCATGCCCGTTCTGATGGATGTTGAAGTCGCTGATCACGTCATGGCCGAACCCGCGCTGATCAAACACAAACAAGTCGCTGCCCACGCCACCACTGAGCAGGTCATTGCCCTGCCCGCCGATCAACACGTCATTACCACTGGCGCCATACAGCGAGTCGTTACCCGTGCCGCCCAGCAGCGTGTCGTTGCCGTCACCGCCGTGCAGCAGGTCATTTCCGGCGCCACCGTCGAGCCGATCGTTGCCGTTCTGGCCGAATATCAGGTCGCGAGCTGCAGTGCCTTTCAGGGTGTCGGCCAGTTGGCTACCTTCAATAGATCTGGCGTAAGCCTTGTCGGCGCCGAACAGTCCATCGAAATCCAGCTTGCCGTTGGTGACCGTATAAGACGGCGTCAGCGCCTGCCCGATACCGCTGAAGATGCCGCCGATAACGGGTAACTGGCCGAGCGTGTTGGCAAGGCCGGTTTCGAACTCGACATGCTCTACGCCATGCAGTTCTTTAAGGCCGTATTGGCCGCTGCTATCGTTTAAAAACAACGTACCGTCGCTCAGTTTCACGGCTTCGTAGGAGGACGCCGTACCTTTGAGGAAGACTTTGTCATCGCCTGCACCGCCAGCAACGATATCGGTACCGGTACTGACCCGGAAACTGTCGTCACCACTGAACCCGTCGAGGAAGTCATCGCTGCGACCATCCTGCAGCTTGTCTGCACTGTCGGTGCCCAGCAGGAAGGCCGGTGTGCCGTAATGGTTGGAGGTGGCGGTCTGTTTGTCGCTGACCCAGGTGAAGCTGCGGCTGATCGCGTCGAGGTTGCTGATCACGATGGTGCTATCGCGCTCGATGTAATCGTAGAACGTCGACTGGGCGATACGCTGGATGGGGTTGATGAAAATACCTTCGAGGTGCGCAGCCCATCCTGACAAGTTGGCAATGGAAAACGGACCGTTGGGCCAGGTTGGCAGGGCGTAGATTGTATCGAACAGCACGATATTGTCGGTCGTCGAGGTGTAACTGGCGTCACTCCCCTGAAGAGCGTCGATGATGGCGCTTCCCACGTTGGTTTCCTGCCCGGTGAGGCGGTGCACCACATCGTTTTCAAAACCGAAGTTGTAGATTCCGTCGCTGTTGCTGGACTTGGGTGACTCCATGCCAAAGTAGTCCGAATCCTTGAAGAAACCGTCTGCCAGCGTGTCTTTGCCGATATACATACTGTTAGTGACTGAGCCACCCTGGCTGTAGCCGGTTACCAGCACATCCTTGCCGCTCAGGTTGTGGCCTATCGCGTAATCCTTGATTGAATTGAGCAGGTACTCATAGCCGTTGATATACGAGTTATCGATCATGGCCGGCCAGCCCAGCAGATCAGTCAGGGAGTTGGTGCCGGCAATGGAAAACCCCATTTTCAGCAATTGACCACTGTCATCGTATTGACCAAACACCCTGGCCTGGGAACCGAACACGCCATCGCCGGTGAAGCTTCCGGTGATATCGGTGTGACTGCTATCAACGCTCAGTTCATTGGCGCCGATTTCACGCCAGCCTTTGGGCAATGCAAAGGTGTTGCCCTCCCCCAGTACCGCCCCTGGAAGGTTGTAGAGCGCGCCTACGGTCGCGACACCGCTGGTGTAAGTGGCGAGGTTCCAGGCATCTGAAATCAGCACACGGGCATCTTGACCCTTGTAATCGAATATAGCCATGTCAGTACTCCTTGAGCCCAGCGATCAACACCGAAGTCGACGGTAATAACTGATACGTCGGGCTAAACAATATGCATTGAAGTTGTTGTTGTGCATTCTGTTCAGGCTGCTTCTTTTCTTAATATCGACTTTGACCATTAAGGAAGCTTGTCAACATTAGCGTAGAAACATTGCCGTACATCGACCGACTATCGGATTGTAAGGAGCTGTTATTAAGCGCCCATACAAAAAAAGCGCCGGGAGCGCTATTTAACAAACAATAAGTGGGCGTTTGTTTTTTACGTGACTAATGGGTCAGGACTAATTAAACCCGCCGCGCGCGTTATGGATGACTTACTCAACCCAATAACGATCCAATATCAAATAGCGATGCAGATAACACTCGCCCTCAGGAAGAAAAAACTTCAGCACCTTGTCGCGCCGGCTTTTGATATCGGGGCACTTGCTGCCTGGCCAATTGCGCCTGCACGCCCGCGACAGCTTCAAGTACTCTCTGCGCCCACTGCCCATCCTGCGGGTCAACCACGACCACACGAAAGCCATGTTCATGACCTTCTATGCGCACGCCCTCGGAATCATCCACGTGTAAATCGATATCGAAGGCCGACGGAAGCTTCGACGGCGTGTTCAACAGCCCGCGCGCGTTGAGGGCTTGGTTATGCACGACGCTGTTCACCACGCCATCGACGCGTATGCCGTACAGCATCAGCCAACGCCTGATATACGAAGGCGCCCGGCCTGACGAGGTGTAAACCCAGATGCTGCACCCCTGGCGCCGTAGCTCCCGGGTCAGGGAGCGGGTGCCGACACGCAGCGGCTCGCCCCACCAGCGATGGACGCAGGCCGGCAACCAGCTGCTTTCCACGGGCGAGTGATCAAGTTGGCAGGCCAGGGTGTCGTCGATATCAAACGAGATCCGTACGCGTGGCCGTGTGAGCAGACGCGTGGACAGGGCTTGAACGAGTAGGTTGGCGGACGTTCGGCATTTGCCCGCAAAGGTTTGATACCTGCTCATCATTGGCCTCCCTGATAGATTGGTTGCGGTGCGTCGCTCAAGAAAAACACACCCGGATCAGGCGCTTGTTCCTCCAGGAACGCGGCGTACTTTTTCTTGATCTTGGGCAATTCATACAGGGCCTTCACCCCATGTTTGGCCGAGTTGCGGATCACCGAGGAGGGGTTGAAGTAGCCTTCGGCGTTTTCGAGTGTCAGCACGAACGGCGGCAACCCTGCACGCATCAGCAGGTAGCTGACGATCAGCGAGCCACTGCGGTTATTACCTTCGATGAACAATTGCGGTTTGCTGAGGATGCGTACATACACACCTGCTGCACGCTTCCACACCGATTCACTGCGGTAGGCGCAGTACCAATTGAACAAGTCCTTGATGCCACCCTCAACGTTGTTGAAAAAGTGCTCCTCGGTTGCGGCCAGGTGTTGCGCGTATTCCAGGCGGCGTGCCGGATCTCGACCACAGAGCACCGTGGCGTTGATCTCCAGCATCAGATCAAGGTGGTGCAGATCAAACAGGTCCACGCCCTGGGCGACGTAGTCGTCAACCAGCGCATAACCTGCAAGCACATTCTCCAACACCTCGTCCGTCAGCGGGTCCCGCGGCTCGGTAAACTGCGTGCTGAGCTGGGCAAAGCGGCTCTGCACCTTACGCAGGGCGCGTTCAATCGCTGGCAAATCTAGACGATGCGTTACAGGCATTGGCATTCCCGAGAAGACGTTGGCGCAGGTGCGGCTGTTATCGAACATGGATGGCTCAGCTGAACTTGCCGCTGATGTAATCCTCGGTCATCTGCTCACGCGGGCTGCCGAAAATCTGCGCAGTCGGGCCCATTTCCACCAGGTAGCCAGTGCGCGTGCCTTGGGAAATATCCACCGAGAAAAACGCCGTGGTGTCTGCTACCCGGATGGCCTGCTGCATGTTGTGGGTCACCAGTGCGATGGTGTAGTCCTTCTTCAATTCCACCATCAGCTCCTCCACCCGGCGGGTCGCGATAGGGTCGAGGGCCGAACACGGCTCATCGAGCAACAGCACTTCCGGCTCGGTGGCGATGGCGCGGGCGATACACAACCGCTGCTGCTGACCACCAGAGAGCGACAAGCCACTGACCTTGAGCTTGTCCTTGACCTCATCCCACAGCGCCGCGCCTTGCAGGGCGTGCTTGACGCGGTCGCCGAGGTCGCCTTTGTAGCGGTTCAGGCGCAGGCCGAACGCGACGTTGTCGAAGATGCTCATGGAAAACGGGTTGGGCTGCTGGAACACCATGCCGATATAGCGGCGTACCACCACCGGGTCGACGCCCTTGCCATACACGTCCTGGCCGAGGAAATGCACGTGGCCCTCGAAGCGAAAGCCCTTCACCAAATCGTTCATGCGGTTGAGGCTGCGCAGCACAGTACTTTTGCCGCAGCCCGACGGGCCGATAAACCCGGTGATCTTGTTTTTTTCAATCGGCACATGGCTGTCACGCACCGCCATGAAGTTGCCGTAGAAAATCCTGTCCAGCTTGCAGTCCATGACCACAGGCGACTGGGTGACAAACGGAGCGGCTATTTGCGCAGTTGAGACGTTCAAAATTCAGATGCTCCCGTTCTTAATACTTGGGCTTGCCGAAGATACGGCTGACAATATTGACAACCAGCACAATCATCACCAACACCAACGAGGCCGCCCAGGCGAGCTCAAGCTGGTTGTCGAACGGCATGCCGGAGAAGTTGTAGATCAGCACCGCCAGCGAGGCCGTGGGGTTCATGACCGCGAGGTCGCCGTCGTGGTAGATCCAGTAGTTGCTGAACAGCGCGGTAAACAGCAGCGGCGCGGTTTCACCGGCAGCACGGGCCACGGCGAGCATCACGCCGGTGAGGATCGCCGGCAGGCCGGTCGGCAAAATGATCTTCCAGATCACCTGCGAGCGCGTGCAGCCCATGCCGTAGGCGGCGTCCTTCATGATCTTGGGCACCATGCGCATCGACTCTTCGGCGGTGAGCACCACGATCGGCAGCATCAGTACCGCCAGGGCTACACCGCCCGCTGGCGCCGAGTAAGTACCGGTGGTCATGACCACCAGGGCGTAGGCGAACACCCCGGCCAGGATCGACGGCAGGCCCGTGAGCATCTTGGCGGCAAAGCGCGCAGTGTTCGCCAATTTGCTGTCCGGCCCCAGTTCGGCCAGGAAGATCGCCGCCATGATGCCGACCGGCACCGCGATGGCGGCAGCAATGCCGACCATCACAAAGGTGCCTGCCATGGCGTTGCCGAAACCGCCGCCGGTTTCGAAGCCGGTGGGCGGCAGTTCGGTAAACACTTCCAGGCTCAGGCGTGCGCCACCACGGGTGATCAGCATGTAGAGCACGGAAATCAGCGGCACACTGGCCAGCAGCGCGCCCAGCCAGACCAGCGTTGTCAACACCAGGCTGCGCAGGGCGCGGCCTTCGAACTTGCGCTGCAGGCTGGGCACCGCGGTGATTGGGGACGTGAGGTCAGTCATTGTTTAGTACCGCGCTGGGCGTAGAGCATGATCATGGAACCGATGACGTTCACCAGCAGCGTGATAAACATCAGCACGAGCGCGGCGTACATCAACACCTCGATCTCATTCGGCCCGGCTTCGGGAAAGTTCAGCGCCAACAAGGCCGCCAAGGTATTGGCCGGCGCAAACAGCGACAGTGAGATGTTGTTGGCGTTGCCCACCAGCATTGCCAGCGCCATGGTTTCACCCAGCGCGCGGCCGAGGCCGAGCACCAGCGAACCGAAAATACCAGTGGCGGCAGAAGGCACCATCACCTTGAGAATCGCCTCCCAATGGGTAGTCCCCATACCGTAGGCAGCCTGCTTGGTTTTCATCGGCACGCTGGTCAGGGCGTCCTGGGACACGGCGGCAATCGTCGGCAGAATCATGATCGCCAATACCAGCGCCGCAGGCAGCAACCCTGGCCCGCTCAAGGAGGTGCCGAAAAACGGGATCCAGCCCAGTTCACTGTTCAACCAGGTGGTCAGTGGCCGGATCGCCGGGATCACCACGTAGATGCCCCACAGGCCATACACCACGCTGGGGATGGCCGCGAGCAACTCAACGATGGTGCGAAACACCGCCGCCAGCTTCGCCGGCAGGAAATCCTGAGTCAGGAAAATCGCCATGCTGACGCCGAAAACCCCTGCAATCAGCAGCGCAATCAGGGCGCTATAGAGCGTGCCCCAAATCGCCGGCAGGATCCCGTACTTGCCTTGGTTGACATCCCAGACACTGCCAAAAAGCACGTCGAAACCGTGCTTCTCCATGCCGGGAAGAGCCTTGCGTCCCACCTCGAATACCAAGGCTGCGACCAACGCCAGAATCAGTACCACCCCGATTCGCGCGAGCCCACGGAAGGTGCGATCGACCAGGAAGTCTTTTGCAGAGGGGGGTTGGCAGGCAGAATCCGGGTTAACCGGGACGACGAAAGGTTTGATCATGGGCGAATTCCGGAACAAGGGGGGAAACGCTCCCGGCCTGGCTGACAGCCCAGGCCAAGAGCGACCTCACGGGTGTTACTGGATGTTGGCGGAAGCTTTGCGCACCTGATCGACCACCGATTGCGGCAGCGGGATGTAGCCCATCGAGTCGGCGATTTTCTGCCCCTCGGTCAAGCTGTACTCGACCATTTCGCGCATGGCCTTGGCCTTGGCCGGATTACCGTTGTCCTTGCGGAAGATCATCCAGGTGTAGGACGTGATCGGGTAGGACTTGGCACCGTCCGGATCCGGCAGCCAGGCCACCAGGCTTTCCGGCATTTTCACTGCTGCCAGGGCCTCGGCACCGCTCTCGGCGTTCGGTACTACGTACTGGCCGGCCTTGTTCTGCAACTGGGCGAAGTCGACCTTGGCCAGCTTGGCGAAGCCGTACTCGATGTAGCCAATCGCGCCTGGCGTCTGGCGTACGGTGGCCGTCACGCCATCGTTCTTGGGCGACTTGATGAATTTGTCGCTGGCTGGCCAGTTGACCGTGTTGCCCTCCCCCAGCGCCGTTTTGAATTCAGGATTGATGGTCGCCAAATGCTTGGTGAACACCGCCGTGGTGCCGCTGGAGTCTGCACGCACTACCACGGTGATCGGTGTGTCGGTCAGTTTCAGGTCCGGGTTGGCGGCGACTATCTGTGGGTCGTTCCACTTGGTGATCTTGCCCAGGAAGATATTGGAATACACATCGCGTGGCAGCTTGAGGCCCTTGGGGTTGCCCGGCAGGTTATACGCCAGCACGATTTCACCCGCGGTCATCGGCAGCAATTGCACGCCTTCGGCCACCTTGGCGATGTCTTCATCTTTCATGGCCGAATCACTGGCGGCGAAATCGACGGTTTTATTCAGGAAGTCCTGCACACCTGCGCCGCTGCCCTTGGATTGATAATCCACAGTGACGCCAGCGGTCTTCTTGCTGAAGTCCTTGAACCAGGTGAGGTAGATCGGTGCAGGGAAGCTGGCGCCGGAGCCGGTGAGACGCACGTTTTCGGCGGCGAAGGCCATGGAGGAGGCACAAAGAGAAACCGTAACGGCCAGTGCTGCAGACTTCATCAAGCTTTTCATTAAAAGAACTCGTTGTGGTGACGGGCTCCCGAACTGTGCAGCAGGGTTGTTACATTTTTATGAAAATTGAATGGCGAACCGGGGTTTTGTCCCTGTTTGCCGCTACAACGATGTATTTTCGGGCGATTGGTTAGTAACAAATTGCGTCTAAAATGCTGCGATCCCCTATAGCGGGGGCGCTTGCTCCTGCTGAGCTACGCAGCAGCCCCGCCCCCGCAGGGCTCATGGCTGGCGACAAATCAAGGCGGCCCCCCTGATCTCGGCGCCATCGGCCGTTTCCTTGCCATCTGCCACAGCCATGCTGTCTGCCCCAAGAACCGCCGCCTGGTTGAGCGCCCGTCGCAAGGTGTCATCCGGCCCAGCCCCCTGCACGGTGAACATTTCAATCAGTCGACACTGGTTCGAAGACGAGGCAGTGACCAGGTTGACGTTAAAACCGCGCTCGGTCAGTTGGGTGGAACACGCAGGCAATACGCTTACCGCCGCAAAGGCCAGCGTTACTAGAAAAAGATTGTGCATAGCATGACTGCCTCTAAGTATTAAGCGCTAAAACGCCTGGAGGTAACGTAGCGTCAGTTGCGTCCCTTGGGCGCGATTTTCAGCGCCACTTTCAAAATACAGGTTCGCAAAGAATGTTCGCTTGCCTTGCTGATACATCACGCCGGATCCTATGCCTACCACTTGCTTCCTGGAGTGCTGTTGCCGATGGCCATCGATACGGTCATCGCTGATCTGCTTGAGTTGATACCCCGTCACGCCGACCCGCCAGCGTTCGGCAACGGCGTAGGACACCGCGAGGTTACTGTGGATCGCTTGGCCCGGCTGGATACTGCTGGCGTTCTGACACTGTCCGCCTCGCTGGTGGCGCAGGCCAATGCAGAGCTGATGCCCAGTACCTGAATCCATTGTGTTTGACGCATACAGCACCTTCATTGACTGCCGATTAAAAAACGTTGAATGGGTAATCCACGATCACCCGGTACTCATCGGCATTCGAGTTGCCACGGGTATTGCCCGGCGCGGTATAGCCTTGGCCGGATCGATGCGCGGCCCAGCGCAATGTAACGTTCAAGCCCTTGGCCTTGCCGCCCGGCACCGCATAACGCAGGGCGACGTCGCGTTCCCAGTGGTGCGCATCCTTGCCCGCAGCGTTATAGATGTAGCCGTAGCCGGTGCTGTTGGGGTCGACTCGCGTCAGGTCCGCTTCACCCTGGGTGTAGGAGGTGCTGAGCTGGAAGTCCGGTGCGTTGATGAAGGCCAGGCTGGTCTGATATTGGATCTTCCAGGACCTTTCACCCGGGGCATTGAAGTCGGCGTATTGCTGGGAATTGTTCAGATACATAAACGTGCGGTCGTCCTGCACGACGTAGTCGAACGGCGTGTCGCCGTCGACCTTCTGCACACCGAGGGTCAGGCTCTGGCCTGCGCCGGACAGGGTCAGGCCGCCGGTGTAAGTATTGTTGTCGATGCGCCCCAAGTGGCTTTGGCCCTGGTCACGGGTCTTGAAGTAATGCACATACGGCGTCAGCGTGACCCCATGGCTCAACGTGAAGGGGTAGCTCACCCCAGCGTAATACTGGCTCCAGATATCGCTGAGCTGGCCGCCATACAGCGTCAGCTTAACCCCGCCCGGCGCACTGTAAACGCCGCCCAGCCAGCTCATGTGCGAACTCTCGCGCTCGGCCGCCACACCGGCCTTGTTGCCAGTGCCGTAACTGGTGGTCAGGTGGCTCTGGCCGCTCTGGTTGCGCAGGCGTGTGGAATCGACCCAGCCGGTGTCGAGGGTCAGGTTTTGCAAGCTGTAGTTCTTCAGCGTGACGCCACGAAAGGTCTGTGGGAACACCCGGCTCACACCGCTGGCCACCAGTGGGTTATCCAGATACTGGTCACCTGCCTGCACCAAGCTGCCCAAGCCGCGCAGCTTGAGTGCCGCGCCCGCTGCCGAGAAGTCAGAGTCCGGAGCCTTTTTCGAATCCAGCGGCAGCAAACCCGCGCCGCCACTGCCTCCACCGCCATCGAGCTTGAGACCATAGAACCCATGCACATCGACCCCCACACCAATCGGCGTGTCGGTGTAACCCGAGCGAAACGACAGGTACACACCTTGCACCCATTCACGCTGATCCAGGCGCGACGGCGTGTTGTGGTTATCGCGGCCCAGGTAGTAATTGCGCAGCAGCCCATTGAGGGACGAGCCGCTGACAAATCCCGGCGTCACCGCCAGTTCGGCTTTCTGTCGTTCATTGATACCGGTGCTGAGGTTATCCCGTTGGCCCAAGGAGTTATCGGCCTGTACGCCCGCCGCCGAGAGTGACACCGTGAGCGACATGGAGGCACGCATGATCCGCTTGAAAATAGGCATCAGCGTTGCTCCTGTGGTTGTTCAATCACCGTCACGGTCGCCGTAGTGCCCGCGCGCAAGCGGCCCTATCCCAGGAGCAAGTGCAAGCTGCCAATACATCGGCAGCCTGCATTCCAGGCTTACTTGCCTTCAGTCAACGCGTTGTAGCTGGTGAACAGGTTGCGGTAGTCCGGGATGTGGTTGGAGAACAACGTCCCCAAGCCTTCGATATCGTTGCGCCAGTCGCGGTGCAGCTCACAGGCCAGGCCAAACCAGGTCATCAGTTGCGCGCCGTTGGCCGACATGCGGGCCCAGGCCGATTGCTGGGTCAGCTCATTGAAGGTGCCGGAGGCGTCGGTAACCACAAACACCTCGAAGCCTTCCGCCAGCGCCGACAGCGCCGGGAACGCCACGCACACTTCGGTCACCACGCCGGCAATGATCAGTTGCTTCTTGCCGGTGGCCTTGATGGCCTTGACGAAGTCTTCGTTGTCCCAGGCATTGATCTGGCCAGGACGGGCGATATACGGGGCGTCCGGGAACAGCGCCTTGAGCTCGGGTACCAGCGGGCCGTTCGGGCCGGTTTCGAAACTGGTGGTCAGGATGGTCGGCAGCTTGAAGTACTTGGCCAGGTCAGCCAGGGCCAGCACGTTGTTCTTGAATTTGTCCGGGTCGATGTCGCGGACCAATGACAGCAAGCCAGCCTGATGGTCGACCAACAGCACAGCGGCGTTGTCTTTGTCCAAGCGAACGTAAGGTGTAGACATGGTGGTACTCCTGATAAATGAAGGTGATGCCCCGAGTGGGCGCCCGGTAAAGAACCCAGCGTGTTTACTTGCGCTGTGAGTCTAGTTCTTCGTGATTGTTTGCCACTTCCTGAGCCTTGATGTAGCTCTCGATCAGCAGTTGGTAGTGCGGCATGGCCTGGGTGTAGACATTCGCCCACTCCTGGGCATCCGGGCGGTTCCAGGAACCTTGCAGCTCCGACAGCGTGCCCATGATGTCGATCGGCACTGCGCCGGCTTGGGCCAGGCGCGCGATGGTCAGGTCAGTGGCGAGCTTGGAGTGGTTGCCCGAAGCGTCGACCACCGCAAACACCTTGTAGCCTTCATGCACCGCCGCGATGGACGGAAACGCCAGGCATACGCTGGTCAGGGTGCCGGCGATCACCAGGGTTTTCTTGCCGGTGGCTTTGACGGCGGCGTGGAACTCAGGGTTGTCCCAGGCGTTGATTTCGCCACGGCGGGCGACGTATTGGGCATGCGGCGCGGCCTCGTGGATTTCCGGGATCAGCGGGCCATTGGGGCCTTGTGGAACCGAAGCGGTAGTGATGACCGGGATTTTCAACAGGGTCGCGGCCTTGGCCAACGCGATAGCGTTAGCGCGCAGTTGAGGAACATCAATGTCCTTGACGATCTGGAACAGGCCACTCTGGTGGTCGATCAGCAACATGGCCGTGTCGGCGGGATCAATCGTCGGCTTTTGACCATTGAAGTTTGCAGCGTTACCTGATGCAGTCATTTGCATTTCCTCTTTGCTTGGATAAACCTCCCTGGAATGGTGTGCCGGAACAGTGCCCGGCAGTGTCTGCACTTCCTGTATAGACACGCTCCGACCGGTATCCACGACTTGCGCCTGTAGGACACCTGCGAAAAAACAATGGAGCCACCTTAATCATCAGGTTCAGGGTTAGGTAGTGGCTGAACCGGGCCGCTGCATCTCAAAAATGGAACGATGTGCCGCCCCTTCCACATTGGATCAGGCTCGCCTCAATGGCTAGTCATGCCAGCCATGTGCATCATCCAGCGCAAGCCACTCGCAAGGATGCCGAGGGCGAGCACGCTGGCGAACCAGATAGCGATCAGCCAGAACACCCGCTGGTACCAACGGCCAGCAGGCCGCGGCTTTTCACCCTTAGTGGTAGCCATCGCCAATCCTCACTTTGCCGCGGAATACGTAGTAGCTCCAGCAGGTGTACATCAGGATGATCGGCAGGATGAACAGCGTGCCGATCAGGATGAACAACTGGCTCGAAGGCGGCGACGCAGCGTCCCACAAGCTGATAGATGGCGGCACAATGTTCGGCCAGATGCTGAAGGCCAGCCCGATATACCCCAGGAACACCAGCATCAGGGTGAATACGAACGGCCAGTGCGAGTGGTGTTGGCGCAACGTTTTCAACAGCCCCACCAGTGCCAGTACGCCCAGCAGCATCAGGCCGCCAAACACCACAATGTGCGCCTGGGCAAACCAGCGCAGGGCGATTTCCGGGTGCAGCCACGGCGTCCACACGCACAGCACCGCCACCACCGCCATCAGCGCGAAGGCCAGATAGCGGCTGAACAGGCGCATGCGCGATTCGAGCATGCCTTCGGTCTTGACCAGCAACCAGGTGCTGCCCAGCAACGCGTAGGCCACCACCAACCCAACCCCGCAGAACAGCGGGAATGGCGAGAGCCAGTCGAGGCTGCCCCCGGCAAACTGGCGATTGACCACCGCAATGCCGGCGATGTAGGTGCCGATCACCACGCCCTGGCAAAAGGTCGCCAGGAACGAGCCGCCGATAAACGCCATGTCCCAGATATGCCGCTTCTGCGGGCTGGCCTTGAAGCGGAATTCAAACGCCACGCCACGAAAGATCAGCCCGGCCAGCATGAAAATCAGCGGTAGGTACAACGCCTCCAGGATCACCGAGTACGCCAGCGGAAACGCCCCATACAACGCCGCGCCGCCGAGTACCAACCACGTCTCGTTACCGTCCCATACCGGCGCCACGGTGTTCATCATCACGTCGCGCTCCTGCTCGTCCGGGATCAGCGGAAACAGGATGCCCAGGCCCAAATCGAAGCCATCCATGATCACGTACATCATCACCCCGAAGGCAATGATCACGCCCCAGATCAACGACAGGTCTATACCTACAATGCCCATGTGCAATCCCTTTGATCAGTTGGTGTGGTCGCCGGACGCGAGCGTCTCGGTGACAGCGGACAGAGGACGGCGCGGTGTGCGTTCCTGGCCGGGGCCGCCCTGTGGCGGATGGTCGTGATGGGGCTGCGGGCCCTTGCGCACCAGCTTCATCATGTAGCCGATACCCACGGCAAATACCGAGAAGTAGATCAGCACAAACAACGCCAGGGAGATGCTCAATTGCGTGACGCTGTGATTGGACGCCGCGTCGGCGGTGCGCATCAGCCCGTAGACCACCCACGGCTGGCGCCCTACTTCGGTGGTGATCCAGCCGGCCAGCATGGCGATCAGCCCGGTCGGCCCCATGAACAGCACCAGGCGCAGGAATAACCGATTGCGATACAGCGCGCCGTTACGGCGCAACGCCAAGCCCAGTATCCCAGTGAGGATCATCAACATCCCCAGCCCGGCCATGATCCGGAAACTGAAGAAAATGATGCTCGAGTTCGGCCGGTCTTGCTTGGGGAAGCTCTTGAGCGCCGGGATCTGTTTGTCCAGGCTGTGGGTGAGGATCAGGCTGCCCAGGTACGGGACTTCTATCGCGTAGCGGGTCTTTTCGGCCTCCATGTCAGGGATACCGAACAGCACCAGCGGCGTCGCGCCGTTACCGACGTTTTCCCAATGCCCTTCAATCGCAGCAATTTTCGCCGGCTGGTGCTCCAGAGTGTTCAAACCATGGGCATCACCGACGACCGCCTGGATCGGAGCCACGATCAACGCCATCCACAACGCCATCGAGAGCATTTTACGCACTGCCGGGGTGTCGTTTTTACGCAGCAAGTGCCAGGCCGCCGATGAGCCGACGAAGAACGCCGTGGCAACAAAGGCAGCGATTGCCATATGCGCCAGGCGGAACGGGAACGACGGGTTGAAGACGATGGCGAACCAGTCCAGCGGCACCACCCGGCCATCCACGATGGAGAAGCCCTGGGGCGTTTGCATCCAGCTGTTGGACGCCAGGATCCAGAACGTCGAGATCAACGTCCCGATGGCGACCATCACCGTGGAAAAGAAGTGCAAACCCCGCCCCACCCGGTTCCAGCCAAACAGCATGACCCCGAGGAAACCCGCTTCCAGAAAGAACGCCGTCAGCACCTCATAGGTGAGCAACGGCCCGGTGATGCTGCCGGCAAAGTCCGAGAAGCGGCTCCAATTGGTGCCGAACTCGTAGGCCATGACCAGGCCCGAGACCACGCCCATGCCGAAGTTGACGGCGAAGATCTTCGACCAGAAGTGATACAGGTCCTTGTAGACCGCGTTGTTGGTTTTCAGCCACAAGCCTTCGAGCACCGCCAGGAAACTGGCCAGGCCGATGGTGATAGCGGGGAAAATAATGTGAAACGAGACCGTGAAGGCGAATTGAATTCGCGCAAGGTCCAGCGCCTCGAAATTTAACATGGCAATACCCTTATTGAAACACGATGCTCACGCGCACCCGGCCCGGCGTGCCTCAGGCCTGGTGGCCTGGGGCAAACGGATGTGCAGTGATCAGGGAAAACCAGGGCGCCATACTGGCCGCCCCGGTACGACTCAAGCGCCGTGGGACTGGATCAGATTGCTGACCGGCGCGGGTTCAAGCCGGATGGCGATGAACTTCGACGTCGGGGTAAAGGTGCGGTCGCCATAGCTTTCCAGCGGCACCAACGGGTTGGTTTCGGGGTAATAGGCGGCGGCCTGCCCGGCGGGAATGTCATAGGCGATCAAGGTGAAGCCGCTGACCCGACGCTCACGGCCATCGCCCCACAGCGAGACCATGTCGACTTTCTGCCCCGGCTCGTAGCCCAGTTTGCGGATGTCCTGTTCATTGACGAACACCACATCGCGCATGCCATAGACGCCGCGATAGCGGTCATCGAGCCCGTACAGGGTGGTGTTGTACTGGTCGTGGGAACGCATGGTCTGCAGGATCAGCTCCGGCTTGACGTCCAGGTTGCGCACGCCTTCGCTGACCAGGTGCGCCGGCAACACGCTGGAGACAAACTGGGCTTTGCCGCTGTTGGTTTTCCAGATGCGTCGCGCTGCGTCGTTGCCCAGATGAAAGCCGCCCGGGTGCAGCAGTTTGGTGTTGAAGTCCTTGAAGCCGGGAATGGTGTCGGCAATCAAGTCGCGGATGCGGCCGTAGTCCGCCACCGTCCACAGCCAGTCGATCGGGTGCTTACCCAGGGTCGCATTGGCGATCCCGGCAATGATGGCGGGTTCCGAACGCATCAGCGGTGACTTGGGTTTCAGCTGGCCGTGGGAGATGTGCACCATGCTGAAGGTGTCTTCAACGGTCACGCCTTGCGGGCCTTGTTCCTGGATGTCGATATCGGTGCGGCCCAGGCACGGCAGGATCAAGGCTTCGCGCCCCGTCACCAGATGGCTACGGTTGAGCTTGGTGGCGATATGCACGGTGAGGTCGCACTTGCGCAGTGCCGCGTGGGTGCGCGGGGTGTCCGGCGTGGCTTGGGCAAAATTGCCGCCCAGGCCGATGAAGACCTTGGCGCGCCCTTCTTCCATGGCCGCAATCGCCATGACCGTGTTGTGACCATGGCGGCGCGGGACCTTGAAGTCAAAGCGTGCTTCCAATGCGTTGATCAATTCCGGCGGCGCCAGTTCGTTGATGCCCATGGTGCGGTCGCCCTGCACGTTGCTGTGGCCACGCACGGGCGATAGCCCCGCCCCTGGCCGGCCGATATTGCCGCGCAACAGTTGCACGTTGATGATTTCCTGCACGGTCAGCACCGAGTGTGTGTGCTGGGTCACGCCCATCGCCCAGCACATGATCACCCGCTTGGCGCGTCGGTACATGCGTGCGGCCAGCTCGATATCCTCAAGGCTCAGGCCCGATTGCGCGACGATATGCTCCCATGAGGTGGCGTCCACTTGCGCCAGATAGTGCTCCAGGCCCGAGGTGTGCTGGGCAATGAAAGCGCGGTCGAAGACTGCCTCGCCATCGTTCTCCAGGGCTTCACGTTCCCATTTGAGCAGGAACTTGGCGATACCACGAAAGGCCGCCATGTCGCCGCCCAAGGCCGGGCGAAAGTACGCCGACGAGGTAGGTTCGGAACCGTTGGTGAGCATCTCCAGGGGATGCTGCGGGTGTTGGAAACGCTCCAGCCCACGCTCCTTGAGCGGGTTGAAACAGATCACCTGGGCTCCGCGCTTTACCGCCTCGCGCAGCGGTTCGAGCATACGTGGGTGGTTGGTGCCGGGGTTCTGGCCGATGACGAAAATCGCGTCGGCTTCTTCCAGGTCATCGAAGGTCACCGTGCCTTTGCCCACGCCAACACTGTCGTCCATGCCCAGGCCGCTGGCTTCGTGGCACATGTTCGAACAGTCGGGAAAGTTGTTGGTGCCGTAGGCGCGAACGAACAGCTGATACAAATAAGCCGCCTCGTTACTGGCGCGGCCCGAGGTATAGAACTCGGCCTGGTCCGGCGACTCCAGTTCGTTTAGGTGCTTGGCGATCAGGGCAAAGGCATCATCCCAAGTGATTTCGACATAACGGTCCAGGGAGTCGTCATAGCGCATCGGGTGTGTCAGGCGGCCCTGGTATTCGAGCCAATAGTCACTTTGCGCTGCCAGCGACGACACCGTGTATTTGTTGAAGAACGCCGGATTGACCAGGCGCCCGGTGGCTTCCCAGTTGACCGCCTTGGCGCCGTTCTCGCAGAACTTGACCATGCCGCTTTCCGGCGACTCGCCCCAGGCGCAACCGGGGCAGTCGAAACCGCCGTTCTGGTTGGTCTTGAGCATCGCACGAATGTTCTTGAGCACGTTTTCACTGCCCAGCCAGTTTTTCGTCACCGCGATCAGCGCGCCCCAACCGGCGGCGGCCCCCTTGTACGGTTTATAACGTTCAACTTCGCTCATGATGTTTCTCCAGGACTTCACGCATAGGCAGCGCCTAACTTAAAGCCTTTATTGATGGTTATTTTCAGGCATTGCAGAACGCAAACAGTGTTTGCACCGATCTTTCCACGGTCTAGAAATCGGTTTACATATTCAGGCTAGGCCCTGCAAAAACATCTGTCTAATCACAAATAACGACCACGCCATCGACACCATCTATCAAGATTAAAATCTTTATTTTTCATAGTGATACGAACCTGGAAAGCCCCAATAAAATCGTTATAGATTTCATCGATCACTCAGTTGTTAATAGTGATTAGACGCCCTTGAAAAACAACTTTAGGCTTGAATCAAATAAGGCTCCCATCTCTGTCGAGCGCTCAAAAACAACGCCATGGCTACGCTCTTATTGAGTCGCAGCCGGAGGTTTCCATGACCGATAAAATCCTGATGGATAGTTTTTCTCGCCGGGTCGACTATCTCAGAATGTCGGTGACCGACCGCTGCGATTTCCGTTGTGTGTATTGCATGGCCGAGGACATGCAGTTCCTGCCGCGCCAACGCATCCTCACACTGGAAGAGCTGTATCAACTGGCTGAAAGCTTCGTCACCCTGGGCACTCGCAAAATTCGCCTGACCGGCGGCGAGCCGCTGATTCGCCCAGGTGTGGTTGACCTGTGCCAGCGCATCGCCGCCCTCCCCGGCCTGCGCGAGCTGTGCATGACCACCAACGGCTCGCAGTTGGGCAAGCTCGCAGCCCCCTTGTTCGACGCCGGCCTCAAGCGCCTGAATATCAGCCTCGACAGCCTTGATCCCCAGCGCTTTCGCGAACTGACGCGCACCGGCGACCTAGCCAAAGTCATCGCCGGTATTGACGCTGCGAATGCTGCGGGTTTTCAACACACCAAACTCAATTGCGTGGTGATGAAAGGCCGCAACGATCACGAGATCAACGACCTGGTAGCGTTCGCCATCGAGCGCGGCGTGGATATCAGCTTTATCGAGGAAATGCCCCTGGGCGTGATCAGCGAACACAGCCGTGCCGAGGCTTTCTATTCCAGCGCGCAAGTGCGCGAGCGCATCGCCGAACGCTACACCCTGATCGACTCGGCCGAATCGACCCAGGGCCCTTCACGCTACTGGCGCCTGGCCGAAGCACCGCATATTCGCCTGGGCTTTATTTCCCCCCACAGCCACAACTTCTGCGGCACCTGCAACCGCGTGCGGCTGACCGTTGAAGGCCGCTTGCTGCTGTGCCTGGGCAACGAGCATTCGGTCGACCTCAAGGAGGTGCTGCGCCGTTACCCGGGTGAACCGCAACGGCTGGAGCACGCCATTCTCGAGTCGATGAAGATCAAGCCGTACCGACACAACTTCGAGCTCAACGATGACGTGCAGGTGGTGCGTTTCATGAACATGACCGGCGGCTAGCTGGCCGGCTTCTCTTTCTTTGTACTCAGTTGACCCGAGGTACCCCATGCAAAAACACTCGCCTACCCTGACCCATCTGGACGCCGCAGGCCGAGCCAGCATGGTCGACGTCACCGACAAAGCCGCCACCACCCGCGAAGCCCAGGCCCAGGCTTGGGTGCACATGTTGCCGGCCACCTTGCAACTGATCCAGGCCAACGGCCATCCCAAGGGCGACGTGTTTGCCGTGGCACGTATCGCCGGGATCATGGC
The DNA here is from genome assembly GCF_023127895.1 of Pseudomonas sp. NCIMB 10586. Lineage (NCBI taxonomy): Bacteria > Pseudomonadati > Pseudomonadota > Gammaproteobacteria > Pseudomonadales > Pseudomonadaceae > Pseudomonas > Pseudomonas sp. NCIMB 10586. The sequence continues at coordinate 339,765 of NZ_SPKQ01000045.1, forward strand.
CGCGAAGAAAACCCATGAGCTTATTCCGCTGTGCCATCCGCTGATGCTCAGTTCGATCCACCTCGAACTGCGCGCCATCGAGCCTGACAGAGTGCAGATCCTCAGCACCTGCCGGCTCAACGGCCAGACCGGCGTCGAACTCGAAGCCCTGACCGCCGCCAGCGTGGCAGCCTTGACGATCTATGACATGTGCAAGGCCGTGGATCGGGGCATGGTCATCGACCGAATCCAGCTGCTGAAAAAACACGGCGGCAAGTCAGGCACCTTCATTGCAGGAGACGCCCAATGATTCTGATCAACTACTTTGCGCGCTACCGTGAACAACTGGGCGTTGGCGGTGAAAAGCTCGTATTGGATGAGTCCCTGCGCACCATTGCAGACGTCAGGCAATTGCTATGCGCCCGCGGTGAGACCTGGCAGCAGGTGCTGGGTGAAACCAGCCTGATGTGCGCGCTGAACCAGGAACTCTGCACACCGCAAGCGCTGATCGAAGACTTCGACGAAATTGCGTTCTTCCCCCAAGTGACCGGAGGCTGACCCATGCCGGTTCAGGTGCAGACCGAACTGTTGGACCTGGGTGAACTGACCCGCAGCGTACACGCCGAAGACCCCGGCGTTGGCGCCGTGGCCACGTTCGTCGGTTATGTACGCGATATCAACCAGGGCGATCAGGTCAGCGCGTTGTTCCTTGAGCACTACCCGGGCATGACCGAGCGCTCACTGCAGTTGATCGTTGATCAAGCCCACGAACGCTGGCCGTTGCAGCGGGTAAGCATCGTTCATCGTGTGGGCGCGTTGCAAGTGGGTGAGGCCATCGTCTTCGTCGGCGTCGCCAGTCAACATCGCCAGGCGGCCTTTGAGGCCTGCGCGTTCCTGATGGACTACCTCAAGACTCGGGCGCCGTTCTGGAAGCGGGAGCAAACGCCAGCTGGAGAGCGTTGGGTAGAAGGACGGGAAAGTGATCGACTGGCGCAGGAGCGGTGGGCGCTTTAGATCTGAATGTGGAAGCGTACATCGCCCTGTGTAGGAGCGAGCTTGCTCGCTCCTACAACTGGCATTAGCGTGCCCGAATCAGAACAACTCAGAGAACGGTATAAACCGCGCCGTATCACCCATCTGCAACCTGCTGCCCTCGCAAATTTCAACCAACCCATCCGCCCACGACGCCCCCAGCATCACTCCGGAACTCTGGTTCGGATACAGCACCGCCCTGCCCGCCTCGATCCTGGCTCGCAGGTACTCGCGGCGACTGCCGGCCTTGGGCCAGTCAAACCCCACATTCACCTCAAAGCTCATCGGCGTGACATCATCGACGCCCTGGATACGCAGTAGATAAGCCCGGGCCAGCAAGCCGAAGGTCACCAGTGCCGAGGCCGGGTTGCCGGGCAGGCCAATCACCGGTACTCGGCCAAACGAACCGACGGTCAGGGGTTTGCCCGGTTTGATCGCAAGTTTCCAGAACAATGGCTTGCCGCATTCACGCAGTACCTGGCCGAGGCAATCGGCATCGCCGGCCGACACGCCGCCGGTGGTCAGAATCAGGTCGGCCGCCTGTTGCAGCTGCTCCAGCTTGAGCCGAGTCAGTTGCGACTGGTCGGGCAGAATGCCGCCGTCGATGACCTCACAACCCAGTGCCCCCAGCCAATGGCTGAGCAAAGTGCGATTGCTGTTGTAGATGCAGCCAGGCTTGAGCGGTGTGCCCGGCTCGGCCAGTTCATCGCCGGTGGACAGCAGCGCCACCCGTGGCCGGCGTACCACCGACACATGGGTACAGCCCTGGGCCGCCGCAATGGCCAGCTCGAAAGGGCCGAGTCGCTTGCCGGCCTGCAGTAATACCTCACCGGCGCGGTTTTCCTGGCCTTGGGTGCGGATATTCTGGCCCTCGCGCAGCGGCTGGGTAAAGCGCACACGCGCATCGTCCAGCACCTCGGCGTTCTCCTGCATTTCGATGCAGTTGGCCCCGTCCGGCACCGGTGCGCCGGTGAAGATGCGCGCACAGGTACCGGGCTGCAGCGGTTCAGGCGCTTGACCGGCGAAGATCTGCTGCGACACCGGCAGTGGCTGGCCGTGCCAGTCTGTGAGGTTCAGGGCGTAGCCGTCCATGGCACTGTTGGGCCAGGGCGGCAGGTCCAGGCTCGCCACCAGGTCATTGGCCAGCACCCGTTGCCGGGCATCGCTGAGCAGCACCGGCTCGCTGTCGTGCAGGCGGTGCTCCTCGGCCAGGGCCAACAACGCAGCAATGGCCTCCTCCACCGACATCAGCGCGGCGCGGCTCATCCTCGCGTGCCGCACAGAGCCACCGGCTTGAGGTGCGGCACGAAGTTACATGGTCGGTGGCGCGCATCGAGCTGCTCGGCCAGAATACCTTCCCAGGCAGTACGACAAGCACCCGTCGAGCCCGGCAGGCAGCACACCAGCGTGCCGTTGGCCAACCCGGCCAAGGCGCGGCTCTGCACCGTGGACGTACCAATATCAAGAATCGAGATCGCACGGAACAGCTCACCAAAACCATCAATGTGCTTATCCAGCAAACAGCCCACCGCCTCGGGGGTGCTGTCGCGGCCGGTAAACCCCGTGCCGCCGGTAATCAACACCACCTGCACGCGCTCATCGGCGATCCAGGCCGCCACCTGGGCGCGAATTTTGTACAGGTCATCCTTGAGCAGGTTGCGCTCCAACAGGCTGTGCCCAGCTTCCAGCAGGCGACTGACCAGCAATTGCCCGGAGGTGTCATTGGCATATTCGCGGGTATCGCTGACCGTCAACACGGCAATATTCAGGGGTACAAACAATGCATCCGACGTGACGCTCATGTGATTCTCCGGCAGGCAATTATCAAAACAATGGCCTGAGGCTAAAGCGCTGAAACGATGGCTGTCTAATCGTTACGACTGACCGGGTTATCGAGCGTTTCTATCACGGCTTTTACTGCCGGCCCTGGACTGCTATCGAGTGCATCAATCACTCTGTCAATACAGGTGATTGGACGTGCCTGCCGTTACAATGAGATCGTCTGCTCATTCATTCGCCGGGTTGCGCGGGGTTCCAGCACCTTGCGCCATGAACGGCTTTTCACTTATTCCCAGGCAGGTGCATTAATGGACATAAAGCAACTCAAATTCCTGATCGCGCTGGAGCAGACCCGGCACTTCGGCCAGGCTGCCGCACGCTGCCATATCACCCAGCCGACCCTGTCGATGCGCCTGCGCAACCTGGAAGATGAGCTTGGCCTGGAGCTGGTCACCCGCGGCCAGCGCTTCGAAGGTTTCACCGAGGCCGGCGAGCGTGTGCTGGCCTGGGCGAGGACGCTGCTCGCCGCCCATGACGGCCTGTTTGCCGAAGCCGCCGCATGCCGTGGTCAACTGGTCGGTAACCTGCGCCTGGGCCTGGTGCCCCTGAGCGGCTTCAACCCGATCCGTTTCATTCAGGACTTGTCCCACACCTTCCCGGAACTGAAGTTCAGCCTCACATCCATGAGTTCGGACAGGATCATCGAAGCGCTGGGCACCAACCAGCTGGACCTGGGTGTGTGCTACCTGGACCACGTCAATCCCAACTATCTGGATTTTTTCGAAATGGGCGAGACCCGTGTCGGGCTGCTCTACGACACCCGCCACTTCCATTTCGAAGGCACCCAAATGAGCTGGGAAGACGCCGCCGAACTGCCACTGGGGATGATCAGTAACGGTATGCACTACCGCAAATCCATCGACCTGAGTTTCCGCAGCCGTGGCCTGGATCCGCAGCCCATCCTCGAAAGCGATTCCACCTATCAACTGTTTCAGGCGATCCACGAAGGCTTCTGCTGCGCGATCATGCCGTTGGACAGCGGCCTGGAAAGCCCGATCGAGAACCTGGCGTTCATCAACCTGCCGGACGCCAGCGTCCTCGCGCCCCTGGGCATGGTGATGCGCAAGACCGAACCACGCTCGGCCATTGCCGAGAAGTGTTTTGCCGAAGCCAGGAAGTTGTTTGCGATCAAGGGCGAGGGTTAACGCCCACAAAAAAGGCGCTCCGTAGAGCGCCTTTTTACCGCCGTTTGCTTTACTGCACACTTACCTGACGCAGTTCAGGCCTGGTTTCGCCACCAATCGTGATGCGTTTGGGCTTGGCCTCTTCAGGCACCTCGCGCTGCAGGTCGATGCTCAGCAAACCATTGGTCAGGGCTGCGCCGCGCACTTCGATGTGGTCCGCCAGGCGGAACGACAACCGGAAGGCACGTTGAGCAATGCCTTGGTGCAGGTAAGCGACCTTATCGTCGGTTTCGCGTTTACCGCCGGAAACCGTCAAGACGCCCCTTTCGACCTGGATATCCAGATCCTCCTCGGTCAGGCCAGCGACGGCGATGACAATGCGGTACGCGTCGTCACCGTGCTTTTCCACGTTATGAGGCGGATAGGAATTCGGAGCCTCGCTACGCAGCGCCGACTCGAACAGGTCATTGAAGCGGTCAAAGCCCACCGATTGACGGAACAGTGGGGCCAACGAAAGGGTAGTAGCCATTTTAAAATCTCCTGAGTTTCTCCAAGTGATTTAGTACGCGACCCGCATTCGGCATCGCGTGATCAAAAATTTATGGACGAGGAAACGGAATTCAAGAGGGCTGCAAGAAATTTTTTCTTGCGCCAATGACTATCGCAAAAACCGCAGTGATACCGCATGTGCTCTAATCTGAATGCCAGGCGTGCTTTAACCCGTGAGCGCCTGAGACAGCCCTTGAGGTACAAAAAAATGAAAATGACATTCCCTGCCCTGGCATTGGGCATCTTGATTTCCCAAGGGGCCCTGGCCGCCGGAGATGGCACTGCCGCACTGGGCGGCGGTGTCGGCGGCGCGTTGGGCAATGTGGTAGGCCAACAGCTCGGCGGGTCCACCGGTGCGGCCATCGGCGCAGGTGTGGGTGGCGCAGCGGGTGGCGCGGTCGGCGCGCAAAAGGGCAATAAAACCGAAGCGGCGATTGGCGGCGGTTTGGGCTCGGCAGGCGGGTCGGTGATTGGCAATCGCCTGGGCGGCACCACCGGTTCGACCATCGGCGCAGGCGTCGGTGGTGCAGCCGGAGGCGCGCTGGGCAATAACCTGGCCGACGACGAAAGCAATCATCGCTCAGGCGGCGCCAAGCACAAAGGCAACAAGCATAAGCACAAGAATAAGCATCATTGATCGGCTTGCCATAATGCCAGGTGTAGGAGCGAGCAAGCTCGCTCCTACGTCGGGCCAATATCCATTTACATCGGCGTGCTGCTCACTACCCGCAACGCCAGCCCTTCATAGGCATCCAGCGTAATCGTGAACGTGCCCTCCTCTGTCAAATCGCCTTCCACGCGCTCATTGATGATATCCACCACCGGCCCCGGTGCGATGTTAGGCAGGTGCAGGGATTCGGTGATCGGCGTGGCACCAAAGTTCAGCGCAGTAATCTGCGTCCCCTTGCCCGCCGGCAGTTCGTGAACCATGACCAGCAACCCCGGATGCTCGACATCCGGTATCAGGATCTGACGGCTCGCGGCGATGTCGTAGGCGCGGCGTACGCTGAGGATTTTCTGCAATTGCGAAGCGAATGAGTCCGGGTCCTGCAACTGGTGGTTCAGGCTGCCGTACAGGCTTTTGGAGCGCGGCATCTGCCCGGCCGACAGCTCGGCCTCGGGGTTCAGGTCGACCAGATCGTAAGCGCCGCGATGTATCCAGCGGGTATCACCATCGGCCATCAGGTGCGCCACGTCTTCGGCCGCCAACGGCAGCGCGCCCACCAGGTCCCAGCCGGATAACGCGAACACCCCAGGCTGCATGGCGTTATACATCACCAGCAGCAAATGGATCTGGCGAATCTGCTGGATATCCGCAGCGGTAATCGCCTCAAGGTCACGAATGCCCAGGGCAGCAGTGATGATGCTGACCGTGGTGCAGGACACGCCATTGGTGACGAACTTGAGGTTGTACGGCGCATGTTCACCGGTCAGTCGTTCGTACATCTGCTCGCGGATATGCTCGCGCAGGATGTTGCCGGGAAAGGTCTGGCCCTGGAACAGGAAGGTGTCATGGGCGTGCAGCGTCCAGAAGTGCACCAACTCCAGAGTCAGTTCGTCGTGGTTCTGCAGCGCGTGGATCAACGAACCCGGGTCGATGCCCAACGTGTGCATCTGGCGCAGCATCAGGCGCAGGAATTCAGTGTCGCCCATCAGCAACGCGTGCTGGTAGGCTGGCCGGGTGATGAAGTCGTATGACAGGTCGGCGCCGCCGTGGGACATGGAGGCAATGTCATCCACAGTCAGGTTGAGTTCCTGGAAGCTGAAACCACCGGCCTTGCGAATTGCGCCGCCGAGCAACTGGTTGCCGGTGATCGACAGCGGATGGCTTTCCGACCAGGCGGTACCGTCCAGCTTGCGCTCCACGCCGAGAAAACCGTTGGCGTCCAGGCGCAGGATCTTCGCGCCCATCACATCAATGGCGTGCAACGCATCACCGATGATCATCTGCTGCGCGGCGAACGAGGGGTCCAGCCAATTGAGCGACGGCTGGCCTTCCTTGAAGTAATGCAGGTACACCCATCGCCGTGGTTTGCCATCCACGCCGACCACCTCTGGCGTGGCGCTCCAGTCGGTTTCCTTTACCCCGGGTTCGAAGAAGATCACCCGCTGCAACTGGCCAACGATGTAGTGCTTGTCGCGCAGTGCGTCCACCTGCACCGGGCTGAGGTTCTGTGCATCACGGCCCTCGACCACGTCCGGCAGCAACGGCCAATCTTCCTCACGGATTTCCACCATGTGGTACAGCCCGGGGTAGTCCTCGTAGGCCATCTCCGCCAAGCGAAAATCCGCGCCCTTGCCGGTGTGGGATGGGATTACATCGTCGATGATCACCGCATTGTGCGCGGCGGCCATGCGCGTCAACGCCTGCAACTGCGCCTCGGTGCCCAGTTGCGGGTCGATGTCGAAGCTGATGCGGTCGAAATTGCCGTCGATGGTCGGGGTATGTTCGGTGCCAGCCAAGCCACCGGACTTTTTCAATGGGCCGTTGTGAATGCCTTGAATGCCAATTTTCGACAAGGCATGCCAGAGGGTTTCATCCCCCAGCGCTTCGAGCACCGTGCCGCCTTCGCGGGTGACAATCGACGCCGGGTAGGCGGTGAACCACACTGACGACAAGGCTGACGCATCACGCGGCCGGGTATGCGCGTAGGGCTGCTGCCACAAGCGCCCTTGCCCGGAGTAGAGCTTGGCTCGCTGCCGCGCCGCGTGCAGCATCGATTGTTGCACCAGCCAGTTCACATGATCGTTGTTCGCCGCGGTCATAAGCTCGGTACCTGTGGTCGTTAAAGGTTACTCGTAAGCATATGAGGGGCCTGCGCGCCATTCGTTGCATTGAAATAGAGCCAGGGCCGGCAGCAATCTAAAATGTGGATAGCGGTGTGTCAGTCAGCATATGTTTATCTGACCCACAGCTATCGGGAGCAAGTCGAATCGTCGCACCGCCCCTCCCACACTGGATTTTCGTCTGTCTTGTCTCTTGGCGTTGTCTGCCGATACTGCCTGGGGGTGAACCCGGTCGATGCCTTGAACTGGCGGGTAAACGCGCTGTGGTCGGTGTACCCGCATTGCAGCGCCACCTCGGTAATCGGCAGCTCGCTATGCAACAACCGCCGGGCATGTTCCAGGCGTACCTTCTGGATCATCTGCCGGGGTGTCAGGTGGAAAACACGCTTGCAGTAACGCTCCAGCTGCGCCACGGAAATCCCGGCGATACGGGTCAACTCACCCAAGGTGACGCGGCGGTTGAAGTGGGTGCGGATGTGTTCATCCACCGCCGCCAGGCGTTGATAAGCCGGATGGGTTTCGCTGGCCGATTGCAGGTCTACCGAAATCCCGGCCAAGCCAATGATTGCACCGAGCCGGTTGTACAGCGGCCATTTGTGCGTGAGGCACCAGCCGGGTTCGCGGGTGCCGTAGAGGTGTAATTCAAGCTGGTCTTCCAACACCTGCCCCCGTTCGAGCACACGCCGATCCTGCTCGGTATAGCCCGGCCCCAGTTGCGCAGGGAACACCTCGGCGCTGGTCTTGCCCAGCAGCGGTTGCAACTGCCTCAGGCCGCAGCGCTGCACCAGGGTGCGGTTGGCGAGCACGTAGCGGGCGTCGATGTCCTTGATAAAAATCGCGGCGTTGGGCAGCACGTCGAACATCGGTAATAACTGCTCTACCCCGTTCAATAGCTGCTCGATGCTGTCGGGGCGGCTGCCGTGGAGAAGGCTCGCAAACGCGCTGTGCAACATGACTTTCACCGCCCTTTTATTGATCGACGGCCAGCAGATTGCGCCATGTGCCGGGCGCTGTCGAGTGCGGGAAATTGTGCTGAATTCGTCATTCATCCCCACGTAAAACATCAATCGCCGCCGGGCTGGCGGGTTCACGATAGCGCCACTGCATGCCTATCCAATAACTCACAAGAAGGCGCCGCTATGTCAGGCCAAGGCAAGTTCAAGAAACAGTTGTCACTGATGGACCTCACCTTTATCGGGCTGGGAGCCATCTTCGGTTCGGGTTGGTTATTCGCCGCCAGTCATGTGTCGGCCATCGCCGGCCCGGCGGGGATTTTTTCCTGGTTGCTGGGTGGGTTCGCCGTGCTGTTGCTGGGCATTGTCTATTGCGAACTCGGCGCCGCCCTGCCCCGCGCCGGTGGCGTAGTGCGTTACCCGGTGTACTCCCATGGCCCGTTGCTGGGCTACCTGATGGGCTTTATTACGCTGATCGCGTTTTCCAGCCTGGTGGCGATTGAAGTGGTTGCCTCGCGCCAATACGCCGCAGCGTGGTTTCCGGAGTTGACCAAGGCTGGTTCCAGCGACCCGACCACCCTGGGCTGGCTGGTGCAGTTCGCGCTGCTATGCCTGTTCTTTATCCTCAACTACCGCAGCGTCAAGACGTTCGCCATCGCCAATAACCTGGTGAGCGTGTTCAAGTTCATCGTGCCGTTGCTGGTGATCGGCGTGCTGTTCACCTTCTTCAAACCGGCGAACTTCCAGATGCATGGTTTTGCACCGTTCGGCCTCTCGGGCATTGAGATGGCGGTGTCGGCAGGCGGGGTGATCTTCGCTTACCTGGGGCTGACGCCGATCATTTCGGTGGCCAGCGAAGTCAAAAACCCGCAGCGCACCATTCCCATCGCGTTGATCCTCTCCGTACTGTTGTCGACTGCCATCTATGTGCTGCTGCAAACCGCGTTCCTCGGCGGTGTGCCCACCGAAATGCTCGCCAATGGCTGGGCCGGCATCAGCAAGGAGCTGGCCCTGCCGTATCGCGATATCGCTCTGGCGCTGGGTGTAGGTTGGCTGGCTTATCTGGTGGTGGCCGATGCGGTGATCTCCCCCAGCGGATGCGGGAATATCTACATGAATGCCACCCCGCGCGTGGTGTATGGCTGGGCGCAGACCGGCACCTTTTTCAAGATCTTCACGCGCATCGATGAAAAGTCCGGCATCCCGCGCCCGGCGCTGTGGCTGACCTTTGGCCTGTCGGTGTTCTGGACCCTGCCGTTCCCTTCCTGGGAAGCGCTGATCAACGTGGTATCCGCCGCGTTGATCCTGAGCTACGCCGTGGCCCCGGTGACCGTCGCCGCTCTGCGCCGCAATGCACCGGACATGGCGCGGCCGTTCCGGGTCAAGGGCATGGCGGTATTGGGCCCGCTGTCATTCATCATCGCCGCGCTGATCGTGTACTGGTCAGGCTGGAACACGGTGTCATGGCTGTTGGGCCTGCAAATCCTGATGTTTGTGGTGTACCTGCTGTGTGCACGCTGGGTACCGACCGCGCACCTCAATCTCAAGCAGCAAGTACGCTCCTCGGCCTGGTTGATCGGCTTCTACGCCGTGACCATTTTGCTCTCCAAGCTCGGCAGCTTTGGCGGTATCGGCGTGATCAGCCACCCGTTTGACACGCTGGTCGTAGCGGCCTGCGCCCTGGGCATCTACTACTGGGGCGCCGCCACCGGTGTGCCGGCCCACCTGGTGCGCCTGGAGACCGAAGACGATGAAAGCGAAGCGGTCACTGACAGCCACTACGACACTCCCCTCTCGGCGGCCACTCACTGATGGAACCTTCCATGAAGCGACTGCATGTAATCGATTCCCACACCGGTGGCGAACCCACGCGCCTGATCATGAACGGCTTCCCGGCCTTGGCAGGCACAACCGTCGCCGAGCAGCTTGAAGATCTGCGCACTCATCACGATCAATGGCGTCGCGCCTGCCTGCTGGAGCCACGGGGCAACGATGTGCTGGTCGGTGCACTGTACTGCGCGCCGGTCACGCCGGGCGCCACCTGTGGAGTGATTTTCTTCAACAATGCCGGCTACCTCGGCATGTGCGGCCACGGCACTATCGGCCTGGTCGCCTCCCTGCATTACCTCGGCCTTATCGCGCCAGGTGTCCACACCATCGACACCCCGGTAGGCCCGGTGGCAGCCACGCTGCACGAAGACGGTGGCGTAACCCTGCGCAACGTGCCCGCCTACCGCTCCCGCCAGCAGGTACCGGTGCAGGTGCCTGGGTATGGCGTGGTGCTGGGCGACATTGCCTGGGGCGGCAATTGGTTTTTTCTGGTGTCGGACCACGGCCAGGCCCTGCAGATGAGCAACGTTGACGTCTTGACCGACTACACCTGGGCGATGCTCAAGGCCCTTGAGGCCCAAGGTATTCACGGCGCAGACGGCGCGTTGATCGACCATGTCGAACTGTTCGCCGACGACGCCCACGCCGACAGCCGCAACTTCGTGATGTGCCCCGGCAAAGCCTATGACCGCTCCCCCTGCGGCACCGGCACCAGCGCCAAGCTCGCGTGCCTGGCCGCCGATGGAAAACTCGCTGCGGGGCAGACCTGGGTACAAGCCAGCATCACCGGCAGTCAGTTCCAGGGCCGCTATGAATGGGACGGCGAACGCGTGCGTCCCTTCATCACCGGCCGCGCGTACATGACTGCCGACAGCACCTTGCTGATCGACGAGCAGGACCCGTTTGCCTGGGGCATCTGAGCCTTTTATTTATTAACCTGAATGGAGTTAGCACCATGAGCGACAACATCTTCACCGGCTGCATGCCCGCCCTGATGACCCCCTGCACCGCCGAGCGCCAACCGGACTTTGACGCACTGGTCGCCAAAGGCCGCGAGCTGATTGATATCGGCATGAGTGCGGTGGTGTATTGCGGATCCATGGGCGATTGGCCGCTGCTCACCGAGGCTCAGCGTCAGGAAGGCGTGGCGCGTCTGGTCGCGGCCGGCGTGCCGACCATCGTCGGCACCGGCGCGGTGAACAGCCGTGAGGCGGTGGCCCACGCGGCCCATGCCGCCAAGGTCGGCGCCCATGGCTTGATGGTGATTCCCCGCGTGCTGTCCCGTGGGGCTTCGGTCACCGCGCAAAAGGCCCACTTCGCGGCGATCCTCAACGCTGCGCCCAACCTGCCGGCGGTGATCTACAACAGTCCCTACTACGGCTTCGCCACCCGCGCCGATCTGTTCTTCGAACTGCGCCGCGAGCACCCGAACCTGATCGGCTTCAAGGAGTTCGGCGGCGCTGCCGACCTGCGCTACGCCGCAGAAAACATCACCTCCCAGGACGATGACGTGACCCTGATGGTCGGTGTCGACACCCAGGTGGTGCACGGTTTCGTCAACTGCAACGCCACCGGCGCGATCACCGGCATCGGCAACGCGCTGCCACGGGAAGTCCTGCAACTGGTGGCCCTGAGCAAAAAAGCCGCCAAGGGCGATGCCAAGGCCCGTCGCCAGGCGCGCGAGCTGGAAGCCGCGCTGGCGGTGCTGTCGTCGTTCGACGAAGGCTGCGACCTGGTGCTGTATTACAAGCACCTGATGGTGCTCAACGGTGACCAGGAGTACGCCCTGCACTTCAACGAAACCGATGTGCTCAGCGCTGCCCAGCGCCGCTATGCCGAGCAGCAGTACGCGCTGTTCCGCCAGTGGTATGCCAACTGGTCGGCGGAACAGAACGTCGCTTGATTTTCTGTAGGAGCGAGCTTGCTCGCTCCTACAACACCCCTCTGTTTTTCAGGATGCCCAATGACTCTGACAGGCAAGATGCTGATTGGTCAGCAATCCCTTTGCGGCCATCGCGATGCGATCCGCGCTATCAACCCCGCCACCGACACGCCACTGGAACCCGCCTATGCCGGCGGCGATGGCGAGCAGGTCGAGCAGGCCTGCGCACTGGCATGGGCCGCGTTCGATACTTACCGCGAAACCACCTTGGCAGACCGCGCCGGGTTTCTTGAAACCATTGCCGATAACATCGAAGCCCTGGGCGATGAATTGATCGAACGCGCCAGCGCCGAAACCGGCCTGCCCCGCGCACGCATTCAAGGTGAACGCGGTCGTACCTGCGGGCAACTGCGCGCCTTTGCCCGCACTGTACGCCTGGGTGAATGGCTCGACGTACGAGTCGATACCGCGCAACCCCAGCGCCAACCGCTGCCCCGCGCCGACCTGCGCCAGCGACATATCGCCCTGGGCCCGGTCGCAGTGTTTGGGGCAAGCAACTTTCCCCTGGCCTTCTCCGTGGCGGGCGGCGATACCGCGTCGGCACTGGCAGCCGGTTGCCCGGTGGTGGTCAAGGCCCACAGCGCCCACCCCGGCACCAGCGAACTGGTGGGCCGCGCCGTTGCCCAGGCGGTCAAACAGTGTGGTTTGCCCGAAGGGGTATTTTCACTGCTCTATGGCGCGGGTAACGAGCTGGGTATCGCACTGGTGACCGACCCGCGCATCAAGGCCGTAGGCTTTACCGGTTCGCGCAGTGGTGGTGTCGCGCTGTGCCAGGCTGCCCAGGCACGCCCGGAGCCGATCCCGGTGTATGCGGAAATGAGTTCGATCAACCCTGTGTACCTGTTTCCTGCCGCGCTTGAAGCACGGGCCGAGGCATTGGCCGAAGGTTTCGTCGCGTCACTGACCCAAGGTGCCGGCCAGTTCTGCACCAACCCTGGCTTGGTAATCGCCGTGAAAGGCAGCGCCCTGGACCGATTTATCAAGGTCGCCAGTGATCTGCTTGCACGTTGCCCGGCGCAGACCATGCTCACCCCGGGCATTTTCAGCGCCTACGAAACCGGCGTGAGTGCATTGTCCCGGCACGCCCAAGTCGCCGCCAAGGGCCTGGCGGGAGCTGGGCCGAATCAAGGCCAGGTCCATCTGTTCGTAACTCAGGCCCAGGCATTCCTGAGCAACGAACACCTGCAGGCCGAGGTCTTCGGCGCCGCCTCGCTGGTGGTGGAATGCGGCGATGCCGAGCAAGTGCGACGGGTATCCGAACACCTGGAAGGTCAACTCACCGCGACCTTGCATATGGATGACCTGGATCTGCTACAGGCCCGCGCACTGCTGCCGGTACTGGAACGCAAGGCCGGGCGCCTGTTGGTCAACGGCTGGCCGACCGGCGTGGAAGTCTGCGATGCGATGGTGCATGGCGGGCCGTTCCCGGCGACCTCGGATGCGCGCAGCACCTCGGTGGGCACGGCGGCGATCCAAAGGTTCCTGCGGCCGGTGTGCTATCAGGATTTCCCGGATGCGCTGCTGCCCGCTGCGCTCGGGCACGACAACCCGCTAGGGCTGCGGCGCCTGCTTGACGGCCAGAGAGAGGCGTAGCCATGGCTCAGCCCAATCAAGCAGACATTGTGGTGGTCGGCGCCGGCATCATCGGCGTCGCCTGTGCCTTGCAGCTGGCGCGCCAGGGCCGCCAAGTGCTGGTGGTCGACACGCAGGCGCCGGGCATGGGCGCCTCCTACGGCAATGCCGGTCACCTGGCGACAGAGCAGGTATTTCCCATTGCTGACCTGTCGATCCTCAAGCGCTTGCCGGCCATGCTGCTGGACCCCATGGGCCCACTGCGCCTGGACTGGACCTACCTGCCCCGCGCCCTGCCCTGGTTTATTCGCCTATTGTTGAATCTGCGACCGGCAAGCTACCAGCGCACCGTGGCCGGCCTGCGTGCATTGAACGAAGGCAGCCTGGGTGCGTGGCAGCGCTTGCTGCACTCCATTGGGCAAGCGCATTTGTTGCGTGAAGACGGTTCACTGCTGGTGTTTGAGCGCGCCGAATCCCGCGCTGCCATCGATGCGTTGCAGCAGCGCATGACTCAGCAAGGCGTAGCGGTGAACTTCTGGAGCGGCGATGCGGTGCGCAAGGCCGCGCCACAACTGAGCGACGCGATACAAGGCGGATTGTTCTTCCCCACTACCGGGCACTTTCTCGACCCGTACACCGTGGTGGGCGAACTGGTGAACGCGGCCAAGGCCGAGGGTGTGCAATTTCTGAAGCAGCGCGTGTTGGATGGACGCCTGGAGGGCAACGGCGTTTCATTGATGACCGACCAAGGTGTACTGACAGCGCGCCAAGTACTCATCGCCTGCGGTGCGCACTCGGCCAAACTCACCGCCGCACTGACCGGCAAACAGGTGCCGCTGGACACCGAGCGCGGTTATCACCTGATGCTGCCCCACGAGCATCAGCGCCTGCCCTTTGCCGTCACCTCGCTGGAGCGCAAGTTCATCATGACCCCCATGTCCGGCGGTTTGCGCCTGGCCGGCACAGTCGAATTCGCCGGCCTCGACCGCCCGGCCAATATGCAACGGGCCTGGCAGCTGCATCGCTTGAGCAAAGGACTGTTTCGTCACGACCTCAGCGACCGTGGCGCCACGCCGTGGATGGGGTTTCGGCCGTCCCTGCCCGACTCGCTGCCGATCATCGACCGGGTGTGCGACGGCAAAGTACTGCTTGCGTTCGGGCACCAGCATTTGGGGCTGACACAGGCGGCGGTGACCGCCGAAAGGGTTGGGCAACTCGCGACGGGAGAGCGGGTGGCTGAGTTACGGCCCTATCGATTGGAGCGGTTCTAAGCCTTGTCGCTGCATGAGCGAGGCACTGTATAAGGCATCAGCGGTGTCTTGGATTTCATCGTGCATCCATAGCTTGTCCAGCCAACCGATAGGGATAGCGTGCACACCATAATATGCACCTGCCAATTGACCTACGATTGCGGCGGTGGTGTCAGCGTCATCCCCCAGATTTGCGGCAGCAAGCACAGCCTCAGCGAAACTGGCAGTGTGATCGAAGCACCAGAATGCGGCCTCCAGGGAAGCCACCGCGTAACCTGAGCCGACGATTTCGGTGTGCGTTTTATCGCGGTATTCGCCGCGTGCGATAGCCGTGACCTTTGGAGCTGACAAAGAGGTGTTTGAGAAGCTCAGCACTTCACCTTTCGAAACACCGCTCAGTGCGTTACCGATGGCTTCTGCCAGCAGTTGGCAACACTCGATGGCTTCCTGGGCAGCATGGGTTGTGCGTGAGCTTTGCGCAGTGAAACGGCGGATGTTCTCCAAGTCTGGGAAATAGAACAACACCACAGGCGCAAGGCGCATCATTGATCCATTACCGGCGGAATAGGGATTCGTTGAGCCCGAAAAACCGTCGCCAGTTTGCTGAAACATCGCCAACGCATCGCGAATCGTCATCCCGATATCGAAACACTCACCGGTAGAGCTCAGATACCCGCACTTCCACCAATTCAGATAACGTCCCATCTGGTCGTTCGCATCGAAGCCGCCCTTGTGCAACAAGCTTTCGGCCAGACACAGCGCCATGGACGTGTCGTCCGTCCATTGGCCAGGCTTGAGATTGAACGGCCCGCCTCCAAGCATATCTGTGACGGGAGAAAAGCTGCCGCGGGGCATGAATTCAACCGTGGTTCCTACTGCGTCGCCGCACGCCAGCCCAAGCAAGCTGCCGCGATAACGATCCATAAGCGTTATGACCATTTACATTCCTTCAGAAGGCGCTTCAACTCCTGCCACGTTACCTGACCAACCGCTTCTCCTTGGAGGGGCGATATCCGAAATACGCGCTGTAGCACTTGCTGAAATGGCTCGGCGAGACAAACCCGCAAGCCACCAGCACATCCACCTGTGACAGCTCCGTATGCTGCAACAGGCGCCGCGCTTCGGTCACACGCAGTTCCATGTAGTAGCGTTGTGGCGTAGTTCCCAGTTGCTCCTTGAACAGGCGCTCCAGTTGGCGGCGGGAGCGACCGGCATAGACGGCGAGTTGGTCGAGTTCCAGGGGTTCTTCGAGGTTGGCGTCCATCAACTTCACCACTTCACGCAGCGGTGCGCTGACACAGACGTTTTCGGTGGGTTTGATACGGCGATAGCGCGACTCTTCGAACGCCAGGATATCTTCGATACCTTCGACCAATGCTTTGCCATGCAGGCTCTTGATCCAGTCCAGCGCCATGTGGAAAGCACCGGAGGGGCTGGACGCAGTGAGGCGATCACGGTCGATCACATAGGGCTCGCTGGTGACCTGGGCGCCTTTGGATACTTCCGCCAGCGCCGGACGGTGCTCGGGGTGAATGGCGCAGCAATAGCCCTGCAACAGGCCGGCGCGACCGAGAAACCACGAACCGTTCCACAAACCCGCCAGGCTGACACCCGCCTCGGCCGCGCTGCGCAACAGCTGGATAAAGGGTTCGCAGGCCTTGAGTTCGGTGCGAAAGCCCCCGCAAATGACCAGCAGGTCCAAGTCCGGCAAGACCGCAGGTTCCAGGCTGGCATCGGGGCGGATGACCAGGCCCAGGTCACTGATGACTTCGCCTTCACCCCAACCGAAGGTGCGCGAAGCAAATAGCTCGGGGCGCAACAGATTGGCGGTCACCAGCGTGTCCAGGGTCTGGGTGAAAGCGGGCAGAGAGAAGTGTTCAAGTAGCAGGAAACCGACGCGGGTCACCAACGCTGCTTGCCGGGAGGGATCGTTGAGGTAGCGCAGGTTCTTGCCTTGCATGCCACCGCTGAACTGGCGTCTTTCCATCGAGGGTGGACCCACTCTTATTGTTGATGCAGTGGGCGCTATCTTAGGGGCAAATGCGGTGGCTGTCTCAGGGGCGGCGCTGATCTTTATAAAAACTGTTGGCTTGAAAAGCCCCGGCGCAGGCGCTAACGGGCAATCTGATACGGTTTTTTCTTTTCTATCTGCGCCTGTATTGAAAACCGCTCCAGGCGGACAATAGCCCCATCCCGACATTCCTGTCGTCCCCCCTTCCCTTCGGAGGCCTTATGACCAAGATGGCAATTTTCCTGTTCGGCTTTTTGGTGCTGACCATTGGTATCGGGATGCTGGCGACTATTTCGCCGGTGTAGACGCATTTCAATTCAGGAGCGCGTTTCACAAAGCTTTCACAGACGTGCGCCTATTGTGCCTACAGCTCCTGAAAACATCCCCTTTAGCCCGCCCCCCATCGCGGGCTTTTCTTTGTCTGTAATTTCCCTTGTGCACCGGTATGACTACCCTGTCGTAAACGCTTAAGCTTTTTACCCCACACAGAGTGCACGCTTTTGATAGACGACCTCGACGGCCCCAGGACAGCGCAACAGGAACTGTTCTACGACCTTGAAGACGCCAGCGCGGTTATCGGCTGGTCGGTGGTGCAACTGACGGCATTGGCAGCTGGCGGCGCATCCAATAACGTAGCGACGTTAACGAAAGTCTGCGCGCTACTCACAGCTCAGCAGCAAAGGCTTGAAGCCTACGCAAGTGAAGTCAAGGCCCAGAGAATCAATAGATCCGAGGCCAGTGGCTGACGCCGAGCCTCGGAGCATCGAACTAAAACCGGCGCGAATGGCTGGCCCGGATTTATGCTCAATCAGCGGTTTTGAGCGGAAGGCTGCTGATTACCACCTTGTTGTTTTTTTACACGCTTGCGTGACCTGAGCTCGTATTGATGGTGAATAAACCAGGCAATCAACAGCACGCCCGTCACGGCGAAAACCAGGGTCAACAGCTCTATTGCGGTGCCTTCGTGTGAAAACATTTTTTCGTCCCTCATCCTGAAGTCGTTTGACCGAAAAAAGCCAAACCGAAATTATTTGTAATAATTCAAACATTTTCAGGGTAGTTGGCAAACACACACGTGACAACCCCAACCGAGCTGGAACCGTTGATCTAGACCTGTCACTCGTCGAAAACCGGCCATTTTCCCGAACGTCACCGGCTTTAGGTCTCGGTTACTGACTAGTCCCGGAAGCGTCCTGCTCGACCACCATATCCAGTACGTAGACCTTCGAAGGCGCGTCTGCGGGCGGATTCTTCCATTCGTATTGCTTGACCCGCAGTACAGTGCGCACGCCGTCATGATGCTCGAAGCCTTCGATAGACTGATACAGCGGATGCCACGCATCCTGGGTCGCAAGTTGCAGGCCGGCGTCGTCATAGCGTCGCTCGCGCACTTGAAGGCACTGATAGTCAGGAATCATCGGGTGACTGCACTTGACGGTCTTGGCGGCCACCTCCAGGAATTTGACCTCACCCTTGCTCCCGTAACGCGTCTGCGGCGTAGCCTCGCCCTGCAGCTTGAGCACCGAGCCGTTGGCGGTAGTCAGTTGCAGCATCGGCGCCGTGTTGTCGCCGGTGATGACGGCGCGCAGGTCGCCCTTGAACAGTCGAGCGACCTCTGCGTCAAGGTCCATCAGGCTCTTGTCGCAAGCCATAAGCGTTGAAGCCAGTGACTGCACTTTCAACACCCCATCCTGATACTGATAGCCGCCGAACTGGCCGTTGCAGCCACCGCTGATATTCAGATTCTTGTCACCGAAGGAAACGCGCAGCTTGCGCTCGATGCCTTTGTTCAGAGCGACGAGTGGTTTACCCGAAGCATCATTGGCCGAAACCAGGTTCCAGTAATAGGCAGGTAAAGCTGGCTGGGCTACAGCAGCCGAGGTAGTCGTGAGCATGGAGGGCGAGTCCTCATGGCTTTTGGAGGTGGAGGTACAGCCCTGGATCAGTACAGCGCAAACGGCTGCAAGAAGAATGTTCTGTTTCATGGTTGTCTCGGTCAGCTTTGATAAGTACGGACATAGTCCTGCGCTTGCCACCATACGCACTGAATAAGGGCGCTGGAAGCGCTGCCAAATCACAGGCAATAAAAATCCGTGGCCTCATTGCGCCGACTCACAGGCCTTCAACGGCTCCTTGGGGTGCAATGCACAGATGTCAAAACCGTCACGCCGGGTATAGCCCGCACGCTTCATACATACAAATCGCTGGGCCATCTCTTGGAAGCTGGCCTTGGGATCAACGCCGGAGCCATTCTTTTCACCACACGCCAACATGGACGCAACAACATCCTGGTGACTGGCGCCGGGTTTCTCCCACAACTCGGCATCGGCTGATTACTGCTGCCTGCAACCGACACAAGGGCGAGCACATAGGGCTATTTTTTGGACGCCCCCGTATTTCTCCAGGAAAATTAGGTCCTTGCGTTCTCATAATTTGGCGGTGGCTTCCGTAGGCCAACCGTGTGGCGGGCCTATTCGATGTCTACCGGGCATCTAGATCGATAGGGGCGAAAGCGACAGGCAGTTGCACCTTCACAGCGTCCCGTTGTGCCAGGGGGAGCAACATGGCCATGCTCTGATCGAAAGCGTCCAGTATGCGCGGCATAGCGGTCAACGGTTGGTCCAAGGGCTCAAAAAAATTATCCCAATGGATCGGGATCACGATTTTAGCGCCCGTCTGGACAACCGTCTCTTGCCAATATTGAGCGACAAACTCCGGGGTTTGTTTACCTAAAGTTCCGATGCCGAGAAACACCACATCTGCCCTGACATCCTTGAACTTGCCTGGACTGTAATTACCACTGGCGATCACCAGAAGACGGCGGCTGCCATGAGTGATCAGGTATGAGAAGTTTTCGCCAACTTTGAAATCCCCCTCCGGGACAGGGGTGTGCAGCGGATGATCTATGAAGCCTGGGGAGGTGGGATGTGGTGAATGCGGGGTCTCGAAGGCTTTGATTTGAAATTGACCAAACAAAAAAGAATCTCCGTCTTTGATCACCTTGATACGCTCAGGAGGTAATCCGGCACCCAGAACGGCGTTGGCAGTCGATTTTGTACCCAATACGGTAGCGCCTGTTTTGAGAGCCACCAAGCCACTGTCCAGGACATGGTCGTAATGCGAGTGCGCGACGAATATCGCTGCAAGCTTGGAAATGCCAGCGCTGCGCAAACTCGCATCGATGCGCTGCTCATTAGGCTGTATAGGCGTCAGTAGCACCGAAAAAATACTGGGCCGTGAGAAAAAACCGTCCTCCATGATTGCTGTCTCCCCATCATCGAAGCTCAATGTGCCAGCCCCCAGAAAACGCACCGTCAAGTCCGGAGATCCTTGACCGCCTTGCGGTCTTAGCGAAGCAAAGGGTTGAACCGAGGGTGATGAAAATTTCCATGCCCCCCAGAGCGCCCCTGCCACCACTGCAATAACAAATGCACAGCCCAACATTTTTTTGCTACGACTCACGCTTCATCTCCCGATATTGAAATGGACAGGCATCGCTCGCCTGCATAGGCGGATCTAAATTTTTGTATCTAAGCCGCTAGGAAATAGTACGCCCGGCCTCAGCATCGTGGATGCAGCCAAAATATACATCACCAGTTCACACCAAAACCGGCTGTATATCTAGCACTGTCCAAGTTGCTATTATCGGACTTACCCGCGACTACCGCGTGTTCGTACTTCAAATTTAAGGAAGCCCATTCTGTGACGCTGTAGCGCAAACCTAGCTCAGAGTCATAAGCATAGTATGCTATATCACTGAGCGGCCTTCCCAGCTCACCCGATGTGAAAAATTCAAACTTTCTTCCGACTAGATATCGTTTGAAGTCCCAGCGGGCAGATGTGAAGTAAAACGTATTACTGCCACCGCCTGAGTACCCGAATCGCATACGATTTAGCAGTGCAACAACGGTAAGATTGCCTAATTGATCGTCCCAGAATTGGTAGCCGGGACCGGTGCCAATTTTTCGCCTAGTTTGTAGGTTTTCGATCTGGTCTTTTTTGTAACTCAAGCCGCCTTCCCAAAGCCATCTATCGGTGAGGAAACGAATCACAGAGTACTCGGCACTCCAGTTTGCCGTACTTGCAACCTCATCGTCGTCTTCGCGGACGTGAGCAATCGCGCTATGGCGCCAAGGGCCACTGACAAAACTTGTTTGTGCTGCCAGGTTAACATTATCCTTCTCTGTCTTAACCTTTTCAGCATGAAGCGCAAGGTCAATATTCCCCTTCCAGATTGCAGCCTTGAGGTTGGGTTGGGGTTTCATAATCTGATCGATATTATTAAGGTCGACGAAATTCAAACCAACGCCTACAGCAGGCTGCACATTACCTCGCGGACCGGCCCGAATCGATTCAACCGATCCTTGCAACTGGCCCACTTGCCTTACCATGAGCGGCTGCTTGCTTTCCAAAGTCTGAATCTGATCCTTACTGATCGTTATATCGCCTCCGTAACTCGTACTTAGAACAAGATTTGCGCCCTCCATCAAAATAATGTCTCCGCTGATATGGTCACCATTTTTCAGCATTACATTGTCCGCAGATGCGCATGGTGAAAGAACGCTCACGCAGACATAGCACGACAACATCACCGCCGCTAATCGCATGACGAACCTACCGCGCTTGGGATACCTACCATATATTACAATTACCGTGCTTTACGTTACGAAGAACCGCCCTCCGTTCGCTCTGCAGCATGAAGTCAGCATCGCAATTTCAATGCCGTCGTTAGCCGCGAGATCTTAGTGTCTAAATAAAGCTATTTAGCCAGGGGGATATTTATTAAAAGCGCTCACTCTTTGCATCTCAAAGGCAAGCTTATCGGCAACGCGAACAATGCCTGTGCGTTCTTTGATTGCTGCCAAATTGGTGCCGGCGATGCACGATGAATAGTCATCATCTTATAAGGTATTCCATGTGGAAGCTGTACAGCGATTGGTGAAAACCCGATCTACACGGGCGCCATTAAAGCGCCAAACTCACGCCGCGATAAAATGAACTTTTTCACGTGTACTTTCCCACCTCCTGCATGAACGCCAAATTTAACCGACAGTTGGCATTCGCACTAACGCTAAAGGAAACAAGCTATTTTATCCATGGCTTGTTTCGCTTCAGGTATCGGGAAGATTGGCCATACGTGAATCATTCCTCGCCCTATATGCAACTGAACCTCACCTCCGAGTGCCAACGTTTTCTCAGAGAAATTGATTGCATCGTGGTGAGCAATGTCGCGCGTGCCAGCGAAAATAAGGATCGGAGGTAGATTTTCTGGATCTCCGTTAATCGGGCTTACGTAGTCGTGGTCCGTGCCGAGACCTCCCGCATACATCATGCCGGCCGCTCTTAAACCTCTCGCGCAGAGCATTGGATCTGACTTCTCCGTTCTTGATATCAACTCGTTACTCAAAGTGACATCCATCCATGGGCAGATCAATACTAGTTTTGTAGGTTGAATACATCCGATGTCCGTCAACGCGTAGCAGAGGGCAACTGCAAGGCCGCCGCCAGCTGAATCGCCCATTACATTCATTGCGTGACATCGAGCGTTAAAGCAAGCAAGCTTATATATAGACAACATGCGAAAAATAACGATTTTACATTTAGTCTCTGGTGCAAGAGGATAAAGCGGCACTATGATAATATAGCCATATCTTTCGACTAACGTTTGAAGGAAGCGCCAGTGCAAAAATGTGATAGGCCAAACGTAAGCACCACCATGAAGATAGAAAATATGTTTTGAGTTTGCTTGGTCATTTTTAGGGGCTAGCCTGTAGACTTCGATACCATCAACTATCTGGAGTTCGATAGAGATTTTTTTGTGCATTTTAATAGTTGGTCTTGCAGGACCCTGCTCTCGTGATTTTCGAAAACTCTTGAGCACTTTGTCCAAGGAGCCATAAACTGATTTTCGCCTGATCAACAAAAGATAGGCTATCAGTGCGCGACTTCTAAAACTAGGCTTTTGAGGATTAGTTAGCGAGCCCACAGTATCACCCAGTATAAATATAAAAGTTAAATAAGTAATCGTTCAGACCTGCGCTGATCAACGAGTCAGCATTGGCGAACGGTACATCGCGGAACACTGCCGCCCACTCTCCAATGCCTGCTATTACCGCTTTTCATCGCACTATAGTGAGTTGGCCATCAAGTGATTGGCCACCGCTCGATAGGCGGGCAAGGTAGTCGGATCGAAGTTCAAACTGCGAGCCAGGGGATGCGAGGCATAACGCACAATGACCATTTTCGCCTTGGGGTCGATATACATGCTTTGTCCGTGAAGCCCACGCGCCGAGTAGACGCCATGAGTGTCGTGGGACACCCACCACATGTCGCGATAACTCCAGTTTGGCAGTAGCTCATAGCCCGCCTTCGCGAAGTCTTGCTGGCTGGCGCCCCCGCGAATATCCGCGATCACGCTCTTGGGCACGATCTGCTGGCCGTTAAACTTGCCGCCCAGGCGCATCATCTCGCTGAAACGGGCCAAGTCGCGCAACGAGGTGTTGAAACCGCCACCGGTAAACGCGGTACCCACTTCATCGACGATCAAGTAGGCGTCCTGCTCGGCGCCCAGCTTGCTCCAGATGCGCTCTTGTAGATTGACCGCGATGGGTTTCCCCGTTGCGCGCTGGATCACCCAAGACAAAACGTCAGTATTGACCGTCTTGTAAGCAAAGGCCTGACCGTGCTCGCCCTCTTTGCGCAGTTTCATCAGGTATTCGGTCACCGTGGTAGCGCCGGCGTACCCCTCCGGCCGCGGCGTCATATGGGCGGCTCGCAAGTACTCCCAGATTTCCGCTTTGGGGTCGGCGTAGTCTTCCGAGTAGCGAACACCGACTGTCATATCCATTACCTGGCGTACCGTGGCATCGCCAAATGCACTGTCCTTCAACTCCAGAACGTAGTGGCTGACCTTCGCCTGTGGGTCGATACTACCTTCCTCGACCAGCATCGCCCCCAAGGTGCCGATAAAAGATTTGGTGACCGACATCGCAATGTGCTGGCCCTGATCAGTCAACGCGCCGAAGTAGCGTTCATAGACCACCTGCCCACGGTGCAGTACCAGGATCCCATCGGTGTAGTTGGCCTTCAATGACTGTTCCCAGGTCATAGTGCGGTCGCTGCCCAGTGGAGTGAAGACCAGGGCGTCGATGTCTTCGCGTTCGGCGCGAGGTAACGGGCTGGCTGCTCCCTTTCCACGCGCGACCTGCACGCTTGGCAACAGCTCGCGCAGATGCGAGAACGACCAGCGCGTCTGCGGGAACTGCAGGATGCTGCTGAACCCCACGACCTTTTCCGGCGCCGGCGGTGAACCTTGCATCCAGCCTATGACCTGTGGATCGCTGGCGTCGGCACTGAGGAACTGCGGCTGGACGTCAGCCTGAGCCTGGGAACATGACAGGGTCGCGCTGCCCAGCAAGGTTTGCAGAGCGTCTTTTTTCACTTGCATGTTTGTCTCCTTCGCACGCTTGATTACTCGGATTGCGTCGCAATCGGGTGGCCGGCAGGCCTTTTCCATTCACGGCAACCAATTAGGCCTAAGGCCGCAAGATCACCACGGAGCTCTGTACTCAATTGCAGATCGTGAATGCCTTTGAAGATCTTCGAGAAGGTCTCACTCTTTTTTAAAGTTGAGCCGGCCGTCATCGTTTCAGGACATCGAAACGCAAACGGACAGGCTGCCAACCAAGCGCAAACTCTGGCGAAGTTTCTGGGAGTGAGGTACAACCGTCCAATGCAAATATGAAGAGTGATTGATGCATTGAGCGACTTAATTGACTTGAAGCGAATTCGTCACCTGGTCTTGCTTGGAGAGGAACTACACTTCTCCCGGGCCGCAGAGCGAGCCCATCTTTCGCAGACGGCGTTCAGCCGTAGCATCCAGTCGCTGGAAAAAGACCTGAGGGTACGCCTGTTTGATCGGGACACCCGTTCAGTGACGCTGACATTCGCCGGTCACCAGCTCATTGCTCGGGCACGCGAGATGCTGGCGTGCGCCGACAAGCTGGTCGCGGAGGCCAGCGACATCGCCGGGGGGCAGGGAGGTGAACTCAACTTCGGCGTCGGCATGATGACCGCCAACACCACCCTTCCCAACGTGCTGCTGGCCTTGCGCAAGAGTTCGCCCAAGCTGGTGGTGACCCCTGAGGTCAATTACTGGCATCACCTGGCCAACCAACTGGCACGGGAAGACATCGAGTTTGTCGTAGCGAGCGTGCGGGTCGAACAGGGGGTGGACCCACGCTTTGACGTTCGGAGTTTGCCGCCACAACCGGCCTCTATCTTCTGTCGCCATGAGCACCCACTGGCTCGACAGGTCGAGCCAGTGACGTATCAGCAGCTACTCGCCTACCCGTGGGCTGCCGTGACCACGGACGACGTGCACGCCCGGGCGCTGTTCGGAATGCCCTCGACGACACTGCTGCCGTGGACATTGGTGTGCAATGAGCTGAACTGCCTGCGTCAGGCCACGCTGACTAGCGACGCCCTACTGCTCACTTGGCAATCTTGGCTAGCGCCTGATCTGGGGAGTGGGGTGCTGATTGATCTAATCCAAAAAATCCAGCCCGCGATCCCCACACATCTGCGCTATATCCCGGAAACCATCGTGTTTCATGCCGGCCGCACGTTGTCACCCATCGCCAGAAAAACCATCGCACTGATCGTCGACGAGGCAGAAAGACGCCGACCTGTCGTAACTCAGCCAGCGGTCATCTCAGACTAACTTCAGACTACGGTCGAGTTCCATCTGAGCAAACGAAGCGCTGGCCTGCATGAGAACCGAACTTTCTCTCTTTCCCCTCCGTTGTATGCAGGGCTGGGGGGAGTTGGAGGCTGCTTTCGACATGGATCAATCTGCTGGAGCAAAAGGCCAACCACACCATCCCCTGGCATTGTTCTGCCCCCTCATTGCGATCAACAATGAGTAGGGTTGCGGAACACTTCTCAAATCACAGGCAATAAAAAACCCCGTAGACGTTAATCTACGGGGTTTCTAAGAGTGGAGGCCGAGGTCGGAATCGAACCGGCGTAGGCGGATTTGCAATCCACAATAATTTATCTATAAATCAACAACTTGAAACGATAAAAATTCCGCACCGCCGCTACTCTCAAGAGGCTGTAACGCAGGCAGGCCAAGCTTGCCGTTTTGAGTTGCGGAACTACTTTTGTGCGCCTCCTTGATCCCCCAATGCCCTAGAACGAGCCCTCAAGTACAGAACGATTTACCTAAAACATGGAGCCGCCCCTTTGGGCGCCCGCGTTCACCGGTTTTCAAGACCGCTATTTAAACACCAGCGAGCTGAGGCCTTGAGGGCTTACGGAGTTCCATTATTCAGCAGTAGTGACCAGGCTGGAGGCCCCATCCCACAAGGGGTGTTTTTTTGTTTCGGAACTGTTCCCCCTTCCCCGGTCTCCTGCCGACCAAATATGCCCCCCCCGTTGCAAACCTGCTGCTACTCTTTATGCTCCACAGAGGAACAGACATGCCGAACTCAGACCTACTCCCTTTCTTGCTGTCCAAAATCAACGAAAACCAACTCGCACTTGAAGCGGCCATCATGGAACTGACGACCTGGGTTGAGCAGCAAGGCGGCACCGAAATCGCCGACAACGTGCGCGGTGCACTGGACACCATCGACAGGAACGAAGAGTTCATCAAGCTAACCTTGGCCGTTCTCAATACCCCCTGATTGATCGTGCAGGTATCTACAGCCCGCGGCCCACAACCAGCAAACCTGGATGACGCGAAGACGCTTATTGAATCGCCATTTATTTCTACTTTAAAGCTGAGTTTACAGCTTTAAATAACGCAGAAAACCGCTTAACCGTATCTTCTGAAAAATTTTTATTTGGCGTCATGGCAATACTTGCGGCGACTGAGTAATGGTTGTATCCGCCAGAAGGTCTCATTTTTAGTTTGTTCTCATTTAGAAAGCGTTCGACACGCTGAACAATCCGATCCCCCGCAGGAATTTTTTTCTCATCAAGTAAAACCCCACCTAGCTCCTTTTGAAACACCATATTAAAATATTCCAGATAAACGTCAGGATCAATCAAATCCTCTAAATCTGAAGCAATAGTATTTACACCCAAGGCTTCACAGTTTCTAAATTGGGAAAAATTAAAAACTGATTTTTTTGATAGTAGTTTTTGGCTTATCATCAAATCCAACTTTTGCTCTGGATTCCCACTATAGTCATGAAGTACAGCAAAGCTAAGCCCGTTACTGCCAAGCAAAGAGACAAAGGTTGCTACATTATTTAGACCACCAACTGGAACAATTGTAATGGAGTCATTTAGACCTTTCTCTCCATTATCCTCTACAACCTTTGACATGGCTTGGAGAAGTGCCAACTCACTAACACCTTCAACGAGCAAGTTATGCTTTGCAATAAATAGATTTTGCGCAATATTCCATCCAAGTGCGGCCTGCAAAGGAAAAATAGTTCTTGCGTCAGATCCAGATAGATTTGATGATATAATAGTCCCCTCATCCCCTCTATCCTCTACCACACGTATCTGATGCAAGCGATCCGCA
This sequence comes from Pseudomonas sp. NCIMB 10586, assembly GCF_023127895.1. Lineage (NCBI taxonomy): Bacteria > Pseudomonadati > Pseudomonadota > Gammaproteobacteria > Pseudomonadales > Pseudomonadaceae > Pseudomonas > Pseudomonas sp. NCIMB 10586. The sequence goes on from NZ_SPKQ01000045.1 coordinate 367,170, forward strand.
TGGACCATGAATGGTGAGTGAGTAGTATATAAGACCTGGTGATCTTCAGCTAATTGATCAATATATTTCAAAAAATCTTTTTGCGCTAACGCATGAAGTGCCAGCGCTGGCTCATCAAGCAGTAATATCTGTTTTCTGCCCGAAGATTTCCCAACCAGATCCAGCTGATATTGGATACTGTCAAACCACACTAGAAAACTAAAGAACCAAATAAACCCTCTACTGCGCTGATCGAAGGAAGTAGAAACCCCTCTGTGTCTTTTATTTTTAATCCGCAAGTATAAATTAGGACCTTCATTGAACGGCGCCGAGTCTGAAGGATCAGGTCGAATATCAACTTCAACTTCGATATCCTCATTTTGCTTCCAAAACTCAAGAACTCGATCTGTTAGACTGATAGAAACTGATTCTATTTGTGATTTAAGCTGATCATATCCAGGACCATTAGAGAAATCATCCAGGTCTACTTCTGCCATCCTTAGCAAAGCTAGAATGGCTTGGTGCTTAGGCTCGATCTGTTTTTGATCACTTGGGGAGCCACCACTAACCGCCGTCTGTCGACGTTTAAGGTCATTTAGATTGAGCTTGCCTGGTAGCAGATCATAATCACTAAAATACAAAAACTGCGGAACTTTTTGGCTTAGGTGCACCCACACTTCTAATGCAGCTATATTATCCCAGCCACTATAATTTTTTTCTAAATCTATCTTAACTTTGAGCCTTTCAACTAGATTAACCTCACAGTCTGTCGGCAACGAGATCTTCTGGAGAAGCTCAAACACCTTCTTAATTGCGCTGGAGCTTTTAATAGCCTTTACTGCCTCCGGACTTAACCCTTCTTCCTCGCTGAGCTTTCTTAGAACTGGCGTCTCATCTACTTCTATTCCTATATTTATTTCACCATCATACATATGATAAACTTTGAATTCGAACCCTTTTGGAATTTCCGTCCCTATGCTTTGGTTAACGTCTTCAACTTCCTCATCTGATAGCATGTACGTAAGCACTACAGCTTGATCAGGATTTTTTTCATGGCGCTTACGATATGCTGCTAAGTCTTTACGAGGATAGTCCTCTTGCATAACAAATTTTTCGTTTTCTAACGCATCTCTAGCTTTATGTAATGCTTTAAGAAAAACAGTTTTCCCTGCCTCATTCATTCCAACTAGACCGGTTATACTGGGGTCGATCTCAACTTCCTGCGGGGTATTTATAGATCTGAATGGGCCAACTTTTGCACGTACTAATTTCATTAATAATCCCTCACCTAATAGTTGCGAAAACTTTATAGAAACTATATTCGCAAAAAATCCATATGCTATTAATAGTGACTTTACATGCCATGATGCCCAAAAAGCCATCACTGTTTTTAGTAATGAGAGAGGTTTTTAGCGTGAAGCTGATCCTCCGAGCCAGCGATTCCAATAGAAATCAGCAATTACTCACAAGCAACGGACCATAGCTGATCGAGCTTGGTTGTGTAGCTTCGGCTCATGAGCTCGCGACGCATACCCCAAGCAGGAGCAAATGGTGCGCTAGCGGATCGCAAGGTCCCTCTACCCCATCGTTCGTTGACTTGGTCCAGTACCGTCATCACCCGAGTTGCATCTTCAGGCTGCGATGTTACGAACAGATCATCGGTGTACTCACCAGGCTGACATAGGTTGAGCAACATCACCTCAGCCTTACTGTATTTGAAGCCAGTTCTAAATATGATGTTTAGCGCTCCTACTGCAGCCTGGGTGAGAAGTCGCACATCATTAGTGGGGTATGGCATGTCCACCACCACCCCATTGGCATATTTCGCCTCCTCCGGGTGGAACATGCCTGTACGTATACACACGCGCACCTTCCGGCATAGCGAGTTCTGGGCACGGAGTTTTTCCGAGGCTCGCATCATGTAGGTGGCCACCGCCTCTTTAATAGGCGGCAGTTCCGTCAATCGCTTGCCGAACATACGGCTGCAGCAGATCCCCTGCTTGGGAGGATCAGGCTCGTCCAACTCCAGGCAGGGCGTGCCAGCCAACTCCCTGGCCGTCTTTTCCATCACAATGCTGAACTTCTTGCGGAGCGTCCAGGGGTCAGCCTTAGCCAGGTCCATTGCGGACTTGATGCCCAAAGCACCGAGGTGGAGTTTCATCTTGCGACCAACACCCCACACTTCCGCCACGTCGGTATTTCGCAGCACCCAGTCGCGCTTAACCGGGTCCGTGATGTTGACCACGCCACCAGTCTGGGCCTGCAACCGTTTCGCTGTGTGGTTTGCCAGCTTGGCGAGGGTCTTTGTGTGAGCGATGCCAACACCAACTGGTATCCCCGTGCAGCGAAGTACTCTGGCACGAATCTCTCTACCCAAAGAATCCAATCCACCAATACCCGTCAGATCGGCGAACGCCTCATCGATGCTGTACACCTCGACCGCTGGCACCATCGCCTCGATCAGGCTCATCACCCGCTCACTCATGTCGCCGTAGAGCGCGTAGTTCGACGAGAACGAGACAATACCGAGCTGCTTGAGCTTGTGCTTTATCTGAAAATACGGCTCGCCCATTTTGATAAAGGGCTTGGCATCGTAGCTGCGGGCAATGACGCAGCCGTCATTGTTGCTCAGAACCACGATGGGTACCTTCGCCAGGTCTGGCCGGAATACTCGCTCACAGCTGGCGTAGAAGCTGTTGCAGTCGATTAGGGCGAAGGTCGGCTCTTGCTTAGACATGGCTGCGCACTGTGCTGGTGATCACGCCCCATATAGAAAGCTCGTCCCCCTCAAGGATGTACCGCGCCGGGTACTTGGGGTTTTCCGAAAGGAGGATCACCTCTTTACCACGCTTGCACAGGCGTTTGCAGATAGGCTCATTGTTCAGCAAGGCTACGACCACATGCCCGTGGGCCGGCTCGATGGCGCGATCCACCACGGCCAGATCGCCCTCAAAGATCCCCACCCCTTGCATGCTCTCGCCAGTAATCACTACCAGGTACACATGAGGCGCACGGATATTCAGGACCTCATCCAATGAGATGTGCTGCTCGATGTGATCAGCTGCCGGCGATGGAAAGCCAGCCGGAACCTGAAAGGAACACAGAGGAAGTTTTGCGCCGACTTCGGCGATGGGACCTAAAATGGTAAAGCTCATGGTGCGCCTTTCTACAAGTACTGTACGAATGTACAGTTAACTTTGTAGGCCGCTTGCGGTCAATTTTTCTGTGGGATATTTCGACAGGCGGAGGGGTGCGTATGTGCGGGAGATTCGTGCAGTACGAGGGGATGGCGATCTTTATCGAAGAGCTGAACCCACAGATAGAGCTATTCAGTGGGTATGACGTCGCGCCGATCGATCGCTACAACGTCGCTCCATCGACACGGGTGCAACTGCTGCACACCGTAAAGGATCGCCTGCATATCGATGCAGTCAAATGGGGATGGGCGCCGTTCTGGGCCAAGGGTAAACGCCCGGACCCGATCAACGCTCGCGTGGAGAAGGTCACCACGGGTAAGTTCTTCAAGCAACTGTGGCCGAATGGCCGAGCCGTGGTGCCGAGTGAAGGGTGGTATGAGTGGGTCAAAGACCCAGATGATCCGAAGAAAAAACAGCCTTACTTCATTCGCCTGAAAAGCCAGAACCCCATGTTTTTCGGAGCGCTCGCCCAAGTGAGCCTCGGCCTAGAGCCCCGCGAAGGCGACGGTTTCGTGATCATAACCGCCGCCAGTGACCAGGGGATGGTGGACATTCATGACCGCAAGCCTTTGGTACTGACACCTGAGCATGCCAGGGAGTGGCTGGATCCAAGTCTTGCGCCAGAGAGGGCCGAAGAAATAGCCAATGAATGCTGCCAACCCACTGAGGATTTTGAGTGGTATGCGGTTGGCAAAGAGGTGGGGAACGTGAAAAATCAGGGAGCTGAATTATTGCTTCCCTTATCTCCGGAAGATGATTAGGCCTGCCGGTGCTGTTCAAGCACTTGAGCGGTAGCCGGGAAGTCTACCCAAGTCGCGTGAGGTCAGGCCCACGGCCAGCCAAAGAGCTACAACTGCAAAAAAATCTAGAGAGGACATTTACGGCCTGATGCAGATGTTGGAAAATACCGAGGCGATCAAAAGACAACTGATGAGATACCTTGCGGAGAGGGGCACTAAGGCCGCTCTTATGCACATCCAAATTGAAGCGTTTCACCGTTAGAAAGCACGGCGCATAAAAAGGTTATATCGGTATCAGGAGGAGTCCGTTGAAGTCTGTCTACTCAAGGGCTCAATGTTAACTCATATAAAACAAACAGTCAGGGATGCATGAAATTGAATAATGATTTGAGTTTAAAAAAAAACCATTTCGACCCACATACTCGTTTCTTTGATCTACCAATTGTACAAAAAACTGCTAGCACCATATTTATCCTCGCAGCGCTATCCTTCGTAACAATTGCACTCACATCAAAACTCTCGTTCAATTTTTCATATGAAGGCTTCAACCATTTCCTAGTAGTTTTTCGACTTCCAATTGGCCTGCTGGCAGTACTAATCCCGGCAATTGCAGTCTTGGCAGCCAATCATAGATCCGCTCAAACAAAAGAACAAATGTACTTAACACAAGAACAAATTAAGCACACTCAAACACAAATAAAAATCACCACCGAAAACAACGCATTCTCAAATTACTTCAAGCACTCAGAAGAATTTGATAAATACCTAACAAACCGCAAATCCTTAGAAAAACTATTCTCAGCAAATTATCGACACCTTCATAGATTTTTATTTCCTGATGCCAAAAAAGGCATTTACCACGTAAGCGAGAAAACCTTTGAAAAAATCAACACTCACATCGAGAGCATCTTAAAAACTTCGACAGTATTCTCTGATAGAGAGACAATGGCAACAGGGACGAGAAATCTACACAGCATACTTGGCAGCCTCATTACCCAGTATAACTTCAACATCCCAGAAATATATAATGACAACAAACACGAATTTGGAAGCCACGAAAAGAGCAGCCAACTAGTAAGCATCATCAATGATTTCGCAAAATCTCTTATTGCCGCATTAGAATTTGACGAAACAGCCAAACCGCCAGAACTACTTATAGCGCTTTCCCAATTTAACTACCTCTCCATCAGACCAAACCCAATCAACTATAAAAACAACATGCTAACCTTTGACTTTAGAGATGAAATTAGACAGATTGTAGAAAGGCGTCAGCGACTAGAAAAAATGATGCAAGAGCACGGTTGAGCGCACCGATTAGAACCTATCGATAATTACTCCCGAGTAGTTATCGCATCAACATAGGCTTGGCAAGCTCGTAGTGCAATTAGTCCTTGATCGCCCTCGTCGGTGATGGAGATAATTCGTTGAGCATGCGCCGGGTCAAGTTTGGCTCTCTGGGCTCCATGAACCACGCCGCCGGTGCTGGTGGAGGCAGACATGTTGCAACCACTGGCTGAATCCGTGGCGTCGAGAAGGACTGACAGCCGCAGATCAGCAGTAGCAAGGCGATCACGCAGGCGGGCCTGATTACGTTGTCCATCCGAAAGCTCTCGAAAATGTTGTTGATCGGACGTGGCCAGCGTCTTTTCCAGGGCCTGGCGCTTACTCTGCTCGTCGCTCGTTTGCTTGGCGGCCGCCGCGCTGACCAACCCAAGGTCTGTTTGAAACTGAGCCCCCTGCTCTTCCAACTGCTTGCCCATGCGCCAGTCCTGTACCTGCCAGGTGCCGGCGGCGCTGATGGCCATTGCCAGCAGCACTGCAGCCAGGACCTGCCCGAGGGTCATGCCAGCACCTTCTGCGCCTGGACGTACAGCCGCTGGCGATCCTCAAGGCCATTCAATCCACCATTAACCCGCCGAGTGATTTTCACAAACTCGCCTTCGTCCGCAAGGGTATTAAGACCCTTCGTCGACCAGAACCACGCCGCCGACATCGAGGCGTGCTGCGGCTGCTCCAGCAACTCTGGGTGGTTGATCAAATCCAAGGCCAGCGCTTCGCCGCACGCCGCGTAGTTCGCTCGCCCGGTAATCTGGATCAGCCCCCGGCCACGGTACTTGGAGCCGTCCCCCTTCACGGTATTGCCCAAATCAGCGCGGCCTTCATATCCGGCCTGCTGTAAGGTAGGCCCCCAAATCTCCCGCACGTAACGCAGTTGGCCGGACTCATGTCCGACCTGGGCAATGAACGCGGCAATACGCGGCACGGTGACGATTCCGTACTTGCTCATGGCCGTGTTCAGTACAGGAACAAAAACGCCGGCTTGGCGGCCGGCGTTGGGGAGGATGCGCAGCAATTGCTGCTCAGTGATTGACATACTTTTCTCCAGGCAAAAATAAACCCGCTCTCGGCGGGTTTCGCTATACCGCCGGCATTACACCGGCGCGGCTGGCCAATCAATACTCAGCGGGTAGCCTTGTTGATCAGGCACACGACTCAGCGCTACGCGGTATTTCTTCCAAGCATTCAGCGCTGCGAATTCAGTCTCAGTGGCCTCCCCTACATCAACAGCATCCTGAAGCGGAGCAATCACAAAGTCAGTTACTCCGCGCAGGCGATTATATTCCGCAACGGCTTCGGCCAGCGGATCAGCCTTGGGGGCCTCAGGTTCGACGTACTCAGTGACAACTGCCCCGCCCTCGATTTCGGTCAGCACTCGATCATAAACGTCTGGCGTTACATCTTCCGTTGCGTGGTATGGCGCCCCGCCGTAAGCGATAACGTAGGTGCCATCCGCACGTCGTTGGATATTTTCAATCTCAGGTAGATGCGCCCCTGAGGTTTCCATCTTTGTTGCATCGCTAACGTTCGCATCCATCATTGGATTCTCCAGGCAAAGCCAATAGAAGTAGCGTGACCTAATTGCGTGCCGCCAGCCGCCAATCCAGCAGTGCTGCCCGCAATTAAAGTGCCGGTATTATTGAAGGTTGAAACCTGATAGGCCCACGTCCCGCCCGCAGGAAGCGTTGCTCCACCTGTCAGCGAAATCCACTGACCGGCAACAGGCTTCATAAAGCTTGCGGCTGTATGGCATGGAGAGCCCGATGCCAAAACCTCGCCAGCTGAAATAGTGGCAGCGGTACCGGCTGCTGTTATCACGGAAAGAGCGTTCGTCCCATTGGTGTGGGTCAACAGCACCCCAGTATTGAGGCACCGAATTCGCATTGCACTCAAAGCGCTACCGGGCGTATCGGAATTCACGCTGAAGGCGGGCGATGACAAACTTTGCGGCGACGTCACATACAGCGAACCATCAATGGTGCCGCCCGATTTATCAAATTTCCCACCGAGCGCTGTATTCATCTCTATTTTGGTATAGGCATTTTTAATACCGTATCCATCAAGCGAATCGGCTTTCGCGGCTTTACTTGCCAGCGCGTTATTCATGGTTGTAGCAAAGTTCGGATCGTTTCCTAACGCCTGCGCTAACTCATTTAAGGAGTCCAATGCCTCAGGTGAAGAGCCTACAAGTGCAGCAATAGCGGCACGGACAAAAGCGGTGCTGGCAGCCTGATCCGTGTTTGTGTCTGTAGCTGGGGTCGGTACTTTTGGGATGCCGGTGAACACCGGGCTGGCTAAGTTTGCTTTGAGGGCGGGATTATAGTTCGCGTTCGTCCAAAGCTCCGCCAACGGCGTCCAGCCACCTTGGGCATTGACCGAGCGAATAGCTGCAGATGCTTTAGTTGCGCCCTGGCGAATAGCGAGTTGAGCCGAGTTTCCCGCGCCATAAGGGAGATTGAGAACACTTGCGTAACTTACAAATGAATTCTGACTCTCTCCAAAAAAGTAAAATCCGCCTGGGCGCCCAATGACATCACTCCCGGACTCGCTAAGATCCACCCCTCCTAAGCCATAGTCCCCTCTACGCAGAGCGTTCTGGGTTTTTTCAGTAACGATCTTTGAGATCGCAACGGCTAACTGGTCATACTTCGCTTCATCAGGAAGTATGCCGGCAAGGTCCAGGACGCTCATGACCTCTAAGGTGACTGCGTTTCCCCAGGTCGCTGGAATCAACGACCCCGGTTGACCGGTGCCCACATTCTCGTCAACGAACCGGCCATTGACCAAGCCCGCATTGGGCACGCTTTTAGGAAAGTCCATTACTCTTGATCCCCATAGTTGATAAATTCGAGTGTGTGAGCAGGGGCGCTACGCCTGATAATGCACTCCAGCGCGCCACTGGGATTGGCACCGAAACGTTCGCCCCAGAAGCTCGCACCGAAGCGCCGGCCCAGCCGGCGGCGCGGGCCTGACTCCAGCGTCCACATGAACTGTGCTGTCCAGGTACCGAAGTGTGCGGAGCCAAAGTGCGAGCGCCCAAACCGTGGCGCACGGCGCTCAACGATGCTGGCCGAGGGGTAACCCTGGCGGATTGCGACTTCGATGAAGTAGGCGCGGCTCTGGCCACCGATAGCGGTCAACCGTTGACGAACGGCCAAGCGGCGATCTTCAAAGGCGGGTGAATCCCCAAGGCACAGATCCGGCAGCCCCATCACTGCCTCCCACTCGGGCACCAGCTCACTGACGCCCGCCGGATCCAGCTCACTGATCAAATCGAACGCCCGTGCATCAAAACGGGCCAGCTCTTGGGAAACGCCAGCCAAGATACTTTCGATCTCCGGCACCCGCTCTGGATCCCACGCGGGGCCAGCAGGCAATAGCGCTCGCAGTTGCGCCTGGTATTGGGCCGCGTCCCTTATGCCAGCCATACGCAACCCCCATAGGCCAGAAGCTGATTGGGAGCGGGTGCCACGTCTGTGACCGGTCCCAACAACTTATGGTCGGTCTCGCCGGTCGAGCTGCTGATGGCTTCTGCGATATGAGTCAGCAGCAAGGTATCGCCCAAGCCACATTCACGGCTGTGCAGGTCCATCAACTGCGTTTCGACGGCGGCACGTACCACCCCAGTGTCAGGGGTCAAGCGAATGCGGTACTGAACAGGCTTGGGCACCGGCGCGATCACGTACAACTCGGCGGTAACTGGCCGCAGCGCCTCGATGTAGTCGTATACCTCCGCCAATTGCGCAGCGCTGGGGATCGGGTTGGGGTCGCCATCACGCATGACGAATACCCCGACTGTGCCAGGCCCCATGTAATTGCGACGGGACCAAGCGCGGGTCACACCCGGGCAGTCCAATGCCCAGGTTTCATAGTCGTCGTTGTTGCCCCCATGGGGCAGCACGCGGTATGAACGGGAAACCCGCGCCCGCAACAGTTCCACGCTTTCCTGCGCGAGCCCACCAATCAGGCCCGGCGCCAGGACCGTAAAAGTCACAGCCACACCCTCAACGGGCTGCACCAGGGTCAGCACCAAGCCCGGATCAGCGTTACCCATCACGCCCGCATCAACAGCCTCAACGGCAACCGTGTTAGTGCCGGCCACGGTGGTCTTGCCGGTGGTAACCTTGTAGCTGCGCCCGTCATCGGCCTGCAGCACGGTGCCGACATCCACCACAGCGTTTGCCGCTGCCGTGAAGCTGACTCTGCCCTCGGCGGGTTGTGCCGTTTTGCGGGGCTGTTTCAGGCGCAGATCCGCCATGCGTTCCAAAGTTACTTCGTCAGCGGTATCAGGCAGGATCTGGTCGACGATCCAGTCCAGATACCCATACAACCCATAGGTTGCACCGCTCACCGCACGGGCTAGCACCTGGGCATCGGAGCGCCGGAGCGCGTCTCCAGCCAAGTCACTCTGGGTACGGTTGACCAGCACCGGGAGCGAAGGAGTATCAAACGGCATAGATCACCTGCCATAGTTGGCTTGAGTTGATTTGCAGACGGGCGCCGCTGGGCACCGTGATAATCACGCGCAGATTGAGGCGGTGACTGTCAGCACGCTCACTGAGCACGTCGACCTCCAGTACCTGCTGATCATCGAGCAGCCATTGCAGCGCTTCCCGTGCGTAGAATTCGGCATCACGCTGGGTGTCAGCCGTGAGCTTGACTCGCTGCAGGAGCCAAAGGCGCGAGCCAATACGGTCGTCGGCGATCGTTGGATAGCTGTCACCCCACCAGCCAAACCGCTCATCGTCATCCACCGGGTCATCGGTCGCGGCGCGGCGCCAGGTGAACAGGCTGATCACCACGGCGCGGATCAGTGAAGCCTCCAGGCTGGGCTCGATGATCATCCACCACCCCCTATAGGAGCCCCTGACTGGTCACCGCCACGCAGCACCCCGCCGTGCGGGTGATTGATCTGACTGACGCCACCGGCCATCTGATCGCCATCTGAGGTGATCGTGCCGGTCTGGGTGATTGCCGGCGTATCAAAGTTCACCGCCGTAGCGGCTTTGAAGTTGATGACGTCCGCCTCGATGTCGATGATGCGCCCGCGCTTGAGATGTATCTTGGCGCCTTCGTCGGTGTAGATGGCCACCTCCCCCGGCGCCAGTCCCTGTATCCGGTACCGGCGATCCGAGACCACCAGCAGCACCCCATGGGAGCGGTCACCGCCGATGAACGCGGCGATCCCCTCTGCACCCGCCAGCGGGTTGCTGGTGAAGCCATAGGGCTCAAAATGTTCTAGGCCATCCTTGACCTCCCCAGCAGTGAGGCGCATCTGCAGGGCTTGCAGCTTTCTGGCTGAGTCCACCAGGACCACGGTGCCGCGCACCAGCATTCGGTTGAGTAGGCTCATTCGGTGGGCTTCCAATCAGCAGGTAGCAGGTATTCGAAGTTGTCGGCCTTGCCGCCCTTCTTGAGTTTTCTGTCTTTGTGCGGGTCGTGCGGTTCGGGCTCAAACCCATCCGGCGGGCCCACCAGCATGGTGGTGATCGTGCCTTCGGGGCCCAGGGAGTAAGTCACCTCGGCGATCAACATGTCGCGGTCGAAGCCGATCACCGGATCGACAACACGCACCAGCATGTTGTGACGCCACAGTGCACCGTTCGATTGCCGCCAACCCTGCACCGTGTAGGTGGTGCCCAGCGCCTTGCCCATCCGCTGGCCACGCTCCCAGTTGGCCCGGCTCTGGGCCAGGGCCGTGGTCATTTGTCCACTTTCGTGGATGATCAACACGCGCTTGCGTGTGGTGCGGTCATCACTGACCGTTGCTGCCACTTCGGCGGCCTGTTCACCGAACTCGTCGTCGGTCCCGCTGCGCTGGCCCAATACCCGGTATTCCGAGAACACCGTGGAGAAGTCCAGTTCTGCATTGGCCTTCAGTACGTTCTTGCCCAGCTCCAGGGCGTCCACTGCCCTGCCCTCGCTTCCAGGCTTGGCCAACACCACCATGCCCTTGGCATCGTCCGTGGAGAACACCCGAAACAGGGTCAACAAACGGTCGATAGATTCAAACGCGGTCTCACCAGGCTCGATAGTGTGATCCGAGAGCTTGCCGGTTTCGGCAATCTCGCTGCGCACGGCCAACCCATAGGGCGCAGCCAGGGCCTTGACGATGCTGAGGACGCCTTGATTCTTCCACTGCCCTGGCTTGTTCACGGCCGCGCAGTCCACCAGGTCAGCGGTCAAGGACCGGCCGGAGATCGACAGAGTGATTTGTTTATCGTCGTAGCTGATGGGCGTGGCGAACACCCAGCCGGTGAGAATCAGATCCCCACCAATACGCACCATGCATTTGGCACCCTGGCGGATGGGGATCGAAACCGCCTGCCCTGGCCAACGCCAGGTGATCGCCAGATTGAAGTCACGGGCCTGACGTTCCAGGCCCGCTGATATCGACACCGATTTCCAGCCACCATAATCCAGGCCGTCAACGGTCAGGCTGACGGCATTCGCAGTATCAAGCATGTGTTACTCCTGAGCGATTTTCAGCGGTACCGCCGGCACAAAGCCCGGGTGTTGAATGCGATTGCGCTGAACCACCTCACCGGCGCGCGTGGCGTCACCGAAGCGGCGGTAGGCCAACACCAGGGCCGGCAAGGTTTCAGCCGGCGTGATATCCACCAGCCGCACGCCCGAGGCTGCTACGGCGGTCAGGTGCTTGACCAGCGCCTGGCGCAGCGTATTGAGCGCCTGGTAATGCTCTGGATCCGCCTTGAGGGAGGCTTCCCAGATGGCCTCACTCAGGGCGTCACGCAGCTCAATCACGTCATCAGCCACCGGCACTTCGGGCCGCTCGACCGGCTGCACCGCCTGATGGTCAATCGACGGTGTGGACTCCACCGTCACCGGCTGGGTGGCCACTGGCATTTCGCTGATGATCAAGGCCACCTGTACCAGCAGTGCATCCTGTACCAGATCTGCCACCGCCTGGGCTGCGTTGGTGGTGTCCACCCCACCGCCCTGTTGGACTGTATTGATACTGGTCACTGCCTCGGCGTGCTGCGAAGCCACCGCGACCGAGTTGCGGTAGCTCGGCGCAGTCACCATGCCGGCTCCGCTCGTACCCTGCCCGCTGGAGCTGCTGGAGCGACTGACGCCAGTGCGGAACAGGCCCGACGTGGAGAAGTCGCTGAAGTAGCTGGAAAACAACGCACTCAACGCCGACGGCGAGTTCACCAGGGACTGGATAAACCCGCTGAGGTTGGTGAACAGCCCCAGGAACGGCGTAAATTGCCGCTGGATGATCGCGTAGACATTCGACAATCCATTGCGCAGGCCGATCATGTTGATCCGTGCCTTATCCACCAGCGCCATCGCCGCCTTGTAACGGCGCAGCGCCGATTGCAGCAGCGTCTCCGACGACTTGACCACCTGCTGCTGGGTGTTCGCGGTGCCCGTGGGAAACTTGCGCGGCTTGCTGGGGTAGAACGTCAACTCCAACCGCGCCATACCGCCTTCGGGCCGGCTGTGAGAAAGGTCGCACTCGCCCACATCGACCTGCATCCGGCCCAGCCAGGGGTGCACCAACTCGCCGGGACCTTCCTTCTCCAGCGCTTCCAGCAACTTGTCACGGCGTTCAAAGCAGTCGTCGCCGATGACAAAGGCGCTTACTTTGTGCACCTGGGATTGCTTGCCCAGCGATTCGAAAAACGGCTCATCGCGCTGGGGGTATTCGTGCAACTGGCCTTTGCGGCCAACCGGGACCGTTGCCTGCTCGATCAGGAACTTGATTCCCCTGAAGGATGCAGGCAACAAGTCGTCGCGCCAGGTCTTTGTCACTGCGTTCCTCCAGAGCCCAGTGTGCGATAGCCCACACTGGGCTTGACGCTCAGGCCGGGCTGATTGGTTTTCGGTGGGTCCACCCGTAACCCGGGCGGTGCGTCAGTGAAGCGGATGTTCATCTCACCGTTCAACTGCGTGCGATTGTTTTGGGCCGCTTGCTGAGGCAGGCTGCCGGGCGCTGCCAACTGCGCAGGCCGGGCCAGCAATGATCCTGGGGTAGTGGTCGTAAGCAAACTTCCTGGCGCGGCCTGATCCGGGCGCCGCAACAGTTTTTCCGTATCAACGCCAGTTCCAATGTTGTTTAGCGCCTGCCGATTTTGAGCGAGCAGCGGTGCACCGGCCATTACAAAGGCTCCAGTGCCACCTCCGGGTCCGGCATTTCGTTTCCGCTGCGCTTCAGCGAATTCATTTGCCTTCGCCGTAGCTGTCTGGACAAGTCCATCACCGCCTTCGCCACCGCCGAAGAACTTCATCATTGGCTCAATGATTGGGCGCAGCCTCTCCCAAAGGTTCTTGAACCAGGCACTTATCGGCTCCCAGTTTTTTACGATGAACCCCAACGGCGACCAATCAAACATTGTTTTGAGGAAGCCTATCACCGGGGTCGACAACGCCACGACAACACCCCAAAGAGCCTTGAAGAACTCCGTCAGCGGCCCCCAGTTGGCTACGGCCAACCCAATAGGCGTATACGAGGCAAAGGTTTTGAATACCTCCCACGCCGCAAGCGTGGGGCCTCGAATCTTGTCCCACATGGCGTTGAAGTAAGGCGCAATTGCGGACCAGTTCGCCACAATAAGACCCGCTGCAAGAGCAATGCCGGTGGCAGCAAGCCCGATGGGGTTGGCTTTCATGGCGAACGACAACAGTTTGGTCGCCACGATGGTGGAGACGATCCCAAGCCGTAGCGCGGTAAACGCAATACCCGCTGCCGCCACGCCACGAACCACATCCGGGTTGGCCTCGATCAGCTTGCCAAACTGCACCACCATAGGCCGCACCACATCCACCACCGCGTTGACCGCAGGCAAAAGCGCATTGCCAATGGCCTTGGATACGTTGCTGGTTGCATTGCGCAACAGCCCCAGATTGTTTTCGGTGGTAGCTGCACGAGCCGCATACTCTTTCTCCATTGAGCCCGCATACAGGGATGCATCACCTACCTTGTTCAAGTTGCCCTTGAGCAAGTCGAGGTTGGTGAGCAGCGAGGCAATCGAGGTCACCGACTCCGACCCGAACAGTTGCGTTAACAACCCCACCCGCGATGAGGCGTCAACCTTACCGATCCGCTCAAGGATGTTCAGGATCGTGCCCTGTGCATCTGTCTGCATCGACTTGGCGACTTCTTTGGAGTCCAGGCGGATCGCCTTGAACGCTTGCGACTGAGCCTTGGTGGCCGAAGAGCCCTTGGTCATCGCCAACATAAAGTTCTTGATGCCGGTGGCCGCCACTTCCTGTTCCACCCCCACCCCAGCCATCGTTGCGCCCAACGCCGCAATCTGCCCCGAAGCGAGGCCGGCCACCTCACCGAGAGGGCCGATCCGGGTGACGATATCGGAGATTTTCTTGGTATTCGCCGGGCCAGTGTTGCCCAGATAGTTGATGCGATCGGCAAGGCCAATCACATCGCCCTGAGTCATTTTGAATGACGTGCGCCATGTGGCCATCATGTCGCCGCTTTGATCGGCAGTCTGGTCAAAGGCAACGCCCATTTTGACCGCCGCTTCAGCGAACCCCAGCAACTCGTTTTGCGCAAAACCCGCCTGGCCACCAGCAGCGACAATCTTGGCGATATCACCCGCCGCCATGGGCAGCACTTCGGACATGCGGGTGATGTCCTCACCCATCTGCTTAAATTGCTCTGGGGTATTGAAGTCAACGACCTTGTTGACGTTGGCCATCTCAGACTCAAAGGCAACCGCCGATTTGATACCGACCGCGAATGGGGCGGCCATTGCACCGCCGGTCACCAGATCCTTGATACCGATTTTTCCCAAACCGTTTTTTTCGAGATTTTTCCTGAACGAACCAACATTCTTCTGGATGCCGGCTAATTTTGGCGACAACTTGTCGACGCCAGTGATTAACGCCTTGAGCTGAAATTTATCTGCCATCACTGAACCTGCTGGATTTTGTTAATTCGCTGTGCTTGCTCCAGCGATTCGACGATGAGGTCCAGCGGCCTGGACATCATCTGTTCGGGATCGACCTTCCAGAACCAGGCCAGGTCGTAGCTGAGGGCTATCAAGTCGTCGGCCCTGGTTACGCCGATGGCATGAAAAAACTAAACACCGTCCAAGCCAGCTGGTTGAGATCCGGAAGACTCAATTGATTGACCGAGGACGGTGGAATGCCTGCGCATACGGCGATGTATTTAGCGGCGACCTCCATGTCCAGGCAGACGTCTTCGTTCTTGTCGAGTTTGTATGGCATGGCCTTGATCGCCCGCACTTCCTGCACGGTGGGCCGGCGTAGAGTCAGCTCAGTCAACTGTTCGCCGTGAGCCTCAATCGGTACGTCCAGCTTGATTGCTTCACTCATTGCCATGTCCCCTTGATTCCATCGAATTGCAGCTCAATGCTGCCGTCGTCGCCCTTGGAACTGGGCTCGTCTACCAGATAGGCACCGGCCAGCACATAGACCTTGCCGTTCTTGAACTCAACGGTCACCGTCATGTCCGTGCCGTTGACCAGCTTCTTGATGTCCAGGTCCGACGTATGCACCGCCGTGAACTTGACCCAAGGCGCCACGTCTTCTTCCTTGAAGAATCCAGGCACCACTGTCTCGCGCTTGACCTCCATCAGAGGCGCCTCGGCGCCGCCGTTGATAGTCAACTGGGAGCCGTCTACTTTGACGTAGGCGGTACCCGCTACTTTTTGTCCCATGGTTTATCTCCGCGCATAAAAATGCCCGCGCTGGGCGGGCCTGGTGTTCAGGGGCAACGTTACGCCGCAGCGTCGTACTGCAGGCGGAACTGGTTGAGCAGCGCGAAGACACGCAAGCCGTTGATATAGTCCGGCGGAAACAGCACGTTGACCCGGCTAGGGTCGTTGCCATCACGCTCGACAATCAGGTGCTGGGCGAACAACTCGGAATTCTCCACATGCCCCTCCAGCTCCAACTTGGCGTACTGGGCAATCAGTTCGCCACGGATAGTGCTAGGCGTCACGATGGGCGCCCCAGCACCGAAGCGGGTACCGTCGTTCGCCAGTTTGTGGCGGCCGTACTTGCTGGTGATCACACCTTGGAGCCGGCGAATGATGAACGCCGACTGATGCATCGTCTCGCTGTCCAGATAGGAGTTGTCCGGCTGCCCATAGGCGTTCTTCTGGTAGGTGGTGATAGACCGCTGGATGCGAACGTAACCGCCCTCAAAGTACGCCGTCGCCATACCGTAACTGAGCAACGATTGGCGCTCGGTCAACGTGAAACGCTCACTGGCCGGTGCAGGATCCAGGCCCGGCATACTGCCGCTCTGGGTCGGGCGACTAGGATCGGCCGAGATAAAAACCGCCGTACGCGCAGCCAACGATGCAGCCTGTACCCAGAACGGTTGCGGTACACCCGCCTCCATGGCCTGGATGGTCATGTGCTGGTCATTGCGCACCTGGCCCGCCGCCACCAGCGTACCGAGGGTGCCACGTTTGGCATTGTAGACGTGGCCGAACAACTGCTTGGCCCAGCTCCAGCGGCCCACGCTGTCGTCCATCGCTGCCTTCCAGGCGTTGAGGCTGGTGGTGTCGGACCAGGGCATGCAGATGAACTCGAAAGGTTCGTCGCCCATGGCAGCAAGCGCCGCTACCTGATCGGGGCCCCCCGCACCAGTGGCCATAGGGGTAACTACTGCAGTCAGGCCAGCAGGCACTGCCTCACCATTGGTTTTGCCGAGACGATTTAGCTGCAAGCTGATGTCATTGCCGCTCTCGCCCTTCCATTTACAGGTCAGGGTGACAACCGCCTCGACCGCCGCAGCGGTGACAGGCAAATCTGGGGTCGCGTTGATTCGCACAGCCAACGCAGCCGCCGCCTGCGTCGCGGTTGCGGCACTGGTAATCGTTGTCTGGACCCGCACGCCCGCGACATACAGGGTCAGCAAACCTGCCTCCGTGGCAGCGCCGCTCAGAGTAACGGTGGCCTTGGCTGCTGCGCCCTCGGCACTCTGCAACGGCAAGCACCAGACCTCACCCACAGGATCAACCTTGCGCCAAGCCTCATACATCGCCGCCAGCATCGAACCCTGGCCGCCAATGGTCTTGGCCAGGGCCAAACTGGGCACCAACACCAGGGAACCAATGTCGGCACTATCGGCCCCTTCATTGACCTGGCCAACAATCAGCCGGCGCATAGTCGACGACGCACTGTTGGCCGCAGAGTTGTCCATCTCCGCATAGAACAGCGGCACGCGCAGATCGGCCGGGATATTGCTGAATCCGATGGACATTATTTAGCCCCCTCTTGTTTCGCCGCTTTCACGGCCTTGGTTGTCACGTCGCCATCCGCCAGACGGCGGCGCCACCAGGCATTGTCTGGAACTTCCCGCCCCGAAGCCGGCAACAGGTCGCCCGCCTCAGGATCAGGTACGGCCCGGCCATCGGCCGGCACCACGGTGATGCGCTTGCTCATGGTGTTACATCTCCTGAGAATTTCACTTCGATACGCCCATCCGGGCCGGGGGATTTCAAGTTGGGGTCTGCTGGGTCGATGCAGTCCATGTTGATGGTCATGCCGGTGAACGGCGGTAAGCCGTCAAGCTCGTACTCGTGCCAGGTCTCGGCGGGCTGATCGGAGCTGTTACGCCCCAACTGGAAGTCCGAGGCGAAGGTGAAGCGGTAGATGGTGCGATTGCGGTTGATCGAGATCAGCTCGCCGCCTTCGTACTCGATCAAGTCGTATTCAGGCCCGGGTTTCCAGCCGATCAGCGCCCGCCACAACTCGGCACGGAACACGTGCACCAGGTCGGCAGCTTCCTGGCCGCGCTCATCCTGAGTGTCGAGAACCAGCACTACATCGAACTTGTCGCTGATGTCCTGACGCACACCCGTTTGAATATCATTACTCCCGGCCTTGTCTCCGATTGGGATCACATAAGCCGAAGGCCGACTCAGTTTTGCACTCGCAGCAACGGCCTCAAAATCAATCCCGCCCGCCACGCGCTGGGCGAAACTGGGGCAGTACTCGCGCAAGTGCGCGACTATCGGGGTGACCTTCATCGGCAAAATCCAAGAATAAAAAAACTCGCCACGGCGAGTTTTTGAGAGGGTAAGAACCGTCTATCCAAGCGCATCAGCAAATGCCCTGGACAGAATCGTCCGCACATCGGAGCCAGCATCCTGCAGCGCATCGCTCATGTAATTCGCCCGAGGTTCAATCCGCCATCCGTTTGCCTTGCGAGCCACCACATGCTTGGCCCGCTCCCCGCGCGCGCGGCGATTACTCTTGCCCCGACCCGCGCCGGCCGCTAACGGTTTGAGGGCATTACCCTGCCGGACCCCGTAATGCAGATAGGCGGGGTAAAACTCCTTACCCATGGCGGAGGTCAAGTACGGCGCGACCTTCACCAAAAAGCCAGAACGGGAAAGCTTGAAGTTGATGGAGTCCTGTAGCGCTCCACTTCGATTGACCGGGTAACTGTCTTGTCCACGAGCCAGACCGACGTTCATCTGGGCTTTCTGCCGTACCAGCTTGCCGACCTTGCGCATGGCGGCGCGGATCTTTTTCTTGTCGAAGGCTTCGCGCTCGAACTTCTCGAAGCCCTCGATATGAATGTATCCGTCCACTCCCACTGAGTTAGCCATAGATGCTGTCTCCCGCCAGGGACTCACCCTGTTCCTCAACTTCCAACATGGTGAAGCGGTGGGTGCCGTTCATGTCAGCACTGCGTTTGACCCGGTAGATGGTGCTTCCATGCACCACTTCATGGGCATCGGTGACACCCTTCAGGAACCGCAAGGTGATGCGGTGTGTGAGCTTGTTGTCAGTCTGGACACCCTCGGCATACACCGCCGTGCCAACCGGCTCGATCCTGGCCCAGCGCACCTTGCGCTCGGAGAACACCGAGTCCAGCCCCATATCAGCGGCTGGCAGGTCTGCACGGCGTCGCACCCTCACCCGCCGATTCAGTTCACCGGCACCTGGTTCACGGATCGCCATGTCAGATCCTCGGCGGAACGGTGATGCCATCCACCAGTGTCAGCAGATAGCGTTCCGGCAATTCGTGGAGCGTCTGCCCAATGGACAGCAACTCACGGTGCCGATAAGCCCAGGCAGCAGCCAGCAACAGGTAATGGCGTACCGAGGGGTGCTGGTCGATATCGATGCCTGCAAGGTAGGTGACCATCATCCCTTGGGGGCTGCTACCCGCCAAATCTCGCCACGGTTGACCTTGCTGGGTGTAAAGCAGCGATTCCTTGCCGATGTTGACCAGGTAGCAGAGCGCAGCATCCAGCTCCGGAGCCCCCGGTGTAACGCCCAAGACAATGCTTTCCAGCTCATAAGCCTGGCCCGTGGTGATTGCAAACACGTTGCTGGCAGGAATCACCGGCAAGTGATCGCGATACCGCCCCTTTCGGATCGCAGCCCCCGTGGTCCGTTCGACCAGCCCGCGTGCCGCCGGGATGATGATCCGCTCGATCAAGTCGCGTTCGGCTGTGTCCTCATCATCAGGGTCGAGGTGGCACTGGATCACCACATCCTCGTAGGTCAGAGGCTCGGGGCCCGTATGGGCGAGCAGCAGAGACATGGCTAGGGTTTCTCTTCTTCAGGCTCATCCTGCTGCACTTCATCCGCAGGCGGTGGATTATCTCCATCTTCGGGCAGATCAGTATCGTCTGCAGGAGGGTTTTCGGGATCTACCACTGAAGACTTAGCCGCCTCGGGGGCCTTGGTCTGTTTCTTTGTTTTTACAGCCGGCTGCTTCGACGCGGGAGCGACGGTTTTGGTCTTTTTCGCATTGGCCTGCGCATCGGCGTCGTACTCGACCGCGTATCCGCCCTCGATCAACGATTCGGCTGTTGCCTCGTCAAAACCAGCGGTTTCGCCAGCGGCGTAAGCCCGCCAGTTTTTCGTGAACAGGACAATTATCAGAGCAACGATTGCTTTGGTCATGGGGAGTAAACCTCTAAACAACAATGGAAGACTGGCCCGGTTCCCCAGGCCAAGGTGTGTTAGAGCGTGGCGCCCCACTTAACGCCGGTCATCACCGCCACCGACTCGACGTGACGCGGCCCGAAGTCATGCTTGGCGATAACACGCACCAGCGTTTGGTCGCGCTGGAACGCGCTGACCATGTTGCCGCTGGAGTCCTTGTAGGTGGCTTCCTTGCTGAAATCGATGACCATGGCGTCGTCTTCGCCGATGAAGCAATCGCCGAAGTCAGCAAAGTGGATCTCCGACTCATCGCCATCAGTGCCCAGGTTGATAGGCACCTGAGTGGTGGTACCGACCGGAAAGCTCTTGAGCATGTTCAGGTCCAGCTCGGGATACGCCTTGGCGCCGTTACCGTCGCGCAGTGCAGCCAACCAGCGCTTGGTGCGTGGCGCCATGATGAAACCTGGGGCGATCATGTTTGAGTTGGCATTCTCCAAGCGCAGGATCAGCGCGGACAATGCGAACTCGACCGCCGCCAAGGTCATCTCGGCCGGCGCCGCAAACACGTTGAAGGCAGGGGCCCAGAAGCGCAGGCCCTTCGGCAGGTTGCCGGTGCCCGCCCCACGAATGAACGACAGGTCCTCGGCAGTGGCGACAGAACTGGTCAGGTCGTTGACCACCATGCGGTCTACGTTCGGGTTGACCCCAGAGTAACTGAGCAGGTCATTGCTGATCGGCACCAGGGCAGCGAGTTTTTTCGACGACAGTTTCAAATCGTCGAACTGCATACCGGTGGTCAGCATGTCATCTTCGCCGCCAATGTAGCCCACCACTGCCCCGCCCTTGATACGCGGAATGGTCAGGTTGCCGTTGTGCAGCGGCAGCGACACAGCGCCCAGGTTGCGCACCACCGATTTGGGTCGCAACAGTTCAATGACCTCCGAGGAAAAACCCTGGGGCACCAGTACACCACCGGCCCCCGGTGTAACGGTGCTGAGGGCCATGGCAATTTCCGGATTCATACCGGCGTCGTGGGCCATCTTGGCTGCCGCATGTTGATCGCCACGAGTGGCTGCCAGTACGCGAACCATCTGTGCCATGTTAGCGCCGAGCACTGGCTTGGCGGCATGTGGGCCGCTGATATGGGTTTTGGGTGGGCCGATAATACCCTGGGCACTGACATCAACCTCTACTGCCGCACTGGCCGCTGCACGCTCGGCGGATTCGGCCCTGGCAATCTTGTCACCGAGGCTGTTGAAGTCAGCACTGAGCTGAGTGAATTGGCTGAGCTGCTCGGCGGTGAGAGAGCCGCCACCGGCCTCGATCTGGGCCAGGGCCTGGATCTGTCCATTGAGTTGGGCGCGTTCGCTACGCAGTTGGGTTACTAAGGACATGCTGCCTCCTGGGCATTAAAAAACCGCCACTAGGGCGGTCGGTATCACTGCCGCGAACGCGGTCAGAGTGTGTCGGTGTTAGAGCTGCGCCTGGATGTTAATGGCGGCGGCCTGGACGCTGATGCGCTGGCGGGCCTGCACACTGCTCTGGCGTTGGCTGCGGCTGGCCGCGACGGCGCGGGACAGGTTGTCGACGGTGAGTTGCGGTGTTTGCAAGCGATCCGCGAGACCAGCAGCGAGCGCGGCCGGACCTCGGTAGCAGGCCGCTTCGGTGGCGATGATGTCGGCCACATCGCGGTTCCGATACTCGGCAACATGGCTGGTAAAGAGCTGATAACTCTCCTGCACCAACGTGTTGAGCACCTGCAGCGACTGATCGGTGAGCGGCTCATCAGGGCTCATGTCATTCTTGTGAGCCCCTGCATACACGGTGGTCACCTTCACACCCGCCCCTTCCAACATGCGGGAACGGTCCATGTGACTGGCGATCACGCCAATGGAACCGACACCCGAAGTCAGGCTAACCACCACTTCCGTACAGGCCGCCGCCAACAGATAGCCGCCCGAGTAAGCCATGAAGTTGACCAGGCCGGTGATGGGCTTGATCTGAGTGGCCGCACGGATATCGGCGGCCAACTCAAAGGCCCCGACCGCGCTGCCGCCCGGGCTGTCGATATCGAGCACGATCTGCTCGACCATCGGATCGGCCACTGCCGTGTTGATCATTCGCCGCAGATCTTCGTAGCTGGTCATGGTTTCACAAGCAGCCAGGTGGCTGCCGCGACTGACCAGTACGCCAGAGACGGGGATCACTTCGACACCAGTTTGCCCAATGGCCGCCCGGCGTTGCTCTTCCCGCTCAATCACTCGGCGTTCGTAGTCATCATCGTCATAGAACAGCTTGGATTCGGCAGACATGCCCGACAGTGCGCCCATATCCAGATTGACGATGTTCAGGCTCATGGTGTTGTTGGCCCAGCGCATACCCAAGTCGAGCATGTCCGGGGTGACTAACAGCGGCTGATTGAACAGCAGGCTGGCAGCCCTGAGGTGTCGTTTCATGCGGCAAGCATCCTCACGATGTCGTCGCGCTGCTGCTCCAGCTGGGCGCGGACGTTGGGGTTGTGCATATTGGGCAGCTCGTTGGCGACGTCAGTCATGTTCAGCGGCTGCAGATAAATATCGCCATTGGCCACCGGCGGCATATTTTCCAGCCGGCGAATGTCGTTGATTGACAGCCAGCCCCACTGACGGCCAACGGCGTAGGAGTCGTAGCGGCTCTTCTGGTCGCCGCGCAGCAACCCTGAAAGGTTGAACTCGATGAAGTATTGACGGCGCTCCCCCGGCAGCAAGAAGTCGCGCATCATTGCTTCTTCGTGGCGCTTGACCCAAGGCATCAGGGCGAAGATCACGTACTGGATAAGCAACTGTTCCAGGCTGTTGTAGCTAGCCTTTTCCAGGTCGTTAATCATGTGCGGCGGGATCTTGTAGATCCTGGCCAGGTCGGTACCGGTAATCTTTAGAATGCCCAGCAGCTCGGCATCGACGTTGCTCATCGACAGCGGTTTGAAGGTCATGCCCTCTTGGAGCATTGCGACCTTTTTCGCGTTGTCGACGCCGGAGAACTTCTCGCCCCACTGGTCAACGATGCGCTGGATGCTGCTTTCGTCCTTGATCGCCACCGACTCTTTCGGGCGCTCAATCACGCCGCTGACCGCCGTGCCGTTGGCAAACGACTTGCTCGCGTAATGCCGGACGGCCTGTGCCAGGCCTACTGCATCGGCGTGTAACTCAATGGGTGACATGCCGGTGTAATGGTTTTTCGTGTGCCAGCGTACGTGATGCACCAGGCGCATGGGCAACGGGTCATGGCCGCCCACGCGGTAATACGGCAGCAAATCTGGGCCCTTGAGCACCGTCACCTTGTCGTTGTGCATCGGGTACAGCGCCTTCACCGATCCATCGTCGTGACGCTCAATGAAGCTGTAGGCATTGCCACGCAGGGCGCATGCGAGCTGACTGCACTCGCGGTACTCATAAGGCGTCTGCCAGGGGTTCGGCTGGTACCGCAACACGTCATACAGCGGGTGATCCGACGCTGACTCGCGCTTGCCATCGCCCAGGCGGCGATACATCTCAAGAGGCAGTTGGGCCACGCTCTCGGCCAGCAGCGTGACGCAGTTTTGCAAGACCGTGATTGCCAAGGCGCTGTCCGGCGTGACCTTGACCCCGGCGGCCGACCTGCTCCGACCGATCATGCTGCTCCACAGACCTGTGCCGTCATTGGTCACCAGCCCTTGGTCAGCGCCACGCAGGTTGCTGAAGAACATGATCAGCCACCTCCCGGCGAGGGTTTACGGCTCATGGAGGCGGCTGCTCTATCAGCGATG
Source organism: Pseudomonas sp. NCIMB 10586 (assembly GCF_023127895.1). Taxonomy (NCBI): domain Bacteria; kingdom Pseudomonadati; phylum Pseudomonadota; class Gammaproteobacteria; order Pseudomonadales; family Pseudomonadaceae; genus Pseudomonas; species Pseudomonas sp. NCIMB 10586. The sequence goes on from NZ_SPKQ01000045.1 coordinate 391,076, forward strand.
TACGCCCAGCCCAACAAGCCAATGCCCGCAACGATGAACGCGGCGGGAACATGGATCAGCGCGATGCCGGCGATCAGCAGGCCAAAGCCCAGCAAGCCGGCGAGCCAAGAGGCCCAGGTGATAAGTTTCAAATGCCAACCCCTTGGTCGTAGATGGATTTACCGCTGTCGCTGGCCGACACCGAGTTGCTGATGCCCACCGACATGACGGCGCCGACGATGCCGTCGATTCGGCCAATGGCTTTGGCCTTGTCGACCTTGCGGTTGTTGGCCGGGTCAGCGGTGACCACGGCGTTACCGGCGCACCAGGTCATCACCGGGTTGCCATCGTGGCGCAGGGTCTCGACCGTGCTTTCAGCGATGATCTCCGCATCCTCAACATCAGGATCAATGGTGGTGGCTTTCGCCTGGGCCAGGCCCAGCAGACGCCGCTCAAACTCATCCACGGCCGGGCCCATGTCCTTGTAACCCTGACCGAAGGGCGCCATTTCCGGCAACGCGATGTCGTGTTCATCCATCAGTTGTTTCAAGTCCTCGATGCGCCAGCGGTCATAGGCGATCTTGCGCACACCGAAGTACTCGCAGATAGTCACCAGGCGGCGCAGCACAAAGAGCTTGCTGATGGCCCGGCCGGGTGTGGTTTCGAGATCCCGCGACTTGATCCAGGCCTTGTACGGCACCTTGTCGCGCTTCTCACGCTCATCCAACTCAAAGTCCGGGATCCAGAAATACGGCAACAATCGCCAGTGCGGATCCTCATACGTCGGGTAGAACAGGATGACGAACGCCGTCAGGTCAGTGGTGCTGGCCAGGTCGAGGCCGGCAACGCAGGTGCGGTTGCGCAGCATCGACATCGGCACCAGCTCCTGGGCCTGGCTCCAGACATCCCACGAGATCCAAGCCGTGGTGGCCTGGGTCCATTCGCAGAAGTTGAGCCGCCGGACCACCGCCTCTTTCGACGGCATGCCACGGGCTTCAGCGACCTGCTCGCGCAAGTACTTGCGACCGGGAATGCCATCGACCTGCCCTTCCAGCTTGAAATCCAGACTCGGGTTGACCTTGGCCCAGCAGTCTTCGCTCAGGAACGGGTCATCACCTTTGTCCAGGCTGCAGATGAAAGCGAAGAAGCTGTCGTTTTCTTCTTTGCCGGCGCAGATCCGCGAGCCCAGCTCGTGGTGCTCCCAGCAAACGCTGTTCTTGTCCGAGCCGCTGTTGGTGATCATCACAATCAGCGCTTGCTTCCGGTGCTTGGTACCGGCGCGCATCATGTTCACGACAGTGGCGGTTTTGTGTTCGTGGATCTCATCAAGCAGCGCCATGTGCGGACGCGGTCCGGACTGGCCGTCGTCGGCGCTGATCGGTTTGAAGAACGACCGGGTGTTCGGGTAGTACAGGTTCCACACCTTGTCGCCGGTACCAGACTGGTGCAGGCGTGAGCCAAGGTGTTTGGACAGATCGACCATGGCCACTGCATCGCGGAACAGGACCATGGCCTGATCCTTTTTCGTGGCGGCGGCGTAAACCTCGGCGCGAGCTTCGCCGTCCGCGACTAGGCCGTACAGGCCGATGCCAGCCGCCAAGGGTGATTTGCCGCTGCCCTTCCCCGTTTCAATGTACGCAATACGGAACCGGCGAAAGCCGTCTTCGGTTTTCCAACCGAACAGGCTGCCCACAACGAAGGCTTGCCACGGCGCGAGGATGAAATTCAGCCCCTCATAATCGCCGCCGTTGAGGAACAGCACGTCTTCAAAAAAGCCGATGGCGCGGTTGGCTGCCTCCAGATCCCAATACAGGCCACGCTTGGGGCCGGTGCGCAGGTCACGCAGGTGCCGCCGGGCGGCGTTGCGCACATCCGGCCCCGCGACAATCTGCTTGGCCTTGACCGAACGGGCGAACGCGGTAACGCGATCATCCTCAGGAGAAGTACTTGTTGGCGGCGTCTCGTTGTTCATTGGGGAAGAGGTCACCTTGTGGAGGCGCCACCTTCAGGTTGCGTCGCGCCATAGGCGAGAACCCGAACATTGCACCCGCAGCGTTTGCACGTTTCTCGGCATCGTTCGCCAACTGGCGCCATACGGAGATTTGAGTGGCGCCGGTTTTGAATACCTGGATGTCACCCTTGTCGGCGGCACCCTCCTGGCTTGCGTTGGCATCAGCGATGCGGCGGCGGAATCGCTTCCAGTCGGCAACCGCTTCGCAGTAGGTGGCCAGCGCCATCATGTCCAACTTGGAAATCAGCCCGAGCAGGATCAGGTCTGGAACCAGGCGCTCCCACTCGGCAACGGCATCGTCGGTCAAACAGTCAGGCATCGGCGGGGCCTGAACCGGAACAGACGGAGAGGTAAGATCATCCATCAACGCACCGAAGGCCTTTTTGCCTTTGTTACCATCCAGCAAATGCAACACAGCTGGCTTTGCTGGCCTTCCTGAGTTTCCGTTTCCAGCCATACAAACCTCCTGTTAATCCGTTATTTACCCCCACCTATTGATACCCCCCCTTCCCATTTTTCGCGGCTTTGCACAGAGAGAGGGGCGATCGGTCTAGAGTGTTTTTGCAAAAAACTTTTCCGCCCCCATACCCACTGGGAAGCCTAAAAATGCGCGTTTCTGGTGCAAATTCAGCGGTTCCAGTGATGCCCTGGATCCAGCGGCTTGCCGCCCTGGTCGCACCCGATCTCGCGGCCCGACTTCTCCAGGCGCTGCTTGTACGAGTTGTGGCAAGGACCACAGAGCGACTGCCAATTGGACCGATCCCAGAACAGCGTCATGTCGCCACGGTGCGGGGTGATGTGGTCGACGATGCAGGCCGGCTCTACGATCCCTTGGCGCTGGCAGCGAGCGCACAGAGGATGCTTGCGTAGGAAGCCTTCGCGGGCTTGCTGCCAGCGGTAGTTGTAGGGGCTGGAAGGCTTTGCCTGGCCGCTCACTGCCCAGATTCACCCTTTGGCGTTACTACCTCGCAAACACCCAGTCGCTTGGCGGCCCAGCGTTCGTATAAGCCAATCGCGACGTCTGCGCCGGCCATCGCCGTGAGACACCCGATGCTACCCGCCGCCAGGACCGACATGCCCGAAGCGTGGAGCAGCATCATCGTGGAAAGCCCGCAGACCACGCAGGCACCAGATCGGAGCAGCAAGCGGCGAACCAACGACCAGCCGCTCACCCCTGCCTTGTCGGCCCGCCATGCCTCGCCCGAGATCCCGCCGACCAGGGACAGTACGATCACCATCCAGATCGGCATATCAATTAGCGCCTGCTGCTCGTTCGTCATCGCCCTACCCCATAAACGCAAAAACCCGGCGCGAGGGCCGGGTTTGGTATGTTGGTGAATGCCGCTCTTTGCGGTCGCACCTATCGAAGATGGGTACTTTTTACAGGCTGAGTTTCCTGGCAGCAAGCGAGTTTTAATGCCATGGCGCAATACGGGTGCAATACAGGTATGACGCAGGTACAACACGGGGGCAATACATTCAATCGGCTATCGCTTTCAAGTCGCTGTCCTACCTGTCCCACCGCTTTGGAGTCAGGTGGGACAGCTGAGAGCCCCGAAAATAAAGGCTCTGTCCCACTGTCCTACTATTTATCTATTTTCTTCGCATATAGAGAGAAAACAAATAACACGCGTGCGCGAAGCGCGTGCATACATGATACTACGCTCACATGCGCGGGTGGGGGTTTTAGGTAGGACAGTGGGACAGCCCGCGAGCGGCGTGGCCTGTAGCTTTCCCACCACATGAAAAATGGTGGGACTGTGAGACAGCACCAAGCAGAGTGCTGACAAGTATCATGCAGCTTGCTTTATCAGTAAACCAGCAATGCACACGTGCGCCTGGTGCAGGCGCTCGTAGTAAGTTTTGCGGCAACAGCCACAATGCGTGATCTTCTGCGCAAGAAAGCTCTCGTGGTTGCAGTAGTGCTCTCTCACCACCACAGACAGCTGCGGCGGCAGGTGCTTGTTGACGATCAGTTCAATGTCCACCGATTCATCCAAAAGCACGCGGCTACCGCGTGTCCCACGTATCAGCTCGCCTTTGCACTCCATCAACATGGCGATCATGTTGCCACCGCCAGTTCCTCCGCTATCAGAGTTCATGGGCGAGTGCAGATCCTCAGCCCAGAGTTTGAGCATTTCATCGATTCGTTTAATCAAAGCACGGCTCCTCGTTGGCAACGCGCTGCGGTGCGGGCGGGCTGCCCCAGTTCTTGGGCTTCTTGTACGCCCATGGACGCTTACCGCTCTTCGGTAACGCCGGCATGCGCACACGTCGCCAACCAAGGCGATGCATGATTGCCCCAACACGGATCTGTTCGGGTTTGCCCCAATGCCCCAAATCCAGCCTAAGCGCCTGACTCAGCACATCACTGCCAGAGGTGGTCTCACCAATCTGGACATCCTCTAGCCAGCTCAAGATCGGCCCTTCCCACTCATCAACAACAAATCGCTGATCCTGTGCCTCAGCAAACAACGGAGCCTCAGCAGGCGTAACCCACCAGATATCTCCGGCCTCATAGCAAAACATCGCCTCAGCCCAGAGTTGATCGCGGATTTCACGGAGCTTCACCAGATCGACCTTCATACAGGCAACAGGCCAATACCGTCGATTACCGGTAGCGTCCTTGAGGTATTCGTCCTGGTTGGTAGTACCAACGAACACACACTGGCGTGGCACGTCGTTCGTTCTACGACCGTAGCTCTCGCGATAGGTATCAGTAGAGGCCGAGAAGAACTGCTTGGCCTTGGTGCTTTCTGCCTTGTTAAAGCTATCCAGCTCACCCAACTCGACAATCCACTTACCTCGAATGGCCTGGAATCCGTCCTTGTCGCCAAGGGCAAACGGTGTATCCATAAACCACTCGCCGCCCAATATGCTCATGGCCGTGGACTTACCTGCACCTTGGGCACCTTCCAAGATCATGACCGAGTCCGCTTTGCAGCCAGGTTTCATCACCCGAGCAACGGCCGACAACATCCAACGTTTGCCCACCTTCTTTGTGTAATCCGTGGGGTAAACACCCATCACCTCGGTCAACCAGGTATCGAGCCGAGGGACGCGATCCCACTCAAGCTTTTTCAGGTACTCACGCACGGGGTGAAAAGCATGATCGTGCGCGACGACACTCACCGCCTCAATCACATGGGATGCTTTCACCCGCAGATTGTAGTGTTGCGCAAGCCACTTCATTACCCGCACGTCGTCAATGTCAGCCCAGTCCCCAGCACCGCCGCCATAAGGTGCAGAACGCAACTTGACCAGTTTTGAACTGAAGGCGCTGTAGCTGATAACACCCGCCCAACGCTCATCATTGCCCAGGATCAGCTCCACATTTTGCATATGCGCAATCAGTGCGCCACTCTCACTACGAGCGAGCTGATCTTTCCAACCACCCGCTGCCGGGGGCTTGACCACCGCCAACACCTGGCGGCGGACGGCCTCCAATCCCTCCGCGACGTGCAAGTCGTTGAAGTCGGTCCACTTGATCTCGCGCTCGCTGGAAAACACCGGTGCGACCACCTGGCCACCGACGATCAGTGCAGCGTTGCTGGCCTTCTCTTCGCCGGGGTTCCAGGGATCGCCGTTGGGGCGTTTGGTTTTCCAGTCATCGTCACGGCAGATAATCACCGGGCAGCCAGGGAAGCGCTCGCGCATGGCCTTGGAGACCGAGAGCAAATTACCTGCGTCGAAAGCGATAGCCACCGGCATAGAAGTCGCCATGTGCAGGCTGGCTCCCGTCGCATAGCCTTCACAGATCAGCACCGGCTCGCCAGGGTCAGGGTGCGGTCCGATCAGGTGAAAAGCACCTTCCTTCGACATCCCATAGGGCCAGTAGGCTTTGTCGCGCCCGGTGTCTTCCTGCTTGCAGGGGTAGATCACCTGCAGACCGACAATCTGGTCACGGACGTTGCACATGGGAACCAGCACCGCGCCTGTGCGCGGCGCATAACGAACCTTGAAACCAACGATCTGCTTGCGATCCAGATAGTCGCTCTTGCCCTTCTCTGGCATGCGCATGAATAAGCCGGCAGCACGACTCGCCGCCCGACGTGAGGCGTTTGCCGCAATTTCAGCAGCCTTGCGCTTGGCATCCTCCTGTCGAGCGCGCATAACTTCGCGCTCTTCAGGACTCATGCGCCCTGCCTTTACCTTGATTTTTTGGGTTCCGCCAGAACGCCAATCACCGAAGCTGCCGAAGATCAGCGTTTCGTTTTTTTCGGTGTGGTGTTCATGGACCACGTACCAGCCGTTCTTTTCCTTGCCCTTGTCCTGGGAATTTTTGCAGCGGGTCAGTTTGCCGAACTGCAGTGGCTGGTCGGGCTCAAGGCCATAATCCGAAAACTGACGGAGTACCTCATCGAGCATGGCGAGCCCTCCGTGCTTCGTCGATGCTTTGGCAACCAACGCATTGAGTGCAGCCAGGGATTGCAACACGGCGCGCCAACGGGATTGGCTCCTCGCATACCTCGCAAAACATGAACGAATGCGCGGCCGTGGCGGTTTTACTTGCACTACGTGCAGCAAGGGCTCGATCCAGGCGCTCTTGCACCAGGTCATTGGCAAAATCGGAGATGTCAGCCATGGTCAGCCCCCCGCGTGATTTGGTTCACGTACGCGGCGCGGTTGACCATCCCCAACAGCCCCTGAATACCGCGAAACACCTGCAGGCGAATTTCGGCCAGTTCGGAATCACTGACGACACCATCCCCAATGCTCTTAGCCCAGGTATCTGCAAGATCCGCCACCTGCCGGAAATAGCCGGCAATACCTGTGGTTAGGGTCTCCGGCATATCGCTGGTGTACGCCTCGGCCAGTTCCTGCCAGGTCGTGTCGCCGACAAGGACATGCACCGCATCAAGGATGCGCCGGTCCTTGGTCAGTTCCAGGATCTCACCGAACTCCTGGACGTTGACCGTGTGGCTGGGATGAGTGGGAGACAACTTGTGTTGCAAAGTGGTGGGGTTGCGGCCGGTGGTGGCGGCGATTGCAGCGGCGCCACCGGGATAGTCCCGTGCGGCGTGGTACAGCGCCAATTCGAGCGTCAGGACTTCCCTGTGTGCTCGATCAACGCAACTCAGAGCAATTCGGCTCATGGCATTAATCCTAATAAGTTGCCAGTGCCGCGCGGCGTACAGTGGTGATACATTTGCCGCGTGGCTTGAAAGGGCCCAAACGCCGGCCAGACCTTAGGGATCGAAACCGGCACCGTGCCGAGGCGAACAATCCGTTGCTCACCTCTGGCGCAACAGCTGCCTAATCTGTGGTGGAAAAGGCAGCAACCCAAGGCATCCGTGCCTTGAAAGCGCGGTAAAGGGAGGCGGTTTAGCATGTGGTGTGCCCGCCGACCTCTATCGCGACCCGACAGCACTGTGGTGGTGTGTGCCGGGAGGAACTGGGCGACCTTTGGGTCGCCTTTTTTCTTGCTACGCGACGGCTTTTTGAGGAGCAGAAGCGTTCAACAACCAAGCGGCTTGGAAGGCGTTGCCATTCTGCTTCGCCGCAATAGCCAACAACTCGGCATACTTGGTTTCACCGGTGTAGTCCGTACGCGGCAGGCATGCAGCCTGACGCCATTTATTCAATGCCTGATAGCTTCTATTGCATATCTTAGCGGCGGCTCCTATGCCGCCTACAGCTTCAAAAGCGAAGGCTAGCGCGTTTGGAAAATCTGCAGGGTCGAGCATGACAACCTCCACTTATCAACTTCTGGTTGATATTATAGATCAACTGACTATTGCGCAACCTCTGTGAGACTATCAACCCATGGTTGATAAAAATACTCTCCGCGCAGCGTTCAGCGAGCGCCTCCATGAAGCTCTTGATGATGCCGGTATACGAAGCCGAGGTCGGGGCGTCGACATTCATCGTCAGCTGAAAAGACAAGGAGTGGAGAAGACCACTCAGGCAATCAGTAAATGGCTAAACGGCGAGTCGATAGCCGAAGCCGACAGCATGGCTGCGCTTTGCTCCTGGTTAGGAGTTCGAAGAGAATGGTTAGAGTACGGTGTGTTACCGAAGGCACAAATTGGTGAGAGTAATATTCACCAACTGATAGTCGGCGATGGAAGTAATGTCCGCGAAATGGGGCAACACTTTGGGAAGGTCCCTTTGATTTCCTGGGTGCAGGCAGGCGCATGGTGTGAAGCGGTTTCAAACTTCGAATCCTATGATGCTGATTCTTGGCTTTCCTGTCCTGTTGCGATCAGCAATCAGGGATATGCATTGAAAGTACTTGGCGATTCGATGACAAACCCCGGGCCTGGGCGTAGCTATCCAACCGGCTGCATTATTTTTGTAGACCCAGAGGCAGAAACAAAGACGGGTGATCGAGTAATTGCTCGGCTTCCGCGCACCAATGAAGCCACATTTAAAGTTCTAGTAAAAGATGCTGGCAGACAATTCCTTAGGCCAATCAACCCTCAATATCCAATCATCGAAATTACTGAAGAAACACATATTTGCGGCAAGGTAGTAGGATCATTCGTTCCCGAGTGATCAAGCATTTTACAGCCATAATTTCCCGAGCCAACCTTGATTGGCTCGGAAAAACATCAAGACGGTATAAAGCCGCCTCGACCACTGGATGATGCGGTAAATTTAATCAAACATGCAAACTCTGCAATATCCTTCGGTGGCTCGTCGTTCTCCACCACTATCACCTGCTGTTCTCTAAAGTTTTTTGCTAGTGATCGATAGAATGAGTCTTTAACTTCATGAGTAAAGCCAACCTCATCCGTATCTGGCTCACGATATACAACCAACGGCGAATCGATGATCACAACTCCCGGATGAGGCAGGTGCTTCTTAATGCAATGCAGAAGCAGAGAAAGAGAGAAAGCCGCATGGGTAATAGCACGAACGCCTTTACCATGGCTAGACCTAGCTCTATCAATCAAAACTATATCCTGTTCTTTCTCACTGAAACCTATCCGACCATGGTTTGGAAAATTCCATTCTGCAAGTAATTCTTCAACCTCATAGATAAAGTCACTAACCTCTCCAGCACCCAACTTGGGAGACGGCATACTCTCTCCTGGGGAGCTTCCTGCGCCTTCAACTTCTAATAACATATCCTCAAGCTCATGAGCTCGCTCGAACAAGTCTAGCGCTCGATTATATAAATCACGCTCACCTTGAACATGTAAAAAAGCATTCAGTGCTGCTTCAATTTTTGGCTTAATCTGCCAATCCAGTTCTTCACCAATAACTTTCAACTCAACCTTTAAACTCCCAAGCTCTTGGGTAAACTCATCAATCTGCGATTCATTATCTACCCTTGTCTCTTCCAGGTCAGATAATAGAGAGTTGATTTTCCTAATCTCTGCCTGACACGAAAAAGCTATCTGCTCATGAGAGGGTTCAATCCGATCATGATCATGAACCTGATGGACAGATGACGCCCCACAGACTGGACAGTTCTCCTCCCCCATTTGGTCAAGCCGAAAGCTGACCTCAGCAATACTTTGCAGCCTCGCGAGATCCGAAATGTACTGCTGCTTTAACAGTGAAAACCGGCTCTTCAACTCAGCCAGAACATCTACTCTTGACTCTACCTTATACAACTCAACAAGAACCTCCCTCCGACGAGCCTCAAGAAAATATAAGGTTTCATTATCCGCCTGCAGCGCAAGCTCCGTATCACTGTAGACGACATCAATCCTTTTTGACTCCTCATACGCGTCTTCCCATGTACTGGTAGAAAGCGACAAAGAATCAATTCTTTTACTATTCTCAACCAGTAAATAACTTAATAACTCAGCTTTACCTAATTGTTTTAAAGGAGAGAGCTTTTGCTCTTCCACCCCCTCTATCAAAGATGCATCAACGCCGGTCAACAACAATCTCAAAACAGAACTTTCTGCAGTAGCAGAAATGTATTGGCCCGTGAGCGCTGGCGATATTTCCTTAATTATTGATTCTTCATCAACGATTATAAGGCGGGCAATATCCCTAAAGCTAAGCTCCCTGACTTTACCATCTTTATTGACCCTGACTCGTTTCCCTATGAAACCAGACATTGTCAAAAGAAAATTAGAGATAGTTTTTTGGTCGCCCGCCTTGTGCTTGGCTGCTAGATAAAATGACTCAGTTGAGCTTACGACTTTGAATTTACCTGCAGTTTTTAAGCTTCGTGAAATCCTTACTTCTTCCCCCGTTTCTGCTTCGACAATACAGAGCTCTGCGCTTTCATAAAAAGATGCCTCAGGCACACTTTTAGGAACTTTACTAGCGCCTAGAAGATAATCAATGCACTGAACAATGAATGTTTTACCAGTATCTGAAGGCCCAGATATTACATTTAATCCCTTTTTAAAACTTACTTCTGCATTTGGGACGGAAGCTCCGGACAGTGTCAAACTAGAAATTTGAAAGCCCTTCATAGCTCAAGTCCTTTTTTAAGAGCCGGGGCCATTTCAAACTCAGCCCCCCAGTCACCCGCCTCGCTCTTTACTAATTCGGAAAGCTCCTGATCCGAATGCTCTTTGAAACGTTCCACCAACCAACCGGCCCTATCACGAAGCTTTAGTGCATAATTTGCATTGAGCACGTCCATAAAAGAACCAGACTTTTCGGTAGCCGAGTACAAAACACCGTCCTCCATGAACTTCCTCTCAAGTAACCCTTTGCTTTGATATAAAAGAAGACCTTTTTCGAGAGCCGCACGCCTCACTAAGAGCTCTCCACTCCTATGAGGAGTCTGTGGATGCAGACCGACTGGCCCAAAATTCAAATCATCAGAATGTACTATCAGGTAGTCCAATATAACTAAACGCTGCAATGTATATGCAGAAGGATAATCCTCGGTAAGAACCGCCAACGCCCTTAAACCCACTTCAAGAGGGCCATTAAATTGCGGAAACGTTGTTGACTCATTCATCATCACCCCCCCAACCAAACTCACCATCATTCACTAACTGATGGCAGATACCTTTCTTATCTAAAACGGTAAGACGTTCCACCAGCGGATTATCGGTAATAGGCAATAATGCTGCAAAATTGGTAACCGACGTCAAACGCAAAAATTTTAATTCATGATCTGCATCCAGTACGTCAGCCACACCTGCCTTTACGAGATGTTGCAGCTTAGTAAAAGGTCCCGGCGGAAGCGTATCTCGAGAGAAAGTTCGCAATGCTTCTGCGCTATAGAATTCAAAACGTGAGGAACTGAAATGGCGATTATATTTTTTAAAAGCAGTTAACTCTTTCGCAGAGTTGACTACTGTAGAAAGAGCCTCACCATACACATCTAACAACGCTTTTACATAATTTACCTCTTCGCTTGCAATTTCCTCTGGAGGCGTTTCGACTGTAGGACGCAAAGGTAATCCACCGCCAAAACGTGCAGCATGCCAACGTGTTTTGGCGTGTTGTTCAATGATGCGAAGAGGAGGTACCGCATGAAAAATTGTAAAATCCAATCCATCTAGATAACTTTCAATATCCCCAGAAAGGACAATATCATCTGTGGACGTAATCTTCCTTTCACACTGCTCTTTCCACTGGAGTTTCAACTGCTCTTTCAGCAACTCTGGTTTCTTGAGCAAATTTGAGAGCTTTGTTCCAGCGCCCTGCGGCGCTATGAAGTAATAATTTCTTGGGTAACGATATTCCCCAATAAATGAATAATAGACCAACTTACCCAGCTCTAGCCATATATCAGACGGCGTCAACCCGCTCTTATAATGCTTACACTGATAATTATCCCAAACATTTTGGTCAACTATATCAGTAGCGATAATGTCTCTCCCCATATCGCCTGCACCACCACAACGCTCAACCTCCTTGTAATTTTCACGGATCGAATCAACCCATTCGAGAGTGAAGTCTTCCCATTGACTAGCGCTAAAGATTTTGATGCGGTCAATTTTAGGGATGGGGATTCCAAACGCCGCATAAACAGCTGCTTCATCGCTCATCGATGTGCTTGCCAGGGGCACCTTCTCGTCCATTTACTCACCCTAGATCCATCAGCCCTTTTTCTAATGCCTCTGATGGCATCTTGTGAATCTGAGCTTATCTGAGATGTTGATTTAACGATAGCAAAGCGGCATCACTGGCAATTTTAACACGCAATATCAACCGACAGTTGACATTGCGGGTGGTTATGGTTGATCTTGCTATGACTCTTCCACCACAGAGCGATGCAAGACAATGCACACCACTACAACCCTGCACGTCCACCCCGCCGCTGCTGAGCCCTTCCTAATCTTCGAGATCCGACGCTTGGCCCGCGAGAGCGGTTGCTCGTTTGTCACTACCAAACCGAAGCAGCAATCGCGCAACGTACCCACCCCATTCGATCCGAACGGCGGGGGGCGCGCAGCATGAGCAAGTACAAACTCGACAACCGCACGCTGACCCTGCTCAAGGCTCAGGTCAATCTAACCGAAACCTTCAACCACCTCCTGCGCGCCGAGACTCAGCGAGAGTCACTAGCCTTTCGCCTGAAAGTCGAACGCCGTAAGGCCGACACGCACTTCACTGTTGAACTGGGAAGCGAACGCCACACGCTGACCCTGACTAACAGCAAGAAGATGCACCTCAAGCTTGCGGACTTCATTGAAGAGATTGTCAACGGACCAACCACCTCTACTGGCCCATCGTCTCTGCCGCACGCAGACCGCCGCTATGGCGTGTTTGAGATTGAACACAAGCAGCAGGTGTTCGACCTGGTGCAAACCGGCGGCGTCATCAGTCTCGACATGGGCTTTGAGCAACCGATCAACCTGGCAATCCATCGCAACAAAACCCGCTCTGGAATCACCACCATCTTGAGCATCGGCGTCAGAAAGCCGCGTACCAAGTGCTTCACAGTCTACGGGAGCGACGTGGAGATCTACTCCATGGTCGCCGAATCCATCAACCACCTGGCCGTCATGGCGACACCCGCCGCGCATGCAGCCTAGGAGGCCAAAATGGAACGTAGCCTGGATAAAGCCGCCAAGTACTTCGGCCTCACCCGCCCCAAGCTCATCGCGCTCATGCACCACAAGGGCTTGCTCAATGACCGCAACCTGCCGGCCTTCCCCGTCCGTGATCGCGAATACCTGCGGATCAAGGACAGCAACTGGTACCACGAAAAGGCCGGCATGCAGTACAGCCAGTCGACCAGGGTCCGGCAGGCCGGCATGCGCTGGCTGGCCGAGCAACTGGGGCTCGAACTACCAGCGATTCCGGTAGACAACCGTGACGTGGCCTAGGGAGTACGCCCGCCAGATCGTCGCCATGCGCACACGCGAGGAGCGCAACACTGCACTCCTCGAAGTGCCAGAGCATCTGCGGGAGCTGACCAAGCGCCATTGCCTGAATGCCTGGAACCACCCTTCACGACTCAAACGCAAGAAGGCCGATGCTCATGAGTAACGCCAGCCAAACACCGCTACGACTGCTGCCCGCACCGAATAGCTCCACCGTCGACATGCTGCATCACCTTTTCGGCGACGTGCTTATCCCCCTGGAAAAGCTGCGCGTGCATTACTTCAAGAACCTCAATGAAAAGACCTTCACCGAGGCGATCAACAGCGGCCGGATCCAGTTGCCGGTGACGACCCTGGACCTCAGCGTCAAGGCGTTGAGGTACGTCCATATCAGGCACGTGGCCGCGCTGATCGACATTCGTGCCTACAAGGCAGACGAAGACATGCCACGACCACCGACTAATTCAACCGATTAAAACCAGCAACCCAACGGCTGCCACCACCAGCCAACGAAACCACCAGGAGCACACCACATGACTGCAATTGAAATCTGCGCACTGATTGTCAGCGTTATCGCACTCGCGATCCTTTACTGGACTGGTTACCGAGGCGGCCTGAACGATGGCCGCATTGAAGGTATCGAGGAAGGGAAGAACATTCAGCAGGCCGACAACTCGGAAGAAATGCGCAACCTGAACCTGCTGCTCGAACAATCCAGAAAGCACCACAGATCGCTCTACGGAGATTACACCCGCGTCTTGGAAGCGACCAAGCTGGGAGCGGCTGATTGTCTGCAGCTCATCGCCATCGCTGAAAAGCTCCAGCTCGCTGCTGAAACATTCCGCGCCATGAACTCAAAAAACCACGCCGCCCAAGCGCTTGCCCTGCGGGATAAAGCCCTGGCCATGGCTGCCCTTCTGGAGCCGATTGCACAGGAGAAAGCAGCATGAACTGGATCCTCACTGCCTCAGGTAAACGCTTTGATCTGTTTGAGCCTGACGCCGACATGATCGACCCACGGGATATCTCGCATTCGCTGGCCCACCTGTGTCGCTTCAACGGCCACACCCGCGAGTTCTACAGCGTGGCCCAGCACAGTTGCATCGTCGCCGACCTGGTGCCGGAAGAACACAAACTCGCGGCACTACTTCATGACGCCCCCGAGGCGTACCTGGGCGACATGACGCGGCCACTCAAGCAATGGATTAGCACCTTCCAACACTTCGAGGATTGTGTTTGGTGGCGCGTTTGCGAGCGCTTTGACATCGCACCCGAACTCCCCACCTGCATCTACAAGGCCGACCTGATCGCGCTGGCGACGGAACGACGCGACCTCATGCCTACCGATCCGGCTATTTGGGATTGCTTGGTTGGCATCAACCCCATGATTGAAACGATCCGTCCATGGCCCGCCGCAGAAGCTCGACTCACCTACCACCAGCGGCTGATGGACCAACTCGCTATCGAACACCGGAGGAAAGCGGCATGAAGAACAACCACGACAATACCGGAGCCCTGTCCACTTTGCTCCGCACTGCCGATAGTGTCGACAAGCTTGTAACAAACAGTCTCTGCTGCGCAGCAGCAGGCATTGTTGCCCCTTCCAGTGCGACCGTCGAGGTGCTTTTACCCCACGAAAAGCTGCGCGGGGCAGCGCTCGCTGATGTAACGCTGAACACTCAGGAAGGCCCGCTCGCGCAGCCTGTCGAGGGGGATAAACGAGCACTAAGTATCCTCACCTATCTCCGTAACGCCCTTCTCCAAACTGACAATGTAGGGGGGAAGATTGGCGTCGATACTATTCAGCTCTTGTTCAAAATAGGCTCGATGACCAGTACCGCACACGTCGTAAGGCCTGACCTTTCCAAGAAAATCCAAGACTATGAGCCGAGTGTCATAGGTAAATTTCAGCAAAACCTTATCGGAGCGCCCAGCCTCCAAAGTACTAAGGCGCTGAAGGATATCCCTCATCCCAGTTTCGACAAGTGGCACGTCCGAGCCAAAGGAGTTAGGCGAGTTAATGCCCTTGGCAAGAAGATGTTTGATCTCTTGGATAAGACGCCTCAGTTGGAAACAGTCAGCAATTTTTTGTTGTATTTGATCTGTTTCTTTACGTCGCGCTTCCAGTCGTCTCTGCCAAGCAGGAACTGCACCCGCAGCCAAAATAGCGCCTATGGAACCTATGGCTTGGACCCAAGCAGCAGCGTTATCAAAAGTCCAACGCTGAAACATCAGGAATATAGCCGCAAAAATAAACAACGCTCCTGGGGGCGACAGGGCAGCTTTCAGCAATGTATTAGTTTTGAACCGAATTTCCTCGGGAAACATTTGTGGCTCCTAGCCATCATTCAATTTGTGATTGTGAACAAATCTAGCAATATCGTCCACGGAGGTGCCGTATGACCTCCTTGAATCCTCGACCAGATGTATCAACAGCAAGAACCCAGTACGGCCTCAACTTCGCAGGCGAGATCCGCGTGGACCTCTTCGCTGGCGGTGGCGGCGCGACCATGGGCCAGGAGATGGGCACCGGTATGCCGGTCGATATCGCCATCAACCATAATCCCGACGCCATCAGCATGCACAAGCGTAACCACCCAGGCGCCGAGCATTACATCACCGACGTCTATGACATGTGCCCTCGCCTGGCGACTCGCGGTCGCCCAGTTGCGCACCTGCACGCCAGCCCTGAATGCACCCATCACAGCGTCGCTGCAGGCGGCCAGGCACGCAGCACCACCAGCCGATCACAGTCATGGGTCATCCTGAAGTGGGCCGGCCAGGTCAGCCCGCGCATGATCACCATGGAAAACGTGGTGCAGATCCTCCAGTGGGGCCCGCTGATCGCCAAGCGCTGCCGCGTGACTGGCCGAGTGGTCCGCCGGGATTTGACTGTCGCCGCTACGGGCGAGCGAGTGCCGGTGCAAGAACAATACCTGGTGCCCGACCCGAAACGGAAAGGCCAAACCTGGAGTCGTTTTGTCAGCCTGTTGCGATCCATGGGATACGACTTGATGTATGGAAAGCTCAAGGCCTGCGACTTCGGCGCGGCGACCACGCGCGAGCGTCTGTTCAAAATCGCCCGCCGTGACGGACAGCCGTTGCGTTGGCCAGAACCTACTCACTTCAAGAACCCGGGCAAGGGCCAGTCACCCTATCGCACCGCCGCCAGCTGCATCGATTGGTCGCTGCCCTGCCCGAGCATCTTCCTTAACAAAGAAGAAGGCCGTGCAGCAGGCGTTAAACGTCCACTGGTGAGCAAAACGATGGAGCGCCTGCGCAAAGGTGCCAAGCGCTATGTCATCGAACATAAAAACCCATTCATTATCAGCGTCAACCGCAGCGGCAACGACCTGGCGTGTTGTCACTCCGTGGAGGAGCCCGCGAAAACCATCACCGGAGCCCACGGTTTCACTCTCGTAACGCCACAGCTCGCGCCCTTCATCACCGAGCATGCCAATGGCAGCAGCCAGCGCAACATGCCGGGCGATGATCCTCTACGCACCATCTGCAGCGGCGTCAAAGGCGGACACTTCGCCTTGGCCGTAGCCTACGTGGCGCAACACAACGGCGGATACAACGAAACGCCAGGACACCACGCAGCCAAACCACTGACTGCGATCACCACGACTGGCAGCCAACAACAGATCGTTACCGCACACCTCTCGACCCTTCGTAAAAACTGCATCGGCCGGGGCATGGACGAATTGGTCCCCACCATCACGGCAGGTGCCGAACACCACGCCCTGGTCGAATACAGGCTCGCTCCAGAGGTAGAGGCCGGCGCCATGCGCGTTGCTGCCTTCCTGATGGGCTACTACGGCAGTGACAACACCTACGACCTGCGCGATCCAGCCGCCACCATCACCACACGAGACCGTTTGGCTCTTGTCACCGTCACGATCCAGGGCACGCCCTACGTAATCGTAGATATCGGCATGCGCATGCTGACGCCTCGCGAGCTATACCGCGCTCAGGGATTTCCCGACAACTACGTCATTGATCGAGGGCACGACGGTCGCAAGTTCAGCAACAAGACTCAGGTGTTGATGGTTGGTAACTCGGTATCGCCCTGGCCGATGATGGCCTTGGTCAGTGCCAACAAGCGCGTGGAGAAAAGCCAAGTAATGGGAGAGGCAGCATGACCACTCATTACGTGATCACCGAGCAGGTGACTTTACAGCGATGCTACAGCCGTCCCGCCAACCCAGCGCAGGAGGAGCGATGATGGAATTCCAAAGCGAAACACTGGCTGACGAAGAATTGGCCACCATCACCGGCTACCAAATCCCGTCCAAACAAATTCAGTGGCTGACCGACAACCGCTGGGAGTTTGTCCTGACCGGTGCTCGCCGCCCCGTCGTAGGCAGGGTATATGCCCGCCTGAAGCTCGCCGGGGTCAAACCCTCGGCAGTCAACGCCGTGACGGAAACCTGGTCGCTCGACCTCGCGAATGTGAGCTGACTGATGCGCCAGAAAAGCACAGCAAACCGGGATCTGCCACCGCGCATGATCCGACGCTGCCACAAGCGCAAGAGTGGAAAGATCTGGATCTCTTACTACTACAACGGCAGAGACGCAGAAGGTAAGCGCAAAGAAATTCCCCTAGGACCCGACCTCGACCAAGCCAGAGTTGAGTGGGCGAGGCTAGAGCGGCGGGCCCCACCGAAACCCCGTCACCTTCTGGGCTCGCTGTTTGACAGGTACGTAAAAGAAATCATCCCGACCAAGGCTCCGCGCACTCAGTCCGACAACATGAAGGAACTCAAGCAACTTCGAAAAGCATTTGAGCAAGCCCCAATCGACTCGATCACTCCCCAGGTAATCGCACAGTACCGAGATGCCCGAACCGCAAAGGTCCGGGCAAACCGGGAAATCGCGCTGCTGTCGCACATGTTCACGATTGCACGCGAGTGGGGCCTGACCAGCAACGCCAACCCTTGCTTCGGCGTGCGGCGCAATAAGGAGACCCCCCGGGACTATTACGCTGGCGATATCGTTTGGAATGCGGTTTACGCGGCAGCTGTGCCGGAACTCAAGGACGCAATGGACCTGGCCTATTTGACTGGCCAACGCCCCGCCGACGTACTAAAGGTGGCTACCACCGATTTGAGCGCTGGGTTCTTAATGGTCAAACAGGGCAAGACCGCCAAGAAGCTACGTCTGAGACTGGAAGACGAGGGTGTACAGTCTGAGTTAAGCGCCTTTATCAAC
This sequence comes from Pseudomonas sp. NCIMB 10586, assembly GCF_023127895.1. Classification (NCBI taxonomy): domain Bacteria; kingdom Pseudomonadati; phylum Pseudomonadota; class Gammaproteobacteria; order Pseudomonadales; family Pseudomonadaceae; genus Pseudomonas; species Pseudomonas sp. NCIMB 10586. Next base: position 409,481 of record NZ_SPKQ01000045.1, read on the forward strand.
GACCTTCAGGAACGTCGAGCACTCAATAGTATAAAAACATCGACATTAATCACCAATACATCCGGCCTCCGTATGAGCCAGCAAATGCTGCGCAACCGCTGGGACGAAGCGCGCGAGAAAGCTGCCCTAGAAGCCAGCGCCGACGGTGACTATGCACTAGCAGTGTTGATCCGCCAGTTCCAATTTAAGGATATCCGTCCGAAGGCAGCCAGCGAGATCGAGTTGACACATGCGAGCAGGCTTCTCGGACACTCTACTGAAGAAATCACTAAGAAAGTGTATCGTCGAGTTGGTGAAATAGTAAAACCAACTAGATAGAAAAACAGAGATCAGATCATAGAAACCCCTAACGAAAACCAGACATCTATAAGTAAGTAAAAAATAAAATCACCCTAACAGTGGCACAACGTATGAGTTTGAGGTAAAAATATCTCACCACTAGGAGGGCTGTATGACAATAGAGTACGGATTTCACTTGAAAAACTATAAAAGCTTTGGCGCCACCGGCGCCAAAATTGAGAAACTCAAGAAAATCAACGTAATCATTGGCAGGAACAATATAGGCAAGTCGGCCTTACTGCACGCACTTGATTATTTGTGCACAGACAGAATAAATAAGAATGGCATTGATAGCAGCGTCGAAATAACACACCCTCTTACGGAGCTCCAGCTACAGCAAGTTTTTCATCGAAATACCAGTTCTGGTGATTTAGGTGGAAGCCACTGGGAGGACCACGGAGTTAAATTTGTCGGAGCTAAAATTACTTGGACTATCGAAACCAAGGACACGATTAAAATCATAAACATAGATAGACCGTACTCCGAAGTAGAATTCAAGCATCTATCTAGAATGAAGCTAACATCACCTCTCCGCCCATACAAACACATCAAACTAGATGCAGATAGAGATATCAGCCCCGAAACAATAGATGACAGCATGTCGCTTTCAAGCAGTGGCATAGGCGCTACTCGCATTATCCAAAAGTGCTTATTACACGTTGAATTTGACAGATCGTTGATTCAAGAAAGACTACTAGGTGCTTTAAACCAAATTTTTGCACCCGACTTAATTTTCAATGAAATAGCTACCCGATACCACTCTGATACTGAACAATGGGAAATATTTTTAGGTGAGAGTGACAAAGGACCTATTGCATTGTCCGCATCCGGAAGCGGTCTGAAAACTGTAATACTTACACTTTTGAATCTATTAGTTCGCCCTAGTTTTGAATCAACCCCTTTAAACAAATATATTTTTTCCTTGGAGGAACTAGAAAACAACCTACACCCTGCACTCCAAAGAAACCTATTCATATTTCTCGAAAATTTTGCCATAAATAATGATTGCCATATTTTCCTCACGACTCACTCAAATGTCGCCATTGATATTTTTGGCAGTTCAGAACACTCACAAATATTACATGTCACACGAGGCTCCGATGGAGTAATTGGAACCACATATGCTGGGGACGCCACTGGTCACGGTGTACTGGACGATCTAGGAATAAGAGCAAGTGATCTATTACAAGCAAATGGATTAATTTGGGTCGAGGGCCCATCTGATCGCGTATTCATTAAGAAATGGATTGACATATGGAGTAACGGAGAACTTAGCGAAGGACGACACTACCAATTCGTTTTTTACGGAGGTACTGTGCTTGCTAACATTGACGCTAGCATGCCCGACACTGAAACAAGAGAGGCCATTAAGGCGTTTAAAATTAATCGCAACTTCGCCTTCGTCTGCGACAGTGATCGAAAGCACTCTAAAGGATCTCTAAAACCGCGAGTTTCCCAATTGATTAACGAAGTGGCAGAAACACGTGCACTCGTTTGGGTAACTCGATGTAAGGAAATCGAAAATTACATCCCCAAGGAAGCATTTGAAGCTGTACACAGCACAAAGCCTTTACCGCAAATTGGAGAATATGAAGCGATACAAGACTACCTAAATCAAAACGGCATCTCAAAAGCTAAAGCCTATACAGACAAACATAATAAGGCGTTCGCCTATGCCGAGCACCTTACCAAACAGAATCTGAAGTTTCGGCCTGAGCTAGAAGAGCGGATTATGGAACTGGTGAAAAAAATACGCGCTTGGAATATCTAAAGACTCATGCACTTTAGGTAACGACGAAGAGCCGTGGCTAAAAACCCTTAAGGTCACCATCCTTAGGGGGGGTTGCGGAACACATGCCAAAAGTTGCGGAACGGATTCCTAGATCACAGACAATAAAAAACCCCGTAGACCATTGATCTACGGGGCTTTCAAGAGTGGAGGCCGAGGTCGGAATCGAACCGGCGTAGGCGGATTTGCAATCCGCTGCATAACCATTTTGCTACTCGGCCTCAAACGATCAATGTCCTTGTCGCTGACATTCACCGCATACAAACTTGAGTGGGCTATGTGAAGCTTGCCTATACTCTAACTCATTGAATACATTGAAGTTTTTAATGCTTCATTGCGTTCGATGGGCGCCATTATGTACTCATTTGCCTATGCCTGCAACCCCTTGATTTCAAAAAATATTCTGCTCTGGCATCAAGGGGTTGCGGGCCTGCCCTACTCCTTCACGGTGTGGAGTTGGTACTGCGGATCGGCCTTGATCTGAGCGTCGGTGAACGGCAACGGGCGCAGTTTTTTCTCGGAGAAGGCCTGGGTCTGGTCCTTTGAGTAAGGGGACGCCGGGTTGCTGGATTCGGAGAACGCCAGCACGCCGACTGCGTTGGGGCCGTTGTTATCAAAGGTGACGATTTGCAGGTAACTGGTGCCGCTGACGACCTCGCGTTTGCCATCTTCGCGGGGCACGGTTTGCATGGCGTTGTAGACACCCAGTTCTTGCGGGCCGCCGTGGATGGGGGTTTGGCCGCTGACCTGGATCTCACCCCAACGGCTCAGGCCGAGTTGGTTGACGTCTGCGCTGGACGCCAGCATGGCTTCACGCAGCGCGGCGGCCACCGGCGCGCGATCGATGGCGAGGCCGCGGGGCGTGGTCAGGGGGTGGGCCGGGTCGAAGGCGACACGCCAGGCATCGGGAGTTTGCTGCAGGTGCTGCATCAGGTTGATGAAGTGCACCAGGCCGATGCCGCTGTCGAGGTTGGCGCGCCGATCCCAGGTTTTCAAGCTGGTGCACAGTGGCTGGAGCGCGGCGGCGTCGGTGCCAAGTTGCTTGGCGCAAAAATCGAGCAGGTCCGGCATGACTTGGCCCGCCAGGTACACCTCGTTGTCCATGACCATGTTTTGCAGGTCGCTGACGCTGATCGGCTGTTTGTCCAGGGATTGCAGGCGTTGCAGGGCGAAACGTGCGCGTGGACTCAGGCCAATATTGTCCTGGCTGATCACCGGCGAGAACCCGCTCAGCGGCGCCTCGGGGTTAGCCATCCAGGCAGAGTCGTTGGAGTGCTGTACATAGTCGGTGCGTTGCAACTGCGGCAACTGCGCCGCCGGGAAGATCCCTGCTTGCGCAGCCTTGGGGTCGATGTCCCAGGCGCACGCACTGCGGCTGCCATCGAGCATGATCATTTGCAGGCCGGCCCGTGGGTCGCTGCATTGCGCCAGTTTGGCGGCGCTGACGTTGGGTACTACCGACAGGTTCATGTACAGGCTCTGCCCCTGATCATCGGCAGCCAGGGTGTTGACCCATGGGATGCCCTGAAGGGAGTGCACCGCAGTTTGCAGCTCAGTGATGCTGCCCGCACGGTTCATGGCATGCCACTGTTGCAGTACGCGGTCGTTGCCCAGGTTCGCGTCGCGCAGGCTGAAGGCGTATTTGTTGTCCCAGTCCAGCTTGCCGGGCCATTGCACCACGGGGCCGAACTGCGAACTGTAGACGGTGTGGGCAACGTCCTTGAGGCTGCCATCGGCCTGTTTGACCTGCACGGTCAGCGTGGTTTTATCCAGGGCAACGGACTTGCCGTCAAGCATATAGCGCGTGGAATCCTTGGGGTCCAGGGTCAGTCGGTACAGGGTGAAATGCTTGGAGGTGTCCACTGTATGCGTCCACGCCACGTGCTGGTTGAAGCCGATATTCACCACGGGTAACCCTGGCAGTGCGGCACCCATTACATCCAGTTGGCCAGGGATGGTCAGGTGCATTTCGTAGAAACGCATGCCACCCACCCATGGGAAATGCGGGTTGGCCAGCAACATCCCACGGCCATTGAAAGAACGATCACGCCCCACCGCGACGGCATTACTGCCCCGGTCGAGGCTGAAGCGTTGCTGATGCGCGGCGGCCTGTGCAAATGCCTGCGCGCCGGGTTGCACACCGGCGATGGCTTGGGGCGGCGTGGCGCCCACCAAGGCTTCGGCGAACTGGCCAACGCCACCTTCTACCAGCAACCGGCGCGTCAGTTTGACCAGATCCTCTTTAACCAGCGGTCGTACCCACGCCGCCTGGCATTGTGCGGGCGCGCCCTGCTCCTTCAAATAGCGGTTATAGCCGGCCACGTAGCCTTCGATACGCTGGCGGATCTGCGGGGTCTGCGCACGCCAGAATGCCTGCACCGCGCCGGGTGTATTGAGCCAGGTAAAGAACACATCGCTGGCAAGGTTGTTGCGTTCCTCCAGGGTTGCCTGCTCGGGGCCGAAATAGCGCGTGCGCTCGCCGTTCACCGTGACCACTTCATTGGCCAGCAGGCACAGGTTGTCCTGGGCATACGCGTAACCGATGCCAAAGCCCAGGCCGCGCTCGTCATTGGCGCGGATATGTGGCACGCCGTAAGTGGTACGGCGAATATCGGCCGACGCCTGAGCCACATGCTCGCGCGCCGAGGCCGCAAAACTCAGCCCCAGTAACACCCCTGCCACGCAGACTCTGGACAACCCGTTGGAAATAATCACGCAGACCCCGCAGTCAAATTGAACACCCTCGGTAGATACAACTACCCCACCGTAAGGACGCATTTAACCGGGAATAATTTAGCCACGAACGGGGCTTATCCAGGCCGGCGACAGTGTGACAAACCTGATACCGACAAATTTTCTACATTCGGCACTTCATGATTTTGCTCTCTCGTTCGTCTTATTGAATAAGAGCACCATCATTTTCCTGATCAGGCTCTGATAAGGAGTTTTTGCATGTACAACCCGCAAGTGCCCACGGATGGACATTCACCGACAGCCGAGGCCAACTATGGCAACGGTTCACAAGGCTTTGGCAAGGCGCCCGAACAGCAAGGCAACCAGCGCATTCGCCATTTGCTCAAGTGTTTCGGTCTGCGCACCAGCCTGATTCGGCTGAAGGTCATCGACGCCCTCCTCACCGCAGCCGACAATCAGCGCACCCTGGGGGTGCGGGGCGTGCACAGCCACTTGCTGGAGCTGGGCATCCCGTTGTCGTTTCTCAGTGTGCGTGAGGTGCTCAAGCGTCTGTGCAGCGAGGGCGTGATCACCCTCAATGCCGATAAAAGCTACAGCCTCCATGAAGAGGCTGCCAAAGTGCTCGAAGGTCGCGCCTGAGTCACGCCGCGCTGATCAGAAGTGCGGCTTGACCTTGCGACGCATGATGCCGTTGATCACCACTACCACCACGGCAATCGCAATGGCCAGGTACTGGAAGGTCTTTTCGCTGATCACGCCAATGTTCTGCAGGTAGGACAGGCCGAACATCGAGGCCAGCACGGCCAGGGCGATCAGAATCGAGTATTTCAAGCGTTGCTTTTGGGTCATGACGAAGTTCCTGAACCTTAAAGAATGTATCCGCTGTGTTTCGCCGCACATACCCGAAAATCGGGACGAACCGGGTCGGCTGCGTCTCATGTTACAGGCGATCAAAAATTTTGGCTTGTTCGGCGCTCACACGGGCCGTCGGTTTTAATCATTGAGAGGGCAATCTTCTCGCGTCTTGCTGACTTGATTTCTCACACACCACAGGTAGCCATGCGGGAACCGTAATGCCCAGAGCGCACACGAATCAGTGCGCTCAGGCTACAGGTATGTAGCCTTTTGGAGCGTTGACGTTTCCATGCCTGAAAGGTGAGTGACTGTGAACATTCAACATGCTGCCCCACTTCGTAATTTGCGACTTTCGCCGCTATCTACCGACCTTCCTCAAACACCGCCAGATGTTGACGCTCAGGTGGGCGATACCACCGCCACCGCTGAGCCAGCGCTGCCGGATGGACGCCAGACACTGAGAAAAAAATTAAGCGACCGCCAGGAGCTGCATAACCTTGCCAAGGCCCTCGATACGGCGCTGGAGAAACTGCCCGAAGACGCAACGCCAGAGGCCGTGGCCGCGTATTTCCTGTCCACCCATCTCACGCTTGCGTCCGCCGATGCGTCCCCACGCACCGCCAGCCTCGAATCGCTCATCAAAGCAGCAAGCCCTTACTATCCCAAGACCCGAGTAGAGCTGCAGGAGCTTGCCCAGAACCTCTGCGAGCACGTCCAGAAGCACCCATTGGGCAACTTGAGTGGTGCTCTGGCCTGGACGCTGCCATTGAGCATTGAACATCAGCGCACGGCCTACAATGTCATCGCGTCGAATAGCGCGAATCTGCCAGGCTTGCCACTGCCCAAGCCTGGCGTCGGCGCCCTGGACTACCTTGCCAACGCCGTCACCCTGTCTCCACAACTGATGCAAGACCCTGCTGCCGCGCTGGAGAAACTGCTCGACTCACCGCAAGCCGCAGCGCTAGGCGCCGCGGTTCAAGCCAGTGTGGGCGGGATTGCCACAAGCAGCAGCGCCAATGACTATGTGCTGGCGACCATCCATTTGAGCCTCGACCCTGAAGCGCTGGATCAAAAATCCAATCGAAACATAGTGGCCGGCTTTGATTTGGGCGTCGAAATCCACAGGGACTCATCGCCCGCCTCCGTGGTTGAGGCCCTTGCCAATCACCTGAGCAGCACTGGCCGTACTTCCCCTGCTACCGCCGCGCTGGCAGCCCGGTTGCTGCTGATGCGGGTCGCCCCCCAGTTTTTGATCAAAGACATTCCAGCGTCAGTACGTTGCCACAGCCAGGCGTGGGCAAACTTATGTATCGCGGTGGCCGGTATCGAAGCCCACACGCCCGGGAGGACGATGAACATGAACTTCGCCGAAGTGATGTGCGCAGACCCGTCGCAATACCCAGCCAGTGAAGCGGCAAAGAAAAATGCACTGATTGACTGGTGTGTGGCCAACGACGTGATTTACCGCTTCGACGACGCACACTACACCGCGGAGGATTTCGAGTACGCCCGCACAGCTTTCAATGCTCAACATGAAGCGTTGAAAGAGGCGTCCGCTTTGCTCGACAAGCCCTTGCCGAATCGAGAAAGAATGGCACAAGAACGAATCCAGCAGCACTTGGGTGATGACTTTCCTCTGGATGACAAACTCTTTTGTCTGAATTATCACAAGATGGGGCTCAAGGGCCAACGCTTCGGCCCTCTCTACTCGCTGCGCGAGCTCACCATGCAAGGGCTGAAAATCAACACCAACGACTGGGTGATCCGCAATAACACCAAGGGCGTCAACCTGGGTGCCGTCGCTCTTTTCACCCACAGCCCACACTTCAACGTCCCCCAGGAATTTGATAAACAATTCGCCGAAGTAACGACCCATTGTAAAAAAATCCACCATTACACGTGGATGAATGCCATTACTCAGTTGCCTGTCGCAGATCGAGACATTTTAAACAACGCAAAGCTTAGTTTTTATCAAGAGAACACCTACCGCAGCTCGCCTATTCCGTTTTGGCCAAACAAACTGTTCCACACCAGCCCAAGAATTTTGATGCAAGCAGAGCTCAAGGGCGAGAAACACGTTTACGAATTCGACCCGGTCACCGCGACTATCCAAAAAGCTTCTTCGGGACGCATCGCAGCGGATGAATACATAGCCAATGAAGTCACCAAGATCGAAGCGCTCCCACTCAGCAAGAACCTGAGTAATCTGGGTATCGAAAAGACCCGAGAAGCACCCCCTGTCAATACATTCAAAAACCCACGCATCCACGACATCGCCCAGATGATAGTCAACGCGCAGGGCATCGACAGTGACGCCGTCAGGCGGCAAGCAGAAGGTAGGACGTCTACGGAGAGGAACCGTGACACCCTCAATACCATCGGCGAATTTATCCTCGATCTGATTCCGCTGAGAACGGCCATCGTCAATTGGCGTAACGGCAACTATAAAGATGCGGCTGTCGATCTGGCATTTGACGTCTTCGGTTTTCTCACTGCCGGCGTGGGCACCGTGTCAAAACTGCTCAAGGGCGCGCATAAAACCGGCAACGCCATCAGCAAACTGGCGCGCGCCACCCGAATAATCGGCGCCGACGTCTTGAGCGCTTTCAATCCGCTGGGTGGTTTAGGCGATGCGGCGGTGGGCGCCGGCAAGCTGGCTCTGGCAGGTGCTGGCGCAGCCGGTGACGGCATACAGCGTCTGCGAGGCATGGCCAGGGGCAGCGACCTGATCGAGGCAGGCGCGGCCTTCGATGATGTCGCTATCGGCCTGTTCAAGCGTGGTGACAAAAACCTGGAAGCCTCTGCCGTTCTACATGAGGGCAAATGGTACGCCGTGGATGCAGGCACCCGGGAGCCTTACGGCCCGCCTCTCGAGGCGTTCGTTCCGACGCATACTTACATGCCTGTGGCATACGCCCCGAGTCATTCGCAAGCGCATCGATTCGACCCGATAGGTCGACCTACACGTCCCAGGATCAGCAGCAAAGTCACAAGAAAGGAGCTGCCCAAAGGCAGCTATGTAGAAAGCATGAAAGGGAAACTGGAGCCAGGGCACTTCCTGCGCGGTGACGGCAAAGATGAAACCCTGAAAAAATTCATCGAGGAAATGTACGAGACCTATGACGCCCTCAAAGAGGGCGCCCTGCCACCACGCATAGTGGCGCCGCAAATCTCCAAGACCGCGCCCGCAGCCGAAGTGATCACAGAGGCACTGAAAGTTTCCAATGGCATCGTGTTCGGAGAGTCCCATAAAGAGATGGCCAGCTTTAAGTTGCTCTTCGACAACGTTGAGAAATTCAAACAGGAGGGGGTGAAGAAGATCTATTTCGAAGGCGTCATCGACTTACCGCCCAAGGGTATTGTGGATGATGGCATCGGCAACCTTGCCAATCCTAACCTCCCTCGTACCCAACCGACCTTTGACGAGCTCAAAGCCAAGTTCGAGTTGCACGGCATCGAAGTACTGCCGCTGGATCACTACTATTTGACCCGGCATAAAGACGCAAAACTAGGCCGTACGGAGACAGGGTTCGGCTCCAGGCAACGCCTCGAAGAGTTCAATTACTACGCGTCCGAAGTGATCCAGGCCAACTCTGGAACGGAAAAATGGCTTGCCTTGGTCGGCCATTCACACATGAACACCACAGAGGGTGTTCCAGGCCTGGCCGAGATGACAGGCAGTATCAGTATTGGGGTCTTCGACAAACCCTCGCCCAACCTGCAAAACCCGCTCTCAGCCGATAACTTGCCAGGGGACCTGGTTATTCAGGTTTAACCCTGCCCTGCGCTTCGAGCGACAGTGTGTCGCTCGAATGTGCGTGTTTATCCCCGCTGCACCCAGCGCTGGTGCAGCCCACGTGCCAGCGCATCCAGCGCGAACCCCAACAGCCCGATCACCACCACCATCGCCATCAACTCCGAATACGCCAGGCGATCACGGGTATCGAGGATGTAATAGCCCAGCCCTGCACTGACCCCGAGCATCTCGCACGGCACCAGCACGATCCATAGGATACCGATGGCCAGGCGTACGCCGGTCAGCACATGCCCGACCACACCAGGAATGATGACTCGACGCAACGTCTCCCAGCGCGTGGCACTCAGGCTCTTGCTCAACTGCAACCACCGCGGGTCGAGTTGACGCACGCCGGCTGCGGTGTTGAGCACGATCGGCCATACCGCGGCAAACGCCAGCAGGAAATAGATCGGCTGGTCGCCTACCCCCATGAGCATCACCACGATCGGCATCCAGGACAACGGCGAAATCATCCGCAGAAACTGGAAGGCCGGCGTAGTCGCCGCCTCCAGATTGCGCGAACTGCCCACCAGCAGACCCAGTGGCACCCCGATCAACAGCGCAAGAAACAGCCCGACAAAGATACGCTTGAGGCTCACGGCGATGTGCAGGTACAGCTCGCTGCGCCCAAGCAACTCCCACAGGCTGCTTGCGGTGGCCGCCAGCGAAAAACGCGCCGACAGGCCATCGGCCTCGCCGAACACTTTCACACCCAGCCACCACAGCAACATCAAACCTGCCAAGCCGCTCAACCCCAGCGACCAGCCCAGGATTCTACCGTTGTTCAAACGCCAATCTCCTCATGCCGCTCATAGCCGTCCGGCAAGCCGAAGGTTTTCATGCCGCCCACCGCTTCGATCGCCTGACGCACAAAGCGATCATCCACCAGGTCCTTGGCGACAAACGCCGGATCGAGGTCAGCGAGGAATTTCTTGTCGCCTTCGATCAGAGTGTCCTTCAAGCGCCGCACCAGTTCCTCGGTATAGCTCGGAAATGGATAAGGCTGGAAATCGATGCGGTGCTCGTCCCAATTGGCATGCTGGATCGCCCCGTCCGCCAAATAGGTGGCGCGGTCGCTGGCAGCCGGGGCCAGGACTTTGCTCAACACCGGCTCGGCGTGTGGCGTGTAACGGTTCGGGCCATCCTTGGACAAGAGTTTCACCGCCTCTTCGCGGTTGTCGCGGGTCCACACCTGGGCCTTGACGATGGCGTTCACCACCTTCTGCGACCACTCCGGGCGGTTGGTCAGGTCGTGCTCGTGCATGAACACTACACAGCACGCGTGGTTGCGCCATACATCACCGGTAAAGCGCTGCACGCGGCCGACCTTGAGGTTCTCGGCCAGCGCGTTGAACGGCTCGGCGACGATATAGCCGTCGATGCGCTTGCTGGCCAGTGCGGGCGGCATGTCCGACGGCGGTAATACGATCAGGTTGACTTCATTGGCGGCAATCGAACTGCCGGTCGCACGCGTCACCGGCGTGAGGCCGTTGTCGCGGAACAGTTGCTGCACCACCACGTTATGGATCGAGTACCAGAACGGAATCGCCACCGACTTGCCGCCCAGTTGCTTCACGTCGGTTATGCCTGGCGATACGGTCAGGCCCGAGCCGCCCACATGGTTCCAGGCCACGACTTTGGCCGGCACCTTGCTGCCGTAGCGCGCCCACACGGTCATCGGTGACAGCAGGTGAATCACGTTGACCTGCCCCGAGATGAACGCCTCGATCACCTGGGCCCAACTGCGCAACAGCACCGGACGTTCGGCCTTGATGCCTTCGGCTTCGAACAGGCCGTTGTTGTGGGCAACCAGCAACGGCGTAGCGTCGGTGATCGGCAGATAACCGATACGCACCGGCGCGTCGGGCTCATTGGCGGCGCGCGCCTGCAGGCTGCTCAACAGCGGCAAGGCGCCGGCGGCACTGAGCACCGCCGAGAGTTTGAGAAAGTCACGGCGCGAGTGGGTCAGGTCATCCAGACACATGGCTAAGCTCCTGTTGTTCAAGGGGGTTGGGTTGAGGGCGGCTCGCCTGCCGTAAGGTTTTCAGAATATCGATACGCAGCGCGCCGATGGCCTCGACCTGTTCGTCCCGAGGTTGCGGCAAGTCGATATGCCATTCACCCAACGTCCGCGCCGGGCGGTTACCCAGTAGCAGGATGCGGTCGGACAGCAGTAGCGCTTCGTCAATGTCATGGGTGATCAATACCGCCGCCGAACCTTGCTCACGGTTGACCTTGAGCAGCAGGTGCTGCATGTCGGCGCGGGTCACTTCGTCCAGCGCGCCGAAGGGCTCATCCAGCAGCAGCACTTGAGGCTGGCGGGCCAGGCAGCGGGCCAGCGCGGTGCGCTGGGCCATGCCGCCGGACAGTTGCGCCGGGAACTGCTGGCGCGCATGTTCCAGGCCTACCGCCGCGATGGCGTGGTCGACACGACGGCGGCGCTCTTCAACACTCAGGTGCGGCTGGCGGGCGAAGTCCAGGCCGAAGGCGACGTTTTTTTCCAGGTTCAACCAGGGCAACAGGCTGGGGTCTTGAAAGGCCACCGCCACCCGTGGGTGCGGACCGCTCAAGGGTTCGCCCAACACATGCACACGACCGGCCTGGGGTAGCTGCAAGCCGGCAAGCACACGCAGCAGGCTGGATTTGCCCACGCCGCTGGGCCCCAGGATCGACACCACTTCGCCCGCCTGCAACTGCAAGTCAAACCCTTGCAGTACCGGGCCGCTGGCATACCCCAGGCAAATCCCCTGGGCCGTCATGACCGCCTGGCTCATAGGTTGGCCTGGCGCTGCAACTCAGTGCGCAGTTGCACCAGGCTGGGCGTCACAATCGGCACAAATGCCGACTCGCGCCAGCGCCGCGCAAAGCCACTACCGTGGGCGGTGAGGTAGGCTTTGCCGCCACTGGCCTGCAGTTCAAGCTGCACGGCGCTGGCGGCGGTTTCTGCCAGGGCAATGCGCAGCTTGAACAAGGGGATCGGCTCGGCAGCAAAACGCCCAGCCAGCAACCCGCTCTTGAGCTCGCTGACCAGATGGTCCAGCGTCGCCCGCAAGGCTTCCAGCTCTTCGCGCAACACCGTGCGGCTGGCCCCCAGATGATTGGCCACCTCGGCCAGGGAGCGGCGGGCCAGGCCAATCGACATGCCGCACTGCAAACCAAGGAACGCCGGGCGCACTGCCGGCAGGAACTTGCGCGCGTCCTCGTGCAGCAACCAGTCACGGCTCAGCTCCACGCCTTCCAGGCCAAGGGCAGCGGTGTTGCTCGATTGCAAGCCAAGCAGCTCCAGATCGCGGGAGCGCTGCAAGCCCGCCACTGAATCCGGGATCGCCAGGATAAACGGCGTACCACCGCCCGCATGTTCGATAGCAGCTGCGGCGACAAAACCATTCTTGCGCAGGTTGGTCACCCAATGCAGACGACCGTTGAGCGTCCAGCCATGCTCGTTGGGCTCGGCGCTGATCTGCAACGACTCGATACCCGATATGAACTTCATCGCATTCGACAGCCCGGTGGCTCCGGCCAACTTGCCGCTGAGCAGGTCCGGCATCAGGTGTTCGCGCAGGCGCTGATTGGGGCTCTGCAACAAGTACTCGATAAACGAGCGCTGGCCCCAGCACACAAATGCCGCCGCCAGGGAATGGCTGGCCACATTGGCGATGGCCTCGACGGCACCCGCCACATCACTGCCCAGCCCGCCCAGTTGGGTGGGCACACCGATTTTCAGAATATTGGCTTCTGCCAGGCGTGGCAGCACTTCCTGTGGATCGCAACTGCCCACGTCCAGGGCCTGCGCTTGAACATCGAGCCAACGGCTCAAGATTGGGTCAAGCATTCATGTCTCTCCTTTTACAGCAGGTGGACCAACGCCGATTCAGCTTGCCGGTTTTTCCCAGCGGTACTGCGCCAGTTCCGGGTTCAGCGGGGTACGGGCAAACACGTTAGCGAAATTGCACAGGGTTGCCAGGCTTACGCCCAGGATGACCTCCAGCGCGTGGCCCTTGGTATAGCCGGCCGCGAGAAACGCCTCAAAGCCGGCATCGCTGACATCACCCCGAGTGGCGATCACTTCGCGGGTAAAGGCGGCGAGTGTCTCATAGCGAGTATCAGGCAGCTCACCCAGCCGGCGCAGGGCCTCGATCACGTTCTCGGGCAGCTTGGCCTTGTTGCGCGCAACGGCGGTGTGGCCGGCGACACAGAAATCGCACCCGTGGGTAGTAGCAGCAATCAACTGCACCACTTCGCGGTCGGCCAGGCTCAGTTCGGCCTTGGCATTCAAGCCGGAGACAGTGATATAGGTTTCCAGCGCCGCCGGTGCATTGGCCAACACCGCCAGCAGATTAGGAATGAAACCCGAGGCCTTCTGCGCATTTTCCAGGAAAGGTTTCGCCGCTTCCGGGGCGGTGTCAGGGGTGAGCAACGGTACACGGGACATGGAGTGGTCTCCTGTTGGGTTCGAGTGCGCCAGTCTGTTGGTTCTAAAAAAATCGCTCAATAGGCTAAAGTAGCGATTACTTGCTCTTGAGTCTTTCCATTAGATGAATTCGTCCAGCACTCTTGTCGATTGGTTATTAGATAGCCTTGAACTCAATACCAATTTGTTTCACGTCGGCCGCTACTGCGGTGACTGGCACGCCAGCACGCACAGCCTGGCCCAGGCAAGCTTCCATTTGATCGTGCAGGGCGATTGCTGGCTGCATATCGACGGTGATCCAACGTCCCGGCACCTGAACAATGGTGACGCCGTGTTTCTACTGCGTGACCTGGCCTATCGGTTGTCCGGGGAAAGTATCGCGGCAAGCGCCCAAGAGTGCCCTCGCCGGCCGATGCTGCCCCTCGATAGCAGTGCCATGGATGGCGTGGGCCTGGTTTGCGGCTTCTTCCATTTCCAATCCGGCTTGTCGGCGATGATTGTCGACAGCCTGCCCGCCTGGATCATCCTGCGTGCCGGTGATCCATCGTTGACCGCTGCGCGCAATCTGTTCGAATTGATCCTGCAGGAGTGCGAGCGCCTACCCGCGCCCTCCTCGGCCTTGCTCGAACGTCTTTGCCACTTGTTGTTTTTATATGTACTGCGCCAGCAAGTCATCGACAACACCGAGCTGGGCGGCCTGGCAGCGCTGGGCCGGCAACCGGCATTTGCCGGCCTGCTGGAGCAGCTGATTGCGCGCCCGGCCGAGCCCTGGAGCCTGGAAAGCATGGCGGCGTGCACGGGGTTATCCCGTTCGGCGTTTTTCAAGCGTTTCAGGGAGTTATGCGGGCAGTCGCCGGGGCAGGTATTGCTGGTGATACGTATGCGCCATGCCTGTGGGCTGCTCAAGGCGGACCAGACCGTGGCCGAGGTCTCGCTGGCAGCCGGGTATCAGTCGGTGGCCGCATTTACCCGGGCCTTTCATAAAGTCACCGGGCAGCAACCTGGCGCCTATCGCAGGGCACAAGCCTAACCTTGTAAACCCGTGCCGGGCCGAGCACGCAAGTGCACCAACCAATCCGTGACGGCCGAGCAACTGGCACTGGCCTGGGTATTGGCCCAAGGTGACTACATCATCCCAATCCCCGGGACCAAGCGGCGTACCTACTTGCAAGAGAATGTCGCGGCGGTATCGATCACCCTCAGCAAGGACGAACTGGCTGGGCTGGATGCAATCTTCCCGGCCGATGCAACCGCCGGTTTGCGCTACCCCAAGGAAGTGATGGCCCTGTTGGATATCTAATTTTCAGCGTGCTGATCAACGGCCTGAATACTCCCGTGCGAAGCGCGGGAGCCAGACTATTCTGACAGCTCCCAGTGTAAAAACCCGCCACACAGGAGGTGTGCCATGCACGCGACTGAGCAGCCGATCCGCTTGGAGCAGATCAGTCAGGAACGCTTCATCCAGGCCCCAATCGAAATTGTCTACGACTATGTTACCCAGCCCGACCGCTGGCACGAATGGCACCCCACCTCCCTCAGCGCCGACACCGGCACCCGCGGCTCATTACCGGTCGGCTCGCGCTTTACTGAAGACATCGACCTGCTGGGCATTCGCGTATCCATGAGCTACCGCGTGCAAATTGCCCGCTGCCCCGATGAGTTCAGGACCGTGTTCACCTCACTGGCGGTGGACGGTTGTATCCATTATTTTTTGCAAGCCCATCAGGGTGGCACTCGGTTCAAGCGCGTATTGACGTATGAAACCGAACTGCAACTCGCTACCTTGCACAAACGCATGATCAAACTCTCCGCCATTGCCCTGGACCAGCTCAAGCAGCGGTTGGAAAGCCCAGGCTTCGTATAATTTAGAAACATTACCAGCGCGTCTCAGTGTAAAAAGCAGGGAGAATGCGCGGTTTATTGCTGCGCTTTCAGTGAGACCCCTGATGAAAAACCCATTGCGACTGGCCTTGCTCTGCACCCTGCTTGCCCCCCCCCTGGCCCAGGCCGCCGAGCTGATTCCCATCGATGTACACCGCGATGCCAATTGCGGTTGCTGCAAAAAATGGATCAGCCATCTGGAAAACAACGGTTTCAAGGTCAACGACCACGTTGAAGCAGACATGAGCGCGGTCAAGCAACGCCTGGGCGTCGCCCCGCGCCTCGGTTCGTGCCATACCGCTGTGATCGACGGCAAGTTCGTCGAAGGCCATGTACCCGCCGAGCAGGTGTTGGCCTTGCGCCAGCGTCATGACCTGCTGGGTCTTGCCGCACCGGGCATGCCTTTGGGCTCGCCGGGTATGGAAGTGGAAGGGCGTAGCGAGGCGTATCAAGTCATCGGTCTGACCCGTGAAGGCAAGGATGTGGTGGTGGCCGACTACCCGGCCCACTGACCGGTGCTGATGGGTTACCTGGGGCTGTTCGTCGCGGCGTTTGGCGCCGCAACGTTATTGCCCCTGCAATCTGAAGCCGTGCTGGTCGGCCTGCTGATCAGCGGGCATTACAACCTGTGGCTGCTGCTGGGTATCGCCACGTTGGGCAACGTGCTGGGGTCGGTGGTCAATTGGCTGCTGGGGCGTTCGGTAGAGCGCTTCAAGGAACGGCGCTGGTTTCCGGTGAGTGCCAAACAGCTGGATAGAGCCCGCGGGCATTACCTGCGTTGGGGGCATTGGACGCTGTTGCTCAGTTGGGTACCTATCATCGGCGACCCGCTGACCTTGGTGGCCGGGGTGATGCGAGAGCCGTTGTGGCGTTTTTTGCTGCTGGTAACCCTGGCCAAGGGCGTGCGTTATAGCGCGCTGACACTCATTATTCAGTAGCTGACCGCTCGTCGCCACTGTCATTTCTCACAGCTAGACGGTGACCACTCTCTCATATTTGCTGACCCTGTTTGGCACGTTTCTCAAATCAGCCTGAAGGGTCACCACCATGTCCGATAAACGCACAGACAGTCCACCCATCCTGCACCCACCACGCATCGCAGACCTGGAGCCGCCGCCCTACAACGACAACACTGTACGTCCCCTTCCCGAACTTCTGGCTGATGTAGGGGTTGGCATACGCAGCCTCGAAAACCGTTTGCTGATTACCTTCGAGAGCTGGACCACGAAGAACGTCGGCGATTCTTACGAATGGTATATGGGAGATCGGCGTTTTCCGGTCGCCTGGGGGGAAATTGTTGCTGGCGAGGAAACGCAAAGACGCTACCAACTCTCGGTACTACGCGAGCATGTACCGCTAGGTATTGTGTACCCCTGCTATGGCCTGGTCAGGCGTCACGGGTCTGGCACTGAAAGTACATCGGAGGAAGAAACCTGGTTCCTGAAAGATACCCGGCCAGGGGGCGTGGATCAGGACCCAGGACTCCCCTACCATTCGGCGCTGGTCCTTCACCTGCCAGAGGACTTGAGTGGCTCAGATGCCGTACTCGACCCCGAGCGCGCACGTGATGGTGTGCTCATTACCATTGATCACTACCCAGATGCATTTGTAGGGGACACCATCGAGTTGTATTGGAACGGTCGTTTGGTAGAGCTGCAGTTGGACGCGGATCAGGCCGAGGGACTGACGCCTATCGAGGTGTTCGTCCCGTGGGAGGTCATCGAATTGGGCGGTAGCGGTCTGTTGACTATCCGGTTCCGGATCTACGACTTGGTGCTGAACTTCTCAGGGGAAGTGCAGCAGTGGTCTCAGGTCGTAAACCTGAACAGTAACCTGGATCCAGACGCACTCATGCGCCCCCACTTTTTGGTGGATGGAACAGACAATAATAACGTCGATTTCGACCAGTACGCAGAGAGTCACTTCGAACTCGAAGTGGTTGCGCCCACACGGCTCCCGAATGGCTCCCCAACGCCAGCAGGCACTCAGATCGTAGCTACCATCGTGGGTACACGCGAAGATAAAACGAAAGTCACCATCCCATTGCCAGCGTTTGCTGCCCGGCCCGGGCGTTCGGCATATACCACCGTCGAGAACAGCATCCTCGAAGACCTGATCAACGGCTCGATGCAAATCTCCTATACGCTGCAATTCCCGCTAGGCACTGAGATTGGCTATTCCCAAAGTCTGTCTGTCACAGTTTTTGGTACTGTTTCCAACATGCCTGCAGTTGAAATCGAGGAAAACGAAGGCGGCTTGATCGATCCGACCGTCCCCTACCTCAAAGTCAACTTCCCGGCCTTCGTGCCATACAGTCCGAACTATCCCGTCACCTTGCGCTTTGAGGCGCACCGACCCGGCGGCGGCCTAGTGTTTTATGAACAAACCCAGCAGGCCGGCGACCCACCACCACCCACACGCTTTCGGATTGTGACGCCGGCAAATTTCGCACAGTTCGTCGGGCTCGGGCCGATCGACGTCTTTTATCGCGTCAATGACGGTGTGAACACGATACAGGAAGCCGATGTGCTGACGGTGCGCGAATCCGAGCACCTGATAGTAGAAATAGGCGAACGTCGCGCCGACCTGCCTGCGCCGCACATTGAGGGCGTAGATGAAAATGGCAACCTCGATCCGGCCGATGTGATCTTCCAGGTCAATGTCACTCTCCCCTATACCTTCCAACGAGGTGACACCGTCGTGTGGCGCTGGGTAGGCTCTGGGGTGGGTGGCAGCACAGGCGACACGATTAACGTCGTGGTAGGAGGAGAGATTTCGTTTCCGGTAGATCGAAATTATGTCGACGTGAATAACAACGGCTCCATTCGCTTGAGCTATTCCCTCATACGCGGCAACACAACACTGCGCTCTGAGACGCTTGACGTGACGGTCGGTAAAGCAATAGGTGAGCTGTTGAGGCCGGAAGTGCTTGAAGCCTCACGAGACCCAGACCAACTAAGGCCGGAGTCCGCAACGACCGGAGCGACGATTGAAGTATCGTTTCTGAACATGTCACCCAGCGACCGGATCCTGGCAGTGTTCAGCGGCGTACCGGGCATTGGCACTTATGAAGAAACCAAGAATGGCAACACCTCAAGAACAGTGCACTTTGACGTACCGAGCGAAGTAGTAGGCGCCAACATTCTTTCCGAAGGCCGCCAGATTCCCGTGCAGTACTTTGTGCTGCGCGGCACGCGGAGAATACCGTCGCCCATACTGGATCTGCTGTTACTGCCCCTGACCACGCTACCGATCCCCACCATCGAAGGGCATGATAACCCGGTATTGGTAATTTCCCAGCTTACTGGCCGGGAGCGCACCCTGATCAATATCTGGCCGTTCATTCACCGGTTTCAGCGGATGTGGATGCGATATGAAGGTATCTACGACGATGGCGCGGATTACATTGAGGATACCTACAGCGAGAACCTGGTAACGCCTGAGGGCGAGAGTCAGGGCATCATGCCACCGACGCCGCCGGATCTGCGCAGACTCAAGGATGGAATGCCGCTGTTCATCGATTTCTGGGCCAGTTTCGATCGTAGCACCAACAAAGCCAATGCAGTGCACTTCCGTCGGCGCACGTACACCATTCAGGCATTATCAGGAGATCTTCCCCACCCGTTTATCAATGGCACCACCGATACAGGGCCGAATGTGACAGTGGACCCGCTGCCCATTCAACACAATACGACGGCAACGGTTCGCTATGACGGTATGAGTAGCCAAGATTTCATCACACTTTACTGGTTTTTTGCCGACGGCACCTCTTATTCAACCAGCCAGAATGGGCTGGATGGAGGCACGGTAGTGTTCAACCTGACCTCGGCCAAGGTCTTGCACCATAGTGTGAACAGTACCGTGTGCTTGAAGTATTCGGTGGTGAGCACGGGCGTGGCTGACCCACGCCCGTCGCAAGTGCAGACGGTGAAAGTCAATACGATTCCGGCCACGGACTTACCGCAGCCACTCATCAACAGTATTATTGATGGAGGCACGCTGAACCTGGGTAGTTTTACCGGCGACGCCAAGGCATCAGTGGATAAGTGGCCTTTGAGCGACAAAGACCAACTAGGGTGGATGATACTCAGCAGCGACGGTATAGAAGATCTACTGGTGATGGAGGGCGAACTGATCAGCGCCACGGAGGCCGCCAATGGTTTGAGAGATAAAGCTGTGCTGCGTAGTTGGTTGGACAGGGTGGCAAATAATAGCCAGGTAACGTTGAGTTTTTACGTGGCCTATAATGGTATCGACGATCAGAGCCGGGCAGTTGAGTTTCCAAAGACGACCTATACCATCGTCGAGTCAAAACCTCTTATCATTGACACCTCAACCATGTACCTGAATGGCTGGCACTTCAACTCCACAGGCGCATTGCAGATTGCTGATTTTCCTGGAGCCGCACTTACTCGTCAGCCAGCAAGTGGAACGCCTCCTTATTACTATTCAATTCGACCACAAAACTCTCCAGTAGCAGTTGTAGATGCCAATGGAAACGTCAGAAGCAAAAGTAACGGCACCACTCGAGTCTACGTGAGGGACAGTGCGAGTCAAGAGGTCAGCTATCCTGTCACAGTATCAAACTGCTGGTATGTAGTTATATTGGCCGGTGACAAATATCCCTTTGGCCACCACAACTTCAGTGAAAGGGTCCAACCACCGTATACGCAAATCCCGGAAGATAAATGGCCTTCTATCTACACGGCGTATGGCCAGGTACCTATCAGATGGAGTGGCGGGATCCAACCCGCTTGGATAACTCCTGTGGTTCAGGGTGGCAGGTCTAAAACCTATAACATGTATACGGGAGTCAGCCAATCCGCGGGCGTTAACGAAAACATCAGGTACGCTTTGGCCGTACTTCCTTCAATTTCATCAGGGAACTAGCCCCAATGTAAAATAAAAATATCAGGAGAATGAGAGGGGGCAGTTCTATTTAACCGTAGACTGTCCCTTTTTTCAGGGTGAATGGCAGCACTCAGCAAAGACTAACAACGCTTCAAAGAGGTCGCGGAAATATATCTAAAGCCAATGGAAAAACCGAAGGTAGTCGCCCTGACATATCGCCTGAAAAGGGCTTTCCAGAACAAATGTTAATTCTCACTTAATCCCATCCAAACAGCATCCGAATACCCTACTCGGAGCTCCGTCCATGCCCCTGGCCCGCATTATCTGCATTGCCGCCCTGCTCACAGCCAACACCGCCCCTGTGCTCGCTGCCACTGAAGGGCCCAGCTACGGCCCTGAACTCCAGGGTTTTCAATACCCCCATCCCGTTGAACATTTCACCTTCCAGTCCCAAGGCAAATCCCTGCAAATGGGCTACATGGACGTGCCTGCCAAAGGCAAAGCCAACGGCCGCAGCGTGGTGCTGATGCACGGCAAGAACTTTTGCGGTGCCACCTGGGAAGGTTCGATCAAGGCACTCAGCAGTGCCGGTTACCGCGTCA
>NZ_SPKQ01000045.1:430708-431678 GCF_023127895.1 Pseudomonas sp. NCIMB 10586
CGCCCAACGGTCGCAGCGTGGTGCTGATGCACGGCAAGAACTTCTGCGGGGCCACCTGGGAAGGTTCGATCAAGGCACTCAGCAGTGCCGGTTACCGCGTCATCGCCCCCGACCAGATCGGCTTCTGCACTTCCAGCAAGCCCGATCACTACCAGTACAGCTTCCAGCAATTGGCGGCCAACACCCACCAACTGCTGGAAAAACTCGGCATCCAGAAGGCCACGGTGATCGGCCATTCCACCGGCGGGATGCTTGCCACCCGCTATGCCTTGATGTACCCCGAGCAAACCGAACAACTTGGACTGGTGAACCCTATCGGCCTGGAAGACTGGAAAGCCCTCGGTGTGCCCTACCAGAGTGTCGACCAGTGGTACCAGCGCGAGCTGAAAATGAGTGCCGACGGGGTGCGCAAATATGAACGCGACACCTATTATGGCGGGCGCTGGAAGCCGGAATACGAACGCTGGGTGGATATGCTCGCCGGCCTGAACAAAGGCCCGGGGCATACCCAAGTCGCGTGGAACTCGGCATTGATTTACGACATGATCTTCACCCAACCGGTGTACTACGAATTCAAGGATCTGAAGGTGCCCACCCTGTTGCTAATTGGCACCAGCGACACCACGGCCATCGGCAAAGATGTGGCGCCGCCGGCGGTCAAGGCCAGGATTGGCAATTACCAGGTGCTGGGCAAGCAGGTGGCCAAGCTGATTCCCCACGCCACACTGGTGGAATTCCCCGGCCTGGGCCATGCGCCACAGGTGGAAGAACCGGAGCAGTTTCATAAAGCGCTGTTGCAGGGTATGAATGCCCTTTGATTTCGAGGCCCATGGCATGTCGATACAGATCGCAGTGATAGATGACTGGCAGAACGTCGCCAGTGACGTGGTGGATTGGTCGACGCTGGACGGCGTGGGCCAGGTACATTTTCTCCACGACTACCCCGCTGATACGGCGACAATGGTTGAAC
>NZ_SPKQ01000045.1:431688-451073 GCF_023127895.1 Pseudomonas sp. NCIMB 10586
TTGGCAGAACGTCGCCAGTGACGTGGTGGATTGGTCGGCGCTGGACGGCGTGGGTCAGGTACATTTTCTCCACGACTACCCCGCTGATACGGCGACAATGGTTGAACGCTTGAAGGGCTTCGAGGTGATTTGCGTCATGCGCGAACGCTCCACCTTCGACAAGGCCTTGCTGCAAGGGCTGCCCAAGCTAAAATTGCTGGTCACCGGCGGTATGCGCAATGCCGCCATCGATATTACCGCCGCCAAGGCCCTGGGTATCCAGGTGTGCGGCACCGACAGCTATAAACACGCGGCGCCGGAACTGACCTGGGCGCTGATCATGGCCTCTGCGCGCAATCTGCTGGCCGAAGCCAACTCGCTGCGCGCAGGCGGATGGCAGGTGGGCCTGGGCGGTGACCTGCATGGCAAGACCCTGGGCAGTATCGGCCAGAAAGAGTCCATGCATAGGAGCGAGCTTGCTCGCTCCTACACTGATCGGCATTAGACGTGATTATCCGATTTGATCACGGCATTTTCACAAGGCCTTCACTTTTCGACCTATAAGGTCAGGCCTACCTACTCCAGTGAATCACTTGGCCCGCCCTCTCCTCGCGGGCCTTTTTTTTGCGTGCGCAAACCTTTATCAGCCATCACGCCTGATCGCTGTCATGGTAAAGCACAGGGGCAGTTGCGCGGCCTGATGCTCATATTGATCGTAGAGTTCTTCCCGGTTGGAATGCGGGTATTCCTGCAAATGAGCGATCTGCAACTGCGCTGCGATAGCCGCGCTGACCACACTGCCCAGGGTATGTACATACCAATAGGAGGTCGGCCCGGGCCGCTCGTCCTTCCCTTCATAGACAATTGCCTCCTGCAGCACAAAGGGTTCACGCTGGAAGTAAGAACTGGCAGGCAGCATCGGGTTGGCCCCACAGGGGTCAAACACCTCAAGAAAGGGATGGGTTTCGTACATGACCAACGTACCGCCGGGCTTCAGCACAAGGGCAACCTGGCGCATGAACAACGCCACATCCGGCATCCAACCCAGTACGCCAATGGTCACCAGGGCAATATCGAACCGTGCCTGCAAACGCTCCGGCAAATGGTGGATATCGGTCTCAATGAAATCAGGGCTGTGTGGCGAGACCTCGGCCAATTCCCGCGCCTGTTCAAGAAACGCCCGGGATTGATCAACCCCCACCACCGAACGGGCCCCCAAGCCATACAACGAAAGGCTTTCGCGTCCGTTGTTGCAGCACAATTGCACCACGTCCTTGCCCACCACACCTATCTCATGCAGCAACGCGGTGATAGTGGGGTCAAGGCAGGAAAAGTCAGGTTCGGCCAGCGAGGCCAGTAGCTTCGTCCAGGTCGCCGTGTCTTTGTGCAACCGGGCCGATTCGTCCCAGGCGTTTTTATTGCTGGCAATCGCCTCTTGCGCTGAGGGCATGTCCATTGCGTCTCCAGAAAGTCAATACAGCGGGCTTAGGAACATAAGCCAAATATCTGCCAGATAAAACCCGCAGTACCAGCGAAACTTATAGCCAAGCCTACCGGTCATTAAGCCATCGCGTGTTCAGCCATTGAACGCCGCTCTCGAAGATCGCACTGTGGCCCATCATTCAGATCTGCGTACCGCCCTTTCCCTGGACAGCCTGAACTTCTTTCTTGCGGATGTTCGCGACGGTCTCGGGCCGTACCTGGCGATCTACCTGCTGGCGGTCCATAAATGGGACCCGGCCAGTATCGGCGTAGTCATGACCCTGGCCGGTATCGCCGCCTTGATCACCCAGGGCCCGGCGGGTGCGCTGATCGACCGAACCCGCAGCAAGCGTGCAGTCATCGCGATTGCCGCGCTGCTGGTCACCGGCAGTTGCCTGATACTGCCCTTCGTCAGTTCATTTGGCTGGGTGGCGCTGACCCAGGCCGCCAGCGCCGTTGCCGCATCGGTATTCGCCCCGGCCATTTCTGCCATCTCCCTTGGTATTACCGGCCCCCGTGCTTTCACTCGGCGTACCGGGCGCAACGAAACCTTCAACCACGCCGGCAACGCCGTGGCCGCACTGCTGGCCGGGGGCCTGGCGTATCTGTATGGGCCTGTGGTGGTGTTTTACCTGATGGCGTTTATGGCAGTCGCCAGTGTCATTGCGGTCAGCTGTGTTTCTGGCAAGGCGATTGATCATGAGGTGGCCCGTGGCTTCGATCCCGCCCATCACAACGACCATGAGCAGCCTTCGGGCCTGACAGTCTTGCTGGCCAACCGCCCGTTGCTGCTGTTCGCCGTCTGCTGCGCGCTGTTTCACCTGGCCAATGCCGCGATGCTGCCACTGGTCAGCCAGAAGCTGGCGCAGATCAACCTGCAGATGGCCACGCCCCTGACCTCCGCCTGCATTGTCGCCGCACAGTTGGTCATGGTCCCGATCGCCTGGCTGGTCGGGCTCAAGGCAGATATCTGGGGGCGCAAGCCGCTGTTGCTGGCCGGCTTTCTGATACTGCCGCTGCGTGGCGTGCTGTATACCCTGTCCAGCGATCCGTATTGGCTGGTGGCGGTGCAGATGCTTGACGGTATCGGCGCGGGTATTTTCGGCGCGTTGTTCCCGGTCATCGTCAAGGACCTGACCCAAGGCACCGGGCGTTTCAATGTCAGTCTAGGCGCCCTTTCCACTGTGTTCGGCCTCGGCGCGGCGCTAAGCAGCAGCCTGGCCGGCTTCGTGGTGCAACAGGCCGGCTATAACGCAGCCTTTCTGACCTTGGCGGGCGTGGCGGGCGTGGCGTTGCTGCTGTTGTGGCTGGCGATGCCGGAAACCCTGGCAAAACCCAGCCTGCAGGTGCCGGTAATGGGCTGAAGCAGAGCCCCCCTGTCATCCAAGGTGCTCTGCCCCGCCCGCGTTCAGGAAATAAAGATGCCTGCGCCATTCAACTGAGTCATGTTCACGCCCATTAACATCACCGAGTTGTCACCAAAGGCCAGCACGGTGTTGTCCTCGAACGTCGAGGCATAAGAGCGGTAATCGTAATCCTGGCCCAGGCCAGCCATACCCATGAACACCAGCTTATCGCTGACCTGGTAACCCTGGATCCGGTCGTTGCCGAAGATGCCGTCGAACAGGAAGGTATTACTGCCACCGCCTGCAACCATCAGGTCATTGCCGGTGCCGCCGACAAATACGTCATTACCCGGGCCTCCGATCAGGTGATCGTCGCCGCCCAAGCCGAACAGCCAATCACCCGTAGCATGAGCGGTGAGGACATTGTCATGGGCATCGCCGTTGGTGGAAGCCGCGTAGTGCGTCAGGTCGTTACCGGCCAGCAGGCCATCGCCGGTCACCTTATAAGTGATGTCATTGGAGCCCCAAGGGATTGAAGTCCACGGTATATAGGCCGTTTCTTTGCTGACCAATGCGCCGATATCCCGGGTCATACTGATACCGCCATAGGCGTCGTTGACATACAACGTGCCATCGCCGTCATTGGCAAAGCTGAAGGCGCCCAGTGGCTTTTGCAGTTCGAAGACGTTATTGCCCTGCCCCCCCAGCAGGATGTTGTAGCCGCCGTCATCGCGGAAACGATCATCACCTGCGCCACCTTCCAGGAAGTCATTGCCCGCTCCGCCCTTGAGCAGGTCGTTGCCCTCGGTACCGAATATAAAGGTATTGCCGGTGTGTTTTTCGGCGTAGCGGTTCAGGTCTTGCACCCAGGTGGTTTCACGCGTGGCCTCGCTGAGGCTGGAGACTACGATGGTCGAGTCTTTGCTGGTCAGGTCGTAGAAATCCGAGGACGCGATACGCTTCATGCCTTGGATGTAACCGTCCAGGGAGTGAGCCTTGGCGCCTCCCCAGTTGAGGGCATTGGGTAAATGCGCCCAGACCGAGGCGTAGTTATCGGTAAAGCTGACCAGGTTATTGGCCGCCGAATCCCAAACGCTATCGTTACCCCAGCGCAGTGCCGACGTATTGATGCCTTCTCCATCAATGGCCTTGAACACCAGGTCATTCTCATAGCCGATGTTCAAGATCCGAGTGTCACCCGAACGTTGTGTGGGTGAGGCAAAGGTGACGTAGTTGGCATCCTCGAAGAAACCGCCCCAATGATCATGGCTCAAGGTCGCCAAGCTGTTGGCCCCGAGTGCGCCGAGGCTATGGCCGGTGACCAGGATATCCTTGCCGGTCAAGCCCTGGCTCCTGGCGTAGCTGGCGACGTGCTCCAATAAGCCACTGAACGCGAACTGAGCATAATGGGCGGCGTATCCGGGAACGGCGGCAGCAGCCAGATCGCTGGCGACGTCGCCCAATCCATCCCAGGACAAGCCAAAGGACGTCCCACGAAAGGCAACCCCCATGGCGATCAGCTTACCCACCCCATCGTACTGCCCCACAACCTTGACGTTGGCGGAGGGAGCCAATACCGTCTCGCCCCAAAAGGTGCCGTACTCGTCGACTTTCTGCGTCACCCCCAGTGCTTGCGCACCGATAGGCGCCCAACCGCCAGCGGTCAGCGGTTGGCCGCTGGCGTCATATGCGTAATCGGACAAGGCCAAAGCGTCGTTCAACAGCGCCTTTGCCTTCTGGCCCGTCATGCTCTTGTAATCGAAAACCCCCATACCGATTGCCCCTTTTCAGATGACTTTTGATGTGGCCTCAGTGCCCATGGCCGGAACAGATTGGTGATGGACGGGAAAGGACTGTCAATCGTTACCTAAAAAATGAATACCTGCCCGCGGGCCCGAGCTTTGGTTTCAGCGCTTCGAATCACGCAAGGCGCTGAACATCGTCGTCGACTGCCATACAACTGTCGCCTCACATATGCGACAATGCGCGCCAAATTCCAACACACATCCCAAATTTTCCGCTCAGCGACCGGGTTTCGCGCCTTGATGTCGCTGTTGACGCATGCCTGAAGGCACCTGCCGTCACGCTCGCAACCCATTGATAGGTAAAGTAATTGATCTCCACAGCTAACATCACCATGCAGTTCGGCGCCAAGCCGCTCTTCGAGAACGTCTCGGTCAAGTTCGGCGCCGGCAACCGCTATGGTTTGATCGGGGCCAACGGTTGCGGCAAGTCGACCTTCATGAAAATCCTCGGTGGCGACCTCGACCCGTCCGGCGGCCAGGTCATGCTGGAGCCGAATGTGCGCCTGGGTAAACTGCGCCAGGACCAGTTCGCCTACGAAGAATTCACCGTGCTCGACACCGTGATCATGGGCCACGAGGAGCTGTGGAAGGTCAAGGCCGAGCGCGACCGTATCTACTCGCTGCCGGAAATGAGCGAAGAAGACGGCATGGCCGTGGCCGAGCTGGAAACCGAGTTCGCCGAAATGGACGGCTACACTGCCGAATCCCGCGCCGGTGAGTTGTTGCTGGGCCTGGGGATTCCCCTGGAGCAGCATTTCGGCCCGATGAGCGAAGTGTCCCCAGGCTGGAAACTGCGTGTATTGCTGGCTCAGGCGCTGTTCTCGGACCCTGAAGTGCTGTTGCTCGACGAACCGACCAACCACCTGGACATCAATACCATCCGCTGGCTGGAAAACATCCTCACCCAGCGCTCCAGCCTGATGATCATCATCTCTCACGACCGTCACTTCCTGAACAGCGTGTGCACCCACATGGCTGACCTGGACTACGGCGAGCTGCGCCTGTTCCCGGGCAACTACGACGAGTACATGACCGTGGCGACCCAGTCCCGCGAGCAGTTGCTGTCGGACAACGCCAAGAAGAAAGCGCAGATCTCCGAACTGCAATCCTTCGTCAGCCGCTTCTCGGCCAACGCCTCCAAAGCCAAGCAGGCCACGTCCCGTGCCAAGGCGATCGACAAGATCCAACTGGCCGAAGTCAAGCCGTCGAGTCGTGTGAGCCCGTTCATCCGTTTCGAGCAGAACAAAAAGCTGCACCGCCAGGCGGTCATGGTCGAAAAGATGGCCAAAGGCTTTGACGGCAAGCCGCTGTTCAAGGACTTCAGCTTCCAGGTTGAAGCTGGCGAGCGCGTGGCAATCATCGGCCCGAACGGTATCGGCAAGACCACCCTGCTGCGCACCCTGGTCAACGAACTGACCCCGGATGCCGGCAGCATCAAGTGGACCGACGCCGCCGAACTGGGCTACTACGCCCAGGACCACGCCCACGACTTCGAAGACGACGTGAGCCTGTTCGACTGGATGGGCCAGTGGACCCAAGGCGAACAAATGATCCGTGGCACTCTGGGCCGCATGTTGTTCTCCAACGACGAAATCCAGAAGTCGGTCAAAGTGATCTCCGGTGGTGAGCAAGGCCGCATGTTGTTCGGCAAGCTGATCCTGCAAAAGCCGAACGTGCTGATCATGGACGAACCGACCAACCACTTGGACATGGAATCCATCGAGGCGCTGAACCTGGCACTGGAAAACTACCCGGGCACGCTGATCTTCGTCAGCCACGACCGCGAGTTCGTATCGTCTTTGGCCACCCGCATCATCGAGTTGAGCCCAAGCGGCGTGATCGACTTCAGCGGCACCTATGACGACTACCTGCGTAGCCAGGGTGTGGTGTTCTAAGAACGCCCTCAGCTTCCAGGGCAGTCAGATCCAAATGTGGGAGGGAGCTAGCCCCCTCCCACATTGGTTAGAGCAGTGGCATCATGGCCGTACCGCCCGCCAGCGATCGAGTACCCATGCCTGCCGCCCCCTCCTCCCTGTCGATCACCCTGCAGATCGTCTCCATCGTGTTCTACACCTTCATAGCCTTTATCTGCATCGGCCTGCCGATTGCGGTGATTCCAGGCTATGTGCACGAACAACTGGGTTTCAGCGCGGTAGTCGCCGGGGTCACCATCGGTTCGCAATACCTGGCCACGCTGCTCAGCCGCCCAATGGCCGGGCGGATGTCGGATAACGTCGGCACCAAGCGTGCGATCGTGCTGGGCCTGGCCGGCATCCTGATCAGCGGCGTGCTGACCTTTATCGCCACTCTGGTGGACAGCCTGCCAGCTTTGAGCCTGGGCATTCTGATCGTCGGTCGCCTGTTGCTGGGCGTGGCCCAGGGCCTGATTGGCGTGGGCACCATCAGTTGGTGCATGGGCGCGGTGGGGACTGAACACACGGCCCGCTCGATCTCCTGGAATGGCATTGCCTCCTACGGCGCCATTGCCGTTGGTGCGCCGGTCGGCGTGGTGATGGTGGCGGAATATGGCTATACCAGCCTGGGAGTTGCCCTGTCGGTGTTGGCGGGGCTGGGGCTGGTGCTGATCCGCAATAAACCGTCGGTGCCGGTGGTGCGCGGTGAGCGGCTGCCGTTCTGGGCAGTGTTCGGGCGAATCGCACCGTTCGGCACCAGCCTGTGCCTGGCGTCGATTGGCTACGGCACGCTGACGACCTTCATTACCCTGTACTACCTCAATCGTGGCTGGAGCGGCGCGGCGTATTGCCTGACGGTATTTGGCGCGTGTTTTATTCTGTCGCGCCTGATGTTCATTTCTGCCATCAGCCGGTTTGGTGGGTTTACCGCCGCCATCGCCTGCATGAGCATCGAAATCCTGGGCCTGACGCTGCTGTGGCTGGCGCCGTCCACCGGCGTCGCCTTGATCGGTGCCGGGCTGACCGGCTTTGGCCTGTCGCTGGTGTACCCGGCGCTGGGGGTTGAAGCCATCAAGCAAGTGCCGGACAGCAGCCGAGGTGCGGGGCTGAGTGCCTATGCGGTGTTCTTCGACCTGGCGCTGGCGATTGCCGGGCCGTTGATGGGGGCCGTGGCGTTGAACCTCGGCTACGGCTGGATCTTCTTCTGTGCCGCGTTGCTGTCGGTCAGCGCACTCGCCCTGACCGTACTGCTCAGGCGCCGCGCCTACTGATCAGCGGTCTGCAGGCCGGCACGCGTCGTCTCACCGAGGGTCCGGCTGAAAAAGCGCCCGGCCTCGGAGACCATATCGCGGTGAATGCCTTCGCGGTCGACGCCATCGGCATCGGTGCAGATGCCCGGCATTGTCGCCAATTGATCGCTGTCGCATGGCGCCATGAATACAAAGTGCCCTGCCCCGGCCAACAGCTTGAAGTCCGGTGGCTCCGGCAGTTTACGCGCCAGGGCGGCAGCGTTTTTGTCCACCGCCACCAACTGGTCGCCGTCGCCACTGTAGAGCAACACCGGCACGTGCACATCAGCCAGGGTGTGACGGCCAAACATCAGGCTCAGTGGCGCCATCAGCATCAAGGCATGGATGCGTGGGTCAGCCTGGGGCTGCAAGTCGTCGCGGTCGACCACCAACTCGCCCTTGGTGGTGCAGGCATCACGGTCCTCGGGGCGCTGCTGGCAGTAACGGCGCAGGCGCTCGAAATCCGGCTTGGCGCCCGCCAGGATCAGCGCGGTTTCGCCACCGGCGGAATAACCGATCACGCCAATCTGATCGACATCGACAAAGGGCGACAGCATGGGATCAGCCAGGGTCGCGGTAATCGCCTGGGAGATCTGGATCGGCCGGCCATACAGATTACTCACAGTGCCCAGGCGGCTGTGGTCCTTATAGTTGTCGCCGGGGTGCAGGACCGCCACCACCACAAATCCCTTGCGCGCCAGTGACGTGGCCAGATCATGCAAGGCCAGGGGCGTGCCGGTATTGCCATGGGACAGCATCAGCATGGGAAAACGGCCGATGGCAACCTTGGCGTCTTCACTGGCCGCGACCTGATAGGCGCCCAGCGGCGTGGTGCGTTCGGTGTCAGTGGAAGGGTAAAACGCAATGGCCTTCATCGGCTGCGAATCCAGCGGGTCGAGCACGCTCATGCGATGAAACCCCACACTCCAATGCGGGTGCGGTGCCGGTGCAGCGTGCACTGAAAGCAGGCCGCTAAGCAGCGAAAGAACCAGAACAGCACTAAGACGCATCATGGGGATGTCCACCTTTGCTGCGTAAGAACCGGCATGTCGAATAAAAGTCCAAGTATCGGATCCCTATCTGCATAACCTCTGCATAACCTGGGCCACAAACGAAAAAACTCCGTACTCCGCTCGCGTTCAGGCGATCAGAATACAGAGTTTAGGCGCCCGGCTTCAGAATGAAACCGGGCAACGGCTTAATTTACACAAGCCTTACGCGGCGGCGAACAACTGCTGGTTGATCCGCACGTTGGCGTCGTTCAATGCTTTGCTGCGCGCTTCATCACCGTAGGCCAGCCCTTCAGCGCGGACGATTTCAATATTGGTGATGCCGAGAAAACCGAACAGCAGTTTCAAGTAGCCTTCATGGGCAGCGCCAGATGCCTGATCCGCGTGCAAGCCACCGGCCGTGGACACGATAATCACCTTCTTGTTACCGCACAGGCCTTCAGGGCCGGCTTCGGTGTAGCGGAAGGTCTGGCCGGCAACCGCGATGCGATCAATCCAGGCTTTCAACTGGGTAGGAATAGTGAAGTTGTACATCGGTGCGCCTACCACTATGGCATCGGCGGCGAGGAATTCAGCCAGCGACGATGCACTCAGTTCCGCCTCGTGCTTTTGCGCGGCATCGCGCAGTTCGGCCGCAGTGCCCAGTGCACCCAGGGTAGCGCCGGAGAAGTGGTTGATGCCTTCGCTGGCCAGGTCACGGTAAGTCACTTGCACACCCGGTTCAGCCGCTTGCCATGCCTTGACCACACCGGCACTGAGTTGGCGGGAAGCCGAGTTGTCGCCGAGGATGCTGGAATCGATATGCAGTAGTTTCATGGTGGATCTCCGAGGTGGGATCGACAGTGGCGATCAGATGGTGGTGATGCTACGCATGAAACCAATAGTCGATAAGCCACCTGAAATGCGATAGTTTGTCCTACTGACAGGACAATAGGCCGACCATGCAAGACCTTAATGATCTCTACTATTTCGCCAAAGTCGTCGAAGCCGGCGGTTTCGCCGCGGCGGGCCGGCTGCTGGGGATTCCCAAGTCCAGGCTGTCACGGCGCATTGCCGAGCTTGAAGAGCGCCTGGGAGCGCGCCTGCTGCAACGCACTACCCGACAACTGACCCTGACTGCCGTGGGCGAGCGTTACTTGCGCCATTGCCAGGCGATGTTGCTGGAAGCGGAGATGGCCGATGAGGCCGTGGCGAGCATGTCCAGCGAGCCGCGTGGGCGGCTGCGGGTCAGTTGCCCAGTGGGGCTGGCCCAGCAGATCCTGCCGGAGCTGGTAGCCGGTTTTTTGGCCGCGCACCCGTTGGTGCAGTTGGACATGACCCTGGTGAATCGCCGCGTCGATCTGGTAGCCGAAGGCATTGACGTGGCGCTGCGCGTACGCGAACTGGGCGACGAAGACCCGTTACTGGTCACCAAACGCCTGCGCCAGGCACACACCGTGCTGGTGGCCAGCCCCGCGTTCATGCGTGAGCGGCGGGTCGAAACCCTGGAAGACCTCAAGCAGTTGCCAATCCTTGGCGCACTCGAGGCGGACCGAATGGTGCATCAACGCATCATCGACCCCCAGGGCAACCTGCACGAGCTAGTGATGGAGGCGCGCCTGGGCATCGAAGACTTTATCGTACGCAAGGCCAGCGCAATGATGGGCGTGGGCTTTACGATACTGCCGATGATGTACTGCGAAGAAGAACTGGCCAGCGGCCGGCTGGTGCAACTGCTGCCGCAATGGTCATTGCCGGGCGGCTGGTTGCAGGCCGTATACCCGCACCGGCGCGGGGTGCTGCCGGCCATCCGGGCCTGGATCGACTACCTGGAAGAAGGCTTCAAAGGCTGTGGAGATCGGCTGTTATGAGCATGACCGAAGAACAAGTCGCACGTTTCTGCCTGAGCCTGCCAGGCGCACGGGAAGACTATAAATGGGGTGGCGTGCGGGTGTTTTCGATTGCCGGCAACAAGATGTTCGCCTTGCAGAACCTGCGCGGTGAGTCGCTGGCCTTCAAGGTCGACAAAGAACTGTTCCTGGGCCACGTCGACCGGCCGGGCATTCACCCGGCGCCTTACCTGGCGAGGGCGCAGTGGGTCATCATGAACACGCCCTACCCTTTGGGCGCAGAGGAACTGCGTGGCTTGTTGCAGCGCTCCCACCAGTTGGTGGTCAGCAAACTGCCCAAGCGCACGCAGATTGGCTTGCGGCTAGAGGATTGACAGCAAGGTGCCGCCAAGAAACAACTGGTCCAGCCAGAACACCTGGTGCAACAGCACAATCACCCAGAACAACACCTGGTAAGACACCTTGCGCGTCTTGTGCCGGAACACCTGCTGGGCGATCAACGCCCCCGGCCAACCGCCTGCCAGCTCGACAGCGTGCAGAATGTTTTCCGGGATGCGCCGGCCCTCGGTCTGCGCCTTGCGCTTGTCGCTCCAGTACAGGAAGAACGCCACCACACTGACCACGCCATACGCCGCCAGCGGGATCACCGTCTCGCCGCGATACCACAGCACCGCTGAACCCAACAGTGGCGCGGCGCATAACAACACAAAGATCAGCGCCTTCAGGCGTGGATGCTGGATGCTCATGGCTTGACCGCAGTCCAGTCGATCCAGCCGAATTGCCAGGTCGCCAGGATGACCAGGCCGAAGGCAATCCGGTACCAGGCAAAGACCGCGTAGCTGTGGCTGGCGATGAACTTGAGCAAGCCCTTGACCGCGATCATGGCGAAAATGAACGAGGTGACAAAACCTATGGCGAATACCGGGAAGTCCGCCGGCTGGAACAGGTCGCGGTACTTGTAGCCCGAGTACACCGCCGCCCCGACCATGGTCGGCATGGCCAGGAAGAACGAAAACTCGGTGGCCGTCTTGCGCGACAGGCCGAACAACAGGCCGCCGATAATCGTCGCACCGGAGCGCGAAGTGCCCGGAATCATTGCCAGGCACTGGGCCAGGCCGACCTTGAGGGCGTCTTTCCAGGTAATGTCATCCACCGTTTCAGCGCGCACCGCATGTTGGCGCTGTTCGGCCCACAACATGATCACCCCACCGACCACCAGGGCACTGGCGACGGTGATCGGGTTGAACAGGTAATGCTTGATCAGGTCGGCAAAAATCACCCCCAATACCACCGCCGGCAATACGGCGATGATCAGGTTGACGGTGAAACGCCGGGCCTTGGGCTGGGTCGGCAGGCCGATGACCACATCGAGGATCTTGCGGCGAAACTCCCAGACCACCGCCAGGATCGCGCCCAGCTGGATGATGATATTGAAAGCTTCGAAACGCTCGCCGCCGAAATTGATCAGGTCGGCGACGATGATCTGGTGCCCGGTGCTGGAGATCGGCAGGAACTCCGTCAGCCCCTCGACGATGCCGAGAATCAATGCCTGTATGGCGGTCCAAAAATCCATGCTCTCTCCAAAGGTCATGCGCGTGGCATGCCTCTTAGTCTTTTTTAAAGTTCACTGACGACGAGCGCACTCAAGCGCCCGCGGTTGATTCTCAACGCCGGTCTGCAAAAATTCCGTGAAAAATCAGGCAGTACTCAGGTTTTTCGATTCCGGGCCGAAAGCCTATCAGACACGCCGGAAATCTCGAAGCAGCACCACAATTATAAAGAGCATGGAGTGACAGGACGATGAACAGTTTGCGCAGCATGTCGATCAGCCGCCGCCTTTGGCTGATCCTGATAGTCGCCGTGTTGATGCTGCTGGCCTTGGGGCTGCTGATGCTGAACCAGATCCACGGCGACCTCTACCAGGCCAAGCGCCAGCAGACCCAGCACGTGGTGCAGACCGCCAGTGGCGTACTCGGGTATTACCAGAACCTGGAAAAAACCGGGGTACTGACCCGTGACGCCGCGCAGCAGCAAGCCCTGAGCGCGGTGCGTGGCCTGCGCTACGACCACGATGACTACTTCTGGATCAACGACCTCACCCCCGTGATGATCATGCACGCGGCCAACCCCAAGCTCGATGGCCAGAACCTCTCGGCGATTCGTGACCCGGATGGTTTCGCCGTGTTCAATGAGTTCGTGATCCTGGCCAAGGCCAAGGGCGCCGGGATCGTCAACTATCGCTGGCCGAAACCGGGCGCCGACGCACCGGTGGAGAAAACCTCCTATATCCAGCTGTTCGAACCCTGGGGCTGGATTATCGGCTCCGGCGTGTACGTGGATGATGTGCAGGCCGAGTTCAAGACCCAGGTATGGAAAGCCTCGGCAATCGGCCTGGGCATTGCGCTGATGATGGCCGTGCTGGTGGTGCTGATCGCCCGCAGTATCGTGCAGCCATTGCAGGCGGCGGTGAATGCCATGGGCAATATTGCCAGCGGTGAAAGCGACCTGACCCGCAGTCTCGACACCCATGGCAGCGACGAGCTTACTCAGCTGGCCCGCCACTTCAATGGCTTCACCGCCAAGTTGCGCCAGGTGGTCGGCCAATTGCAGGTATGCGCGAACGCTTTGGGCCAGTCATCCACCGAGTTGGGCCACAACGCCAGCCAGGCCCACGACCGCAGCCAGCAGCAGTCGCAGCAGATGGAGCTGGTGGCCACCGCCATCAACGAAGTCACTTACGGCGTGCAGGACGTGGCCAAGAATGCCGAGCACGCGGCCAGCGAAATGCGCGATGCCCAGGCCCAGGCGCAACAGGGCCAAGTGAATATTGACGGCAGCTTGCAGCAGATCGATCAGCTCTCCAGCACCATCAGCCAGGCTGTGGAGGTGATCCGCACGCTCTCCAGCGAAAGCACGCAGATCGGCGGAGTACTGGAAGTGATCCGCTCCATTGCCGATCAGACCAACTTGCTCGCCCTCAACGCCGCCATCGAAGCTGCCCGCGCCGGGGAGCAAGGCCGTGGCTTTGCGGTGGTCGCCGATGAAGTGCGCTTGCTGGCCCAGCGCACGCAGAAATCCACCGCCGAAATCCAGGTGATGATCGAGCGCCTGCAAGGCCACTCGGAAGCGGCGGTCAAGGTCATCAGTGACAGCCACAGCGCCTCGCAACTGACCATCGAACAGGCCGGCCAGGCCGGAGCCAGCCTCACCGCCATCGGCCAGGCACTGCACAACCTCAACGGGTTGAATGCTTCGATTGCCAGCGCCACCCTGCAACAAGCCCATGTGGTGGAAGACATCAACCAGAACGTCACCCAGGCGGCCGGGCTGTCCCACAGCACGGCGCTGGCAGCGGAACAATCCAGCGTGGCGAGTGCGCAGTTGCGGGGTTTGAGTGAACAGCTTGATGGGCTGTTGCGCCAATTCCGAATCTAGCGCCGGGTAAATTGTGGGAGGGGGCTTGCTTAGCCTTATGTAGGAGCGAGCTTGCTCGCGAAAAACCCAGAGGCGCCGCGTTTACTCAGGAAACACGCGTTACCGTTGACGTTTTTCGCGAGCAAGCTCGCTCCTACACGGGGCATGGTGGCGAGCCCCCTCCCACATTTGTATTGCTGTGTTTTGAGGATCGGTGAGCTCTGGGTACAATCACCGCCCTCTCCCACTTCCCAAGGATCCGCCATGTCCGGGCTTGAACTGTTCGCCGCCGCCCTGGGGGTGATCGCTGTCTGGCTGACGGTCAAACAAAACCCTTGGTGCTGGCCCATCGGCCTGGTGATGGTGCTGCTCTACACCTGGGTGTTTTTCGAGGTCAAGCTCTACTCCGACATGCTGCTGCAAGTGGTCTACGCCGCGTTGCAGGTGTATGGCTGGTGGCAATGGACCCGTGCCGGCGAAGTCAAACAGGGCCGTCAGGTCACCAGCCTGCGGGCACCTGCGATCCTGACCAGCCTGGCCGTGGGCGCCGTCGGCAGCCTGTTGCTCGGCGCCGCCATGGCTCACTGGACCGACGCCGCCCAGCCCTGGCTCGACGCCGCCCTCACCGGTTTCAGCCTGGTGGCGCAAATGTGGATGGCGCAAAAACGCGTGCAGTGCTGGGCGCTGTGGATTGTCGTTGACGTGATTTTTGTCGGGCTGTTCCTCTACAAAGGCCTCTACCTGACAGCCGCGCTCTATGCACTGTTTACCGTGATTGCCGTACAAGGCTGGCGCGAATGGCGCGCCGACCCGGCGTTGCACTCATGAAGGTGGTGGTACTGGCAGGCCCGGAATCCAGCGGCAAAAGCTGGTTGGCGGCGCAACTGAACGCGCACTTCGGCGGGTTGATGGTGGGTGAATACGTGCGGCATTTCATCGATCACCATCAGCGTGACACGACCCTGGCGGATATCCCCGCCATCGCCCATGGCCAATTAGCCTGGGAAGACAGCGCCCGCGCCCGGCACCCTGCACTGTTGATCCTCGACACCCACCTGCTGACCAACAGGCTATGGAGCCAGACCCTGTTTGGCGATTACCCCGGTTGGCTTGATGACGAACTGCTGGCCCGGCAGTACGACCTGCACCTGCTGCTCTCCCCCGAGGACGTGGAATGGAGCGCCGATGGCCAGCGCTGCCAGCCGGAACTGGCCGACCGCCGCGCGTTTTTCCAGGCCAGCTTGAAGTGGATGCAAGAGCATCAACAGCCGGTGGTGGTGATTCGTGGGGATTGGGAGCAGCGTCGCCAAGCGGCATTTTCCGCAGTAGAGCAGTTGCTTAAGCGCTGACACACTTCCCCTGTGGGAGCGGGCTTGCCCGCGAATGCTATGTATCAGCTAGCACATGCATAGACTGACCCACCGCTTTCGCGGGCAAGCCCGCTCCCACATTTTTTACCGTACCAGGCTTTAGTAACCCAACGACAAGCCCGTGTTGCGCCGCGGATCGTTCGCCCCATAGAAACGATTGTTACCCACTGGCTTGCCACCCAGGGAAGGCGCGCCTACCAGGATCGCCGCCAAGTGGTTGGCATCTTGCGGGCCTGCAAACTTATGGCCCCAGCTTTCGAGGATCTTCTGGGTATCCGGGCTGACCGCAAAGGTCTCAAGGTTAGTGGTCTCGGGCATCCATTGCTGATGGAAGCGTGGTGCGTCGACCGCTTCCTGGATATTCATCTTGTAGTCGATCACATTCAGGATGGTCAGCAAGGTGGCGGTGATGATGCGGCTGCCACCTGGCGTGCCGACCACCATGACCGCCTTGCCGTCCTTGGTGACGATGGTCGGGCTCATCGACGACAGCGGCGCCTTGCCCGGTGCGATAGCGTTGGCTTCGCCCTGCACCAGCCCGTACATGTTCGGCACGCCGACCTTGACGGTGAAGTCGTCCATTTCATCGTTGAGGATCACCCCGGTCTTGCTCGCCATCACCCCGGCACCAAACCAATCGTTGAGGGTGTAGGTCACCGAGACCGCGTTGCCCCATTTGTCGACGATCGAATAGTGAGTGGTGTTGTTGCCTTCGTGGGGTGACACGCCTGGCTTGATCGCCTGGGAATCACCGGCCTTTTGCGGCTCGATGGCGGCGCGCAACTTGGTGGCGTAGTTCTTGTCCAGCAGATGCTCGATCGGGTTCTTCACGAAATCCGGATCGCCGAGGTAGCTGTTGCGGTCCACGTAGGCATGGCGCATCGCTTCGATCTGGTAGTGCAGGCCCTGGGCCGAGTGATAACCGAGGTCGGCCATCGGGTAGCCTTCGAGGATGTTCATGATCTGGCAGATCACCACGCCGCCCGAACTGGGTGGTGGCGCCGAGACCACATGATAACCACGGTAATCGCACTCGATGGGCGCCAGTTCGCGGGTCTTGTACTTGTCGAGGTCGGCCTGGGTGATGATGCCCTTGCCGGCCTGGCTGGAATCCACCAAGGCCTTGGCCACCCAACCTTTATAGAAACCGTCGGTGCCCTTGGCGGAGATTTCCTTGAGGGTTCTGGCCAGGTCTTTTTGCACCAATTTCTGGCCCACCTGCATCGGTTGGCCGTTGTGCAGAAAGATCCCGCGCAAATCCTGATCTTTCTCGAATTCGCCAGTGGCGGTGTGCAACAGGTCGATATCGCCCTGCTCCAGCTCAAAGCCGTTTTCCGCCAGTTTGATCGCCGGGGCAATCACTTGGGCGCGCTTGAGAGTGCCGTATTTGCTCAGGGCCAGTTCCATGCCGGAAACGGTACCCGGTACGCCGACCGCCAAATGGCCTTTGGCGCTGAGGCCCTCGACCACGTTGCCGGCCTTGTCCAGATACATGTCGGCGGTGGCCGCCAACGGGGCCTTTTCGCGGAAGTCGAGGAAGGTCTTGCGTCCGTCCGCCAGTTGCACGGTCATGAAACCGCCGCCACCGAGGTTACCCGCCGCCGGGTACACCACCGCCAGCGCGTAGCCCACGGCAACGGCTGCATCCACTGCGTTGCCGCCGGCCTTGAGCACATCCACGCCGACATGTGTGGCCAGGTGCTGGGCCGTCACCACCATGCCATTTTCACCGGCTACCGGGGCCTGGGAAGCGGCGTGAACACCGCTGACTGTCAACACGAGCGCAGTGGCGATCAAAGTGCGGTGCAAAGGTTGGTATTTCATCCATGGCTACTCTATTTATTGAGATGCGCCAAAATAGCCGCTCCCAAATCTAATCCCCAGTGCAATGGCGTTTTTATTACAGAACTTGTCGGTCATGGAACGGACGCGTAACGAAACAGCGAATAAACCGAATGTGGGAGGGGGCTAGCTCCCTCCCACATTTGTACCGTCAATGGCGCTAGAATCAGCGCCACTTTTTCGCCGCCGCTTTGATACGAGCCTTTTTCATGAGCTTTGATTTCGACACGCTCCACCCACGCCACGGTACCGGCAGTACCAAGTGGAGCCGCTACCCGCAAGACGTTCTGCCGATGTGGATCGCCGATATGGACATCGCCGCACCGCCCGCTGTATTGCAGGCCCTGCACACGCGCCTCGACCAACAGATTCTTGGCTACAGCGTAGCCGGCCCGGATGTGCGCGAGGCCATCATCGCGGACCTGTGGGCCAAGTACGCCTGGCGCGTACAACCTGAAGAACTGCTATTTCTGCCTGGCGTCGAGCCTGGTTTCAACATGGCCTTGCACGCCTTCGTCAAACCCGGCCAAGCGGTAGTGCTGCAAACCCCCAACTACCGGCCGATTCGCCTGGCACCCGGTAACTGGAACCTGCCGCGCATCGAAATGCCGTTCGAGTTGATCAACGGCGAATACGTCACGCCAATGCCTGCGATGCGCCAGGCATTAAGCGGTGCCGGTGCGCTGCTGCTGAGTAACCCGCACAATCCCATCGGCAAAGTATTCCCCCGCGAAGAACTGCAGGCTGTGGCCGACGCCTGCCTTGACAGCGGCGTGCTGATCATCAGCGACGAGATTCATGCCGAGCTGTGCTTCGATGGTCGCCGGCATATCCCCACTGCCAGCCTCAGCCCCGAGATTGCCCAGCGCACTATCACCCTGATGTCGGCGAGCAAGGCGTATAACGTGGCCGGCTTGAAGACCTGCTTCGCCGTGGTGCAAAACGCCGAGCTGCGCGAGCGCTTCAATAACGCACGCTGCGGCATGGTCGACAGCGTCAGCCCCCTGGGCCTGGAAGCCACTCGCGCGGCCTACAGCCAATGCGGCGACTGGCTCGCTGCGCTGTTGCAGTACCTGCAGGCCAACCGTGATTACCTGCTCGATGCGCTAAAGACCCGCCTGCCCGGTGTAGTGATGCACGCACCACAAGGTACCTTCCTGGCGTGGCTCGATTGCAGCGCATTGGGCCTGGAAGACCCGCAACGGTTCTTTCTGGAACAGGCCAGGGTCGGCCTGAGTGCCGGGATTGAATTTGGCGATGACAGCCAACAGTTCGTGCGCCTGAACTTCGGTTGCCCACGGGCGATGCTCGAGGAAGGTATACAGCGCATGGAACGTGCCTTGCGCCAGCGCTGACTCGCCCAGCGAAACATTCGTGGGAGGGGTAAGCAATCCCCACCCACGTTTTCCATTCACAACTTGGCGATGGACACTTCCGTCGACTTCACAAAGGCAATCACTTCGCTGCCCACCTTCAATTCCAGGTCACGTACCGAGCGCGTGGTAATCACCGAAGTAACAATGCCGGACGCCGTCTGCACGTCGATTTCCGACACGACTTCCCCCAGCAGAATTTCCTTGATTACGCCTTTGAACTGGTTGCGCACGTTGATCGCTTTGATGGTCATGTCGGCTTTCCTTTTGGCTGTTGGGTCAATCCGCACGAATGCGCAGGCCCCCAAAATGCGCCTCACGAGAAAACATTAAAAGGAATAAATAACTATTTATTCATTCCATAATGATATATGAGGGAAATATCCTTCGGCGCCCATCTGCCCGGCGCCGTACGCTCGACAGCGACGTATGACCGCATATCTTGTGCGTTGACCAACCTTGTTACACACCATATAGTGTGCCCACAAACAGAACAGACCACTACATAGTGTGCAGAATCGGTATTCACCGACCACACTCAGCGCAGTATTTCAATGCCTGGTAGCCTGCAAATCGCACATTTTTGGACGGGTTGAACACCGTCAGAACGGATCAGAAGGGAGTATTTCAATGCTGAGTTGGGATGAAGTCGACAACGAAGACACCGGTGCAGCGGTGATCAAAGGCGCCAACGCCGGCCACGCCACCGAAGCCAACATGGACCGCCTCGACG
>NZ_SPKQ01000045.1:451083-491071 GCF_023127895.1 Pseudomonas sp. NCIMB 10586
TGCCATCGATATTGCCGCCGCCAAGGCCCTGGATATCCAGGTGTGCGGCACCGACAGCTATAAACATGCGGCGCCGGAACTGACCTGGGCGCTGATCATGGCCTCTACGCGCAATCTGCTGGCCGAAGCCAACTCGCTGCGCGCAGGCGGATGGCAGATGGGCCTGGGCGGTGACCTGCATGGCAAGACCCTGGGCGTGCTCGGCCTGGGCAGTATCGGCCAGAAAGTCGCAACGTTCGCCCAGGCATTCGGTATGCGGGTGATCGCCTGGAGCGAAAACCTCACGCCGCAACGGGCGGCTGAAGCAGGCGTGACATGGGTCAGCAAGCGCGAGTTGTTTGAACAGGCGGATATCCTCACCATCCATCTGGTGCTCAGTGAGCGCAGCCGTGGGCTGGTGGATGCCCAGGCTCTGGCGTGGATGAAGCCCACGGCGCACCTGGTGAACACCGCACGCGGGCCGATTGTGGATGAGCAGGCGCTGGTGCAGGTATTGAGCAGTGGCCGCCTGGCCGGGGCGGCGCTGGATGTGTTTGCCCAGGAACCGTTGCCGACTGATCATCCATTTCGCCGCTTGCCCAATGTGCTGGCCACGCCACACGTGGGGTACGTGAGTGAGCACAATTACCGGCAGTTCTATCAACAGATGATTGAAGACATTCAGGCCTGGGCCGATGGCGTGCCCATCCGCGTGCTGGGCTGACGCACCATTTAAGGGCACCCGCCCTTGTGACGAGGGAGCTTGCTCCCGCTGGAGTGCGCAGCGCTCCCAATATCTGGGGTCCGCTACGCGTCCCAGCGGGAGCAAGCTCCCTCGCCACAGCGGCTGGCATATCGTTAGATTTATTTTGTCCTACAAAAAACCGCGCTAAACCCGGCAGGCTCTGGGATCTGGCCTAGACTCATGACCGATGGGTCCGTTCCAAAACAAAAACCCCGCAAAAAATCTAAACTTTCCAACTCCGCCTCAGGTCAAGTTTTAGGTAAGGACGTGCACGAGCGTTTCACGCCGAATGCCCGTTCATCCAATCTTTTTCAGCCGACGTTGCAACTGGCATACGCCTTGCCAGCTTGTATAGCGCTGGTGTGCCTGGCCGCAGGATGCGGCCACTTGGAGCTGATGGCAGCGGGCCATTAGCGAACCAACAAATGGGAGTGCATTATGATCAGTGCCGCAGTAGATACTCAGGGAGAGCGTTTTAGTCAGCCGGTAGGGGGGCCAACGTCTTTGGTCGACCTGCCCAACACTGTGCGGCCGATCGTGAGTCAGAATCCGAATCGAAAGAAAGTCTTGTTCGTCACTTCCGAGTTCGCCGACCTGGTGAAAACCGGTGGCCTGGGCGATGTGTCCGCCGCCCTGCCCCGCGCCATGGCGCATTTGCACGATGTGCGGGTGCTGATCCCCGGGTACCCGCAAGTGATGGAAAGCGACAATCCGATTCATATCGTCGGTGAGCTGGGCGGCCACGCGGCGCTGCCGCCGTGCAAGATCGGGCGTATGGACCTGGCGGACGGCCTGGTCATCTATGTGCTGATCTGCCCCGAACTGTATGAGCGTGAAGGCACGCCGTACGGCGCCAATAACGGCCGCGACTGGCCGGATAACCATATTCGCTTCGCCCGCCTGGGCCTGGCCGCCGCCGACATGGCCGCCAACCTGGCACAGATCCATTGGTGCCCCGACCTGGTGCACGCCCATGACTGGCCCGCGGGCCTTGCGCCGGCGTACATGCACTGGCGTGGGTCACGCACGCCAACACTGTTCACCATTCATAACCTGGCCTATCAGGGTGTGGTGAGCCTGGCGTCGACGCCCGAACTAGGCATCCCACCCCACGCCCTGCAGCAGGAAGGCATGGAGTTCTACGGCAAGATGTCGTTCCTCAAGGCGGGCATGGCGTATTCCAGCCACATCACCACCGTGAGCGCCACCTACGCCCAGGAAATCACCACGCCGGAATTCGGCTGTGGCCTGGATGGCTTTCTTGCCAGCAAGACTCAACAAGGTTTGCTCAGCGGGATTCCCAACGGCATCGACGAAAGCTGGGAAACGTCCACCGATACGCACTTGACCCACAATTTCAATATCGGCGACTGGGAAGGCAAGGCGATAAACGCCACCCATGTGCGCGAGCTGTTTGGACTGCACGCGTCCAACGGCCCGCTATTCGCCGTGGTGTCACGCCTGGTTTATCAGAAGGGTCTGGACCTGACTGAAGCGGTCGCAGGCTTTATCGTCGAAAACGGTGGCCAGATCGCGATCATCGGCCGTGGCGAACCCGAAGAGGAACAGGCCATGCGCGAATTGGCGCTGCGCTTCCCGGGCCAGGTGGGTGTGCGCATCGGCTTCAACGAGACCGATGCCCGCCGCATGTTTGCCGGCAGCGACTTCCTGTTGATGCCCTCGCGCTATGAACCTTGCGGCCTGAGCCAGATGTACGCGCAACGCTTTGGTTCGTTGCCGGTAGCGCGTAATACCGGTGGCCTGGCGGACACCATTGAAGATGGCGTCACCGGCTTCCTGTTCAATGAATCGACGGTGCAAAGCTACGAAGAAGCCCTGCGCCGTGCCTTCAAGGTATTCGCCTTCCCCGGCCTGCTCAACGCCATGCGCAGCCGCGCCATGACACAACCGTTCAACTGGTGCCAGGCGGTTGAACCCTACGCCGAGCTCTACGAACAACTGGTGGCCAAGGCCTTGGGGAAACCAACCAAATAGCCACTTGAACCAACCTGGGAGGTCTTCATAGATGCCGTTACGGACTCTGGACACCTGGCCCCACGGCGCAATCATGCTGGACGCGCAACACACGCGTTTTGCCTTGTGGGCGCCAGACGCTTTTTATGTCAGCGTTGAATTGCAACACGGTAAATCCATCACCCTGCTGCCCCAGGCGGATGGCTGGTTCGAAGTCGAAGCAGCCTGCCCTGCCGGCACGCTCTACCGCTTTAACATCGATGGGGAAAAGGCGGTTCCCGACCCCGCTTCCAGAGCTCAGGCCCAGGACGTACACGGTTG
Source organism: Pseudomonas sp. NCIMB 10586 (assembly GCF_023127895.1). Classification (NCBI taxonomy): domain Bacteria; kingdom Pseudomonadati; phylum Pseudomonadota; class Gammaproteobacteria; order Pseudomonadales; family Pseudomonadaceae; genus Pseudomonas; species Pseudomonas sp. NCIMB 10586. The sequence continues at coordinate 454,103 of NZ_SPKQ01000045.1, forward strand.
GAGCCAAGTGGTCGACCCCAACGCTTACCCATGGCGCAATACCCAGTGGCAAGGTCGCCCCTGGCACACCGCGGTGATCTACGAACTGCATGTGGGCGCCATGGGTGGCTACGCCGAAATCGAGAAACACCTGCCACGCCTGGCTGAGCTGGGAATCACTGCGATCGAGTTGATGCCACTGGCGCAATTCCCCGGTGAACGCAACTGGGGCTATGACGGCGTGCTGCCCTACGCACCACACGCCGCCTACGGTACGCCCGAACAGCTCAAGCACTTGATCGACACGGCCCATGCCCATGGTTTGGCGGTGATGCTCGATGTGGTCTACAACCACTTCGGGCCCGATGGCAATTACCTGGGCCAGTACGCCAAGGGGTTCTTCCATGAAGACGTGCATACCCCCTGGGGCGCCGGTATCGATTTCGAACGCCGTGAGGTGCGGGATTTCTTCCTTGATAACGCGCTGATGTGGCTGCTCGAATACCGCTTCGACGGCCTGCGCCTGGATGCGGTACACGCCATTGATAATCCCGGGTTCTTGCAGGAGCTGGCGCACCGCGTGCGTCAGCAGGTGCACGACGACCGGCACGTCTGGCTGGTGCTGGAGAACGAGCTGAACCAGGCCAGCCTGCTGAAGGAAGATTTCAACGCCCAGTGGAATGATGACTTTCATAACGTGCTGCACGTGCTGCTGACCGGTGAAACCGACGCCTATTACAGCGATTTCGCCGAACAGCCCACCGCCAAGCTGGCGCGCTGCCTGGGTGAAGGTTTCATCTACCAGGGCGAAACCACCCGCCACGGCCACGCACGCGGCGAACCCAGCGCGGATCTGCCGCCCAGCGCTTTCGTGGCGTTTTTGCAGAACCACGACCAGATCGGCAACCGCGCCCTGGGCGAACGCCTGCACCAACTGTGTTCACCCCAGGCGCTGAACGCGGCGACGGCTCTATTGCTGCTCAGCCCGATGATTCCGCTGATGTTCATGGGCGATGAGGTGAATGCGGCCGAACCCTTTCTGTTTTTCACCGACCATCACGGCGAACTGGCCGAGGCGGTGCGCGAAGGCCGGCGCAACGAGTTCGCCGATTTCGCGGCGTTTCACGACCCCGAACAACGCGAACGTATTCCCGATCCCAATGCACTGGAAACCTTTGTGCAATCGGCACCCTCTTTCGTCGAGAACGAGCACACCCAGCTCTATCGTCAGCTGTTGAGCCTGCGTCACCAACACCTAGTGCCGCACTTGCCGGGCACTGTAGCCTTGGGCGCGCAGGTGATGGCCGAAGGAGCTGTCACGGCGCGTTGGCGCCTGGGCAACGGCAGCCTGTTGCAAATCGACCTGAACCTGAGTGAACAGCCTCTGGATCACCCCGCGCCACACCCCATCATTTTCCAGACGCCTGCCCAGCAAGGTACGCAGTTACCACCGTTGAGCGCACGCGTTTGCTTATCACCTGCCGGAGAACACTTTTGAGCGAAGCGAACCTGGAACTACTCGCCAGTCGCGCGGGCCTGGCCGTCGATTGGATCGATGCCAACGGTCGCCCGCAACACGTGCAGCCCGAGGCCTTGCGCGCCGTTCTCAAAGGGCTGGGGCACCCGGCCGATACCGACGCCGAGATCGACGCCAGCCTGCAGGAACTGGAGCAGGTGCAACAAGACACGCACCTGCCGCCCTTGATCACCATCGACAGCGGCGCAAGCCTGGACCTGGCGCGCTACTTCGCCCCGGACACCCCGTGTCGCGTCAGCCTGGAAGGTGGTGAAACCCTGGAGCTGCGCCTGGACGGCAATGCGGTGCTGCCCGGGGTGATTGCCCTCGGCTACCACCAGGTGCATATCGATGGGCAAACCTTCACCCTGGCCGTTGCGCCCAGCCACTGCTACAGCGTGGCCGACGCGGTGGACAGCCGCCCCGCTCGCGCCTGGGGCTTGAGTGCCCAGCTGTATGCCTTGCGTCGCCTCGGCGATGGTGGCTTTGGGGACACCCTGGCCCTGGAGCATCTGGTGCGCTCGGCTGCCGAACGCGGTGCCGACGCGGTGGCGATCAGCCCCATGCACGCAATGTTCAGCGCCGACACCGAACGTTTCAGCCCTTATTCTCCGTCCAGCCGCCTGTTTCTCAACAGTCTGTACGCCTCGCCCGCCTGCATCCTTGGCGAGCGTGAAGTGCGCGACGCTACCGAGGCCGTCGGCCTGACCGACGAACTGCGGGATTTGGAGCAACTCACGCTGATCGACTGGCCCACCGCCGCCAAGGCCAAGCAACGCCTGCTGCGTGCGCTGTATGAAGACTTCCGCCACGGCGCACATCCGCAACATGCCGACTTCCAGAGCTTCCGCCAGGCCGGCGGCGAGGCCCTGGAAAACCACTGCCGCTTCGAAGCCGTGCAAGCGCAACGTGCCGCCGCCGGCGAAGAGCTCGACTGGCGCCACTGGCCCGAAGACTGGCGCACGCCGCAGAGCCCGGCGCTGGCGCAGTTTGCTGAAGAAAACCGCGATGAGATCGGCTACTTTGCCTTCACCCAATGGTTGATCGCCCGCAGCCTGGCGCGCGCGCAACAGGCCGCCCGTGGCAGCGGCATGGGCATCGGCCTGATTGCCGACCTGGCGGTGGGTGCCGACGGTGGCGGCAGCCAGGCATGGAGTCGCCAGGATGAACTGCTGGCCGACCTCACGGTTGGCGCACCGCCGGATATTCTCAACCGTGCAGGCCAGGGTTGGGGTATCTCCGCCTTCTCCCCGGAAGGTCTCAAGCGCAATGGCTTTCGTGCGTTTATCGAAATGCTGCGGGCCAACTTCGCCCATGCCGGTGGCTTGCGCATCGATCATGTGATGGGCCTGCAACGCCTGTGGGTCATCCCCCTGGGTGCCTCGCCCCGCGAAGGCGCCTACTTGTATTACCCCGTGGACGACCTGCTGCGTTTGCTGGCGCTGGAATCGCACCGCCACCAGGCCATCGTCCTCGGTGAAGACCTGGGTACGGTGCCCGAGGGCCTGCGTGAAAAGCTCAGCGCCCGCTCGATTCTGGGTATGCGCGTATTGCTGTTCGAACAGGACCACGAAGGCCGGTTCACGCCGATTCTTGACTGGCCCGACAACGCCTTGGCCACCACCAGCACCCACGACCTGCCCACGCTCAATGGCTGGTGGCACAGCCGTGATATCGAGTGGAATATCCAGCTCGACCTGATCGACCCTCCCACCGTGGAGCAATGGAGCGAACACCGTCTGCGCGAACGTCATGCACTGCGTCAGGCCTTGAGCCAGGACCCGCAGAACTTTGTCGATGAGATCCGCAACGACACCGACCACGTGATCGACGCCAGCGTGCGCTACCTCGGCCACACCCGTGCGCCACTGGTATTGCTGCCGCTGGAGGACGCGCTGGGCATCGAAGAGCAAGCCAACCTGCCCGGCACCCTCGATACCCACCCCAACTGGCGCCGACGCTTGCCAGGCGAGGCCGCCAGCCTGCTCGACCACGACAGTGCTGCGCGCCGCCTCGAACTGGTGGCCGTGGCGCGCAACCAAGCCTATGAGCGTGACCGATGAACGTACTGCCCCTGCGCGCCACCCAGCGCCTGCAATTTCATAAAGGCTTTACCCTCGATGATGCGGTGCCGCTGGTGCCGTATTTTGCCCGACTGGGCATCAGCCACCTGTATGCCTCGCCGCTCCTGAGCGCCCGCGCCGGCTCCATGCATGGCTACGATGTGGTCGACCCCGCCCGCGTCAACCCGGAGTTGGGTGGCGAGGCAGCATTGCGTCGCCTGGTCGCCACCCTGCGTGAACACAACATGGGCCTGATCCTGGATATCGTTTCCAATCACATGGCCGTGGGTGGCGCGGATAACCCCTGGTGGCTGGACCTGCTGGAATGGGGGCGCTTGAGCCCCTACAGCGAGTTTTTCGACATCCAGTGGCACTCGCCCGACCCGTTGCTCAAAGGCCAATTGCTGATGCCGTTCCTGGGCAGCGATTACGGCGAAGCCTTGCAGAGCGGAGCGTTGACGCTCAAGTTCGACGCCGCTCACGGCAGCTTCTACGCGGAGCATTACGAGCATCGCTTCCCGATCTGCCCACGGGACTACGCCTTGATCCTGGGCGGCGATGAGGTGCTCAAACCGCTGGCCGAGCGTTTCGCCGCCCTCGCCTATCAGGACGATGCCTACACCGAAGCCGCTAGGCTCAAGCAGGCGCTGACCGAACGCGCCACCGAGGTCTTACCGGCCATCAAGCAACGGCTGGCCGCTTTCGATGGTCGCCAGCCTGAGGGTTTCGAGCGCTTGCATCATCTGCTTGAGCAACAGACCTACCGCCTGGCCAGTTGGCGCACCGCCGCAGACGACATCAACTGGCGGCGCTTCTTCGACGTCAATGAGCTGGGCGGCCTGCGCGTGGAGCGCACGGCAGTGTTCGAAGCCACCCACGGCAAGATTTTCGAGCTGATCGGCGCGGGCTTGATCGATGGCCTGCGCATCGACCATATCGACGGCTTGGCCGACCCACGTGGTTATTGCCGCAAACTGCGCCGCCGCGTGGACGCGCTGTCGCCACAGCGCCATTTGCCGATCTTCGTGGAGAAGATCCTCGGCGAAGGCGAAACCCTGCGCGAAGACTGGCAAGTGGACGGCACCACTGGCTACGAATTCATGAATCAACTGTCGTTGCTGCAACACCATCCTGACGGTTTTGCTCCGCTGGCCGACCTGTGGACGCGCCACAGCGAACGGTCCTCGGCGTTTATCGACGAAGCCCGCTTGGCGCGCCAGCAAATCCTCAATGGCTCGTTGGGCGGCGACTTCGAAAGCGTGGCCCAGGCCCTGCTGCAAGTGGCCCGCGATGATGTGATGACCCGCGACCTGACCCTGGGTGCGATCCGTCGGGCCTTGCAGGAGCTGATTGTGCATTTCCCGGTGTACCGCACCTACATCAGTGCCAGGGGCCGCAGCACCGCCGACGACAAGGTGTTCCAGCAGGCCATGGACGGTGCGCGCAGTACCCTTAACGAAGGCGACTGGCCGGTGCTTGAGCACCTGGAAAAATGGTTGGGCGGCCAGCCTTGGCGCAATCGCCCGGTGGGCCGTGAGCGCAAGATCCTCAAACATGCCTGCGTGCGCTTCCAGCAGCTGACATCACCCGCCGCAGCAAAGGCCGTGGAAGACACCGCGTTCTATCGCTCGGCCGTATTGCTGTCGCGTAACGACGTGGGCTTCAGTACCGAACAATTCAGTGCGCCGTTGGCAGATTTTCACCAGGCCAATCAACAGCGCCTCGCTACCTTCCCGAACAATCTGCTGGCCACCGCCACCCATGACCACAAGCGCGGCGAAGACACCCGCGCACGCCTGGCGGTGCTCAGCGAGTGCGCGCCCTGGTATGCCGAACAGGTCGAACACTGGCGCATCCTCGCCGCGCCTTTGCGCGAGGGCACCGACAGCCCCTCGGCGGGTGATGAGCTGATCCTGTATCAGGTGCTGCTCGGCAGTTGGCCGCTGGAGCACAACCCGGACTTTGAGGCTTACCAGCAACGGCTCTGGCAATGGCAACAGAAAGCCCTGCGCGAAGCCAAGTTACAAAGCAGCTGGAGCGCGCCCAACGAAGCCTATGAGCAGGGTGTCGAGCGCTTCCTCAAGCGTCTACTGCTCAGCGAAGCCGGCCAAGCGCTGCGCGATGCGCTCGACAGCGCCGCTCAAGCCATCGCCCCCTCCGGCGCTCTGAACAGCCTGGCGCAAACTTTGCTTCACCTCACCGTGCCGGGTGTACCGGATGTGTACCAGGGCGACGAGTTCTGGGACTTCAGCCTTGTGGATCCGGACAACCGACGCCCGGTGGATTTCGATGCGCGCCAGCGTGCCCTGGATACCTCTCCCGATATCGGTGAGCTGTTGTTCAACTGGCGCGATGGGCGTATCAAACAAGCGTTGATCGCCCAGGTGCTGAACGCGCGCAGAGCCTGTCCCGAGCTGTTTCGCAAAGGCAGCTATACGCCGCTCGAAGTGGTGGGTCGGCACGCGGAGCGCGTGGTTGCGTTTTACCGTGAGCACCAGGGCCAACAGCTGTTGGTGGTGGTGCCGCGCTGGCCTTATCCGTTGCTGGAAAACGGTGTATTTCCCCACATCAATGCGCAGGTGTGGGGCGATACCCGGGTGAAATTACCGTTCGCCACCACAACACAAAACTGGAAGGGACTTTTTCAAACAGGCGCAGTCACACCCAACAAGGAGCTGTTGATCAGCGCTGCCCTGGGGGATCTCCCGGTCAATGTCTTTATCAATCCTGATAATCAAGAAAGCTGAACATTTTCTGTGAGGAGTTTGTGATGAGTAAAGAAGACAAACGTATTCGCGAACTGGCGCATCAGATCTGGGAGTCTGAAGGCAAGCCGGACGGTGCGCACGATCGCCACTGGGAGATGGCGCGCAAACTGGCCGAAGCCGAGGCGCTGACGCCCAGCAAGCCCAAGCCTGCCGCCAAGCCGAAAACCGCGCCCAAGGCGGCCGCCAAACCCAATCCGGTAGCCGCCAAGCCCGCGGCGAAGAAACCGACCGCCCCGAAGAAGCCAAAACCACCCGCCCCATGATTTCTCGGGCCTGCAGCCGTTATCCCAGGCTGCAGGCCCTTTTTCGTCCATGTCCTTTGCTGAAACACCGTCAGCACGGCCGCGTTCGGCCCGAGAAAAGACCCCTTGCAGGAGCAACACCATGAGCAGACCCGAGAACACCACAGCGACGCCGGATCATGAACCGTCGCGGATTCGTGAAGGTTTGCCCTTCCCGCTCGGCGCCACCTGGGATGGCCTGGGCGTCAACTTTGCACTGTTTTCGGCCAACGCCACCAAAGTGGAGTTGTGCCTGTTCGATGACACCGGCGAAGTCGAGCTGGAGCGCATCGAACTGCCCGAATACACCGACGAGATCTTCCACGGTTACCTGCCCGACGCCCACCCCGGGCTGATCTACGGCTACCGCGTGTACGGCGCGTACGACCCGGCCAATGGTCATCGCTTCAACCACAACAAGCTGCTGATCGACCCCTACGCCAAGCAACTGGTGGGCGAACTCAAATGGTCGGAGGCGCTGTTCGGCTACACCATCGGCCACCCGGATGACGACCTCAGCTTCGATGAGCGCGACAGCGCACCCTTCGTGCCCAAGTGCAAGGTTATCGACCCGGCACACACCTGGGGCAACGATCAACCCGTACGGGTGCCTTGGGACCGCACGATCATCTATGAAACCCATCTGCGCGGCATCAGCATGCGCCACCCTTCGGTGGGCGAGTCCGTGCGCGGCACCTGCGCCGGCTTGATGGAAGACGACGTGCTCAAACATATCCGCCAGTTGGGCGTCTCTTCGGTCGAGCTGCTGCCGGTGCACGCCTTCGTCAACGACCAGCACTTGCTGGAAAAAGGCATGACCAACTACTGGGGCTACAACAGCATTGCCTTCTTCGCCCCCGACCCGCGCTACCTGGCCAGCGGCAAGATCGCCGAGTTCAAGGAAATGGTCGCGCACCTGCATGAGCAGAAGCTGGAAGTGATTCTGGACGTGGTCTACAACCACACCGCCGAAGGCAACGAGCGCGGCCCGACCCTGTCCATGCGCGGCATCGACAACGCCTCTTACTACCGCCTGATGCCCGACGACAAGCGCTTCTACATCAACGACTCCGGTACCGGCAACACCCTGGACCTGAGCCACCCTTGCGTGCTGCAAATGGTCACCGACTCCCTGCGTTACTGGGCCACCGAGATGCATGTGGACGGTTTCCGCTTCGACCTGGCAACCATTCTGGGCCGCTACCGCGACGGGTTCGACGAACGCCACAGCTTCCTGGTCGCCTGCCGCCAGGATCCAGTGCTGCGCCAGTTGAAAATGATTGCCGAACCCTGGGACTGCGGCCCCGGCGGCTACCAGGTGGGCAACTTCCCGCCAGGCTGGGTGGAATGGAACGACCGCTTCCGCGACACCGTGCGTGCGTTCTGGAAAGGCGACGACGGCCAACTGGCGGATTTTGCCGGGCGCATGACCGCCTCGGGCGAGATGTTCAACCATCGTGGGCGCCGGCCTTACAGCTCGGTGAACTTCATCACCGCCCACGACGGTTTTACCTTGCACGACCTGGTCTCGTACAACGACAAGCACAACGAGGCCAACGACGAAAACAACCAGGACGGCAGCAATAACAACCTGTCGTGGAACCACGGTGTCGAAGGCCCGACCGACGACCCTGAGATCAACGCACTGCGCCTGCGCCAGATGCGCAACTTCTTCGCCACCCTGCTGCTGGCCCAGGGTACTCCGATGATCGTCGCCGGTGATGAGTTCGCCCGCACCCAGCATGGCAACAACAATGCCTATTGCCAGGACAGCGAAATCGGTTGGGTCAACTGGGACCTGGACGATGACGGCAAGGCCCTGCTCAAGTTCGTCAAGCGCTTGATCAAGCTGCGCCTGGCCTACCCGATTCTGCGTCGTGGACGCTTCCTGGTCGGCGACTACAACGAAGACATCGGCGTAAAAGACGTCACCTGGCTGGCGCCCGATGGCAACGAAATGAACACCGAGCAATGGGAAGACAGCCAGGGTCGCTGCCTGGGCATGTTGATGGATGGCCGCGCCCAGGAAACCGGGATCCGCCGGGCGGGTGCCGATGCTACGCTGCTGCTGGTGGTCAATGCCCACCATGACATGGTCAATTTCCGCCTGCCGCCGGTACCGGAGGGTGAGTTCTGGACGTGCATGCTCGACACCAATGAGCCGGCGATACGCGGCCAGGAGCGTTTTGACTTTGAGCATGAGTACGCCGTGACCGGCCGCTCATTGCTGTTGTTTGAACTGCAGCGTGAAGACGAGGTGTGAAATGGCGTTGCACAGTTTCCTTCAGGGCTACCGGGGCTACGCGGATACGTACGCCCTGGGTACGGCACTGAAGGCACTTCAGGAAGAAGGCCTCGATCAACTGCCGCTGCCGGGCAGCGGCGAAACCCTGGCCCGCTTCAGTCGGCTGGCCCAGGTGGCCGGCCATGACTTGCGCCTGTGCAAGTTGTTCGAAGGTCATACCGACGCGCTGGCGATCATGGCCGAACTCGACAGCCCCGCGCCGCCGCTTGGCAGTACGTGGGGCATGTGGGCGGCCGAACCACCCGCAGCCAAGGTGCGCGTACGGCGCGACGGTCAGTGGCTGATCGTCGATGGACGCAAAGCCTGGTGTTCCGGCGCGGCGGTGGTCAGCCACGGCTTGCTGACTGCCTGGGACGAGGATGATCGGCAGCAGCTGGTGGCCGTGGCGATGGATCAACCCGGCGTCACGGTGTCGGACGAGGGTTGGAATGCGGTAGGCATGGCTGCCACCGGCAGCGTTGACGTTCTGTTCAACGCGGCCAGGGGTATCGCGGTGGGCGGGCCGGGTGATTACCTGTCGCGCCCCGGTTTCTGGCAGGGTGGAGTCGGCATCGCCGCGTGCTGGTATGGCGGCGCGCAACGCCTGGGCGAAGCGCTGCGCACCCACTGTGCGCAACGCTCGGAGCCTCATGCGCTGGCCCATTTGGGGGCAGTTGACAGCGCACTGAACAGCGCCGCTTGCGTACTACGCGCCAGCGCCGAGCAGATAGATCGCGAGCCTCGCGCCGATGCCAGGCAACTGGCCCAACAGGCACGCGCATGTATTGAAGACACCGTCGAGCAGGTCATGCGTCATGTCGGCCATGCGGTAGGCGCCGGCCCCTACTGCAAAGACCCGCACTTTGCCCGGTTGATGGCAGATTTGCCGGTGTATGTGCGGCAAAGTCATGCCGAACGCGACCTGGCTGCCCTCGGCGAACTGGTCACCGGCGACGACTCGGGACGGTGGCAGTTATGAAACCCAATCCGATTGTCGGCCAGGGCACCCCACTCAATCATTGGCAAACCTCGGCACGGCTGGCCGAGTTGCCGCACATCAGCGCCGCGCAGTTGGTACCGCAGGGGCACCGCGCGGTGATCATCGCACCGCACCCGGACGATGAAGTGCTCGGCAGCGGTGGCCTGCTGCAAGGTCTGGCCGTATTGGAGCGCCCAATCCTGTTGATCTCCGTCACTGACGGCAGCGCCAGCCATCCCGGTTCCAAACGCTGGCCGGTGGCACGCCTGGGCGTGGTGCGGCCGCAGGAGTCGGCCCAGGCCCTGCACCGCCTGGGCCTGCCGTTGCACAGCTTGAAGTGGCTGCGCGGCGGCTTTACCGACAGCAAGGTGGCCGAGCGCGAAGCCCAACTGTGCGAGTTCATCCAGCGTCACCTCAAACCCACCGACATCGTGTTCGCCACCTGGCGCGAGGATGGCCATTGCGACCACGAAGCGGTGGGCCGTGCCAGCGCCAAAGCGGCCCAGGCTGTCGGCGCCACCCTGTGCGAACTGCCAGTGTGGACCTGGCACTGGGCGACTGCCGAAGACCACCGGGTGCCCTGGCATCGGGCGCGCAAGATTGCATTGACGCCCGAGCAAGTGGCACGCAAACGCCACGCGATCCACGCGTTCGCCAGCCAGTTGGAGGGCGACCCGCAGGTCGGCCTGCCGCCGGTGCTGGCACCCTACGTAGTGGAACGCTTGCTGCAACCTTTTGAAGTGGTGTTTGTATGAGTGTGGCCACCCCGTACTTTGATCAACTGTTTGCTGGTAACGACGACCCCTGGGCGTTTCGTCAGCGTTGGTACGAACAACGCAAGCGCGTACTGACCCTGGCCGTGCTGACCCGACCGCGCTATGCCTCGATCTTCGAGCCTGGTTGTGCCAACGGCGAGCTGAGCGCCGAACTGGCGACCCGTTGTGAGCGCCTGCTGTGCTGCGACACCGCTAGCGCCGCAGTGCAACTGGCACAGACGCGCCTGACAGCGTTTGCTCATGCTCATGTAGAACAGCGCCGGCTGCCCCAGGAATGGCCCGCGGGTCAGTTCGAACTGATCGTGTTGAGCGAGCTTTGTTACTACCTTGATGTAAATGATCTGAATCGTCTGATCGATTGCGCCCTCGCCGCTTTGACCGATAACGGCCAACTCCTGGCCTGCCACTGGCGCCCGCCCATTGAAGGTTGCCCGCAAACCGCCGAACAGGTGCACGCCCTGCTCCAGCACCGACTGGGTATGCCACCGCTGGTACAGCACCATGACAAGGATTTTCTGCTCGATTTGTGGAGCCGCGATGGCACCTCGGTCGCGCGCCATGAGGGATTGCGATGATCGGCATCTTGATTCCGGTGCACAACGAAGAAGCGCTGCTGGATGACTGCCTGAGGGCTGCGCAGATCGCCGCCAACCATCCGGGGTTGCACGGGGAAACGGTGCAGATCCTGGTAGTGCTCGACAGTTGCAGCGATGCCAGTGCAGCGATCGCCCAGGCGCATGATGTGCAAAGCGTCCAGGTGCAGGCACGCAACGTAGGGCGAGCCCGAGGCGTCGGCGCACGGCACTTGTTGAACCAGGGTGCGCGCTGGATTTCCTGTACCGACGCCGACAGCCGCGTGGCCCCCGACTGGCTGGTGGCTCAACTGGCCCTGGGCTGTGACGCGGTGTGTGGCACCGTGACCGTGGACGCCTGGAGTGAGGGGTTTGACCCCGCGGCGCAGATTCGTTATCACCAGGCTTACCAGGCGCGTGATGGCCATCAGCACATCCATGGCGCCAACCTGGGCGTGAGTGCCAGTGCCTATGTGCAGGCCGGCGGCTTTGAACCGCTGGCGTGCCACGAGGATGTGCAATTGGTGCGCGAACTGGAACGTTGCGGTGCTTCCATTGCCTGGAGCCATGCGCCGCAAGTGGTCACCAGCGCACGCCTGAATTGCCGCGCCCAGGGCGGTTTCGGCGATTACCTGAAAAGCCTGATGATGGTTTCGTAAAAAAACGACAAACCTGTGACACATCCTTGTCTATGCTGAGAGTGGCTTGCATAGCATCCCAGGATTGGAATGCCGTGCACTCACCGCAGCGGAGCCTGCGCTGAAGTCAAGAGCATTACCCACCGACAAGGACGTGACACCCCATGAAGCCTGCCTCCTCAAGCGAAGGCCGTCGCGGCCCCGCGCAAATCTGGAACAGCGCGCCGCAGTTGGCGCAAATCCCCTGCATCGCACTGGCTACCCTGGTGCCGCCCGGTGCCCGGGTTGTGGTGATAGCGCCCCACCCTGGCGATGAAGTCCTGGCGTGCGGCGGTTTGCTGCAACTGCTCAGCACCCGCGAGCATCCGCTGAAATTGATCTCCATTACCGATGGCAGCGCCAGCCATCCAGGCTCCCAGGTGTGGCCGGCCAGGCGCTTGAGCGTAGTGCGCCCCCAGGAAAGCGCCGAGGCCTTGCGCCGCCTCGGTATGCCGTTGCACAGCCTCAAATGGATTCGCGGTGGTTTTTGCGACGACGCGCTAGCTGCCCACGAGCAGCCGATGAGCCAGTTCATTGCGCGCTACTTGCAACCTGGAGACGTGGTGTTTACCACCTGGCGCAATGACGGTAATGACGACCACGATGCAGTCGGTCGGGCGAGTGCAAAAGCCTGTAGCCTGGTGGGCGCGCGCCTGTATGAATTGGCGATCTGGGCCTGGCATTGGCCGGCACGCGAGGGGGCGGTGATTCCCTGGCAACGCGCACGCAAGGTGCGCCTGGACACCTGGAGCGTGGCGCGCAAACTGCACGCCGCCCATGCCTATGCCAGCCAATTGGTCGGCGACCCGCAGATAGGCTTGCCGCCCATGCTCGCCCAAGTGTTGCTTGAGCGTATGCGCGAACCCTACGAGATCGTGTTCACCTAGGCATTGGCTCGTCTATACCTGTCAGGTTTTACAGTGGCGGCCTTTTCGATCTGCAATTAAGGTGCGACAAGTGCTGCGCCAGTTGAGGTGCAGTCGAGAAAGCCATGCCAACCCATTGCATTGCCCGGTGTTTTCAGATGCAGGTAACTCGTAGTCCCTGATCCGTATCGCGTTCGTTGTTGCCATGGTTTTGAACCGCGCCCGCTGTTCCGGGCGACGGGACATCATTGTGCTCAAGCGAGGACGGATCATGCGCACACGGATAACTTCTTTGTTGTACTCAGCGATTATTCTGACGGCATGGCCGTTTGCCTCGTATGCGGCGTGCACGGTCAATAACACGCCAGGCAACGACACCTCCAGTTGTGACAGCGCCACCGCGCCGGGCTTTATCGATACCGGCGGCGACAACACCCTCGAACTCACCGCCACGGGTCGAGTAAGCGGGAATGTGATCTTTGGAAGCGGCAATGATCACGTGGTTGTCAACGGCCCGAGCGCGGGCATCGATGGCAACCTCAACCAGGGTGATGGCAATAACATTTTCCAGCTCAACCAGGGCAGTATCACCGGATCCATCAGCCAAGGCGCGGGCGCTGATGGGGTGGAGATTTCCGGGGGCCAGGCAGGCGCTGTCAACCAGGGCTCCGGGATCGACCGTTTTGACATGCGCGGCGGCACCATTGCCTCGCTGGAACAGGGCGACGGCCTGGACGTCTTCAACATGAGCGACGGCATCATCACCGGCGGCTTCGACGACGGCGACAATGCGACGATGACCGGCGGCACCATCGGCCGGGTCAACATGAAACTCGATGACAACCGGTTCGATATGTCTGGTGGCCGGATCATCGGCAACCTGGTGACCGGCTTCGGCAAAGACACCATCCTGATTTCAAACAACGCGTTCGTGGGCGGCAATATCAGCGTCAGCGGCGGTGACGATCAGGTGATCATTTCCGGTGGTGAGGTTAACGGGCAAGTGTTGCTCAGCTTCGGTAACGATGAATTTATCTGGTCCGGCGGCAACCTGCATTCCTCCGTGTTAATGGGGGCCGGCGACGATACGGCGCTGCTTCAGGGGCTGGTGGCTGAGCAAGTGGCGGCTGCGCAGCTGATAGATGGTGGCGTGGGGATTGACGCCCTGACCCTGGACAACACCAAAACCGCTGATCCCGGCCTGTTTGCCAACTGGGAAAGCATTCGCCTGGACAACGGCTCACAAATGAACCTGGGCGGGACGTTGACTCTGGGGGACAGCGAGACTGGCACCGGCGCCCTGCTCATTGATAGCACCAGTGCACTGCTGATCAACACGGGCGGGATCAATCCGTTTACCGCCGGCCAGTTGGTCAACGTGACCAACAGCGGCACCCTCGACATGGTCACTGGCAGCACCACCGCCCGTGACACCTTGACCATCAACGGCAACTACACCGGCAACGGCGGGCGTCTGGCGCTGCAAACCGTGTTGGGAGCAGACGACTCGGCCAGCGACAAACTGGTGGTCAGCAACGGCACACTGCAGGGCAACACCACCCTGTTGATTACCAACCTTGGGGGCGCCGGCGCGGCGACGTTACAAGACGGCATCCAGGTAGTGCAGGCGCTCAATGGCGCCAGCGGGCCTGGCACTGCCTTTACCTTGGGCAATACGGTAACGGCCGGGGCGTTTGACTACTACCTGTTCAAAGGCGCGAGCACGGCTGGAACCGAGCAGAGTTACTACCTGCGCTCCACGATTCCGGTCACACCGCTGCCCGAACCTGAAGGGCCGGTCACGCCAGTGCCTGAGCCGGTGGTTGGAACCCCGCCCCTGCCGTCTAACCCCACTGACAAGGAGGTCCCGATCTATCGCCCCGAAGTACCGCTGTACTCTGTGTTGTTTCCTGCCGCGCAGCAAATCGTGCAGGGCATGCTCGGCACGTATCACGAGCGCATGGGCGATCAGAGCCGGCAACAGCAAACCGGCGTCATGCCGGCAGGTTGGGGCCGGGTCTACGGCAGCAGCAGCCGCCAGAGTCTCGCCGGTGCGGTCAACCCTACATTGGACGGTTCGCTGACAGGGTTCCAGGTTGGCACCGATGTGTTCGCCAGCCTGCTGGACAACGGTGTGTTGCAGCGCCTTGGGTTCTTCGTCGGTCACAGTCGCCTCAAAGGCAATGTAAAAGGCTTCAACGGCGGCTGGGAGAACAAGGACGCCGGCAAAACTACCTTGCGCGGCGATAGCCTGGGGGTCTACTGGACACTGATCGGCGCCAACCAGGCTTATCTTGACCTGGTGTTGATGGGCACCCGCTTTGATGGCAACAACGAGTCAGCGCGTGGCGTCAAGATGAAAACCCGCGGGCATAACGTTACCGCCTCCGCCGAAGTGGGCTGGCCGTTCGCGCTGAGCGCTCGCTGGATTCTGGAGCCCCAGGCGCAGTTGATCGTCGGCAAAACCAAGCTCGATAGCCAAAACGACGGTATTTCCCACGTTTCCTATGACGCCGATACCAACGTCACTACGCGCCTGGGTGTGCGCTTGCGCGGCGATTACACCGTCAATGGCCTGCCGCTGCAGCCTTATGTGCGTGCGAATGTCTGGCATTCCAGCGCTGGGGACAACAGTGTGATATTCAACGATGTGACGCGTATAGACACCGAACAGAAATCCACCACGATGGATGCCAGCCTCGGGGCAACCCTGCAAGTTGCCCAGGGCATCAGCCTGTACGGTGAAGTCGGTTATGACCGCAACCTGGACAGCAATAGCTTCAACGGCCGCCATGGGACGCTCGGCGTAAGAATGGATTTCTGACCCAGAAACCGCTGTAGGAGCGAGCAAGCTCGCTCCTACACGGCCATGTAAGACTTTTTCCCAGAGCTTGGATCTGCCACACTGATGCGAATAATTATCAACAGATTTTTTATTTGCCACGGATGGCCTTTGGGAGCCCTATATCCATGTCTGTGCAACAACGCGTCAGCAACGTTTTTTCACCCAGCTCAATGGCGATGGCGATCTGCCTAGCAACCTCACAAGCGGCCCTGGCCGCCGACGCCGAAGCCCCGGCCACCATTGAGCTGGGCGCCACCCAGGTGTCGGGCCAGCAGCTTGGCGCAACCACTGAAGGCAGCGAGTCATACACCACCGGCTCGATGAAGACTGCAACCAAACTGCCGCTGACCCTGCGTGAAACCCCACAAGCTGTCACCGTGATTACGCGCCAGCGCATGGATGACCAGGCCATGACCAGCATCAACGACGTGGTCAACGCAACGCCCGGGTTGTTCCTGAACTACTCCAACGGCCCCGGCCGGCAGGCTTACACCGCACGCGGCTTCAATGTCGACAACCTCATGTATGACGGTATCCCCAGCGGTTACAACGGCGCGTCGGTGGGCGCCCAGCCAAACCTGGCGATGTTCGACCGCGTCGAGGTGGTGCGCGGCGCTACCGGCCTGGTGACCGGCGCGGGCAACCCTTCGGCCGCCATCAACCTGATCCGCAAGCGGCCCCTGGACGAACAGAAAGTCACCCTCACCGGCGCCGCCGGCAGCTGGGATGACTACCGTGGCGAATTCGACGCCTCCAGCCCGCTCAACCCCAGTGGCACCTGGCGCGGTCGCGTCGTCACGTCCTACCGCGACGCCAACAGCTTTATCGACAAGGCCGAGCAGGATCACGGCCTGTTCTACGCCGTCACCGAAGCCGACCTGAGCGAAGACACCACTCTCACCCTCGGCTACTCGAACCAGAAGGACAAGACCAACTACTTCTGGGGGGCTTCGATGGTCGGCCTGGATGGCCATCACCTGGACCTATCGCGCTCCTACAACCCCGGTACCGACTGGGAAAACAAAGACCAGGAAATCAATACCGTGTTCGCCGAGCTGCGCCAGCGCCTGGCCAATGACTGGAGCCTGCAGGTCAACGCCAATTATTCCGAACAGGACGCATTGTTCTCCGGCTCCTACCAATCGCGCTGGACGAACAAGACCCTCGCCCGCACGGTGTATCAGGCCCGCTATGATGAAAACCAGGCCGGCGTCGACGCCTTTGCCAGCGGCCCGTTCGAGGCGTTCGGGCGCACTCATGAACTGGTGGTGGGCGCCAGCAAGCGCATCTACGACATGACCACTCATAACTACAGCCCGTATGAAATGAACTGGCCGATCAATGCCGGCAAACCGAACTTCACCCGCACCAATAACGCTCGTGAAGTCACCACCCAGGACGGTTTCTACCTGACCTCGCGCCTGAGCCTGGCTGACCCGTTGAAGCTGATCCTTGGCGGGCGCTTGGATTGGTATGACTATGACAACCGTGATGGCGACGGCGACTACAAGGTTACCCGCAACCTCACCCGCTACGCCGGCTTGATCTACGAACTGAACGACCAGCACTCGGTGTATGCAAGCTACAGCGACATCTTCACGCCACAGAAAGAGAAGAGCACTGCCGGCACCCCGCTCAAGCCCATCGTCGGCAAGAACTATGAAATCGGCCTCAAGGGCGAATACCTGGGGGGCGCGTTGAATGCGAGCGTGGCGCTGTTCCGCGTTGACCAGGAAAACCGCGCCGTGCAGATCGTTGTGCCGAACTGCCCACAGGCCTCATGCAACCAGGCCTCGGGGGAAATCCGCAGCCAGGGCATCGACTTCGAACTGCAAGGTGCCTTGACCGAGAACTGGCAAGTCGGCGGTGGCTACACCTACGCGCGAACCCACACCATCAAGGACGACGCCAACCCGCAGAAGGTCAACAAGCAGTTCGACACCGACACCCCCGAACACCTGTTCAAAGTCACCACTCGCTATAACTTCCAGGGTCCACTGGAAAAACTCCGGGTCGGCGGCAACATCTCCTGGCAGAGCCGCATGTACAACGACATCAAGCTGGCCGATGGCAGCACCTACCGGCTCAAGCAAGGCGGTTACGCCGTCACCGACCTGATGGCCGGCTACCGGGTCAACCAACACCTGGACCTGCAAGTCAATGCCAACAACATCTTCGATCGCCGGTACTACCAGTCCATTTCCAACGATGTGGACTATGGCGGCGACTCCTATGGCAGCCCACGCAACATGATGCTGACCGCCAAATACAGCTTCTGATTCCAGGCTGTACCGTGGGAGGGCCTGCGCCCTCCCACTCAAGTCCCCTTCCCGCCTGCCGATAACCGATTGCCGGATCTGATCCGGTAAAAAACGCTGCACCTGACTTGCTATCGACCAGCGGCCCTCGTGGCACGCCACATGCTTGGTTGCTGGCATCACTACATGGAGTAACCGTGAATGCCCCTTCGCACACGCTTCCAGGAGCACTATCGCAAGGCCGACCGCATCATGCTGGCATTGATCTGGCTGATGTTCCTGTTCTCCCTGGGGTTGGCGTTCTGGCATGACACCTTGCTCCAGGCGCTGATCGTCGGTGGCGGCACCGGCATGGTGCTGACGGCGCTCTACCGTGTCATCGGCGGCACCCGCGTGATGCGTTGCGCACTGGGCGCCGGCTTGATGGTGATGGCGGCGTTGCACATCAATCAGGCACACGGGGTGATCGAATCCCACTTCGGCATTTTCGCGCTGTTGGCGGTGTTGACCTTCTACCGTGACTGGCTGCCGATCCTGGTGGCGGCGCTGACCATCGCCGTGCACCACCTGGTGTTCCATGCGCTGCAGCACCAGGGTTTGCCGGTGTTTGTGATGGAGCATCACGGCGGCTGGACGATGATCTTCGTCCACGCCTTCTATGTGGTGATGGAAACCGTGGCCCTGTTGTACCTGGCGGTCCACAGCCAGGCGGAAGCTGTCGAAAGCCAGGAAATGCTTGAGAAGATGCTCGCTGTAACTTCACAGTTCACCGAGCAAAGCGCGCAGGGTGAAGACAAGGTACGCGTGTCCCTGGCCAAGCGCTTCGACCACTTCCTGCAACAACTGACTCACCTGATCGACGGTGTCGCCCGCGACTCCCACGGCCTGGGGCAACTCGGCCAGGAACTGGCCTGCGCCAGTGGCACCCTGGAAAAAGGTGCGCGGCATCAACTGGTGCAGATCGGCGAAATGAACGGTTCGATGCAGCGCATGGAAGACGCCATGGGCCACATTACGGTGCAAGTCGAACAAGCCGTGGAACACGCCGGCCAAGCCAGTCAGCAAATTGTTCGCGGCCAGGAGAGCGTCGGCCGCGCCCAGCTTGAAATCAGCCAGTTGGCCTCACGCATCAACGGCACTGAATCCACCGTGCAATCGTTGGCCGTGCAGGCCGAGCAAATCGGCTCGGTGCTGGAAGTGATCAGCAGCATCGCCAACCAGACCAACCTGCTGGCCCTCAACGCGGCCATCGAAGCCGCCCGCGCCGGCGAGCAAGGCCGCGGGTTTGCCGTGGTCGCCGACGAAGTGCGCAGCCTGGCACAGCGCACCGCCCTCTCCACCCAGGAAATCAAAACCATCATCGAGGGCCTGCAGCATGGCAGCCGCGAGGCCGTCGAAGCCATGCACGCCAGCCGCGAAGGCGTGGAGCGTTGCGTGCAAGACAGCCAATTGGCGGTGCAGATGCTCCGGGCGGTCGGCGAGGACATTGCGCATATCGATCAACTTAATGGCCGCATCGTCGCGACCACCCGCGAGCAGACCTCGGCGAACCTGGAGATCGTCGGGCGCTTGCAGTCGGTGCAGAGCATCGCCCAAAGCACCGCCGACGATGTCGAAACCCTGGCGCGCAGCAGCGAACGCCTGCCGCCGATTGCGGTGCGCCTGGATGCATTGGGGCGCAGGTTTCATCCTTGAATGCGCCGGTACGCTCCCCGTGAGGCTTTTCGCTGCACATCATCGCCTTCCGCTCGCACACAGCGAAACTCCTGCACCGTCTTTCGGTCGATGCTTTCAAGAGACCGATAGCGCCTCAGATGCCTTGTGTGTGCGTGTGTGCGTGTGTGTGTAATGAATGCTGCGGAGACAGCCATGAAAGAAGCCTTCAACGATTTGCCCGGCCCCATAAAGCGACAGGCTGACAGACTCCTTCGCGAGATCGAACTCGCGGGGTCGATGATTCTTGCAGTCAAAGGGGGGGCCAAAGCCCAGGGGTTTGTTCTGGGAATAAACTGCTGTGAGGGTCTGACATCCGAGCGCTGTGAGCAACTGGCAAGCCATTTTGACAGCGTTGTAGAGCACAAGCTGAGGTCGCTGACACTCGGGTTTTAGCGTCAGCGGGATGAACTCTGTCGGCACGCAGAGTGGATCAATGCTATCGCTACCCCCGGCCGCGCTTTTAAAGCTGCGAACAACCTCCTACACTGCCGGGAATTTCCCTGCATCTGCGCCGCCTCGCTCTTGTGCCCTACCCTTCAGGATTACAGACATGCGCCTGGCCGATTTCATCCTTGAGCACCTCGAACCGATTCTGCAAGCCTGGGAAGATTTCGCCAGAACCCTCGACACCCCGGGCGAGGACCTCGACAGCGTGGCGCTGCGCGACCATGCCGAGCAGATGTTGCGAGCCATCGTCAGCGACCTGCGAACCAAACAGACCCGCCAAGAGCAAATCGCCAAGGCCCAGGGCCTGGCCCCCGCGGAGGAGCAGGAGACCGCGGCAGAAATCCACGCCATCACGCGGTTGATGGCCGGCTTCACTATCGATCAGATGGTGTCGGAATACCGCGCCCTGCGCACCAGCGTGGTCAGCCAGTGGATGCGCCAGATCAAGGACGGCACGCCGATCAACGTTGACGACATGACCCGTTTCCACGAGGCCATTGACCAGGCCCTCGCCGAGTCCATCGCCAGCTATTCGCGCGCGGTCGAGGCATCGCGCAACGTGTTTCTGGGCATCCTCGGCCACGACCTGCGCACGCCGCTCGGCGCGATCCTGCTGGGTGCCGACGTGCTGCGGCGCTCCCAGGATGCAGGCCCCAAGGCGAACAAAGTGGCCAATCAGATCTACACCAGTGTGCGCCGAGCGAGCAAGATCGTCGGCGACTTGCTCGACCTGACCCGCTGCCAGATGGGGCCGGGCATTCCGGTCAGAACGGCCGATATAGACCTCTCACCGCTTTGCCAGCGTGTCGTTGAAGAAATCCGCACGTTTCATCCTGAAGCGATCATCCTGTTCGATTCGAAGACCCAGGCGTCGGGCCAGTTCGACGGCGCCCGAATGGAGCAGGTGTTCTCGAACATCGTCAGCAACGCCGTGCAGCATGGCGACACCACGCGGCCTATCCAGGTCGAGTTGGAGTTACAGGAAGATTTCGCGGTATTTTCCGTGCACAACAGTGGAGAGGCGATACCTGAGGATGTGCTGCCGTTCATCTTCAACCCCATGGGCCGCTTCTCTCAGCGTACTGCCGTCAATCACGGCCCCACAGAGGGCTTGGGCCTGGGCCTGTTCATCGCCTCGGAAATCGTCGCTTCCCATGGCGGATCGATTGAGGTCAGCTCTGATACCGAACACGGCACGGTGTTTCATGTGCGGCTTCCCCTCAATTCGATAGCCTAGGTATCAACACAGCTTCGGCGCGACCCTGAACCGATGGGAAGGGGCAAGCCCTAATACCAGTCAGTTAAGCGAACGAAATGCTCAAAGCAGCGCAGATCAAATGTGGGAGCGGGCTTGCCCGCGAAGACGTCGGCCCAGTAAACATTGGTGTTGACTGACCCACCGCTTTCGCGAGCAAGCCCGCTCCCACAGGAGATCTACGTTTAACTGACCGGCATGGTTATATTCTGAACCCGGTCAACAAGAACAAGTCGATTTGGTTGACGACGCAAGGGCTGGAGCGAGGCCGGCAACTGGCTGATCGGTTGTTTGGAACAAAAACTCAGGTAAAGGACAACCTGTACCGCACCTCCACCAGTGTGACGCCGCCCCTCTCAATCTTGAGTTCGCTGCCTGCGTCCTCGACACAACCGACCCTGCGATAAAAGCGCATGGCCCGTTCATTGCGGGCCAGGACCCAAAGCGTCAGGCAGTCATACCCCTGCTGAACCAACGCCTGCAAGCCCGCGTTCCACAGCGCCAGCCCGACGCCCGTTTGCCAATACCTGGTCAGAACATAGATGGCCATAACCTCCCCTGCATTTGCCCCGGCGGCCTCTTCGTCACGGCTGGCGCCAACGGCTATCCACCCGACAATCTGCTGGTCCACCTCTGCGACCCATACACCAGGTTCGCCCGCGGCTATCGAGCGACGCCAATAGGCTTCGCGCTGAACCAGGGTGGCCTGCAACCCGTTCAAGTAGTCGGTGGGCATCAGGTCGCGATACGCCTCTTGCCAACTGCTGATATGCACTTGGGCAATGGCGTTTGCGTCGGTGGGTAATCCTCTGCGAATCATGCGTGCTCCTTCCCTCGTGCACTGAATCTTGTCTTCGCAGTATGACTGCGGGCTTATGACGAAATCAGTTTCGCCGGGGACGAAATAAAGATCCTGCGCTCCGGCACGCAGATGCACTGCCAGCCTCATTGCTGTCCCTGCCGACTGCCCCTATCCTCAACGCTCTCGTCCGACCAAACCCGGAGCCGCCATGGACCTCGCCACCCTCGCCCTCTTCTTGCCTGCCTGCTTCGCCCTGAACATGGCGCCTGGCCCCAACAACCTGCTGTCGGTAAGCAACGCCACCCGTTACGGCTACCGCACCTCCTGCCTCGCAGGTCTCGGTCGGTTGCTGGCCTTTGCCGGCATGATCGCCCTCGCCTCCGCCGGGTTGGCGGTGGTGCTGCAAACGTCGGAGTTGTTGTTTTACGGGATCAAGATACTTGGCGCGGCGTACCTGTTTTATCTGGCGTATCAGCTATGGCGTGCGCAACCACAGACAGAGTCACAAACAGCCGCTCACCAGGTCGGCTTATGGGCCCTGGCACGGCAGGAGTTTCTGGTGGCGGCGGGCAACCCGAAAGCCATCCTGATCTTCACCGCTTTCCTGCCGCAGTTCGTGGTACCTGACCAACCCATCACCGCACAGTTCGCCCTGCTGGGCGCGATGTTCCTGGCCCTGGAATGGATCGCCATCAGCGCCTACGCCTACATGGGCCTGCATATGCGCCGCTGGTTTGCCGAGCCAAGGGGCAAGCGCATCTTCAATCGTTGCTGCGCGGGGCTGTTGTCAGCGGCGGCGGCAGTGTTGTTAACGGCGCGCAGGGCGTAACCCAACCACTGTAGGAGCGAGCTTGCTCGCGAAGGCCGCCAACGTTGGCACGGGGTGCCTGGATAAAAGGTGGCGCTCTTGGGTTTGCGTGAGCACGTTGACGCAGACAGGCATTGACGTAGAATCGCCACCCCAAAAATTCAGCGCGCACAGCGAGAAGGAGCTTAGATGCGACGGGTGATGATTGTGGGTCAACCTGGGTCAGGCAAAAGCACCTTGGCGCGCAAGCTTGGTCAGTGCACGGGTTTGCCGGTCGTTCATATCGACACTATCCACTGGCAGCCAGGGTGGATCGAACGCAGCCGCGACGCGAAGACGCAGCTTTGCCTTGAGGTCGAGGCCCGTGAACGCTGGATATTCGAAGGAGGCCATTCAACCACTTGGGACAACCGGCTGGCCCGCGCAGATCTGTTGATATGGATTGACCGTTCGGCGACGCTCCGATTCTGGCGCGTATTGCTCAGGACGCTGCTCAAACGCGGTCAGACTCGGCCTGACTTGCCGGAGAACTGCCCCGAACGACTGGCGAACCTGCCGGAGTTTTTTAGATTCATGTGGCAGACCAAAGAGTCAGCACGAGTAAAGATGCAACAACTCGTGGAGGCTGCCCCACCCGCCTGCCGTGTGGTTCATCTGCGGTCCAATCGGGACACCCGGATATTTCTTGCGAGCATTGGACGTTCGATTGGCCGGACAACGCCAGATTGATCGTCGGCTGACGGCTTCACTCCGTCGTTAATGTTGCCGCACCCCGCATAAGCGTGGGTGCTCAACATCAATAACATCGCAATGATGCTCCAGGCGGCGTCATTCCTTGGTCAAATCAACCAACGGCGTCTGCCGCACCTCAGTCTCACGCCCATCCTGAATTTCGCTGACCTGCTTCAAAGCCTTATCAACAGCGGCCTTGTCCGCCAACAGGCTGTAGCTGATGCGGAACTGCTTGTGTTCCTTCGGCCCGATTGTCGGCACCAGATTCAGTGGCCGCTGATAACGACGGTTGTAGGAAAAACTCGTCCCCGGCTCCAGCCCCGTGACATAGCCCTGGCCTTGGGTGTCGGTGTTTTTCCAGAGGGAAAACACCGGCAGTGTCTGTGTATTGAAGCCAACCGAAACGCCCAGGCTGCCGGCCTTGTTATGCAGCACGGTCAAGGTATCGCCCTTGGCATCGGCATATGGCACCACGTTGTAGACTGTTTCGTCATAGTCTTTGGTCGGTGCGCGATAGGTTTGCCAGTCGGCCAATTCGCCCTTGGCCTTGTCATTGAACGGCGACACCTGCTTCACCGGCGCGACAAACCGCGCGCCCTGCTCCAGGAACGGGGTGCTGAAGTTACTGTGATACAACGCCTGGTATTCCTTCGGATAGTC
The DNA here is from genome assembly GCF_023127895.1 of Pseudomonas sp. NCIMB 10586. NCBI lineage: Bacteria > Pseudomonadati > Pseudomonadota > Gammaproteobacteria > Pseudomonadales > Pseudomonadaceae > Pseudomonas > Pseudomonas sp. NCIMB 10586. The sequence goes on from NZ_SPKQ01000045.1 coordinate 478,387, forward strand.
GCCGTTGTTGGTCAGGGTGTCATTGAGGGCAAACACCACACTGCCGGGTTGAGTGACCAGTTCGGTCGCGACAGAGAAGTCGACCTTCTTGAACGCCTGCTCTTTCAGCTCGCCGCGCAGGGTGATGGCATACGGTGGTTTTTCATCGATATGCAGCGTGACTTTATTCGCAGGAATATTGGCGGCCCGCCCGTGCAGGGTCAGCAGTTCGCCGTTGTCGATGCCGGGGTGGCCGACCCACTCGTAGCCGCAGCGGGTGACCAGCTCGTTGAAACCTTCCAGCCAGCCCAGCCCACCCCGGCCATTGAGCTCGATGAACGACGGATTGACCACTTCCTTGACCGGCGAATCCCAACCCATCCGCACATCGCCGACCGAAGCCTGCAACACGTTCATACCGCGAGTCGGCACCACCGAAAGCTTCATCGTGCCGTTATCGATATCAACGATGCTCACCCCCTCCTGCCGACCACCGTGCAAGGTGCGCAGGGTAACGCTGAAGGGCTTGTCGGTTTGCACGCCGAGCTGCTGGCTGGTGATTTGCGAGTTCTGGGCGGCTTTGTCGGTGTCGAGCAGGACGTAATCCCAGGCCATGGCGTGGGAGGCAGCGGACAGTGCGCTGAGGGCAACGAGGAGTTTTAGCGGGGTCATGGCGGTCGCCTTTCTTGGAGTTGTATGCGATTTATAAACTCGATGAAACGTTTCAGCAAGCTTAAAAAACGAGATAGTGTGGGGAAATATCAAGAAGAGAATGAGGCTAGTCGGGAGCAGACTGCAGCGAGAATGTGGGGTGAGCGGCGTTCGAGCTTCAGTCCATCCATGCCGGTTACAACCTTGGCGTTGATCATCTCCTGCACCGGCGCTTATAGTCCCCCGGTCGCCCATGTGGCGATCAGGTTTGGCGACCTGATTATCGGTAAATCATTGCATTTATCGGAGTTTCAAAAATGGAAAGATATATCCCTCTTACTGGAATCGATCGGGTTCCAGCGTCCCTGCTCATTGACTCGCAAGCACCGCTCGATATGCTGCAAGCGATGGCTGAGTATCGTATTCGTACGTGACTCAACTATTGGAAAACATCGCTTTTCGGGGCGAGGTGGAAGCTGACTGCGTGGTGCTTTCGGATTTTGCTCAACTACTGGCGATACCGTTGCGGGATGGGTGTGATCTGATGGATGTTATCGCGCGTCGATTGCGGGAGCAGGCTTCGGAGGTAGAAGCGCACTCTACAACGGTTAGCTAGAAAGGGCTCCGTGCGCTGGAGCAAGGCAGGCCAGCGCGTGGAGGAGAAACTGGTTATTTCTCACGGGCCGTAAACGGCCAGAAGCGGACGTTCAATACAGGCTAGTAAGGGGAGACACTCGCTCTCATCTTGAGGATGCACAGTAGCAATACATCATTTATTCCCGAGATGCGGTCGCCCCCCATCAGTCTTTGACTGGGACACCCAAAGCCTGCACAATTACCAACTTTGTTCGCGACAGGAAGTCTGCCAACGGATTGTAGTTCTGGGAAATGCCAGTATCGGCAAATCTACCCTCGCCCGCATCCTCGGCAAGCGCCAGAGCCTGCCATCAGTGTATCCCGATTTGTAATCGAGCATGAAACCTTGCGCCCACTCTTCGGTTTTCGAAGGTGTAGCAGTTCCATTGCGATTGTCATTGTTGAAGTAGAAATTTTTCATTTCCAATGTGGCTGTTCCGTCACTCAGGAAGTCGGCATAAGCCTGGGCACTCAACATAATGCTGTTCAGCACAAAAGTCGTAGCGATTGCTTTTTCGACCACTTACAGTACTCCTGCTCTTCTTATTTTAATTAGATCAACAAACACAAAAGCTCCCCCATCCACTACGAAGCAAATAGAGGATAACTGGAAATACTTAATACGGCCCCCACTTTATTTCCACGGCGATGATCAGTACGACCACGCAGATCACCATCCAAACAGCAACCAGTGGTGCGACAAATTTCACCCACTTACCGAAGGGTACTCCTGCCACAGCAAGAACTCCCATCAATACTCCGGATGTCGGATTTATACAGTTAACGATTCCCTCACCGAACAAGACAGCATGGACAACCACTTGCCGCGTCAACCCGATCATGTCGCCGATAGGGACATAGATCGGTATAAGCAACGCCGATTCACCAGAGCCGGAAGAGATCGCAAAATGCATCAGAGCCGCACTAAAATACATCCCTATTGCTGCCATTGCTGGATGTAGCGGGGCTAATAAATCAGCCAGGCACCCGACAATGGGGTCAAGGATTTTGCCATTATCCAAGACGATCGATATCGCACGTGCCATGCCAACAATGAGTGCTCCAGATACAATTCGGGAACAACCACCAAGAAAGCTATTGGCTATTTCAGACGCCGAAAGCTTTCCAATCATTCCTGCAACAATAGCCATCAATACAAACATGGCTGTCATTTCAACTTCACCCCATTTCATGGTCATGGAACCATAAATGAAGGTCACTAAGGAAATGGATGCGAAAGCCAGAATAATCCAGTGGCGGGTTGTCGCCTTCGATTCTTGACGGGACACCTCGATAACTACAGGACGCTTTTCTCCGTTTTTTCGACAAGCCCGCATATAAATCGTCAAAAAAACAATACAGGTCAGGATAAAAAGACCTGAAGTGATCCCGCGCAACCCAAAACCGGAAAACAGCGGTAGTTGTGCAAGCCTCTGGGTAAGCCCGGTTGTCACTGGGTTGGTAAGCGCCACATTGTAACCAGAGGCACACGTCAGGTAAACCAGTGATATCCCAAAGATGGGATTCAAACCCAGGGATTTAGCCACCAGCAGACCAATCGGGACGAAAGCAACAACCGCATTGACCACAACTCCCGTTGTACCAAGCACCCCAAAGATCAATCCAAATATAATAATTATCAAATAATCATTAAGTTTTGTACTGTTTGCTATTCCATTTAAAGCTTGATGAATAGCACCGGTGCTCTCAAGTACAGCCAAAGCGCCGCCCGTAAACAGTATCAGGAAAATGATCGGTGCTGAGCTTTGCAAGCCTGTGGCTATCGCGGTAAAAACTCCTAGCGGATGAACGCCATTTTGGGCAACCGGATGAAGACTTCCCGAGATGACAAATGAAATGCCATCACGCATTTCACGATCAAACACTCCCGCTGGAACTACCCAGGTTGCAATAGCGGCAACCACCAAGATTATGAAAAGAAAAACATAGGGGCTCTTGGTTTCTTGCTTTGTGCGCTTTGAGGCGTTGCTTGTTTCCTCAATGGCCGTTTTTGTATTTATCATAGCCTTTTCCTCGAGTTATCCTGGTAGATTCAAAGTCTCTGGATCAGCTCGGCGAGAAGTGCAGCCCGTACTGGCAAGTCTGAGATAATGATGTGTTCATGAATTGCATGCGGCCCGACACCGGTGGCTCCAAGTCCATCCAGGGTGGGTACGCCGACTGCGGAGGTAAAGTTTCCATCACTTCCCCCGCCCACCGAGGCACCTTCAATTTGAATACCAAGTGCGTTTGCTGCCTCTTGAGCAACAGCAAAAAGCGCCTGGTTTGTAGGCGTATATTCAAGTGGTGGCCGAACCAGGCCGCCAGTTACAGAAATCTGCGCACCGACCAAGTATGGCTTCATTTCTTTAACCAACGATTCGATACGCCGAGCCTCCGACTCACTGCTAACGCGTAAATCGACATTCAACTCAGCGCTGTCTGCAACAACATTCGTCCGCTGGCCACCCTTCGCGATTCCCACATTCAGTGTTGTTCCTAACTCAGGGGCATTCAAGCCATGCAGAAACAGTATCTGCTCGGCCATCTCATGTACTGCACTTACCCCTTCCTCCGGATTGTTGCCGGCGTGGGCCGCACGACCTTTGATCTTGATATCGAAACGCCCTGTTCCTTTACGTTCGGTCTTGAGTGCATGGGTATGTGAGGTAGCCGGTTCGACAACGAGTACCTGCTCACACAATATCGCTTCACTTTCAATCCACTCCCGAGAACTCGGACTGCCGAGTTCTTCATCGCTTGAGCATAAAAAGCGGATCTCCCGGTCCTTGAGCAAGTCGAGATCAATCAGGGCCTTGGTCGCCCAAATGGCCTGAACAAGCCCGGCCTTCATGTCCAAAACGCCTGGGCCGTATAGCTTGCCGTCCTCCACCTTTATTGGCAGACGCCCAATATCCCAGACAGTGTCAAAGTGCCCTAGGATTGCCGTGCGCCTTGAACCTTGACCGGCTGTGAAAACGAGATGGTTTCCGTATTCGTCACGTGGAACGACCTCTGCGGTAGCGTCAATACGCCGCATCATGATTTCCTGAAGCACTTCACCGCAGGCATCAACCGCCCGTTTATCTGTAGAGGGTGACTCAGCACTGACAAGCATCCTTAAATCGGCGAGAAGACTGTCGGAATGCCGGTGGAGGTACTCTTGTACGATACTCATGTTTTTGGCCTGTCATGCGTTAATGAAGCCTGAGTATGGAATGCCTCCATGGCTTGAAAAATAAGAAGCGCGCCACTAAATTGTTGCCCTCAGGTCAACAGTTGGCTGCCGCCGTAGGGCTGAGAAATGGACAACGAACTCCAAGAAAAGCGTCTGGGCTATCTCCACGAGGTTGGGCTTCAAGGAGGTATTCGCAAGGCAGCCGACGTGCTGAACGTCAATCCCTCCGTTATCAGCCGTCAGGTTGCGCTCCTCGAACGCAGCTTGCATCTACCGCTACTTGAACGTCGTGGACGAAACGTGGTGCTGACGGAGGCCGGCAAGCTTCTTTCGGATCATTTCTCGGAAACTCAAGAACGCCGAGAGGCGCTAACCAAGCACTTGAATGACCTTCGATACATGCGGGGCGGGACGGTAAACCTTCGTATCGGGCCGGGCATGGTTGCAAACTTTGTGGGCAACGAGTTGCGTGAGTTCTCCAAGGTCTACCCGGACGTCTTTGTAGACATCAGTTCAGGCGACATGAGCACTACGCTGATGATGCTCGTACGTGGGGAAGTAGACATGGCTTTATCCTTTGGCCCTATCGAAAACGTGTCTCTTCAACGACGCAGTTTTACCAGAGGCCCCATGTGCGCCATCGTTCCCAATGATCATCCATTAAGAGACTTCACTAGCATTCCCATAAGCGAGCTGGCACACCATAGGCTCATAGCGCTGACAAATACGTACGGCATACAACGCTATATCAATAAGATGTTCGAGTCCGAAAACGTGGCGTTCACCCCTGCATATCGCTGTAACCAGCAGTCAGTTGCGATAGCTTTATGCCAAGCCGGTCTTGGGGTAGGTTTTATGACAGCTCAATCACTTGGGCAACAAGCCGGGAATTCAAAGCTTATAGCTATACCACTTGATCACCCGATCGCGAGGGAATCACAGTGTCATATTCTGCGTAGCTCAGATCGCCGACTACACCCCGCCTCTGAACATCTATGGTGGCTACTTGTAAACCACCTGGAAAGGACTCAAAGCGAAGGGGCTACGTAAACCTTTTCTTCGTGGCAGCGTGGACGCTCTGAGGTGCCGCAGCAGTCTGGACTCTAACCTTGAGAATTCTCCGGACTATCGAGCCTGTATCCCGGTCCCGCCAAGACGGGGAGCGGATGCTCGGCTGATAGATAGCAATCGGCCATTTGGCGCCTGTCTAGAATGTCAGCTATTGGTCGGCAACGCTCACTTGCGACAGGCTGCTTTGGGTCAAGTTCTGCCTGTGGCCACCGACAGCTTTTGGCCGAAATCCGCCGATCCCCCTCCTCCCAACAAATCCAGATCTAAACCCGCACCTCATCAAACCCCATGCCGCTCCACCAAAAAATCCACAAACGCCCTCACCCGCGCCGGCATCGCCCCTCCCCCTACAAACACCGCATGAATCGGCTCCACATCCCCCGGGTTAAAGTCCTCCAGCAACACCACCAACTCCCCCCGCTTCACCTCCTCCACCACACTAAACGCCCCAATCCGCGCAATCCCTGCCCCCAGCTTTGCCAACTGTGCCAATGCCTCGCCACTATTTCCCTCAATCGTCCCCGCCACCTTCAACGAAAACTCGCGACCATCCATCCGAAACGGCCAATCCGGCGCCGCTCGGCGGAAGTTGAAGCGTAGGCAGTTGTGCCGGAGTAGATCCTGCGGCAACACCGGGGTGCCATGTTTTGCCAGGTAGTCCGGTGAGGCGACGATCACCTGCCCGGTGGAGCCGATAGGACGAGCAGTCAGGGGGCTGTCGGCAAGGGGGCCGAAGCGGATGGCGACGTCGGCCTGGCCGCCGAGTATGTCCACCACCTCATCGCCGAGCATCAGGTCGACGACGATGGCCGGATAGCGGGCGCTGAAGGCGGCGATCAGCGGGACGATAGTCATGCGGCCATGGGCCAGGGCGGCGCTGACTCGCAGGCGGCCGCGTGGGGTGCCCTGGTCGGTGATGGCGTCTTCGACTTCGGCCATGTCTGCGAGGATGCGCCGGGCGCCGCGCAGGTAGGCTTCGCCTTCGGCGGTGAAGGTGATGGCGCGAGTGGTGCGCAGCAGCAGTCGGGTGCCGATGCGCTTTTCGGTGCGGGTGATGATGCGGCTGATGGACGATGGCGTCAGCCCCAGGGCTCGCGCCGCGCCCGACAGGCTGCCCTGCTCGGCGACCATGGCGAACACTTCCATCTCTCCTGACCGACCGCTGATGTCCATTTGTGCCTCCTGCGCAAAGCTGTAGTTCCCGAGCAAGGGCTACTGCTTGAAAAGGCTGGATTGTAGCATTCGGCACACAGATGAGGAGTCAACCATGCGTATCAATCCACCCCTTGTAGCCTTGTCCATCGGTGCCTTCGGCATCGGGGTCACGGAGTTTGCGCCCATGGGCATGTTGCCCGGTATTGCCGCCGATCTTGGCGTATCCATTCCAGCCGCCGGGCTGCTGGTGAGTGCCTATGCCATGGGCGTGCTGATCGGCGCGCCGATCATGACCCTCGCCACGGCGAGAGTACCGCGTCGTTATTTGCTGATCGGGCTGATGGCGATTTTTACCCTGGGCAATTTATTGTCGGCGCTGGCCACCAACTACCAGACCTTGATGATCGCAAGGCTGGTGACGTCGCTGAACCACGGGGCGTTTTTCGGCATTGGTTCGATTGTGGCAGCCAGCGTGGTAGCGCCGGAGAAACGCGCGGGAGCGGTCGCGGCGATGTTTCTCGGGCTGACCTTGGCGACCATCGGCGGCGTGCCGCTGGCGACCTGGTTTGGCGAGAACTTTGGTTGGCGCACGGCGTTCTGGGGGATCAGCGGCCTCGGTGCGGTGGTGATGGCGGCGCTGTGGTGGGCGCTGCCGAATGCACCCGCGCCTAAAGGCGGCAGCCTGATGGCGGAAATCCGCGTATTGGGCCGCGGGCCGGTGCTGGCCGCGTTGGCGCTGACCGTGGTGGGCTCCAGTGCGATGTTCACGGTGTTCACTTACATCGCGCCGATTCTGCGCAACGTCACCCACGCCTCGACCAACTTCGTCACCGGGATGCTTGTGCTGTTCGGGATCGGGCTGACCCTGGGCAACGTGTGGGGCGGCAAGTCGGCCGACCGCTCGGTGGACCGTACCTTGATCACCTCGCTGGTGGTGTTGATTGCCGTGCTGCTGGCCTTCTCGGTACTGATGCAATGGCCGCTGCCTGCCGCCGTGTCGATCCTGCTATGGGGTGCCGCCAGTTTTGCGCTGGTACCGCCGTTGCAGATGCGTGTGATGGAGGCCGCCAAGGATGCGCCTAACCTGGCGTCGGCGATGAACATCGGCGCGTTCAATTTTGGCAATGCGATTGGCGCGGCGCTGGGTGGCGCGGTGATCAACGCCGGTCTGGGCTACCCGGCCATTTCCCTGGCCGGTGCAATCATGGCGGGCCTGGGCTTGCTGATGGTGCTGGGTTTGGCCTGGCGCTCGCGGCGTGCGGGTTTACGCACTTGCCGGGAAGCCGTGCAAGCCTGAACAGCAGGCCGGAAAGCCCCAAGGCCAGTCGATTCCTGTCCATGACGTGGTGCAAGTGGTGCGCATGACGCTGAACTTGTCGCCGGCCAGTTTCGTCAAGGACATTACCTTGCCGGCGATCCTGGATGAGCGGTTCTGAACGGGGCGGAACGCCCGCGGTTATCGTCTAGACTTCACGCACCTTCCAACCCGAGGAGCCTTGCGATGAACAACAAAAATACGATCTGCCTCTGGTACAACAACGATGCCCTGGAGGCGGCGACCTTCTACGCCAACACCTTTCCCGACAGTAAAGTGGGGAACGTTCACCATGCGCCTGGCGACTACCCGGCCGGCAAGCAGGGCGAAGTGTTGACCGTGGAATTCACCGTGCTGGGTATCCCCTGCGTCGGCCTCAATGGCGGCCAGATGTTCAAGCACAGTGAGGCGTTTTCCTTTCAGGTGTCTACGGATGACCAGGAAGAAACCGATCGCTTGTGGAATGCCATCGTCAACAATGGTGGGCAGGCAAGCGCCTGCGGCTGGTGCAAGGACAAGTGGGGGTTGTCGTGGCAGATCTCGCCACGGGTGTTGGTCGATGCGGTCACCAGCAAAGATCCTGCCGTCGCCAAGCGTGCGTTTGAGGCGATGATGAAAATGACCAAGATCGACATCGCTACCATCAAAGCCGCCATTGCCGGGAACTGAACTGTGGGAGCGCTCGAGCCTTAGCGAGGCCGCGATGGCGGTGGGTCAGGCAACATAAATGCCGACAGCACCGCCGCCATCGCAGGCAAGCCAGCTCCCACATTTGGATCGCGTGGCGTCAGGTAGGTATGGGTCGGCAATCCGACAAGCCAACTCCCACCTTTGATCTTCAGCGCAATCCTGAATTGCGCGCCCTCCCCCATGCGCCAAAAAAAGTCATGCATCGGACCGCCCGGTTGCGACCCGGGCGATACCGGCCTATGTTTCAAGCCATGCTGTGATTTGCTGTCCCCCACCCTGTGCCCATCCCGTAACCAGGTGACGACATGCCTACCCTTTCCCGCCCTGCCGTACTTGAACTGATCGGTAACACGCCGCTGGTCAAGGTCAGCCGCTTCGATACCGGCCCTTGCACGCTGTTTCTAAAGCTTGAATCGCAAAACCCTGGCGGCTCCATCAAGGATCGCATCGGCTTGGCCATGATCGACTCCGCCGAGCGTGATGGGCGCTTGCGTCCTGGGGGTACCATCATCGAAGCCACCGCCGGTAATACCGGCCTGGGCCTGGCGCTGGTAGGCCGGGCCAAGGGGTATCGGGTGGTGCTGGTAGTGCCCGACAAGATGTCCACGGAAAAAGTGCTGCACCTGAAGGCCATGGGCGCCGAAGTACATATCACCCGCTCCGATGTGGGCAAGGGCCACCCGGAGTATTACCAGGACGTGGCGGCACGGCTGGCCAAGGATATTCCGGGCTCGTTCTTTGCTGATCAGTTCAACAATCCGGCCAACCCGCTGGCCCACGAAACCAGCACCGCGCCGGAGATCTGGGCGCAGACCCAACATGATGTCGACGCGATTGTGGTCGGCGTCGGCTCGGCCGGCACCCTCACCGGCTTGACGCGTTTTTTCAAGCGTGTGCAGCCCGATCTCACGATGGTACTGGCCGACCCGGTGGGTTCAGTCATGGCCGAATACAGCCGCAGCCGGCAACTTGAAACGCCTGGCTCCTGGGCCGTGGAAGGCATCGGCGAAGACTTCATCCCGTCGATTGCCGATCTGTCCAGCGTGCGCCACGCCTACTCCATCAGCGATGAAGAGAGCTTCGACCACGCCCGCCAATTGCTCAAGGCCGAAGGCATTCTCGGCGGCTCGTCCACCGGCACCCTGCTCGCCGCTGCCCTGCGCTACTGCCGCGAGCAAACCGAGCCCAAGCGCGTGGTGACCTTTGTGTGCGACACCGGCACGCGTTATTTATCGAAGGTTTACAACGACCAATGGATGAACGACGCCGGCCTGCTGCAGTACAAACATTACGGCGACCTGCGCGACCTGATCGCCCGCCGCTTCGAAGACGGCCGTGTGATCAGCGTGAGCCCCGACGACACCCTGCTCACCGCGTTCCAACGCATGCGCCTGGCGGATGTGTCGCAACTGCCGGTGCTGGTAGACGGCCAACAATTGGCAGGCGTGATCGACGAATCGGACATTCTGCTGGGCCTGCACCATGACGCGGCGGACTTTTCCATGACCGTCGCCAGCGCCATGACCGACACCTTGCACACCCTGCCCCCCAGCGCCAGCCTGGCCGAACTGCAGGCAGAACTGGATCGCGGCCTGGTCGCCATTATTGCCGACGCCTCGGGCTTCCATGGCCTGATCACCCGCGTCGACCTGCTTAATCACCTACGGAGATCCCTTGCATGAGTCAGCCCGATAAAAGCGCGTTTGCCACCCGTGTGATCCACGCCGGGCAGTCACCCGACCCGACCACGGGCGCGCTGATGCCGCCGATCTACGCCAACTCCACTTACCTGCAAGACAGCCCCGGTGTGCACAAGGGCTTCGACTACGGCCGCTCCCACAACCCCACGCGTTTTGCCCTGGAGCGCTGCGTGGCCGACCTTGAAGGCGGCAGCCAGGCCTTTGCATTTGCGTCGGGGCTGGCGGCGATTTCCACCGTGCTCGAATTGCTCGATGCCGGTGCGCATATCGTTTCGGGCAATGACCTGTATGGCGGCACCTTCCGGCTGTTCGACAAGGTGCGCCAACGCAGCGCTGGGCACCGTTTCAGCTATATCGACCTGAGCGACTTGTCGGCCTTTGAAGCGTCGTTGCAGGACGACACGCGCATGGTCTGGGTCGAGACCCCGAGCAACCCGCTGCTGAGCCTCACCGACCTGCGCGCCGTCGCACGCATCTGCCGTGCCCGCGGAATTATCTGCGTGGCCGACAACACCTTCGCCAGCCCGTGGATCCAGCGGCCGCTGGAACTGGGTTTCGATATCGTGGTGCACTCCACTACCAAGTATCTGAACGGGCATTCCGATGTGATCGGCGGTATCGCCATTGTCGGTGACAATCCGGACCTGGCCGAACGCCTGGGCTTCCTGCAAAACTCGGTCGGTGCCATTGCCGGGCCGTTCGATGCGTTCCTGACGCTGCGCGGCGTGAAAACCCTGGCGCTGCGCATGGAGCGCCATTGCAGCAATGCCCTGGAGCTGGCCACCTGGCTGGAACAGCAACCGCAAGTGGCGCGGGTGTACTACCCCGGCCTGAAATCCCATCCACAGCACGCGCTGGCCAAGCAGCAAATGCGCGGTTTTGGCGGGATGATTTCGGTGGATTTGAACAGTGACCTGGCCGGTGCCAGGCGCTTTCTGGAGAACGTCAGGATCTTCGCCCTGGCCGAGAGCCTGGGTGGTGTGGAAAGCCTGATCGAACACCCCGCGATCATGACGCACGCGAGCATCCCGGCGGCCACGCGGGCGCAGTTGGGGATTGGTGATGGGCTGGTGCGGTTGTCGGTGGGGGTTGAGGATTTGGAGGATTTGCGAGCGGATTTAGCCCAAGCCTTGGCACACATCTAACGTCAAATATCGAGCAAAATGTGGGAGGGGGCTTGCTCCCGATAGCAGGGTGTCAGTCACTGTATTTGTTGACTGATACACCGCTATCGGGAGCAAGCCCCCTCCCACATTAAATCAACTGCGTAATCAGCCTTGGGTGATGTTGGCTCGTGCACTGTGCAGCTTCTTGTAGCTGTCGATCAAGCGCAGATGCCGGTCCAGCCCTTCGAGCTTTATGCTGGTCGGCGTCAACCCGTAGAACCGCACACTGCCGTCGACCGAGCCGATCACCGCGTCCATGCGCTCATTGCCGAACATGCGCCGGAAGTTGGCCTCGTAGTCGGCCAGCTCCAGGTCGTCATCCAGCTCCATCTCCAGCACCGCATTCATCGCCTGGTAAAACAGGCCGCGCTCGACAGTGTTGTCGTTGTACTGCAGGAACATCTCCACGCATTCCTTGGCTTCTTCATACTGCTTGAGGGCCAGGAATATCAGCAGTTTCAGCTCAAGGATGGTCAACTGGCCCCACGCGGTGTTGTCGTCGAACTCGATGCCGATCAGGGTGGTGATGTCGGTGTAGTCGTCCAGCTCGCTTTCAATCAGGCGCTCGACCAACGCTTGCAGCTGGTCCTCGTTGAGGCGATGCAGGTTGAGGATGTCTTCGCGGAAGAACAGCGCCTTGTTGGTGTTATCCCAGATCAGGTCGTCCACCGGGTAGATTTCCGAATAGTCCGGCACCAGGATGCGGCAAGCGGTGGCGCCCAGATGTTCGTACACCGCCATGTAGCACTCCTTGCCCATGCCTTCAAGAATGCCGAACAGCGTCGCGGCTTCCTGGGCGTTGGAGTCTTCGCCATGGCCCGAGAAGTCCCACTCGACGAACTCGTAATCCGACTGGGCGCTGAAGAAGCGCCACGACACCACGCCGCTGGAGTCGATAAAGTGCTCGACGAAATTGTTCGGCTCGGTCACCGCCTGGCCTTCGAAGGTCGGCTGCGGCAGGTCGTTCAAACCTTCGAAGCTGCGGCCTTGCAGCAGCTCGGTGAGGCTGCGTTCCAGTGCCACTTCCAGGCTCGGGTGCGCACCGAAGGAGGCAAACACGCCACCGGTGCGCGGGTTCATCAAGGTCACGCACTGAATCGCCCCGGGTTTCGTAGACACCTCTTTGCCTTAAACTGAGGCCAAT
>NZ_SPKQ01000046.1:0-18402 GCF_023127895.1 Pseudomonas sp. NCIMB 10586
GCCGATGGTAGTGTGGGGTTTCCCCATGTGAGAGTAGGTCATCGTCAAGATTGAATTCCGAAACCCCTGTCTGCTAACGCAGACAGGGGTTTTGTCGTTTAAGGCTCTATGTCACACCCTCCCGCCTTCACCTACCGCCTGTCGGTTTCCTACGCAAAAAGAAGATGCTTCACACAAATTTCTAAGCTTTGCCGATGTTTGGCCGAAAGCCTGACGAGCCATGCGTGCACCGAAATAGAGCGACCGCAGAGTCCGCCTATCCCGTTACATGGAATGTTCCACTCGGCACGCTCACCCCCCTTTGGCAAAAAGAAGTCGATGAAATGAATCTCAAGTTCAGTCATAAAATTCTGTTGGCCGCGTCAGGCGTCGTGGTTTTAGCCTTCGCGTTATTCACCCTGTACAACGACTACCTGCAACGCAGCACGATCAGGCAAAACCTGGCCTCGTCTATCCAGCAATCCGGCGAGCTTACCGCCAGCAGTGTGCAGAACTGGCTCAGTGGTCGCATCCTGGTCCTCGAGAACCTGGCGCAGAACGTTGCCCATCAAGGCAGTGCCGTCGATCTTCCCGGGTTGGTGGATCAGCCAGCGTTTACCTCCAACTTCCAGTTCACCTACGTGGGCCAAACCAATGGGGTATTCACGCAGCGCCCTGACGCGAAGATGCCTGAGGACTATGACCCTCGTCAGCGCCCTTGGTACAAGCAGGCGGTGGTAGCGGACAAAACAATGCTTACCCCGCCTTATATGGCGGCTGTAGGCGGTCAGATCGTGACAATTGCCATGCCGGTGAAAAAGAACGGCGAACTGTTGGGTGTTGTTGGGGGTGACCTTAGCCTGCAAACCCTGGTGAAGATCATCAACTCGGTTGACTTCGGCGGCATTGGCCATGCGTTTCTGGTCAGTGGTGATGGTCAGGTCATCGTGAGTCCTGACCAGGACCAGGTGATGAAAAATCTCAAGGACATCTACCCTGGCACCAACGTACGTATCGAGAAGCTTAACCAGGACGTTGTTCTCAATGGCCAGGATCGTATTCTTTCGTTCACGCCTATCAGCGGTTTGCCCGGCGCCGACTGGTACATCGGTCTATCCATTGATAAAGAAAAAGCCTACGCCCCGCTGGGCAAGTTCCGTACCTCGGCTTTGATTGCAATGTTGATCGCCGTTGTGGCCATTGCGGTGCTCTTGAGCCTGTTGATTCAAGTGTTGCTGCGTCCGTTGACCACCATGGGCGTCGCCATGCAGGACATCGCCCAAGGCGAAGGCGATTTGACCCGACGACTCGCAGTGACCAGCAAAGACGAATTCGGCGAAGTCGGCAGTGCATTCAATCAATTCGTCGAACGCATCCACGCCTCGATTTCCGAGGTGTCTTCGGCAACGCGTCAGGTGCATGATTTGTCCCAGCGCGTAATGGCATCGTCCAATGCTTCGATCATCGGTTCCGACGAACAGAGTGCGCGTACCAACAGCGTAGCTGCGGCCATCAACGAACTGGGCGCTGCCACCCAGGAAATCGCCCGCAATGCAGCAGATGCTTCGCAGCACGCCAGCGGTGCCAGCGAACAGGCTGACGATGGCCGCAAAGTGGTTGAGCAAACCATCCTGGCGATGTCGGAGCTGTCGCAGAAGATCAGTCTGTCCTGCACTCAGATCGAAACCCTTAACGCCAGTACCGACAACATCGGGCATATTCTGGATGTGATCAAAGGCATTTCCCAGCAGACCAACTTGCTCGCCCTCAATGCGGCAATTGAAGCCGCCCGTGCTGGCGAAGCCGGGCGTGGGTTCGCCGTAGTGGCAGATGAAGTGCGCAACCTGGCACACCGTACCCAAGAGTCGGCAGAGGAGATCCACAAGATGATCACTTCGTTGCAGGTGGGCTCGCGTGAAGCAGTGACCACCATGAATGCCAGCCAGACTTCCAGCGAAGAAAGCGTTGAAGTGGCCAACCAGGCGGGTGAGCGCCTGATCAGCGTGACGCAGCGTATCGTTGAGATTGATGGAATGAACCAGTCGGTTGCAGCTGCCACCGAAGAGCAGACCGCTGTCGTTGAAACCCTCAACGTCGACATCAACCAGATCAACCTGTTGAACCAGCAGGGTGTGGCTAACCTCAACGAGACGCTCAAAGACTGCGATGCACTGTCCCAGCAGGCCAGTCGATTGAAGCAATTGGTTGATAGCTTCAAGATCTGATCCTGTTTGCATCGGAGCGAGGCCTCTCGCTCCGAATGCTGATTGGCGCAGTAGTGTCGTCGGCAATTTCTGAAGCTGTTCAGAGGAAGCTGATGGCCCTGAGGTAATCACAGCCTTTGCGTAACAGCGCCGGGCTCTTTGACGGATAGTCCATACCCATTCTTTCCAGACCCCATCGGGCATTGTCGTAACGGATCATCGACGTATCGCCGATGTCTTCGTCCAGTTCGTCCAGGTAGAAACCCAGCACACCGAACAACGCGTTATCACGGCCAACCGTTCGCAGCGCCTGCTGCCAGTCTTCAACGCTTACCCGGTCGAAGGCGTGCCCGACCTGGCTGAATGCGTCGAGGTACTTATCCCAGCTCAAGGGCTGTGGGTTGTGCAGGTTGAATACGTTTCGCCCAAAGGCAAATTGGGCGCTGTGGAAGGCTATGAAGCCGGCCAGGAAATCCACCGGCATCAGATCGAAGTTCACCTCCAACCGGGGGACCAGCCCCAATTGCATAGACCCCTTGAGCATCAGCATCAGGCGGTTCTTCTGCGGTTGGCAGACGCCGTTCTGGCTGTTGAAACTAATATTTCCCGGCCGATGAATATTGACCCAGACCCCTTGTTCGACGGCCCTTCCCAACAATCGCTCAGCTACCCATTTCGAGAGGTTGTAGCCATTTTTCACATACAGTGGCTGCGCGCGCCCGGCGGGCGATTCAAGGACGTGCCCATCGGCGTCCACGCTGCTGCAGGCCGACAGCGTCGAGATGAAATTAAGTACCTTCTTACAGTGGGTTTCGCAGAGGCGCAGGCACTCAAACACCGGCTCGACGTTGTCCCTGGCGAGTGACGCATAGTCCAGTACATGATTGACCTGTGCGGCGTTATGCACCAGCACACCATAATGACGGGCAAGATAGTCATACACATTGCCGGCCAAGCCCAGGCGGGGTTCGCGCATGTCAGCGGCATACACCCGCACTCGGCTCAGGTCCAAATGTTCCAGGCGGTATTCCCGCAGTGCCTGGGTGAATCGCCCCGCCGCTGAATGCCCGGGCAGTTCCCGCACCAGACATGCTACTTCCAGCGCCCCGCCGGCCAGTAGCGCTTGGACGATATGTACCCCGACAAAACTGTTCGCCCCGGTGACGATCGCTTTGCGTGGGTCACCCATGTGGGTATCAGGCAGCACCTCGATCCCCAACATTCTTGCTGCATCTTTTTCCATCCGGTGGGTAGGGGGGTCAGGCAGCGCCCCGCCGTCCATCAGTGCGGCCAACGTGCGGATGGTCGGTGTCTCGAAAAAGGGGCTCAGGCAGAAGCTACGGCCAAACTGCTCACGCAGGCGCAACAATAGGCTCGACAACAGGATGGAGTGGCCGCCGAGGTTGAAGAAACTGTCATCGATCGAAAGTTCGCCTGCGGATAAGGCCAACAACTCTGCCCATAAGTCCACCAACTGTGCCTGCAGAGGTGTTTGTACAGGGCTGCAAGTCGCCCCGGCGAGCGTGGATATTGGCAGGGCCAATAATGCCTTCCGATCGACCTTGCCGTTACTCGTACCGGGCAGACAGGCCAACTCGCTCCAGGCGACCGGCTGCATATGTACAGGCAACCACTGCCGGGCATGTTCCTTCAGGCTCTGCAGCGTAGCGCCGGGTTCGGGCTGGGCGGCAAAAGCTATGACTCTGTGCGTCGGATCGATCACCACTGCCACTTGGCGAAACAATCGACTGTTGCGCAGGCATTGCTCAATCTCCTGAGGCTCGACTCTAAAGCCACGGATCTTGACTTGATCATCCCGACGCCCGCCGAGCTCGATGCCATCTTGCGTCCATTTCGCCAAATCGCCGCTGCGGTAAGCCTTGAGAACCTGTCCATTCGGCAGCCTCAGCGCAACGAATGGACTGTCGGGTTGCGGCGGTGCATTCCAATAGCCGAGGCTGACGCCTGGACCGGCAATGTACAAATCGCCCGTGACCTGTTCATCCACCGGTTGCAGGTTTTCATCGAGGATTAACACCTGACTGTTGGCGATGGGGTAGCCGATATTGCGATGGCTATCACCTTGTTGGAATACCCGGTGTGTTGCCAACACCGTGGTCTCGGTGGGCCCATAAAAGTTATGCAACTGACATTGCCCCGCCAGTTGTTCGATCACATAGGGCTCGCAGAAATCGCCGCCGGTAAGCAAGTGAGTAAGGCCCAGTGGCTTATCCAACGGCAGAATGCTGAGCAGCGCCGGTGGCAGAAATCCATGACTGACGCGTTGCTGGCGAATCAGCTCTACCAGTTGGTGAGGGTCGTGACGTTGATCTGCGCTGGGGACAATCAATTCAGCGCCGGCGATCAAGGCCGGGAAAATATCGATCAATGACGAGTCGAAGCCCAGTGGCGAAAACTGCAGGACGCGACTGTGTTGAGCCAACCCCACACAGGTTGTGAGCCACGCGCTGAAATGCGCCAGATTGTAGTGGCTCAGGAGTACACACTTGGGCTGGCCGGTGGTCCCCGACGTGAACAAGGCCATGCAAGGCTCGTCGGCAAGGGGGTGATGGTGCATCAGCGGTTGTGTCGCGTCGACGTCGTGCACAGCGATTTGGCTGACATCAAGGGACGCGAAGCCATCTCGCAAAGGATGCTGACCGTTATCCAGCAGCACACAGGCCTGGAGGCTTTCCAACATGCTGTGCTGACGTTGCACCGGATGATCCGGAGCCAACGGCAAATACACACAGCCGCAACCCAATACCGCAAGAATACTTGCATACAGCTCGGTGGATCTTTCCAGGCACACGCCGATCACCCGTGGTGCTTGCACGCCTGCCAGCAAAGGAAGCAGGCGTTGCTGGATCGCTATGGCATGGCGATGAAGTTGCTGATAAGTCAGCATGTCCCCCGCGATATTCAACGCTGTTCGATTCGCGAAGGTCTCAAGACTGGCCTGCAGCGCTTCAATCATGGGCACCTTGGCTGCCCGCAGTAAAGCCGGGTCTGTCGTGCGGTTGAACCGATGCATGAATGCCACTGCTTCCAGCCCTTGCAAGCCCTGTTCGGGCCAGTCGTTAGCGGTAGCGGCTATAGAGAAATAACCTGGATCCCTTGAAAAACCACAGACCAACCAAGCTGCCCACTCCACCAATGCGTTCGTTGCCTGCTGGTGTAATCGCTGGCCGTTGCCGCTGGGTTCCTCGGCGACGCCCTGCACAGCCAACAGGCGGCGCTCGCGGTCATAGCAGCGCAACTGCAGCGAGGGCAGCCCGTGCTCGGATAACGGGCCGATACCCACGCGCAGGCTTATCCATGGCACGTCGGTTGGCAATGGCGGCAGTGGCTGCCCCCCATCTTCAATTATCAGGTCGACGGACCCTGCTCCTGCGATATGCCCGTATTGCTCCAGCACTTTCTTGAGCTCGTCCAGGGCTTTGCTGGAGGCACTCCACGCGATCTTTAAACGCCGCATGCCAACCTCCCTGGTACCGGCAGGTAGGCGCTCAGTGCCTGGGCGACGCTGGGCGTTTGCAGTACACCGCTTTGGCGCAGCAACCCCATGATATTGGCCACCAGTGGATGTTGGTGGGTGATGGGAAAATCCAGCGCATGGATTTCATGACGTAGCGCAAGACGAGTATCGGCACTGATGTCCAGGTGTTCGATCAGTTGCAGGTCGAAGTCTTGTTGTAGATCGTTGGTCAGGTAGCGCGCCAGGAAAACAGGCAGCGCTTGAGCGATGCTGTCGCGATCTTGCGGGGTTGCCGACTGCCAGTAAATACGCACCAACTGAGCCCAGAACCGCGCATGACGGCCCTCATCGAACAGGTGATCGGCCATCAGGCCGCGCACAGACGATTTGACGCTGGCGTCTTTTGAGAAAGCTGCCACATCATGGGTAACGGTGTTTTCAGCAATAGCCACGGCGATTAGTTCAACGGCATCGTGCAGGTGCGCCGGCACCTTTGCCTGCGCTGTCGGTAGCGCGCAGCTCAATTCAATTTGCCCGGGTAGATTGAGCGGTTCGATCCCGGTCATTTCCACGGCTTGCTGAAGAAAATCCAGCGCGACCAACGCGTGGTAATCCTCGTCCACAACGACAGTCATCGCGTCGTAGCGGCAAGCGGGTGGGAAGGGTAGGGAGAAGCGGTTTTTCGCGATGCTGCGAGCGGTCTTGTCGACGATTTCGGTTTCGAAGATCACCACATCATTGACGAATTTATAGAAGCTTTGCGTCAGCACGAAGTCGCGCCACTGCGGGCAGTGTTCAAGGAAAGTTGCACTCAGTACCAGCGGTTGGCGGCACAGGGGAAAGATGAGTTTGCCGTCGTTTTCCAGTACGCGTCGGGGGCGCGTTCGGATGGTAGCGCGACGCTCCCAATCATCGGCAAAGGATTGGTAATTGACGGCGTTCATGGGCGAACCTCTTGCAGCGTAGCCAGCACACTGTCCCAGAACATAATACGGCGCTCCACGGCGCCAAGGGCGGTGCTATCGGCTTGTTTCTGGCGAAGCGGATCTGTGCCGATCAAACGCTGGAGCAACTGTTCTGCCGCTGGCCCATGGTCGTGGCTGTCCACTTCGATATGGCGGTTGAGGTAGTGGAAGAAGGTAGGTGTTTCACGCTCAATGAACGCGTTGCTGTGCATCAAGCCTTCAAACATCGAGGGAATGACACTCTCGCGTCCATGCAGGAAGGCCGCCGCCACACAGTGGGTGGGCGCACTGAGCGCGATTTGCAATGTGCTGTCGACAAATGACACCACGCTACGGGGCGCATCGATCATCTGCAAAGCCGCGCTGACTTCCACGCCCTGATGCTGCAGATCAATGAGGCGTGTGATGGCGGCGGTGTTGGCGCCTACCTCTGTCATGGCGTCCAGGTAAAGCTCGAAATGACTGCAATGGCCGCGTGTTGGATGCTCATCCGATTCCTCGCCCAGCACAATTTCATTGATCAAGCGGGCAGCGTGGGGGTCTGCGGGAGGGAGCCAAGGGATCTGAGTGCACGTCAGGTCTTGTTGCAGGCGCTTGGTCAGAGTCATGAAGTCCCAAACGGCGAACACATGGTGCTCCATAAAGTGTCGTAACTTGGCGAGTGAGGTTATTTCTATAAATAACGGATGGCCGAAAAGTTTTTGTTTTCTTTGTTCGATAAAATGTTGATGCATGGTTGACGCCTATAAGTTGTTGCGAGTGCTCTAAAAGCAGTGTTGGAATTTTTTTAGTTGTGTTGGAGATGTAACGTTTCGTCAAGGCCGCGCAGGTAGCGCAACCTTGATAGAGTTGTGCCCAGCGGATGAAGGGGTGCGGTTGGTCGGGCGAAGATAATAAGCTGATTAAACGTTAGGGGAGGATTATAAAAGTATTAGATGTTTTGTCCGCAAGCTGTTGCAGGGGTAACGGGTTGTTGAAGTGTGGGAGAGTTCTTAGGTGTTAGTAGTTTTGTAAATTTTACTGCCTGTCATTATGGTAACTTTCCTGATGGAAAGTTACCCCGCATAGTGTAATGGTCAGCGAATAACGAAGGCCCTATTGCGCGAATTTTTTGTCGGCGCTTTCGAGACCCTTGAGGTAGTTAGCGATCACTTCCATACCCCGCATCAAGTGATTACGCAGCGTCAGAATGCTCTCGTCGATCTTCTTCTGCGCCACCAGGCTCAACAGTTCACGGTGATCCTCCTGAGACGTTTCGCCCAATCCCATCGCTTCAAGATTGAAGCGCAGAAAGCGTTCCTCTTCATTCAGCCCGTGCTCCACCAGATCGAGCAGTCGCTGATTGGGTGCCTTGCCGTACAAGACCATGTGAAACAGGCGATTGAGGCGGCCAATCTCTCTGTAGTCTTTCTCACATTCCAGCGCATTGATACAGGCCTCGGCCTCGGCAAGATCGGCGTCACTGAGCAACGGGATCGACAAGCGCAGGGCTTCAGATTCGAGCAACATGCGCAGTGCATAGGTCTCAGCCGAATTGTCCTCGATCAACGGCGCCACCACGGCCCCCTTGTGGGTCACCACATGCAGCAGGGATTGCGCCTCCAGTTGGCGCAAGGCTTCGCGCACGGGCATACGGCTGACGCCGAACAGACTCGCCAGTTCCTGCTGGCGCATCGCGGTGCCACAGGGTAATCGCCCATCGAGGATGGCGTTGCGCAACGTTTCTTCAATGACGGCGCGAGCAAGATGGGCGGGAATAGGCCCGCTTATTTTGATGCTGCTTAAAGGGTTCGGCTTCTGCGTCACGGTTACGCTATCCTCCTTTCTTGAATAATAGTGTGGTCAATTGGATCCAATGCACACTAAAGACGGCCCAAGCGCTTGTCAAACAGCCAAAGTTTCCGTTTGTAAGGGCTTACACAGCATACTTTGTGTCTCCCACAAGGGGCGGTTATAAACTCGGTCCTCCTATGAATGATTGCACTGTGCCATTGTTTTTTGTAGGGCCAGGCTTCACCATTCCTCGAAATTCCGTCTCTTTCATGGACAGAGCGCCTTGGCGGTAAGTTTTATTCCCTATCGAGTTCTTTGCTGGCTGTTATCAGCAATTCTGTTGGCCGGCTTGATGCTTGGCGGGCTGCGTGCCGATTGGGATTTCTCTCAGATCAGCCGCAAGGCTACCGCCGTGTACGGGCCGCTCGGCGAAGGGCAGCAGCGTATCGACGCCTGGCAGCGGCTATTGGCGAGCCAAAAACAGGTCAGCGAGCCGGAGCAGCTCAAGGTCGTGAATTTGTTCTTCAACAAGCAAATGACCTACGTGGAAGACATCGACCTCTGGCACGCTGTCGATTATTGGGAGACGCCCGTCGAGGCCCTTTGGAAGGGGGCCGGTGACTGTGAAGACTACGCGATCGCAAAGTATTTCAGTTTGCGTCATCTGGGTGTGTCCAGCGACAAATTACGCATTACCTACGTCAAGGCTTTACGGCAGAATCGCGCGCACATGGTTCTGACCTATTATTCGACGCCTGACGCAATCCCGCTGGTGCTCGACAGCCTGATGGACGAAATCCTGCCGGCTACCCGCCGCACCGATTTGGTCCCAGTGTATTCATTCAACGCCGAGGGCTTGTACTTGCCCGGCGCCAAGGGCAACAAGAAAGTCGGTGATACCAAACGCTTGTCGCGCTGGCAGGATGTGTTGAGAAAAATGCGTGCGGAAGGCTTCCCAGCCGAGCCTGCCAACTAGGAGTAACTGATCGGATGTCTCTGTTCAAACAACTATTGATCGCAATCTGTCTGTTCCTGGTGGTCGCCTTCAGCGGCAGTTTCATGGTCAGCCTGGAAAGCTCGCGCACCCAATACGTCAACCAGCTGCGTTCCCATGCCCAGGATGCCGCGACGGCATTGGCGCTGTCGTTGACCCCCAATATCGACGACCCGGCCATGGTGGAGCTGCTGGTCAGCTCGATCTTCGACAGCGGCTACTACGCCAGCATCCGTGTGGTGGACTTGGCGACGAATAAAACCATCGTCGAGCGCAGCGGCATTCCTGATAACAACGGCGTGCCCAACTGGTTCGTAAAGTTGATCGGCCTGGAGCCGGCAGGTGGCGATGCGCTGGTTAGCCGTGGCTGGGAGCAGGCGGCGCGAGTCGAAGTGGTCAGCCATCCAATGTTCGCCCTGGCCAAGCTCTGGCAAAGCGCCTTGGGCAGCCTGGGGTGGTTGCTGCTGTGCGGTGCGGTCAGTGTGGTGCTCGGTGGGCTGTTGCTGCGCCGGCAATTGAAGCCGTTGGACTACATGGTCAAACAGTCCCACGCGATTGCCCGCCGAGAATTCCTCAGCCTGCCCGACCTGCCTCGCACGCCGGAACTGCGGCGAGTGGTGCAAGCCATGAACCAGATGGTGGAAAAGCTCAAGGCGTTGTTCCAGGAACAGGCCGAACGCAGCGAAAAACTGCGCACCGAGTCCTATCAGGACAACCTCACCGGCCTCGCTAACCGGCGTTATTTCGAAATGCAGCTCAACGCCCGTGTCAGTAACCCGGAAGACACCAACTCCGGTTACTTGCTGCTGCTGCGGGTCAAGGACCTTGCCGGCCTCAACCAACGCCTGGGCGGCCAGCGCACCGACCAATTGCTGCAAGCGGTCGGCCAACAACTGCTGCGTCAGTGCGAGCCGTACCCGGAAACCCATAACCTCGTTACCCGTATCCGCGGCGGCGAGTTCGCTGTGCTGGCACCGGGATTGATGCGTGAAGAAGCGCTGCAATTGGCGCAGAACCTGGAGAGCACTTTGCTCAGCTTGCAGGCGACCGGCGCCAGCGATGTGATGCCGGTGGCCTATATCGGCCTGGCGCCGTTCAGCCATGGCGATGCACCCCAAGCACTGCTGACCCTCGCCGATCAGGCGCTGGCCCAGGCCGAAGCGCAGGGCGACACAAGTTGGGTGTGCCTGGACAGCAGCGCCGCCGCCAGCGTCGGTGACGATCACCATGCCTGGCACACGTTGTTGGACCGGGCCCTGACCCAGCAGCGCTTCCAGCTGTACTTCCAGCCGGTCGTCGCCAGCCAGGACCCACAATTGGTCTTGCATTACAAAGTACTGTCGCGCCTGCAGGACGAGGAAGGCCACACGATACCGGCCGGGCGCTTTCTGCCGTGGCTCGAGCGCTTCGGCTGGTCGGCCCGCCTGGACCGTTTGATGCTGGAACAAGTCCTCAAGCAGATGGCCAGCCACAACCATAACCTGGCGCTGAACCTCTCGGCCGCAACGTTCCAGGATACCCAGGCCCTGAATAGGATTTATGACCTGCTGCGCCAGCACAGCAACCTGGGCTCACGCCTCACCCTGGAGATTGGTGAAGAGCAACTCCCCGAGCAGCCGGTGCTGGAACAGATGACCCACCGCCTGCGCGAGCTGGGTTTTTCCCTCAGCCTGCAGCGTTTTGGTGGGCGGTTCAGCATGATCGGCAACCTGGCACGCCTGGGCCTGGCCTACCTGAAGATCGATGGCAGCTACATTCGCGACATCGACCAGGAAAGTGACAAGCGTCTGTTTATCGAAGCCATCCAGCGCGCAGCCCACAGCATCGATCTGCCGTTGATTGCCGAACGTGTGGAGACCGAGGGCGAGCTGAAGGTCATCCGCGAGATGGGGATTTTTGGTGTGCAGGGCCAGCTGTTTGGCGAGCCTGCGCCCTGGAAATCACACTGACATCAGGACATTCAAATGTGGGAGGGGGCTTGCCCCCTCCCACATTTGAATAAAGGTTCGGCGCCAGGGCTCAGATCAGTCCTTTCTCGTCATCATCAATCAACTGGCTCAACCCACCCAACGCTTCCCGCGCGTGGTTACGGTCCATCAACTTGGCCTGTGCCGCCGGCGGCAGGTCGGTCACGCTGATGACGCCTTTGCGCGTCAGCACCTGGATCAAGTCATCCAGCACCCGGATCATCTCCAGGTCGCTCTGCTTGAGTTGGGCCAGGCTGGTTTCCACCACTTCGTTGGCGTACCAGGCCTGGATCTCATGGTGATCGGCCGGCAGGGTTTCGGTGGACTCGGTAAAGGCGGCCGCCTCTACGCGAATCAGCGCGCCCAGTGCATCACGTTGCACGTAAAACATAAGAACCCCTCGAATATGAGCCACATGCGTTCAACAGCATAGGTCAACGCTGCGTGTATGGGCGTGAGTATGCGACGCACCGTCCGCCAGGGCCAGCGGCCCATAAGGCAAAAAAATCGGCCGCCTGGGAAGGCGGCCGATCCATTGCATCTTAGCTATGGTCGATCTTGATGGTAGGGTCGGCGCCAGTGATCAGCGAGTTGATGCTGACATGGGACCAATCATTGCCTTCCAGCTTGATGGTCACATCGGCATTGGCCAGGCCACCGGCAGCGTTGAGCTTGCCTTCGCTGCTGACTTGCAGGGTCGATACGCCATCTACCGTGGTGATCTTCAGGTAGTTGTCGATGGTGCTGTCAGTCTCACCTTTCAACAAATCACGCAGATCAATGCGGTCGCCTTCCGAGGCCTTGAAGTCCTTGATCACATCGTTGCCGATGTCACCCGCCTTCCACACAAAGGTGTCGGCACCTGAACCACCAATCAAGATGTCGTTGCCCTGGCCGCCGATCAGCGTGTCGTTGCCCGTGCCGCCCAACAGGATGTCATTGCCTTTGCCGCCGTCCAGCAGGTCATTGCCGCCCTGGCCGAACAGGATGTCATCGCCAGCGCCGCCCAGCAGCGTGTCGTTGGCGTCCTTGGCGCCGGAGACGTCGAAGTCCACGTAGTGCTCGGTAACGTACTGGTGAACGTTAGAGGCGGTCACCGAAGAGACGGTCACGCCGGTCTTCTGCGCCACAAATGCCTGCAGTGCGTTGTAGCCTTCACCGTTGATCCCGCTGAAGCTCACCAGGTCGCCGAACAGGATGTCGTTGCCGTCGCCACCGTTGACGGTGTCGGCGCCAGGCAACGTCGCCTCGGTGTGGCCGAGGATCGCATTGGCCAGGTCCTTCGGATCAATGTTGGCTTGCGGCTTGCCATCGCTGTCGTACGGAGCCAGCTGGTTCAAGCTGACCCCGCTGTTGAGGCCGATGGCTTCTACGCCACCTGTGGACAGGCCTTTGAGCAGGGCGAACGCGCTGTTGGAGTTGGTGGTGGTGTAGTAATCGGTATCGTACCCGAGGCCGCCTTGTACCGATATTTCATAGGTGCCATCCCCTTGGGCGTGGATGACTCCCTTGTTGTACGACCAGCCGTAGGACCAGAGGGTTACCTTGCCGGCAGAGTTGATATCAAGGTAATTATTCGAATCGATATTGATCCGGGTGGCTGTACCTATGGTGTAGTTGTTCATGGTGACGACATCATCGAGCCTGACGTTGCCGTACAAGTACGGGTTAGTCTGCTCGGCCGCCTGGTAAAACGTCGGCTGACCATCGGTGATGAAGTACGTTGTGTTGATTGCGTCTGTGTTGCCAGTCGCCTGGGCACTTTTGAAGAAGTTGGAAGCGGCCTTGAACACGTCTTCGTAGTTGGTCCCGCCGGTAGATACCATGGAATCCAGGACTTTCTGCAGCGAATCCAACGCACCTGGGTCTTTCAGGTTGACTGTCACCGTGCGATTGACCTGGTCACTGAAGTCCGCCAGGAAGATGTTCACGGTGCCAGAGGTACTGGAGCCGATACTGCTTTTCAGCGAGTTGAACGTGGTGGTCAGCGAGGCTTTCGCCGCTGCTATCGAGCTCGCGCCCATACTGCCCGACGTATCGATCATGAACGCGATGTTGTAGTTCTTCCCCTGCACCACGTTCAGGCCGGCGACGTCGGCCACGACGATGTCGTTGCCATCGCTGCCATTGATGGTGTCGCTGCCCGAAGTGCCGGTTACCGGGTTGTAGGTTGCCGGGTGCACCGTGACTGGCAATTGCGCGGTGGTAGTCGCCGAACCACCAATGCTCTCGGTGGATGTCGAGGTGACCGTCAGGTTGAACTGGCCGCTGTAGTAGGTCGGCGGCTTGATGGTCAATGTGCCCAGATCCCAGCCGGTGACGTTGACTTCGCCCACGGTCTTGCTCGCGGTAAAGGTGTGGCCCGACGCGTCGGTGAGTACCGAACCTGCCGGAATGCCACTGACCTTCACACTCAAGGTTTCCGAGCCGTCGGTATCGGTCAGCGCGGTGGTGACCTTGGACAGTTTGACCGTGCCGTTTTCCTGGCCTTCGTTGAGCTTGTAGCCCACGTAGTAACCGTCACCGTTGCTGCCATGCAGGTCGGACACGGTGACGCCGGCGTTGGTCAGGTCGGTAAGGCCGGTGTACAACGGCACGGTGCTGGTGCTCAGGTTTTGCACCGCCCCGCCGTTGATCGACAGGTTGACGTCAAAGCTGCCAGGTCCGGCTTGGTTGGCTTGGTAGATCTCAAGGCTGTAGTACCCGCTGGCCGTTGGCGTGAACGAGCCGCTGAACCTGCCGCTGTTGGTGCCCCATGTTCCGCTGGCAACGTCTTTACCGCCAACGTTGACTACAACACTGTCATCGGCGATGCCGCTGAAGGTGTAGCTCTTGCCTGCTTCCATATAGATCAGGCCGGAGATCTTCGAACCGGAGCCGGCGTTGACGTTGTCGACGGACTCGACATTGGTCACGACAGAGGTGTTGTTCGGCGTGCCCGCGTTATCGATGGCTTTTTTCAGCACGTCCGGTGCAGCGCCGTTGCCGTTGTTGCCGAGGCCGGCAATGCTGTTCCAGCCCTGTTTGACCAGGCCGGTGGAGGCAACGTTGTTGTCTGCCACGCTCAGGGTCGGCGCGTCGGCTACCGGCGTGATATCGACTTTCACCGTGGCGCTGGTGCCCAGGTCCTTGCCATCGGTTGGCTGGAACTTGAACTGGGCGTAGTCCGCTTGCTTGTTGCCCACACCGGTGCCGCCGTAACCATCGGCGCCGGATTCGTTGGCGTTAGGCATAAAGCGCAATTGGCCGCCGTCGATCTGGGCTTTGGTGAAGGTCTGGCCGTTGGCCACGTTGGTCCAGGTGCTGCCATCCGCTGCCAGGAACTGCAATTTGCCGGCGACTGGCAGCTCGGTGATTTTCACCCCCAGGCTGGCTTGCGGCGAGTCCACATCGGTCACGCCGAAGTTGGCCCAGGTCAGGGCCAGCGCGGTGTCTTCAGTGCCGGTTACGGCACCGCCAGTCGCCACCGGCGCATCATTGACCGCCACCACGTTGACGGTGGTGGTGGCAACGTTGGAGTAGTTGCCGCCATCGGTCACGCTCACGGTAATGGTGCGTGGCGTGGTGCTTGGGTCGTGGCTGTTGTTGTTGAACGTGATGTTCTTGATCTGCTGCATGTAGTCGGCCAGCGACGCCGTGCCGGTCAGGGTCAAGGTGATTTTACCGGTCACAGGGTCGGTGGTCGGGGTCACGTTGATGCCTGTCACGCCGCTGAAGTTCAGCGAGTCGCCTGGCTGGCTGTTGGTCAATACCACGGTGGCGCCGGTCAGTTGGGTGCTGTCCGGGTCGGTGATCTTGATGTCAGTGTCAGCAATTGACACACCGGTGCCGCCTTCGGTGAAGGTGGTCTTGAAGTCCGCACCGCTGGCGCCGCTGGAGTTGTTGGCATCCAGGTCGATGACCGGCGGCGCATCATTGTCGATGATGTTGGTGGTAACACTGCCATTGCCGACCACCAGGTTTTCGAAGTTGCCGCCAGTGGTCTTGTCGATGGTGATGACGATATTTTCCGTCGGCTCGGTGATCTTGTCGTCGAGCGTGCGGATATCAAACGGTACGCTGGTGGCACCGGCCGGGATCTTCACGGTGTACACGCCATTGAAGTCCGAACCGTCGGTGGCGGTGCCGCTGTACTTGAGCGTCACGGTCACGTCGGTTTGCGGCGGGTTGCTCAGGGACAGCGTGTAGTGCGCCGTACCGCCTTCAGTCACCGACGCATCGCCGGTAATGCTGATGGTGGTGTTGCTGACCACATCGGTCACTTTGGTGACCACGGTGCTGCCGTCGACGATCAAGTGTTCGTACTTGTCGCCACCGCTGACCACACCCGTGATTTTGGTGGTGACGTCATTGGCGCCAACATACGCATCGTTAGGTGCGGTGGCGGTGGTGAAGCTTGTGGACTTGCCATTACCGATGGTAATGGTCGAGCCGTTATCCAGCTTGACGACCAGGTCTGAGCCAACGTTGTTCACCGCCACGCCGTTCTTGTCGACCAGGGACGCGGTGTACACGATCTGCCCGCCTTCGCTGACAGAACCAGTGGCTTTGAGCACCACAGTCACGTCGTCGATGGTGTCGTTGATGGTAGTCGTGGCGCCGCCCGGCGTGATGCTCACACCTTCGAAGTTGCCGCCGGTAGTGCCGGTGATGTTGACGGTCTGGGTGCTCTTGTCGATGAACACATCATCAGTCGGCGCAGGGACGGTCACCGTGCCCACGGTCGCGCCTTGCTTGATGGTGATGCTCGAACCGTTATCGAGCTGGACCACCATGTCGCTGCCGGCCTTGTTGCTCAAAGTGGCGGTGTAAGTGATCTGGCCGCCCTCGTTGACAGCCGTCGGGGCGGTCAGGGTGACGGTGGTCAGGTCGGTGGTGCCCGGCGTGTCGGTGACGGTGGTATTCACCGCGGTAGTGCCAGGGACCAGGTTTTCGAAATGCTCGCCGCCGGTCACGCCTTTGATCGCGGTGGTGACGATCTGGTCGCCTTTGTAGACATCGTTAGGCGCGATGGTGGTAATGGAGCCGCTCGACTGATTCACGCCGATGGTGATGGTCTTGCCGTTATCGAGGGTAACGGTGAGCGGATTGGTGATGTTGGTCACCGGCGCGCCGTTTTTATCCACGAGGCTGGCGGTGTAGACGATATTGCCGCCTTCTCCAACAGTGGTGGTGGCGGACAGGACCACATCAACTTTGTCGATGGTGTCGTTGATGGTGGTGGTTGCGCCGTTGCCTGCGACTTCGAGTTTTTCGAAGTTGCCGCCGGTGGTCTCGGTGATCTTGACGGTCTGGGTGCTCTTATCGATGAACACGTCATCGGTAGGAGCAGGCACAGTCACGGTGCCGACGGTTTCGCCGGCCTTGATGATGATCGACGAGCCGTTATCCAACTTCAGTGTGACGTCGGTACCGGCCTTATTACTCAAGGTCGCGGTGTAGGTGATCTGGCCACCTTCATTAACGACACTTGGGGCAGTCAGCGTGACAGTCGTTGTGTTGTCGGTGCCCGGGGTGTCGGTAACGGTGGTGTTCACTGCAGTAGTGCCCGGTACCAGGTTCTCGAAATGCTCGCCACCGGTCACACCCTTGATAGCGGTGGTGACGGTCTGATCGCCTTTGTACACATCATCAGGAGCAATAACCGAAACGCTACCGCTCGATTGGTTTACACCGATGGTGATGGTTTTGCCGTTATCCAGGGTGACAGTCAGCGGATTGGTGATGTTAGTCACCGGCGCGCCGTTCTTATCCACAAGGCTGGCGGTGTAGACGATGTTGCCGCCTTCGCCAACGGTGGTGGTGGCCGTCAGAACCACATCGACTTTGTCGATGGTGTCGTTGATCGTAGTGGTGGCGCCGTTGCCCGCAACTTCCAACTTCTCGAAGTTGCCACCCGTGGTCTCGGTGATTTGAACGGTCTGCGTGCTCTTGTCGATGAACACGTCATCGGTAGGCGCAGGCACGGTCACAGTGCCGACGGTTTCGCCCGCTTTGATGGTGATCGACGAGCCGTTGTCGAGTTTCAACGTGACGTCGGTACCGGCCTTGTTGCTCAAGGTTGCGGTATAGGTGATTTGGCCACCTTCGTTAACGGCACTAGGCGCTGTCAGGGTGACAGTAGTCGTGTTGTCGGTACCCGGTGTGTCCGTCACGGTGGTGTTCACCGCGGTAGTACCCGGCACCAGATTTTCAAAGTGCTCGCCGCCGGTCACGCCTTTGATGGCGGTGGTGACGGTTTGATCGCCCTTGTACACGTCATCAGGAGCAATAACCGAAACGCTACCGCTCGACTGATTCACACCGATGGTGATGGTTTCGCCATTGTCCAAAGTGACGGTCAGCGGGTTGGTGATGTTGGTCACCGGGGCGCCGTTTTTATCCACCAGGCTGGCGGTGTAGACGATATTGCCGCCTTCGCCCACGGTAGTCGTGGCGGTCAGTACAACATCGACCTTATCGATGGTGTCGTTGATGGTGGTGGTCGCACCGTTGCCTGCAACTTCCAGTTTTTCGAAGTTGCCGCCGGAAGCGTCGGTGATCTTGACCGTCTGCGTGCTCTTATCGATAAACACGTCATCGGTCGGTGCCGGGACGGTCACAGTGCCGACGGTGTCGCCGGCTTTGATAGTGATGCTTGAGCCGTTGTCGAGTTTCAGCGTGACGTCGGTACCGGCCTTATTGCTCAAGGTCGCGGTGTAGGTGATCTGGCCACCTTCATTAACGACACTTGGCGCAGTCAGTGTGACAGTCGTTGTGTTATCGGTACCCGGAGTGTCCGTAACGGTGGTGTTTACTGACGTAGTACCTGGAACCAGATTTTCAAAGTGCTCGCCACCGGTCACACCCTTGATAGCGGTGGTGACGGTCTGGTCGCCTTTGTAGACATCATCCGGTGCCAAGACCGAGACAGTGCCGCTGGTTTCATTCACACCAATGGTGATGGTCTTGCCATTGTCCAAAGTTACGGTCAGCGGGTTGGTGATGTTGGTCACCGGCGCACCGTTTTTATCCACAAGGCTGGCGGTGTAAACGATATTGC
>NZ_SPKQ01000047.1:0-133137 GCF_023127895.1 Pseudomonas sp. NCIMB 10586
AAAAGCAGATCAAGATCAAGAGCGGCTCGCTTCGCATCGTGGTTACGGTTGGCTGCGGCTACACAAGCTGTGTCCATACCCATGCTTATCGGGGGCAAGCCCCCCTCCCACATTTTGACCGAGGTGTATTAGTTCAATACCTGTCAGTTGTCAGGCAGCACTCGCATTTGATCCATCGATCAATGAGGCTTCGAGGGGGGAAACAAGTTATCCAGCGTATCAATCAACCGCACCAGATAGATCGGCTTGCGAAATAGATCCAGCACCTGCAAGCGCAGCATATCGCTGACATCATCCATCTCGGCATGACCGGACATCACGATCACAGGCAAATGCGAGCGAGAGGTATGTTCGCGCAGGCGCTTGATCAAGGAGATACCACTTTCCTCGGGCATACGCAGGTCGGTGATAACCAGGGCGATATCGGGATTAAGTGTCAGTTCTTGCAGGGCAAAAGTAACGGACGTGGCGGTAAAGCAGACGAATCCCTCGTTTTCGAGGGATTCGGCCAACTCGATCAGCGCATCCTCCTCGTCGTCCACCAATAGGATTTTTTGGCGGGATGACGAGGGGTTGCTCATGGGCAGTACCTGATAAAAAGAATCACCGGAACGAAAACGTACAGCAGTTACGGTTAAGGCGCAGCTGGCAGCGCATCAGACACTTGCTTAAAGATGCCTTTTATCTTATCGCCAAGCCCAGTACCAATGCCGACGATAACCAACGCCACTATCGCCACAATAATCACATATTCAATAGCCGACGCCCCCTCTCTGCGACGCAGAAATAACTGGGCATGAATGTACAACTTCAAGAACAGGTCAAGGATCATAGGAAGATCTCCTTCATGCGCCACAAAGCGCCGTTACAGCTGGCCCGCACAATGATTGCCGTGTGCCACTAGAGCATTGTCAAGAAATTTAACACTCACAACTGTAAGAACGCATTAATCACAAAGTATTAGTCGCCGCAAACACGCCGCACATCCTGCATTTACAGGACCACCCTTGAACCTCAGATAATTTTTTCATTCGGTAATGGCATTTTGTCCTAGCTGAGCTACCTTCAAATAGCCAAATCGTTAGTTGTTCATCACAGCCAAGTTGCGAATTTAACTCGTTTGAAGTAACGGGAAAAAAGCCGTGCAACAGGATAGGGAGAGCCGTCATGAACAGTCGCATCAGCATGGTCCTGGCTGGCTTGCTGCTTGTTGGGGCTTTGATTGCAGGGTATTGGGGCCTGGTGCTTAGCCGTTCTCCAGTGCCAGTGGCGGCCCCATCACCAGAACCTGTCATTTCCGTTGAAAAAACCGTCGCCGTCGTCGAGGACCAGACCCGCCAGCCGGTGGTGGTGCTGGTACACGCGGTGCCGCCTTTCGTCGCTCTCACTGCCGCCGATGTGGCGGTGGAAAAACTGCGCACCGTCCCGGCCGGGAGCCTCACTAGTCTCGACCAGGCCATCGGCCGCGCGCCTTTGCGTGCCCTGGGTGCCGGCACCTGGCTGAACGAAGAAAGCTTCACCGCCGGCGGCCCCCTGGCCCGCATGATCCGGGCGAATGAACGCGCCCTGGCCGTGGCTGTCGATGAAGTCATCGGGGCCGGTGGCCAGTTGAGCCCCGGCGATTACGTCGATGTGTTGCTGTTCCTGCGCCAGGACAATGCCAATGCCGAGCAGTCGGCACAGGTGGTTATTCCGGCGATTCGCTTGCTCAGCGTCGGCGATCAACTGGGCCTGGCCAACGACGGCCAACCCGCAGTGCCGCCACCGGCCACCGCCGAAGAACGCGCCCAGGCGGCCCAACGCCGTACCTCCGCGCGTAGCGTCGTGCTGGCAGTGCCAGAACCGCTGCTGAGCCGGCTGATGCTCGCCTCCCAGGCCGGCACGTTGCGCCTGGCCGTGCGCAGTGCCGATGAGCAACTGCTCAGCCGCTACTGGGCTGGCGAAAGCGATACCCCGGACAAAGTGCAAAGCGCCAACCGCGACCTCTACCAATTCACTCAATTGGCCCTCAGCGGACCGCCGAAGAAAATCGCCCCCACGGTTGCCGACACCGGCCAGCGTCGCGGCGTCGAAGTGATTCGCGGCGCAGCGTCAGCACCCCAAACCCCCTGATTGAACAAGGATGCCTTGAATGAGCCAACGCTACGCTCAATTGGCCTTGGCCTTGATGCTGCCGTGCTTGCCCGTGGGCGTGGCGATGGCAGCACCGGGTAACTGCAACACCCTGGGCCAACTGCCCGCTGTGGTCGAGGTGGGCGAAGGATTGCAAACCGAACTGCACTCGCCGGTGGCGATCACGCGCCTGGCCATTGGCGACCCGAAAATCGCCGACGTGCGGGTCAATGGCGACCGCAATTTCCTGCTGACCGGCGTCGGCACCGGCGCCACCAGCCTGATGGTGTGGACGAGCTGCTCGACCGGCCCGCGCCAGAGCATGGTGTTCGTCAAGGGCAAGGCCACTTCGGCGCTGACCAGCCAATCGCTGTCGCCCTCCGAAGACCCGACACTGCCCAGCCAAGTGCAGACCGACATCCGCTTCGTCGAAGTCAGCCGTACCAAGCTCAAGGAAGCCAGCACCAAGATCCTCGGCATGGGCAAGAACTTCTTCCTCGGCAGCCCCGACCTGCTGTCTCCAGCCGAAAGCGTGTTCAAATTGCCGGTGAGCGCTGACAGCTTCAACATCGGTTTCGGTGGTGGGCGGGTCAAGGCATTGATCAACGCGCTGGAGAGCAGCGGCTTTGCCTACACCCTGGCGCGCCCGAGCCTGGTGGCCATGAGCGGCCAGAGCGCGACCTTCCTGGCCGGTGGTGAAGTGCCGATCCCGGTGCCCAGTGCCGGCAGCGATACCATCACCATCGAATACAAGGAGTTCGGCATTCGCCTGACCCTCACGCCCACGGTTATCGACCACAACCGCATCGCCCTGAAAGTCGCCCCGGAAGTCAGCGAACTGGATTACAACAATGCGATCCGCATCGAGGGCATTCAGGTGCCGGCCCTGACCGTGCGACGTACCGACACCAGCGTGTCGTTGGCCGACGGCGAAAGCTTCGTGATCAGCGGCCTGATCAGCAGCACCAACCGCTCCACCATCGCCAAGCTTCCGGGCCTGGGCGATATCCCGATCCTTGGCGCGTTTTTCCGTGACTCCAATATCCAGAGCGAAGAGAAAGAGCTGCTGATGATTGTCACCCCGCACCTGGTTCGACCCTTGGCGGCCAATGCGCAATTGCCGTCCTTGCCCGGCGAAAAACTGCGCAACTATGACCCGAACTGGTTCCGCCTGTTCTTCCTGGAAAACGGCAACTTCGACCGTCGCAGTGGACTTTCCCAATGAGCGATAGCCTGAGCCAGACCTTCCTGGCAATCACCCGCAACAGCACCGACCTGGAATGGCTCCAGGGTGCGCTGGCACCGCTGGGTCAAGTGATCAGCGTGGGCGGCGGCAGCCTCGACGAACTGCTGGCGCTGGTGGACGTGACCTTCGCCAACCTGGTGTTCGTGGGCCTGGACCGCGAGCACCTGGTGGCCCAAAGCGCCTTGATCGAAGGCGCACTGGAAGCCAAACCGATGCTGGCGGTGGTCGCGCTCGGCGATGGCATGGATAACCAATTGGTACTCAACGCCATGCGCGCCGGCGCCAGAGACTTTGTCGCCTATGGCTCGCGCTCCAGTGAAGTCGCCGGGCTGGTGCGGCGCCTGAGCAAACGCCTGCCGCCCACCGCGCCCAATGCCCACCTTGGCGGCCTGACCGTGCTCTACGGCGCCCAGGGCAATACCGATGGCGCCCTGCTCGCCAGCCACCTGGCGATGGTGGTGCAAAAGAGCGGCCAACAAACCCTGCTGCTCGACCTCGGCCTGCCCAAGGGCGACAGCCTCGCGCTGCTGGGCCTGGAGAGTACCTTCAATTTCGGCGACGCCTTGCGCCACCTGCGCCGCCTCGACACCACACTGATCAACAGCGCGTTCACCAGCACCGACACGGGCTTGCGCATCCTCGCCTACGCCGGCAACGAAGAGCCCCTGGAAGTGACCAGCGCCGCCGAGCTGTACATGCTGCTCAGCGCCCTGCGCCAGCACTTCCAGCACATCGTGGTGAACCTCACCGGCCAGGCTGACAGCGAAGCGTTGCGCACCTTTGTCAGCCACTGCGACAAGCTGCTGTGGTGCACCGACCAGGGCGTACTCGACTGTCGCCGCAACCTCGCGGTGCTGAACCTGTGGCGCGAAAAAGGCATGAAGCTCGACCATGCCAAGCTGCTTGTCGACCGCTATATCAAAGGCTGCGCCCCCGACACCGAAGCGCTGGAGAAAAGCTTCGGCCTTGAGTGCATCGCCGTATTGCCGCTGAGCCCCGAAGTGCGCCTGAACGCCAAGAACCAGGGGCAAAGCCTGTTCACTTTGGCACCACGCGAAGCCTTGACCCAAGCCCTGCGTCAGCTGGGTGAGCGCCTGGCGAAACGCTCCGAGGGCATTGCAAAACCCTCGACGCGCTGGTTCGAGCGCCTGTTGGGGCCAGGTCGATGAACGGCGAAAAACTCTTCGGCGCCCCAACTCGCGGCGCCGCCGCGCACAACGATCACGACGGCCTGAAACTGGTGCTGCATCGCTACATCATCGACGCCATCGAGGAGTCCGGACAGAATTTGCTGGAAGGCTCGCGCCAATCCCTGGCGCAATTTGTCATCGACAAAGTCGCCGAATACATCACGCGCATGCACCTGGCGATCTCGCGCTATGAGATGGAGCGCCTGGCCGAAGAAATCGTCGATGAGCTGACCGGCTTCGGCCCACTGGAAGTGCTGCTGCGCGATGTGTCGGTGACCGAGATCCTGGTCAACGGCCCGCACCGGGTGTTTATCGAGCGCGACGGTGTGCTGTACCAGAGCGACCTGCGCTTTATCGATGCGCACCATGTGGAGCGCGTCATGCAGCGCATCCTCGCGCCACTGGGGCGGCGCCTGGATGAATCCTCGCCAATGGTCGATGCGCGCCTGCCTGACGGTAGCCGGGTCAACGCGATCATCCCGCCGATTGCCCTGGATGGGCCCTGCCTGTCGATCCGAAAGTTTCGCAAGGACATGCTCAAGAGCAGCGACCTGGTGGCGATGCAAACCATAGACCACAGCATCTTCGAGTTCTTCCAGGAGGCGGTGGGCAAGCGCTGCAATATCCTTATCAGTGGCGGCACCGGTACCGGCAAGACCACGCTGCTCAATATCCTCAGCCAATTGATCAACCCCCATGAGCGCCTGGTCACCATTGAAGATGTGGCCGAACTGCAACTGGGCCACCCCCATGTGGTGCGCCTGGAAACCCGCCCGCCCAATGCCGAAGGGCATGGCGAGGTCAAAGCCAGCGACCTGATCCGCAACGCCCTGCGGATGCGCCCCGACCGCATCATTCTTGGCGAAATTCGCGGCGTGGAAGTACTCGACGTGATGACTGCCATGAACACCGGCCACGATGGTTCCATGAGCACCGTGCACGCCAACAATGCCCAGGACGCGCTGCTGCGCCTGGAAACCCTGGTGGGTCTGACCGGTCGCGTGGTGGCGGAAAAAACCCTGCGGCAAATGATCTGTGCGGCACTCGATGTGGTGATCCAGCTGACACGCCTGCCCGATGGGCGCCGGTGCGTCAGCGAGGTGGTGGAAGTGGTGGGCGTGCGCGATGACGTGTATGTCACCAATACTCTGTTTCGCCTGGACCGCCGTACCGGTTTTGGCTTCCTGCGCGAGGCGCTCAACCCGGCCGGTGACAAGCTGCGGCGTGAATCGGCATTGCCGTTGTAGAGGGCACCATGACCGGACTTATCTTGCTGCTCATCTGCATCCTGCTGATCAGCCTGTCGGTGTGGCTGTTCCAGCGCGGGCTGCGCCAGGCCGGCACCGACCGCGTGCTGGAGCGTCTCGCCGACGGCCAGCCGTTGCCCCAGGAACCGAACGGCAGCTGGATTGCGCTGGAGCGCATGTTCCAGCGTGCCGGCCTGGGCAAACCCACCGATCGCCTCGGGTTGTGGCTCAGTTGCTGGGCCGTGGGCATGTTGCTGGGCTACCTGCTGGCCGACTGGCTGGGTTTGCTCACCCTGTTGATAGCGCCGCCGCTGCTGCTGCGCTTGTACATTGCCTGGCGCTACCAGCGACGCGTGCAGCGCATGATCGAACAATTGCCGCAACTGCTGGACCACAGCGTGCGCAGCCTCAAGTCGGGCCGTACCCTCGCCGATGCCGTACTGGGTGCTATCGACAGCACCGAGGCGCCACTCAAGCAGGCCATGAGCCGCATCCAGCGCAACGTGCAGATGGGCGTAAGCCTGCCGGAATCTGTCAGCGACTTTGCCGAGTTCTATGAACGCGATGAGTTTCGCCTGTTTGCCCTGGGCTTGAAGGTCAACCACCGCTACGGCGGCAACGCCAGTGAATTGCTGGAGAACCTGATCAAGATGATTCGCGAGCGTGAGCAGGGCGCCCGCCAACTCAAGGCCATGACCGGTGAAACACGCATGACCGCTTATGTGTTGGCGGGCTTGCCCATCGTCATGGTGGGCTACTTCCTGATGGTCAACCCGGGTTATCTGATGAGCATGTGGAATGACGGTACCGGGCGCTATTTGTTGCTGGCCGCGGTGGCGCTCGACATCACGGGCACCTTCGTCATGTGGCGCATGTTGCGGAGTATCTGAAATGGCGATTCTGATCAGCATCCTGCTGTTGCTCGCCGCCGTCGCCTTGATAGCCGGCAACCTGCTGGAGCAACGGCGGCGCCAGCGCATGGTCAGCCAGCGCCTGCAAGGCCACCTGACCCGCGAAGACAAACTCGGCAGCCTGATGCGCCAACTGGGCGCCAGCCAGGTGGCCCAGCGCTCGGTCAGCCTGGACAACGAAACACAGACCCTGCTCAACCGTGTGGGCTGGCGCAAGGCCAACCAACGCTCGATGTTTGCCGCCTGCCAGGTCGGCGTACCGATCGTGCTGCTGGGCCTGACCCTACTGGGCCAGCAACTGCTGTTCCCCCATGCCGGCTCGCCGTGGATCGCGCCGGCGGTGGCCCTGGGGATTGGTTACCTGCTGCCCAAGCGCGTCCTGGCCCTCAGCGCCAAATATCGCCAGGAACGCATTGCTCGGGAAATCTCCACGTTCATTCCGCTGCTGCGCATCCTGTTCGAATCCGGCATGGCGGTTGAGCAATCACTGCGAGTGTTGAGCACCGAAGCCCAGCGCCTGCTCCCTGACTTGACCCATGAACTGCGCCTGATCCTGGCGCGAGTCGACTCGGGCCTGGAGCTGTCCGAGGAGCTGGGCAAGACCGCGCGCCTGCTGGCGGTGGACGAGTTCACCGACACCTGCATCATTCTTCAGCAACTGATTCAGCAGGGCGGCGGCGCGATGAAGTCGCTGCTGGCGCTCAAGCAATTGCTCGATGACCGCCGCCTGACCCGCCTGCAGGAATACATCTCGAAAATGTCGGCGAAGATGTCGGTGGTGATGATGGTGTTCCTGTTTCCAGCCTTGCTGATTGTGCTCGGGGGCCCGGCCATGATCGCCATCTCCCGCGCCCTGAATAACTTCTGAGGAGTCTGTTATGAAGCCACTGATTGTCGCCATAAGCGTGCTGATGCTGGGTGGCTGCGCCAGTAATGCCCAGGCTCCGTGGGCCGGCTTGCTGGCGCCCGGCAGTTGCCCCAAACCCAGCTCGGACCAGGAGCTGTCCTTGAACCTGGCCGACGACATGGCCAACGAAGGCAAGCTGCACGCCAGCCTGGCCAACCTGCAAAACCTGCCCGCTACCTTGCCTCAGGTGCGCCAGCGCCAGGCCCGCGCCTATCGCCTGCTGGGCCGCACCGAGGCCGAGCCGTTGTACCGCAGTTTGCTCGGCACCTGCCTGGCCGCCGATGGCGAGCACGGCCTGGGGCAACTGGCATCGGCCAAGGGCGACAATGGCCAGGCCATGGCCCATCTGCAACGTGCGGCACGCCTGGCGCCCACCGACGAAAAAATCCGCAATGACTTGGGCGTGGTGTACCTCGATCAACTGCGCCTTGAAGACGCACGCTTTGAATTCATGACCGCCATCGAACTCAAGCAGAGCGATCAATTGGCGGCGGTGAACCTGGTGACCTTGCTGATTTACCAGGACAACTGGGAGCAGGCCGCAAAAGTGGTCGGCCAACTCGGGCTGAGCCCCGAGCAAGTGACGCAGGCCCAGGCACGCGCGCAACGCATCAAGGGTGCGGCTGCGGCAACGGTCCGTCCATCCAAAGACCAGGTAGCGGCCGTCAGCGACACGCTGCCGGCGTCTGTGAAATAGGGAGCCGATGATGAAACTCCATTACCTCGCCAGCCTCGCATTGCTGGCCCTGCCCTACGCAGCATCGGCCATCGAGGCTGGACCGTCTTCGCCGCAGCAGGCGGAAACAGAAAACTGGATGGCCCTGCAACTCAGCGGGCGCGCAGCCTCGGCCAACCCGCAAAAGACCACGCCGGCGGAACGCGAGCAGGCGCTGAAGCGCTGGCTGGACAGCAACAAGCATCCGATCCCGGAGTTCTTTGATCAGAAGGTGGGCGGGTCTGCGCAGAGCGGGAATAAATAGGGTGACTGTGGGAGGGGGCAAGCCCCCTCCCACATTGAATCTCTACCTGCTTTTGCTCTGCCGTTGACTGGGCTTTCAGTGCGCCGTCACCCGCTGGCCCATCGCCGAGTTGCTCGGTGACAACGCCAGCGCCAACTGTGTGCGATTGTGCATATGGGTCAGGCGCAGCACCTGGGACACATACAGCTTGACCGTGTTCTCGGTGATCCCCAGTTCACAGGCAATCTGGTAGTTGGTCTGCCCCTTGCCGACCAGGCGCGCCACGTCCAACTGGCGCGGAGACAACTGATTGAAGATCGCCGGGATTTCCACTGGCCCGGCTTCGTCAGCCATCGCCTCGCCGTCGCTGGCCTTGGGCGCCGGGTTGCGCCGCACCTTGTCCAGGTCCATATACAAGTCATTGATGGATTCGGACAGGTACTGCAACTTCTGGTTAAGCGTACCCAGTTGCAGGTCCTTTTGCCGCTCCTCCAATGCCGCTTCCTGGCGCTTGAGGCCTTCGAGCAGTTCATCCAGATTGATCGGTTTCTGGTAGTAATCGGCGATCCCTGCACGCAGGGCCTTGATCACATCCTGCTTGTCGGCGCGCCCGGTGAGCATGATCGCTTCAAATGCACGATGCTTGCCGGCGACGCGTTGCAACGCCTGAACCAGTTCGATGCCATCCATGTCCGGCATATGCAGATCGCACAGCACCAGGCCGATCAGAGGGTCTTCGCTGAAACGCTCTATAGCTTGTTTGCTGGACTCGCACGGGACACAACGGTACCCGCTGCTTTCAAGAAATTCACAGAGCTCCTCTACGATTAACGGTTGGTCGTCGACTACGAGCACTTTTACTGCTGATGTAAGCTTGTTCACGCGCTACTCCATGCCTGGCAAGCCAAAAGATGACCTATCCTTTCTGACGAAAAATCCCACAACCACTCATTAAACGTAGACGTACTTTCTGACTATGTACATAGCATTAATCCACCTGAATGACTAATGGATCCAAAGCCAGCAGCCCACGTAACCTGTCAAAACAAAGGGTGCAAAAGGCTGTTTTGTTGACACTTGCGCCTCTCCCTCGACCTGGCTTGAGCTAAGCCCTTGATGCATAAGTGCCCAAGCCACCATGGCGATGCCCGCGCCAATCAGAGACCCCAGCAGATACTCGGTATTGGAGGCCAGGCCCAGGGCTGCCAACAACTTCACATCCCCGGCGCCGAAGCGGCCCAACGCATAACCCGGCAGGGTCAGGGCGAGCGCCAGCACCAGGGCCAGGCCGCCATCGCTGCGTGGAGCACCGAGCCACGTCGAGCCGGTCCACAGCAGGTAGATCAACGCCAGTAATCCGACGCCCAGGGTCAGCGTATTAGCAATTTGCCGCTCACGCATATCCTGTAAAGCGCACAGCCCCAACCACAGCAATATCACTACATTCTGGATCACGTAAAAAACATCCCTTTTTGCCGAATGATTCTATGCTGATATCAGGTACTCGCCTCAGGGTAGACGCAGTCATGAAATCAGGCCTCCCGAGAAAGCAAAAAGGTGCGGCGGCGATCGAGTTTGCCTTGGTCTTCGTAATCTTCTTTGCGGTGTTCTACGGCCTCCTCAGCTACAGCTTGCCGCTGCTGCTGATGCAGTCGTTCCACCAGGCGGCGGCAGAAGGCGTGCGCCGCAGTGTGTCACTGGACCCAGGCACCGCAGGCTATTCGGCTTTGGTTGTGCAGCGCGCCAAAGATGCAGCCCAGGCGCAGTTGAACTGGATCCCCGGCTCCTTGAATTTTTTGCCCGGCTACATCACCGCCACTTACACCAATAACTTGCTGACGGTGAAAATCACTTATCCATCAGCCAACATCAAAGCGGTATTGCCGGCCCTGGTATTGCCTGGCGTTGGCACCGTTCCGAACCTGCCCACCAACCTGACCGCTACCTCGAGCCTTCAGTTTTGACGACGGGGGATAAATTGTTCGCACGCCTGCGCGGGCGCAGCAGCGCCTTGGCCCTGGATGCCCCGGCAACGCCTGCGCCGGGCCTGCAGTTGCAACTGGACAACCTGGGCCAAGTGCTAAGCATTGCCGGTAGCCTGCGGCCTCTGCTCGACCAACACCTGGTCAACACGCCCAACCCGCCGTTGCGCACATTGCTGTGCCCAAGCAGCGCGCTGAGTGTCGAAGGTGCACCGCCGCAATGGCAACGACAGGGTCTGGACCTGGACTTTCAGGGTGCCGCCGGCCTGGTTCTGCACACCCGCGGCTGGCTTGAGCCAGAGGGCGACGGCTGGGCCCTGCATCTGCTGGATGTCACCGACCTGCTGGCCGACCGGGCACGGATGCAACAGCGCGAACAGAACCATCAACTCGCTGGCCTGATGAGCGAACAACTGCGCGTGTGCAGCTTCAACCGCCTGCCACAGGTGTTCAACGAGCACCTGCGTAGCGTGGCCCAGCGCTGGCGCATACCTTGCGTAGCGATGGCGCTGCTCGACGAAGACGATCAGGGTTGGCGCATCTACAGCCAATACGCCGCCCATGATGCCCCGGCCCTGTGGCAAACCGGGCAACATCTTGGCACCAGCCTCGACAGCCTGAACGGCAACATGCCTCTGAACCTGGACATTGCTCTGGGCCGCAGCGAAAACCCGCGCCTGCACAGCATCTTCGGCAACGTCGGCGGTTTGCTGGTGCCCTACCGCGACAGCCACGGCGTGGCGGCCTGGTTGTTGTGTGGCTGCTACGACGGCCAGGTGGATCACACCCGCGAACGTGACTGGCTCACCCTGTGCGCCGCCCTCGCCGCGCCACTGTTGAGCCGCCTGCGTGAACAGCGCCACCACCAACAACTGGAACGGGTGGAAGCCTTGCAAGGCCTGCTCGGCACCGGCTGGTGGGAACTGTTGCCCG
The DNA here is from genome assembly GCF_023127895.1 of Pseudomonas sp. NCIMB 10586. Taxonomy (NCBI): domain Bacteria; kingdom Pseudomonadati; phylum Pseudomonadota; class Gammaproteobacteria; order Pseudomonadales; family Pseudomonadaceae; genus Pseudomonas; species Pseudomonas sp. NCIMB 10586. The sequence goes on from NZ_SPKQ01000047.1 coordinate 11,488, forward strand.
CCACCCAAGAGATCCAGCTTGCGCCACAATTGCTGCGCAACCTGAGCCAAGAGGACGGCCCCACCCGCCAGGCCCTCGACACCTGGCTCGGATTGATCCACCCCGCCGACCGCCAAGCCCTCAATAGCCGTCTGCAAGATCTGCAAGCCCTGGGCAAGCCGTTGCTGACCAGCGTACGCCTGCAACGCACACAGGCCGAGCAGGCGCCGCTCTGGTATCGCATACAGGGGCAAGTGCTGGGCGTGGGCAGTGAGCGGCGCTGGATCGGCTTCATGCTCGACATCAGCGACATCAAGAACCAGCAACTGCAAGCCGCCTCCGCCCATGCGCGCCTGGACAACCTGATTGCCAGCTCACCGGCGGTGATCTATGTACAGCGCTACGTCAACGGCGCGCTGCACCCGGCGTTTTTCAGCGCCAGCCTGTTACCGCTGCTGGGCTGGACCTTGGCCGAGTGCAACCACGACACCCTGGCAACGCTGATCCACCCCGACGACCGCGAACTCTACTTTGAACGCACCCGCCAACTGCTGCGCGAAGGCACCGTGCGCAGCCGCTACCGGTTGCGCGATAAACAAGGCCATTACCACTGGCTGCTCGACGAAGCCAAGCTGTTGCGCGATGACCTCGGCCTGCCGGTGGAAGCCGTGGGCCTGTGGCTGGACGTGACCGAAGCGACCCTGGCGGCTGAGCAAGTGCGCCAAAGTGAGGAGCGCTACCGCATCCTGGTGGAAGACTCACCGGCAATGATCTGCCGCTACCGGCCCGACCTGATCCTGACCTTCGGCAACACGCCGCTGGCCAACTACCTGGAATGCCAGCCCGCCCAATTGCCGGGCATTGACCTAGGCCAATGGCTGTCGGATGAACAGCGCGCGTCCTTTGTGCAACGCATCGCGCGATTGACCCCCGAATTCCCGGTCAGCACCGCCGAGATCAGCCTGCAACTGCCCGGACGCGAACATGCCTGGTGGGTGTGGTCCGACCGTGGCGTGTTTGATCAGCAAGGCACCCTGGTGGAAGTGCAAGCCGTGGGCCGCGACAACACTGAAGTGCGCCGCTCACAACAACAACTGACCCAAAGCGCCAAAATGGCCACCCTCGGCGAAATGGCTACCGGCCTGGCCCATGAGATCAACCAGCCGCTGAACGTAATGCATATGGCCGTCGTCAACGTGCTCAAGCGCCTGGGCAATGGCGATGTGCAAATCGACTATCTCACCGAAAAACTCCAGCGCATCGACGCCCAGGTGCAACGCGCAGCCCGGGTGGTCGACCACATGCGCGTGTTCGGCCGTCGCTCGGAAATCGAGCAGCAACCGTTCGACCCGGCGCAAGCGCTGGAAGGCACCCTGGCGTTGCTCAGCGAAGGCTTGCGTGGCAAAGGTGTGGAAGTGCGCATCACACCTGCGGACTTTGCGGTGCAGGTCAAAGGCTACGTCGATCAGTTGGAACAGGTGCTGATCAACCTGATGGTCAACGCCCGCGACGCGCTGCTCAGCCAGCGCGAAAAGAATCCCGCACTGCGCCCCTGGATTGCCCTGTACAGCGAGCATGACCGCCACCATGTACGCATCTGGGTCGAAGACAACGCAGGCGGCATTGACCCGCGCTTGCTGGAACGGATTTTCGAGCCGTTCTTTACCACCAAGCCGATTGGCGTAGGCACCGGGCTGGGGCTCTCGGTGAGCTATGGGATTGTAGAAAACATGGGCGGGCGCCTGAGCGTCAGCAATGGCGAGGCGGGAGCGAAATTCTGCGTAGAACTGCCCATCGTCCAGGATCAGATCACCAGGTAAGCCCGGCCCATATGGCAGGTGAGGTTGGCGCCAACTTCGGCGTTGCCCAAGTTGATGCCCAAGGCACTGAGCAACGTGTTGACGATGGGATCAAGGATCGGCGACAGCACGTTCTGGATCAGCCCCACCACCGCCGTGGTGATTGTCGCCAGCAGCCCGGCGACGCCAGCCAGCGCACCGTTGGATACGCTGCCGCTGGGCGGTGCGTAAGTCACCTGCAAGCCATTTAAAGTCGCCGCCAGGCTACCGACGATATCGGCTGTGCCCGGCGCGAACTTATAGGTCGGCGGCGCATTCATCTCGGCAACCGGCGAAAACACCATCGTGCTGGTTTGCGCGGCAATGGTGGAGTTGGCCTTCAACAGCAAACCGCCCCCCACATTGGGTGTACGGGTGGGGCTGCACAACAGCGTCAGGACAACACAGTAGCGCTCGCCAAAATCGATCAGCCTGACAGGCTGCACATTGACAGGTGCGGATGAAGAAAAAGCCGCTACCGGATCCACCGTACCAACCGCCAGGGTAGCCAGGGACGTAGTGGTTTTCACCGTCAAGGATTTGGAGGCCGGCGAGTCGCAATTGAAGTCCGTGACATGGGTTTGCGCGCTGCCGGCTTCAATGTAAATGGCCAGCGACGTCGTAACATCAACATCAGCCACATTGCAGGCCACCAGGCATAGCACCCCTCCCACCACTGCCGGCAGGTTGAGGTTCAACAAGCCCTTGACCACTTGAGACACCGGCGTACCCAGCCCCGTCAATATGGAAGCCACGCCGGACACGGCCTTGATAATCGGCGCCTGTACGGTCACCAATGTGCGCACTTGCGCAGTACGCACAAAAATCTGATCGGTCGGAGGGACATTCAATAAGCCCTTCTTCGCCAATGCCGGATTGCCAATGGCCGACAACTGCGGCGGCTCAATGACTTTGGTCTGGATCGAAACGTTGCCCACCAGCGGAATAGCGATTTGCGCCGCCGCACTCACGGCATTCTTGCTGCTGGACAACTGCGCCACCGCTTCGAGCAACTGAAACAGTTGCACATTGGTATTGAGCGCCGCCGTCGGCGTGCCAGTGGCGATGTCGATCAGGTCCCCCACCGTCAACAGCTTGGAATTAGGCGCAATCGCTTCAATAGAAATCACGTCATTGATCACCGACGTGACCGCCGCGCCGTTTTTCTGCAAGACCTTGACGGCGGCATCGATCAACTGGGTAGCGGAGACGGCGGTGTTAAGTAATGCATCGTAGTCTCCAGCCTTTACCTGCAAGTCGATCGCTAACTGGTCCAGATAACTGAGCAGGTTGACGTTGGTCTGCAACAAGCCGTTCCAACCGGCTGCCGTGAGCGACAGGTTGCCCCCCAGCAGGTTGCCGATGACCAGGTTCAGTATTGGCGACTTGCTCGAATCGACACTGGCCAGGCTGCTGCGGATCGACAACTGCGCTACCGGAGGAGGCGTCGCCGCGACAGCGGTGGCGCTCAGGTTGATTTGCGCGGTGATCGGCGCGCCACTAAAGAGGTTCCACAGACCGTTGGCGATGCTGCTCATCACCGTGCGCGAAGCCACCACGCGGATCGCGTCGCTCTTGGTGGCATCGGCGGTAAACACCCGAGTGTTCAGGGCGTTGGTGGCCAGGGTCCCGCACGTTACGGCCAAGGTGCGGCCATTGCCGACCACAAAACCATTGCGCGCAGCGTTTTGCGTGGCGTAGGCGTTGGCCGTGGTGTTGGCGCCGCACTGACCACCGAGGCCGGCCGCTTCCAGCGCCGAAGTATCGGCGACGGACTGCAGCTTGCGCTTTTCCAGATACAGACGCCCGCTGTCGACCGCCAGCAACGTAAACACCAGGGCCAAGGCCAAGGTGCCTGCCGCCATCAAGCCTATTGCCCCACGCTGCCTGGAACCGAATCGGGGAGACATCGAAGCACTCCTGCGCTAACTCACCGGGGTTGCACTGGAGTGTAGACAAGGGACAGGCAGGTTGCTGGCAACTCGCCATATTGGCGACTGGCGGAGATGTTCTTGCCATTGGAAAATTTGTGGGAGGGGCGGTGTTGATTAGTGCGGTGGGTAGTTGGAAAGGATTTTGGTCACCGTACTGCGGATGGCCTTGCTGCGATCTTCCGGATTAGGCGTGCTGGCCATCATTTGCTCGTCGCTGCCGCGCCACACCAGTTTGCCGTCCTTGCCGTCGAGCAGGTCGATCTGGATGGTCGCCACTTTATAGGTGATGTTGCGCGTTTCGTTGTACATCGGCGCGCCCCAGTAGCCATTCCATGGGCCGCCCCAGGCGCCGCCGTAGTTGGTGGTGACTTGTTGCTGGCGGTCTTCGACGATCAGGTACGCCTGTACATTCAGGTCGGCCTTGGTACCTGCCGCTGCCGGGCGCAGGCCGCGTTGGTCGAGTTGCTCGCCCACGGCCTGGCGGATGCGCTGCTCGGTAAGGTCGCTCTTGATCCGCGGGTCATCGGGGCGGTACTGCAACGCCGGGTCTTTCCAGGCCCAATTGCGGTAGGCGCCAAAGTCGCGGCTGGCGTCGAAATCGTGGTTGACCTGGTTGCTCTGGCAACCGCCCAGCAACACAACAACAGCAAGTGCAGCGATGCGACCCAACATGATGTTCTCCAGAAAACGACATGAACCTGAAATGAGAATAGCTGCTAACTGGGCGGATAGGCAGCCATTGCCTTCTGCATCGCCTTGCGCAAGCTATCGGCGCGCTCACTCAGGCTGCCCTGGCTGGTGGTTTCTGCGCTGGTGCTCCACACCGGCTGGCGGGTGCGGGCGTCGAACAGGCTGATGCGCGCCACCGCCACCGTCACTTCATAGGTGCGTACCACAGGCACTGTGTTGTACATGCCATAACCGTTGCCATAGCGGTTGTAGCCACTGTAGCCATACCCGTAATCGTCCTGGACCTGGCGCAGGCGCTTCTCCAGGCGCACATCGGCACTCACCAGCAGGTCGGGCACACGGTTGTCATGCAAGGGGCGCAGGCCGCGCTGGTCGAGGGCGCCGCTGACCGCCTCGGCAATCTGCGCCGAATCGGCCCAGGCCGTACCCGCCGGCAGTTGGCCGTTGAGCCAGCCCCAACTGCGATAGGCGCCATAGTCGCGTACTGGTGCCGGATAGGCGCTGGCATCAAAGGTCGTGGCCGCCTGCGCCGGAGCCGGCGGCATCGGCGCTGAAGCGGCGACGTAAGGGTTGGGGCTGGAGCACGCCCCCAGCCCCAGGGATAACAGGATTAAACCGAGACGACGCATTTCGACCTCCGCAGACTGGGCCGCTTAAACCGGACGGCAGATCCAGTGCAAATAACGCCCAAGCCCGGCAAAGCTTGGGTGACGACGATGAGCGAGCTCCATCTCCAACAAGTCCTGCAAATCGGCGCGGGCCTGGAATTCCATCGGCATGTAGTCGTGAAACACCCGCACCCCACTCTGGCTTTCGACCTGCCACAACCCTTCGAGTTGCGCCGCCAATTCCCGAGGGTCGAGCGGTTGCTGCGGCGTGAGGCTCTGCTTTTCACCGGCCATGTCGTTCTTGCGCATTTTGCGAAAGTGGCCTTTGAGCAGGTTGCGGTAAATCAACGCATCGCGGTTGTAGAAAGCCAGGGACAACCAGCCGCCGGGCAGCGTCAACCGATGCAGCACCGGCAGGATGGCATGGGGTTCGGCCAACCATTCCAACACCGCGTGGCACAGCACCAGATCGTAAGGCTCGGTGAGTTGGCCGAGCAAGTCTTGCCATGGCGCATGAATAAACGTCGCACTTTGGCCGGCGTCGGCAAAACGTTGGCGCGCACCGTCGAGCATCGGCTCAGCGGGTTCAGCCAAGGTCACCTGGTGGCCGCGCTCGGCCAGCCACAGCGACATATGCCCCAGGCCCGCGCCGATATCCAGCACGCGCAACGGACGATCAGGCAACGCTTCAAGCAAGTCAGCCTGAAGCACCGCCAGGCGAATCGCGCCCTTGGCGCCGCCATAGATTTTCTCGGCAAAACGCGTGGCCAACTGGTCGAAATGACGATCACTCATGGGCAAACCGCCGCTCGCTGTCGGCCAACTTGGCACGCACCACTTCATTCATGTCCAGGCCCAGCTCACTGCACAGCAACAGCAAGTACAGCACGATATCACCGACTTCCTGGCCCGCATGGGCGAGTTTATCGGCGGGAAGCTGGCGGGATTGGTCTTCAGTAAGCCATTGGAAGATTTCCACCAGTTCGGCCATTTCCACACTGGCGGCCATGGCCAGGTTTTTCGGGCTGTGGAACTGCTTCCAGTCGTTGGCATCGCGGATGCGGTGCAGGCGTTCGGTGAGGTGTTCGAGGTTCATTGGGGGGCTCCTGAATGGGTATAGCTTCAGGGGGATGGGGATTGAAGGCAAGTGAATAGCGGTGGTGTTCTCAAGGGCGCTATCGGGAGCAAGCCCCCTCCCACACTCTGATTTGTGAACACATTTCAAAATGTGGGAGGGGGCTTGCCCCCGATGAGGCCCTAATCAACCACGCTAAACTCAAGCCTCGCAGTTTGCCCGGCCTCATCCAACACGCTGAGCTGATAGCGCCCCAGCCGCTCAAAACTGGCATTGATACTGTCCTGATTGGCGCTATCACCCAACGGCGCGCCATTAAGGAACCACCAGCGCCGACCGCTGCCGCCCAACGCGGAGATTTTCAGGCGCAAGGCTTGTTGGCTGGCCGCGGGCAGGCGCAACTGGTCGCCCTCGCGCACGCCCACAATGGACAATGGCGAAGCCGCAGCCAGCGCCGGTGGCGGGCAATCCGGGTCAGGCGCAGGAATGCGCGCTTCACGGCGCTCAACCCTTGGCAACCAGGGCTCCAGCGGCGCGGGCCACAGGGCAATATGCCTCGGCACCGCGCCAGGGCAATGGGCATCAACCCGCAAGCCCTTGGCATTGACCCAGATGCTCTCCATCAGCCCCACGCTCAAGGGTTGATCCAATGCCTGCAAGGTAGGCGGCGTAGTGTTGTCCAGGGTCCAGGCAAACCGCTGGCGCCGGCAATTGGGGTCACTGCGGGCCATGGGCTGGCCCAGCGGCCAACAGATTGCCGCCACGCCGATATTCGCCGGCACCGGTTTGACCGGGGCACTGATGCCGCGTTGGCTGTCGCGGTTAGTCAGCACGTCATGCACCTGCAGCATCAACGGCGCCGCCGACGCCAGGCCGAACTGGCCCGGCACGGGTGTGCCATCGGGCCTGCCAATCCAGACGCCGATCAAATAACGCGGGCCCACGCCAATCGCCCAGGCATCGCGAAAGCCATAGCTGGTGCCGGTTTTCCACGCCAGCACCGGGCGTTGCACCAGCTCGGCACGCGGGTCGCGGTCGGGCCGTGCCTGGCCGCTGAGGATGCGCCGCACAATCCACGCAGCCCCCGGCGACAGCAAAGGCCGCTCCCTGAGCGCGTCCTCCGGCTGTAGTCGCAACGTCGCGCTTTTGCCATCACGGGCCAAGGCGCTGTAGCCGCTCACCAGGTCCTCCAGGCGACTGCCCGCGCCCCCGAGGATCAGCGCCAGGTTCGGCTCGGCCAGCGCCGGCAGCGCCAACGGCATGCCGCCGATGCGCATCTGTGCGGCAAAGCGCTTGGGCCCGTAGGCTTCCAACAGTTGCACCGCCGGCAGGTTCAACGAGCTGGACAGCGCCGTGCTCGCCGGCACCGCCCCGGTAAAGCCCATGGAAAAGTTGCCCGGCCGATAATCGCCGTAACGCCGGGGCACGTCCTGCAACAGGGACTCGGAGTGAATCAGGCCGTCGTCCAACGCCATGCCATACAGGAAAGGCTTCAGGGTCGAACCGGGCGAGCGCAGCGCACTGATCATGTCCACGTGGCCAAAACGCTTGGTGTCGTTGATATCCACCGAGCCCAGATAGGCGCGCACTGCCATGCTTTCCTCTTCCACCACCAGAATCGCTGCCGAGGTGTGTTCCGGCAGGCGTGCACGCCAACCCAACAGGAGGTCTTCGAGGCGGCGTTGCAGGGTGGCGTCCAGGGTGGTGCGAATCAGCGGCGGGCTGTCGGGGCGGTTCAGACGCCGCGCCAGCAACGGCGCCAGGCTCGGTTCCAGGCGCGGGGCGAGCAGCAGCGGTTCTTCCAGGGCTTCATCAACCGCAGGCTGCGGCCACACCTGGAATTCAGCGAGGCGGCGCAGCACTTTGTCGCGGGCCTCCTGGGCACGTTGCGGATGACGGTCCGGACGCAAGCGACTGGGCGCCTGGGGCAATACCGCGAGCAAGGCGGCTTCGGCGTGGGTCAGTTGTGAGGGCGACTTGCCCAGATACGCCCAACTCGCCGCTGCCACGCCCTGCAGCGTGCCGCCGAAGGGCGCACGATTGAGGTAAAGGTTGAGGATTTCGTCCTTGGACAGGTGCCACTCCAACTGCGCGGTACGCCACAGTTGACGCAACTTGCCATGCAGGGTGCGTGAATGCGGGTCGAGCAAACGCGCCACCTGCATCGACAAGGTACTGCCGCCGGACACCACCCGTGCACCGGTCAGGTTTTGCCAGGTCGCGCGTACCAGCGCTAGCGGGTTTACCCCGGGGTGTTGGTAAAACCAGCGGTCTTCGTAAGTGAGCAGCGCGTCGAGATAATACGGCGACACCTCGCGCGTCTGCACCGGGTAGCGCCATACGCCGTTGGCATCGGCAAATCGCCACAGCGGCGTGCCATCTTCGGCCAGCACCACACGGGCCAGGTCGTCCTGGGGCAGGGGCAATGGCCAGATACGATCGGCCAGCCATAGCACGGCGATTACCAACAGCAGGCTCGCCAGGGTCCAGCGGGCAACAAAACGCAAATTCAAGCGGCTAAACCTCTATGCTTGTAGGGAACTAGCCTGTCGCAATAACGACCAAAGGCTCAGTTACGCCCACCTTCTTATCAGGACACGCACATGCAGGTAGAAAGCTTTTTCGAATGGTTGGGCCAGGCGCTCGGCTCCGTCATCCGCTTTATCGTCGATGGCCTGAGCGGGTTGTTCGGGGCCTTGACCCACGCTGGCGGCAACTTTATCGATGGCTTGTCGCGCACCTTGGGCATGGACACCTCGATCATCAGCATCATCACCCTGATCGTCGGGTTGCTCTTCTTGTACTCGGCGGTACGCGCCTTTATGCGGGCCTCGATCATCGTGGGCATCATCTGGCTGCTGCTGGGCCTGTGGTTGCTGAGCTGGGTTGTGCACTGATTTATCTGACAGCCCCAATCCCTTGTGGGAGGGAGCAAGCCCCCTCCCACAAGAGCCACCACTTCAACTTCAGCGATCAGCGGCCCTTGATCACCATATCCCCCGGTGTCTCGCCCACCGCCTGCCAGTTCGGCCGATACATCGACTCCACTTGCGGCGGCGGCACGCGATAGGTGCCAGGCGTCACCGCACGTGCCAGGTACAGCAAGTGCGTGGTGCCGTAGCCGTCCAGGTTCATCGCCGCCACATAGCGATCATCCCTGAACTCCTGATGCTTGAGCGATGCATTCTGCATCGACTCGCGCCACTCCTTCACCTGGCTGCTGGCGTTCTCCAGGCTCGCCGCGCTTTGTGCCAGGTTTTGGTTTTCCAGTTCCAGGCCGGCGGGCAGCAGGTCTACCACCAGGGCATCCGGCACGCGCTGCTTGGCACTGACGGCCAGGTGCACCAGCACCAGGTCGCCGCTGTCGAGGCTGCGCAGGTTCAACGGCTGGCCGTTCATGCCCAGGTATTCGCGGCGAATGCTCAGGTTCTCGCCGCCCGCTGCCGGTGGCAGTTGTGGGTAACCTGAAATAGTCAGCTGCTGGTAAACGGGGGTCTGGCCCTGATTGCTCAGGCTCAGGTCGCTGGATAGCAGCTTTTCATCCAGTTGCAGCGTGGACTGCTGGTTGTTCAGCTCCCGCGCCCCGCCACTGCCGGTCAGCGACACCTGCCAGTCAGCCTCGGGCTTGGCGAAGCCGAGCCGCCCGGCCAGGAACAGCGAGTTGCGCTCCTGAGTCGACAGATACGGGCTGGCCGCCAACTGGTCCGACAAGGTAAACAGGCGCTCTTCACGTTTGCCCTTGGCCAAGTCGTTTTCCTCCAGCAGCGCCAGGATCATCGCCTGATCGCGCAATGGGCTGCCGTAGTCGGCCAGCCATTCCTTGGCACTGCGCTGCGCCGCCAAACCGGCGAGCAAGGCTTGATCGGCACGCGGCTGGTCGCCCATTTTTTGCAAGGCGATGGCCAACTGCACCAATGGCAAGCCGGAGCGCGCATCACTGCGGCGTTCGAACAGGCTGCGCAAGGCACCCAACGGCGCCTGCTGACTGCGCGCCAGCACTATGCCGGCGTAGGCCTGTACGGCAAAACGCGTGTGCTCGGCGTTGTCGCTGTAGTCGACTTCAATCAGGTTGCGTTCCTGCACATACCGCAGCAGCCGCTCGCTGGCCTTCTTCAAGGCTTCAGGCGGTACGGCAAACCCCTGGTCGCGGGCGCGCAGCAGGAAGTCGGTGACATAGGCGGTCAGCCAATACTCTTCCTCGCCGTCAGCGCCCCACAAGCCAAAGCTGCCGTTGTAGCGCTGCATCCCCAGCAGGCGTTCGATGCCCAACTCGATCTTGCGCTTGCGCTCGGCATCCGGTTCGCCCTTGATGCTCAGGCGCTTGAGCAGCGCATCGTCGGCATACAGCGACGGGTACAAGCCACTGGCGGTTTGTTCCAGGCAGCCATAGGGGTAGGCCTTGAGCGCACTGATCTGTGCACCAAGGTTCAACGGCGGCCGGCTCGACAGGCTCAACAGCGCCTCACGCCCCGAGGCATCGAACTGATCGAGCGTGCCCGCCGGCAGGCTCCACGGCTGATCCTTGAGCACAGCCCGGTAATGCTTGAGCAAGGCCGGGTACGCCGGGCGCACGCCCAGGGTCCATTCGCGGCTGAACGGCGGCAGGTTTTCCCCCGGCAGGTCCAGGCCATTGACGGTGACCTTGACCTTGCCCTGGCCGAGACCGCCCCAGGCTTTTACCGGAATACGCAGGGTGGTGCGCTGGCCTTGCTTGAGCTCAACCGATTGCGCGCCGCCGTTGACCAGTTCCAACTGCCCTTGCGCGGTCAATTGCACATCGAGTTTCTGCGCCTTGCCCGACAGGTTGGAGAGGTCCAGGGCCAAGGTGGTCTGGTCGCCTCCGGCCAGGAAGCGCGGCGCCGAGAGTTCGGCAATCAGCGGTGCGGCGATGACCGTCTTGCCCTCGGCCATGCCATAGCGATCATCGCTCCAGGCCTGGGCCATCAGGCGCAGTTCGCCGTTGAAGTCGGGGATATTGACGCTGACTTCGCCCTCGCCTTTGTCGTTCAGGGTCACCGGCGCGCTTTGCAGGGCAACGATGGTCACGCTGGTGTCCGGGCGCTTGCCGCCTTTGGCCAACGCCGCGTCACCGCCAAATGCCAGGCTGGCGAGGCGCCCCTGGCCGGCTTCGATCAACTGGCCGTAGATGTCGAACTGGTCGACGCCATAGGCTTTGCGGCCGAACAGGCTGGAATACGGATCAGGCGTGGGGTATTCGGTGATATTGAGGATGCCCACATCCACCGCCGCCAGCAGCACATGCACCTGTTGGGGCACGCTGCCATCGGCGTTTTTGGCGGCGATCTTCACCGTCAGAGGTTGTTTGGGGCGCATTTTTTCCGGTGCAGTGAGGGTCAGGCCGAGTTTGCGCTGGGTACGATCCAGCGGCAGGTGCAACAGGCCCACGGCACGTTTGGGGGTGATATTGGCTTTGCGCTCGCCGGGGCGAATCACCAGGGCGCTCACATACAGATCATGGCGCGACCATTTCGGGTCGAGCTTCACCGCAAAGCTTTTGCCTTCGGCCGGTACGTCGATCTCCTGCCACCACAGCGGGCCTTCGGCGGATTCCACCAAGAGGTAGCCTTTACCGGCAGCCGGTGGCGTGACGGTGACATTGGCGGTGTCGCCATCGCCATAGGCCGGTTTATCCAACGCCAGCTTGACCTGGTCGGGGCGCACGGCGCCGCCTTCGGTGTTGTCCTGGGCCTGGTAGCCGGCCCAGAAGCGCACGCTGCTGACCAGTCCGGTCTGCGGGTCTTCCACCTCGACACGGTACGGGCCCCACTCCACCTGGAAGCTGACCTTGGCGGTGTCGCCGGCCTTGATGTTCAGGCTCTGCTCATCGAGGTTGAGGAATTTCTCGTTGAAGTGATAGCTCCAGCCATCGTTCTCCGAGTAGTTCCAGTAGTAGTCACGGCGCTCACGCACCAGGCGCACCTTGAGGTTTTGCGCAGCTAGTTTCTGACCGTCCTGGTTGGCCACCAGCACTTCGAATTCCACCGGGCCATCGCCATTGGTTTCCTTGCCGTCAAACAACCCGCGCAGGCCCGGCAATTGCTCGGCCGGCCAGATCGGCTGCACCAGGCGTCGGGTGATGGGCCGCCCGCCGGACTCTTGCAGGCTGGCTTGCACAATCAGTTGCAACGGGGATTTGGCCTCGGCCCATTTGCTTTCCAGGGTCAGCGCTTGCTCGCCGTTGGCGTCGAGTACGCTTTCGTCCAGTTCGAAATCCTGGCTCAGCTCTTCTTCAGTGACGGAACCGAACTGGTACCCCGGCAAGGATTTGACCGCCTCACGCAGCGGGCGCACATAGACCTGGCCGCTGACCCGATTGCCGGATGCCGGTGCGCCGTACAGATAGCGCCCATTGACCTGAATGACCGGGTTCTCCGCCGGGCTCAGTGCGGTTTCACTGCCCTTGAGTTCCAGTGCCAGGCGTTCGGGCAGGAAGTCTTCGACGAGGAATTCATACAGTTGCGGCTTGCCGTCACCCAGGTCAAATACCAACTGCCAGCGCCCGGTCGGTGCTTCGCCGGCCAGTTGCAGCGCGTATTGATACAGGCCGGAGGCATCAGCATCCCACACAAACTTGCGGCTCACCTGTTCATCCGGACGACGCACCTCGACGCTCACCGGCTGCGGTTTGACCGCGTTGCCATCCTTGTCGCGCAACAGCGCATTGAGCAGCACGGTTTCGCCAGGGCGATACAGGTCACGCGGGCCGAACACAAAGAACTGCAGCGGGTGGGACGGCTGCCCGCCGATATCGAACTCGGCCAAATCCAGCGCGGCGCTGTCCAGGCGCAACAGGCTGGTCTGCTCGCCTTGTTTGGCCAGCAACACCTGGGCTTTTTTCGGCAGCGGCAGCTCGGCGTGACCACCGTCTTCAGTCTTGCCCTGGCCGAGTACGCGGCCTTCGGCATCGAGGATTTCCAGTTCGACGCCGTTCAGTGCCTTGCCGCCTTCCAACGCTTGGGTAAACACATCCAGGCGATTGGCATAACGGTGCACCGACAGGCCGATGTCACTCAAGGTAAACAGCGTGGCCGGTTGCGAATAGTTGTAGGTGCCCGAGGCACGCATCACCGCCAGGTACACGCCCGGCTGCTGCAATTGCTTGAGGCCGGCAATCGGCAGCAGCAGGGTTTCGCGAGTGTTGCGTGCCGGGTTCAGGTCGAAACGCCCACCGTAGATCAGCTCGGCCATTGGCAGCAGTTCACGGGACTCATAGCTTTGCAGACTGGTATTGCGCCCCCACTGCGCCAGGAACGACGGCAGGGATTCGGGCTTGATGCGGAAGAACTCAACATCGATCTTGTCGACGTTCAGCGCGATCACCGGCAAGCCCTCGGCCAGGCGCGTCGGCAGCAACGTGCCACGGCTGGCAAAGCCCACGGTGGCTTGCAGGTCACGGGTTTCCAGGCGGGCGCTGTATTCGGCGGCGAGTGTGTTGTCGTTGACCGCCTTTACCCCGGCGTCCACCGTCAGCACCAACTTGCGCTGCGGCTCCAGGTGGCGCAGGCGCAACTCCATCAAGTTATCGGAAAGCTCCCAGGCGCCATCGACCTTGCCGGACTTGCTGTCCACCAAGTGCAGCTTGTCGGCGAACTTCTGATCCGGGTCCAGAGGAATGGAAAAACTCACCGACAAGGTGCTGGCCCCGTCCAACTGCACCTCGGACACGTCCACCACGCTTAACTCGCGCCCGGCATAGCGCTGCTTCAACGCCGCCACGTCGACCGCTGCCTTGGCGGGTTTGGGCGCTACGCTTGCCGCGGCGGGCGCCGTCGGTGCAGCGGGCTTATCGGAAGAATCACAGGCGCTCAGCAGGGCCAGCGCGCAAGCGAGGAACAGTCCTTTGTTAAGCATGGGGCACTCGTAGTCAGAGGGAACCGAGGGGTGAACTATATATCAGCGCCGCGCTGGCTGCTGCGGTGCCGGTCACATTGACCGACGGAGGGAAGTTTGGTTCTGGGTGCCTTCCGGGCTAAACCAAATCCCACAAACAATGCAGATCAAAATGTGGGAGGGGGCTTGCTCCCTCCCACATTGGATCTGCGGCGTGATGGGTGGGCGGGTACAATGCTGCTCCACCAAGGAGCCTTCATGACCGCCCTGCTTGCCGACTGGCGCCACCGCCCCACCCATCGCCGCGTCTGGGCCCTGGCCGCGCCGATGATCCTGTCGAATATCTCCGTGCCACTGGTAGCCCTGGTCGACAGCATGGTCATCGGCCACCTGCCACACGCCCACCAACTGGGCGCCGTGGCCGTCGGTGCCAGCCTGTATACCTTCCTGGCCTGGGCCATGGGTTTCCTACGCATGGGCTCCACCGGGTTCGCCGCCCAGGCCGCCGGGCGCAAGGATGGCGCGGCGCTGCGGCAAATCCTGTTGCAAGGCTTGCTGCTGGCGCTGGGGCTGGCGATGTTACTGGGCACGGTCGGTATTCCCCTGAGCCATCTGGCGTTGGAATGGATGCAGCCCTCCCCTGAACTGAACCAACTGACCCGCGAATTCTTCCACACCCGCCTGTTCGGCCTGCCCGCCGCCCTTGCCAGCTATGCGCTGGTCGGTTGGTTCCTCGGCACACAGAATGCGCGGGCGCCGCTGGCGATTCTGCTGACCACCAACCTGGTCAACATTGCGCTTAACCTGTGGTTTGTACTCGGCCTGGACTGGGGCGTGGTCGGCTCCGCCCGCGCCTCGGTGATCGCTGAATGGACCGGCGCGCTGCTCGGCCTGGCACTTACGCAAAAAGCCCTGCGCGCCTACCCTGGCCATATCGCCTGGGCTGCACTGAAACTGTGGCAAAGCTGGAGGCCGTTGCTGGCGGTCAACCGCGACATTTTTATCCGCAGCCTGGCCCTGCAGTCGGTGTTCTTCATGATCACGGTGCAAGGCGCACGGCTGGGGGATGCCACGGTCGCCGCCAATGCCTTGCTGCTCAATGGCCTGTTGCTGACGGCCCATGCGCTGGATGGCCTGGCTCACGCCGTCGAAGCCCTGTGCGGGCACGCCATTGGCGCCCATGACCGCCAGGCGTTGCGCCGCTCGCTGGTGGTTGCCTGCGGCTGGTCGCTGATCGCCAGCATCGGTTTCGCCCTGTTGTTCACCTTCGGCGGCCATCTGTTTATCGCTATGCAAACGGATATTCCCAGTGTGCGCGAAACCGCCGACATCTACCTGCCTTACCTGGCGGTACTGCCGTTGATAGCGGTGTGGAGTTATTTGCTCGATGGACTGTTTATCGGCGCAACGCGGGCGCGGGAGATGCGCAATGGGATGTTGCTGACGGTGCTGTTGGTGCTGCCGATTGCCTGGGCGTTGCAGGGGTTGGGTAACCACGGGTTGTGGATAACCTTCCTGCTGTTCATGGCGGTGCGCAGTTTGACGCTGTGGGCGATCGCCTGGCGCTTGAATCGGCAAGGGCTGTGGCTGGGAGCAAACTGAAGGAATGCAGATCCAAATGTGGGAGGGGGCTTGCTCCCGATAGCTGAGTGTCAGTCAACAGACTCATTGACTGATCCACCGCTATCGGGAGCAAGCCCCCTCCCACATATATTACGAGGACAGGTACGAAGAACGGGTCAAGCCCAGGCGCAACGCATCCAGGAACTGGGTACGCTCCGACGCGGAGATCTTCGCACTCGCACACTTGTCGCGGTAATGCGTCATCAACTCCTCCGGCGACAAGTGCACATAGCGCAGCATGTCTTCGATGGTGTCGTGGGTCTCGATCCCGGCGCTGTACACCGAACCGTCTTCACGCTGGTAGATGTTCACCGAGTCGGTGTCACCGAACAGGTTGTGCATGTCGCCCAGGATCTCCTGATACGCGCCGACCAGGAAGATACCCAACAGGTAGTCTTCACCTTCGTTCAAGCCGTGCACCGGCAGGCTGGTCTCGATGCTCTGCTCGTCGACGTACTGCTTGATCTTGCCGTCGGAGTCGCAGGTCAGGTCTTGCAGCACGGCACGGCGCAGCGGCTCTTCGTCGAGGCGGTGCAGCGGCAGGATCGGCAGGACCTGGCCGATGGCCCAGGTGTCCGGCAGGCTCTGGAACACCGAGAAGTTGCAGATGTACTTGTCGGCCAACTTGTCGTTGAGTTCGTCCAGCACCTGGCGATGCGAACGCTGGCGGGCTTTCAACGAGTTGTGCAGGCGGCGGCACACGGCGAAGTAGCACTGTTCGGCCAGGGCTTTTTCGGCCAGGGTCAGTTTGCCGTCGGCGTACTGGGTGGCCACGTCGCTCATGTAGTGGGTGGCGCGCCAGTAGGTTTCGGTGACCATTTCGATGTCGGTCGGACCGAGCAGGTCCACCAGCCATTGCACGGTTTCCGGCAGGCTTTCCTTGTTTTCAATGGTCGGGATTTCGTCGTTGTGCTTCTCGACGTCAGTGACTTGCACCACCAGCATGGCGTGGTGGGCGGTCAGGGAGCGACCGCTTTCAGAGAAGATGTTCGGGTGCGGCAGGCTCTGCGCATCGCAGAATTCCTTGAGCATGCCCACGACCACGCCGGCGTAGTCGTCCATGTCGTAGTTGATCGAGCTGGCGTTACGCGAGTGGGTACCGTCGTAGTCCACGCCCAGGCCGCCGCCGACGTCGATGTGGTCCACCGGCAGGCCGAGGTTGCGCAGTTCGCCATAGTAACGAATAGCTTCCTTGAACCCGTGCTGGTAGTCGGCCAGGTTGGCGATCTGCGAACCCATGTGGAAGTGCAGCAGGCGGATGCCCTGGTCCAGGCCGGCCGCGCGGAAACGCTCGACCACCGACAGCAACTGCGCCGCCGACAAGCCGAACTTGGATTTCTCGCCACCAGTGTCCGCCCACTTGCTCGATGCCAGGGAAGACAGGCGCACACGCAGACCCACCTGAGGCTTGACCTTGAGGCTGGCGGCCTCTTCGATCACCAGCCCGACCTCGGATTCTTTCTCGATCACGATAAATACGTTGTGACCAAGCTTCTGACCCATCAACGCCAGGCGGATGAACTCGCGGTCCTTGTAACCGTTGCAGACGATCGTGCCACCCTTCGGCGCCAGGGCCAACACGGCCAGCAGCTCGGGCTTGGAGCCCGCTTCCAGGCCGATGGAAACGTTCTGGGTGGCGATGATGTTCTCGATCACCGCTTCCTGCTGGTTCACCTTGATCGGGTACAACGCGGTGTACTTGCTCTGGTATTCCAGGCGTTCGATATTCGAATCGAAGGCGCCGGTGAGTTGGCGTACACGGTCTTGCAGAATGTCGGGGAAACGCACCAGCAGCGGCAACGACAGGCCGCTTTTACGCAGTTGATCGACCTGCTCGTACAAATCGACCGGCGTGCTGTTCGGACCGTTGGGGCGGACTTCTACGCGACCGGCTTCATTGATCGCGAAATAACCGGCCCCCCAATGGCGGATCCCGTAAACACTGCGGCTGTCCGCAACTGTCCATTGGCTGCCATCGTCTTTGCGTGTGCGTCGTACGGACATCGAAGTCCCCTATAAATGAAGGCGAAGGCGCCACCTCAAGCGGAGGCTGGCGCAGTCTAAAGAATGAAAATGACGATTTGCCTGCAAGAAGGTCAGACCCCACTCGCAGGACAGAGTTTAGCCACAGGTTGGGAAGAGGCTTTCAGCCACCGGACTTCTTGGCCTTGTAACCGAGCTTGATCAACTCGGCCAACAGCAGTTCGACGTGATCACCCTGAATCTCGATGACCCCGTCTTTCAACGCACCACCGGTGCCGCAGCGCTTTTTCAGCGTGGTGGCCAGCTCCTTGAGGGCATCTTCGGCCAGGGGCACGCCGGTGATGGTGGTCACCGTTTTGCCGCCACGGCCTTTGCTCTCGCGGCGTACGCGGGCAATGCCATCGCCTTCGGGGATCAGGGTCTGTTTGCAGGTACACGAATCCACGGGCTGACGACAGTCCGGGCAGTGTCGACCTGCGTCGGTGGAAAATACCAGGCCACCAAGGGCGGCGAAGGATGCGGCTTTTTTGGCCACCGGCAATCCTCTTGGGAGGATGAAGACTGATCGGCGCCGCAAAGGGCGGTGACCGACCGCGAAGCCCCACTCAGGCAGGGGCAGCGCTACCGAACCGCTAATGTGGTTCGGGTGAAAAGGCGCGCAGTGTAACGGCAAAAAGCGAAGTTGCTAAGAGCCAAATGGCGCCAATTTATGCAACTTTAGCGACGTGAGGCGAGATAGCGCCGCAGACCTTCTTGAGCATCCGGGCAATAGGGCTTTTGCTCGGCCTCGGCAAGCACCGTTTCGAGGGGCAGAAAGCGTGCCTCCATGACCTCTTCAGGCTGCAAACACAACGGGCCGTCCCATACGGCAGAGTAGGAAGTGCACCACAGGCGGCTGTCACCATCTTCAAAGTAAAAATGATCGTGCTCGACCAACTCCACTCCACTTACGCCCAGTTCTTCGGCCAATTCTCGCTGTGCCGACAGGGCATAGCTTTCCCCCGCCGCCACCATACCGCCAGCCGCCGTATCCCAAAACCCCGGATACAGGGCCTTGCTCAAGGTGCGCCGATGCACACACAGCTCGCCCTTGGAATTGAACAGAAAGATAAAGGTGCAACGGCCAATCAGGCCGCGCTGGCGCAGGTCGGACCTGACCAGGTGGCCGAGCAGCTTGTCCTGCTCGTCGACCCAGCAGATCAGTTCAGCATCGGAGGCCGCACGGTGTTCGGCCTCCTTTTGAGTAGCGTCCATCATCAACCCTGGTTGAGGAGCTGACGCAAGTCGATCACTGCAGCGTTTGCCCGGGAAATATAGTTGGCCATCACCAACGAATGGTTCGCCAGTACCCCGAAGCCACTGCCGTTAAGAATCATAGGACTCCACACCGGCTCCTGCGAGGCCTCCAGCTCACGAATGATCTGGCGCACGCTGACGGTGGCGTTTTTCTTGGCCAGCACGTCGGCAAAGTCGACTTCGATGGCGCGCAGCAGATGGGACAAGGCCCATGCCTGGCCACGGGCTTCGTAGAACACGTTATCGATCTGCATCCATGGGGTTTCCACCACTTCTTCATCGACTTGCGGCACTTCGCCCGGCGCCAGCGCCTCGGTTTTAAGCGCGGTGTTCAGTTTGACGCGGCCGACGCTGGCCGACAGGCGCTGGGACAGCGAGCCCAGACGGGTCGCCACATCGCCCAGCCAGTTGTTCAGGTTGTCGGCACGCGCGTAAAACAGTGCGCCGCGCTGGTTCGGGTCAGACAGGCGCGCTTCGTAGCGGCTCAGGGAGTTGATGCCTTCCTGGTATTCCGACTCGCTCGAAGGCAGCACCCAGCTCTTGTTATCGAAGTTAAACCGCGGTTCGGCCTTGGCCAGGTCCGCGTCTTCAGCCGACTGCGACTGGGAGCGAGCGAAGTCTTTGCGCAGTGCGCGGGTCAGGTCACGCACCTGCACCAGCACGCCATATTCCCAGCTCGGCATGTTGTCCATCCACAAGCCCGGCGGGAAACGGTCGTTGGAGATGTAGCCGCCAGGCTTGTTCAGCAAGGTGCCGACCACGGTCTTGAGGGTTTCGACCGTGGTGTAGCCCACGACCATCTGCTTGCCTTCCTTCTCGGCGGCAAGCTGGGCGTTCTGCTGGACCGGAAACAGCGCCGGCTCCTGGCTCCAGTACCAACCCAGGCCACCGGTGACCAGCAGGTACAGGCCGATAATGCTGAGCAAAGCCCGGCTCATCAGCAAGTTGCGAAAATAGCTGCGGTTGGCCGACTTGGGCTCAGGGGCGGGGCCTTTGGCACTGCCTTCACGGTTTTTCCAGTCCAGCATGGCGATATCCTTTCAATCACTTGAGTTCATGCACGTCAATTGTCCGGGTGCGTTCAGACACTCCGACCACAACCCTACCCCATCGTGCCCATCGTTGCGGGGCTTTTACGCGAAAGTGGCGCACAAGCAAGGTTGGACTATAAAGGATGCACGCTTTTTACGCTGCGCGACCCGCGGGTCAATAACTGAATATCCGGCACGCAGACTTAATTGACGTATGACACTCATGCAACAGAAAAGAGGTGCTAGCATAGAGCCATCAGTCGACCTCAGCATGCACCCTCACAGTAGTCAGGATATGACCGAGTCAGAAGACCCTAGCCGCGAGCGTCTCAAGCAGCATTTTGCCCAGCGGGTAATTCATCAGGCACGTCAAATTCTTGAGATCTGGCAGCGCCTGCAACGCGGCGAATGGTCGAACGCCGACTTTTCCGAACTCAGCGAAGCCAACCTGCGCCTGCAGCGCTTCGCCGAGCGTTTTGAACAGCCCGAACACCGCCAACTGGCCCAGCATATTGGCCAAACTCTCCAGGCGGTGGACGAAAACCGTGGCCGTTTGAGCAGCCAACTGATCACCGAACTCAACCGCTTGATGCAGCGCCTGTCGCGCACCGGCCTGCGTCAGGGTGACCAGCTTGAGCAAACCCTGCTGCCACCGATGCGCAAACCGATCTACGTGATGCTGGCCGACCACGACCGCGCCGAGCGCCTGGCCAAGCAGCTGGAATTCTTTGGCCTGAGTGCCCAATCCCTGGACAGCGTCTCGGCTTTTCACACGGCCATGGCCGAGCGCCTGCCGTCAGCCATCGTCATGGACGTGGACTTTTGCGGCCCCGGCCTGGGCCTCACCCTCGCCGCGCAAGCCCAGGAGGGCCTGGAGCAAAAGCTGCCGCTGTTGTTTTTCAGCCTGCACGAAACCGACACGCCCACGCGCCTGGCCGCCGTGCGCGCCGGAGGTGAGGAGTTCCTGACCGGCACGCTGGAGGCTTCGAGCCTTCTGGAAAAGATCGAAGTGCTGACCTGCGTTGCCCAGTACGAACCGTACAAAGTGCTGATCATTGACGACTCGCGGGCCCAGGCGCTGCACACCGAGCGCCTGCTCAACAGCGCCGGGATTGTCACGCGCACCTTGATCGAACCGATCCAGGCCATGGCCGAACTGGCGGATTTCCAGCCCGACCTGATCATCCTCGACATGTATATGCCCGCCTGTACCGGCACCGAACTGGCCAAGGTGATTCGCCACAACGACCGTTACGTCAGCGTGCCGATCATCTACCTGTCGGCCGAAGACGACCTGGACAAACAGCTGGACGCGATGAGCGAAGGCGGCGATGACTTCCTGACCAAACCGATCAAGCCGCGCCACCTGATCACCACCGTGCGCAACCGCGCAGCGCGTGCGCGCAACTTGAAGGCGCGGATGGTGCGCGACAGCCTGACCGGGCTGTACAACCATACGCATATCCTGCAATTGCTCGAAGACTGCAGCTTTCGCGCCCGCCGCGAGAACAAGCCATTGAGCTTTGCGATGCTGGATATCGACCACTTCAAACGTGTCAATGACAGCCACGGCCACCCCATGGGCGACCGGGTGATCAAGAGCCTGGCGCTGTTTCTCAAGCAGCGCCTGCGCAAGACCGACTACATCGGCCGTTATGGCGGTGAAGAGTTTGCCATCGTGATGCCCGACACCGACGTGGAATCGGCCTGCAAGGTACTGGACGACATTCGGCGGCGCTTTGCAGAAATCCACTACCCCGCCCAACCGCAGGATTTGTGGTGCACCTTCAGTGCCGGCCTGGTGGAGTTGTGTGACGGGTGCGACAGCCTGACGATGGCCGCCCAGGCTGACGAAGCGCTATACCTTGCCAAGGACGCCGGACGCAACCGCGTGCAAGCCGCGCGCGCATCAAAGCAAAGTGCCATCTTTTCACCGGAATCCACCGAATCGGTCATAACTCTGTAACGCAAGCGCAATAACTTCAGGCACTTATCTTTTGCCGTCGGTTGAAACCCCGCATGCGCCTCAAGCTGCTGACCAATCTCAATACCCTTCTGCTGGTGGCCGTATGCCTGGCCCTCGGGGCGACGCTGTGGTGGTCGCAACGGGCGCTGGAGCGGCCTTATTTATTAATGGAGCGCTACCTGGGCCTGTCCCAGGGTTTTCAAAACCAGGCAGCGCGCAATATCGACGACTACCTGGCCAGCGGCGATGCCCTGCGCCTGAGCAGCGCCAGTCAAAGCCTGGAGAGTCTGTTGCAGCAACTCGCGCAATTGCCGGCCGAGTTAGCGCAAACCCTGCACCCCAGCCTGGCGGACCTGGAAACCTTCAGTAAGACCGACCTGCTGGCGGCAGGCAAGCTGGCCGGCGACCCGCAAGCACTGTTGGTTCAGGCCGAGCGCGAACTGGGCGCAAACCTGGAGCAACTGAGCCAGTACGCCAGCGGCGTCAACTCCACAGACGCAGCACGCTACCTGCCTCCCCTGCTGACCGCCTCGCAGCATCTGGGCAAACTGTCCCTGGCCCGCGACAAGCTGGTGAGCAGCGGCCGCGCCGAGCTGGCCGACGAGGTGGAGCGCGAGATTGCCACCATGCGCACCCAGGCCGACCTGTTGGCGCAGTTGCCATTGCTTGGGGTAAAGGCCAGCGCCGAATCCAACGCTGACGATTTCTCCGCGTTGATGGGCTTGGAAAACACCGAAAAAACCGCAGCCCAGGACACCGGCGTCGACCTCAAGCGCGAGCTCAACAGCCTGTTGACCCGCTACCCCGCCGAACTCAAGCGCACCCGCGAGCAGATCCAGCAGCGCGCCGACCTCGCCGCTGCCACCCACCTGAAGATCGCCAACGTGCAACAGGCCATCGCCGGCCTGGAGCCGGTAGTGCGTGCACAGCACGCCAGAATCCAGGGCGAGGTGCGTGTGCTGCAAGGCGTGATGATCGGCCTGATCCTGTTGATCGCACTGCTGATCGACACGCTGCAACGGCGCCTGGCACGGGTGCTGACCAATCTGGCACCGGCCTTGTCGACCTGGGCCGAAGGTAATTTCAGCCAGCCGATAGCCCTGGGCAAGACCAACCATGAACTGCACGCTATCGAAGCCTCCCTGAACCGCCTGCGCGCCTATCTGGTGGGCCTGGTAGGCACTATTCGCGGGAATGCCGAAGCAGTGGCCGGCAGCAGCCGCGCCCTCGCCGAACTGAGCAGCGGCCTGCACGACGGCGCCGAGCGTCAGGCCGGCGACACCGCGCAAATCCGTGACTCCCTGGGTGAACTGGAAGCCACCATCCAGCAAGTGGCCGGGGATGCCAGCCAGGCTGCCGGCGCCAGTCGCAGTGCAGGCTTTGCTGTGGAGCAAGGCCAGCGCGTAATCGGCCTGAGCCTGACCGGGTTGCACGCCTTGGTGGACGAAGTGCAGCAAAATGCGCAGATGATCGAGAAACTCGCGGAGGAATCCGCCACCATCGGCGGCGTGCTGACCGTGATTCGCTCGATTGCCGAGCAGACCAACTTGCTGGCGCTCAATGCCGCTATCGAGGCGGCTCGCGCCGGTGAAGCCGGACGCGGCTTCGCGGTGGTGGCCGACGAAGTCCGTTCCCTGGCCCAGCGCACCGCTGGCGCTACTGCCGAAATCCAGGGCCTGATCGCCGGCCTGCAAACCGCCGCCCATCAATCGGTACAAGGCATGCGCGCCCAGGTTGAACACGCCGAAGCCACCGCCCAGCAAGCCCAGGCAGCAGATGGTGCGCTGGATGAAATCGTCGGCGCGATCCAGACGATTTCCGAGACGGCGGTACGCATTGCCGATGTGACTGCGCAGCAGAGTGGGGCCGTGAGTGAGATTCGCGATAACAGTGAGCGGATTCACCAGCTGGGTGAGGATAACTTGCTGCGCATAGGCCAGGGCCGTAGCCAGGGTGAGCACCTGTTGGTGCTCGGAGGGCAACTCAACACTGCCGTACAAGCCTTCCGCGTCTGACCCGCTCTCCCGCCCTATGGAGATCAAATGTGGGAGGGGGCTTGCTCCCGATTACAGTGTGTCAGTCTCAATACCTGTAGCTGATCCACCGCTATCGGGAGCAAGCCCCCTCCCACATTTGATCTTCAGTGGATTCAAGACCGTGTTCAGCATGACCGGATTCCGGGCCACAGTCACAAATTTCGCGCAATCCTCGCTAATCGTGCTGGCTACTGCATAGAACTGGACAGTCACAAAGGCTTTGCGGCATAGTCGCCGGGTTCTGCCGCCCCCCTACCAATAACAAGGAACAGCCGATGGCGACCTTACTGGTTCTTCATGGACCCAACCTGAACCTGCTTGGCACCCGCGAACCGGGCGTCTACGGGGCAGTGACCCTCGACCAGATCAACCTCGACCTGGAAAGACGGGCCCGTGAAGCCGGCCACCATCTGCTCTACCTGCAAAGCAATGCCGAGTATGAATTGATTGATCGCATCCACGCCGCGCGTAACGAAGGCGTGGACTTTATCCTGATCAATCCCGCCGCTTTTACGCATACAAGCGTTGCATTACGTGACGCGCTGCTGGCGGTGAGCATCCCATTCATCGAAGTGCATTTATCGAACGTGCACAAACGCGAAGCTTTCCGCCATCACTCTTACTTCTCCGATGTAGCGGTAGGAGTGATCTGCGGCCTTGGCGCCAGCGGTTACCGACTGGCCCTGGAGGCCGCCCTGGAACACGTTGAAGAACAGGCTAAACGCCCCTGACCGACCCTTGGGAGTTGATGATTCATGGATATCCGTAAAGTTAAGAAACTGATCGAACTGCTGGAAGAATCCGGTATCGACGAGCTGGAAATCAAGGAAGGCGAAGAGTCCGTACGGATCAGCCGTCACAGCAAGACCCCGGCCCAACAGTTCTACGCACCGCAGATGCAAGCACCGGCTCCTGCCGCTGCCGCCCCTGCCGCCGCTCCAGCCGCTGCCGCAGCCCCTGCTGCCCCAGCCGCACCAGCGTTGAACGGCTTCGTGGTCAAGTCGCCAATGGTCGGTACTTTCTACCGCACCCCGGCACCGACCTCGCCAGCCTTCGTTGAAGTAGGCAAGACCGTGAAAGTGGGCGACACCATCTGCATCGTTGAAGCGATGAAGATGATGAACCACATCACCGCTGAAAAAGCCGGCGTCATTGAATCCATCCTGGTAGAAAACGGTCAGCCGGTTGAGTACGACCAGCCGCTGTTCACCATCGTTTGAACCGCGGAGCGCCTTCGATGTTGAAACCTGCGAAGAAACTGCAAAAAGTCCTGATCGCCAACCGCGGCGAGATCGCGCTGCGTATCCTGCGCGCCTGTAAGGAAGAGGGCATCAAGACCGTCGCTGTTTACTCGACGGCCGATACCGAATTGATGCACGTGAAACTGGCGGACGAAAGCATCTGCATCGGCCCGCCACTGGCCACGAACTCGTACCTGAAAGTCTCGAACATCATCGCTGCCGCAGAAGTGACCGGCGCTGATGGCATCCACCCGGGCTACGGCTTCCTCGCGGAAAACGCCGACTTCGCCGAACAGGTGGAAAAATCCGGGTTTGCCTTCATCGGTCCCAAAGCCGAAACCATTCGCCTGATGGGCGACAAGGTCTCGGCCAAGGACGCCATGATTGCAGCGGGCGTGCCGACCGTTCCAGGCTCCGACGGCCCACTGCCTGAAGACGAGGAAACCGCTCTGCGCATTGGTCGCGAAGTCGGTTACCCGGTGATCATCAAGGCCGCCGGTGGCGGTGGTGGTCGCGGTATGCGCGTGGTGCACAAGGAAGAAGACCTGATCGAAGCCGCCAAGCAGACCCGCTCCGAAGCGGGCGCCTGGTTCGGCAACCCGATGGTCTACCTGGAAAAATACCTGACCAACCCACGTCACGTGGAAGTCCAGGTGCTGTCCGACGGCCAGGGCCACGCCATCCACCTGGGTGACCGCGATTGCTCGCTGCAACGTCGTCACCAGAAAGTGTTGGAAGAAGCCCCGGCACCGGGCCTCGACGAAAAAGCCCGCCAGGAAGTCCTGGCACGCTGCGTCAAGGCGTGCATCGACATCAACTACCGTGGCGCCGGTACCTTCGAGTTCCTCTACGAGAACGGTCGCTTCTACTTCATCGAGATGAACACTCGTGTGCAGGTAGAGCATCCGGTTTCGGAGATGGTCACCGGTATCGACATCGTCAAGGAGATGCTGAGCATCGCCGCAGGTAACGTGCTGTCCTTCACCCAGGACGACGTGAAGATGCACGGCCACTCCCTGGAGTGCCGCATCAACGCCGAAGACCCGAAAACCTTTATCCCAAGCCCTGGCCTGGTCAAGCATTTCCACGCGCCCGGCGGCAACGGCGTACGTGTGGATTCGCACCTGTACAGCGGCTACAAGGTTCCGTCCAACTACGACTCGCTGATCGGCAAGCTGATCACCTGGGGCGCGACCCGCGACGAGGCCATGGCCCGTATGCGCAACGCCCTGGACGAAATCGTGGTCGACGGCATCAAGACCAACATCCCGCTGCATCGGGACCTGGTTCGCGATGAGGGCTTCTGCGAGGGTGGTGTGAACATTCACTACCTGGAACACAAGCTGGCCAACCAGTAAGTGCTCCACCCAACAAAGCCGCCTTCGGGCGGCTTTGTTGTTTCTGCCCCCCAGCTTTCAGGCCATACACAGTACAAATGTGGGAGGGGGCTTGCCCCCGATTGCAGTGTGTCAGCCTCAGTATCTGTAACTGATCCACCGCTATCGGGGGCAAGCCCCCTCCCACATTTGGTCCGCATTCATTCAGTAATGTCGTCTTATGCTGCCCGCTCGCGTAAACTTGCGCGCTTTCGCGGCCTACTCGCTGCACATTCATTTTTTCAAAGGTGCCCGCCATGCCTTGGCTGCAAGTCCGTCTCGCCATCAGCCCAGAACAAGCCGAAACCTACGAAGACGCTTTCCTCGAAGTGGGCGCTGTGTCGGTGACCTTCATGGACGCCGAAGACCAGCCGATCTTCGAGCCGGAACTCAACACCACGCCGCTGTGGTCCCACACCCACCTGCTGGCCCTGT
Organism: Pseudomonas sp. NCIMB 10586; assembly: GCF_023127895.1. NCBI lineage: Bacteria > Pseudomonadati > Pseudomonadota > Gammaproteobacteria > Pseudomonadales > Pseudomonadaceae > Pseudomonas > Pseudomonas sp. NCIMB 10586. The sequence goes on from NZ_SPKQ01000047.1 coordinate 38,450, forward strand.
TCGAAGACGGCACCGATGCCGCCGCCGTACTGGCCCATATGGAACTGCTCACCGGCGGCCCGCTGCCCGAGCATCACAGCGAAGTCATCGAAGACCAGGACTGGGAACGCAGCTGGATGGATAACTTCCAGCCCATGCGCTTCGGCCAGCGCCTGTGGATCGTGCCAAGCTGGCACGCTGCTCCCGAGCCAGACGCCGTCAACCTGCTGCTGGACCCGGGCCTGGCGTTCGGCACCGGCACCCACCCCACCACCGCCCTGTGCCTGGAATGGCTGGACGGCCAGGACCTGACCGACAGCAACGTACTGGACTTCGGCTGCGGCTCCGGGATCCTGGCGATTGCCGCGCTGCTGCTGGGCGCCAAGGAGGCCGTGGGCACCGATATCGACGTGCAGGCCCTGGAAGCCTCCCGCGATAACGCCGGGCGTAATAACATCGCTGAAGGCAAATTCCCACTCTATCTGCCTGAAGATCTGCCCCAGGTACAGGCCGATGTACTGGTCGCCAATATCCTCGCCGGGCCGCTGGTGTCGCTGGCACCGCAACTGTCGAGCCTGGTCAAGCCGGGTGGGCGCCTGGCGCTGTCGGGTATCCTCGCCGAGCAAGGTGAAGAAGTGGCTGCGGCCTACGCCAGGGATTTCGAGCTGGACCCGATCGCCAACCGTGATGGCTGGGTACGCATCAGCGGTCGTCGGCGCTAGAATGAGCGCTTGTCTGAATCGGATGGCCGCATGACCGACAGTTTCGTCACCCAGTGCCCGCATTGCCAAGCCCGCTTCCGTGTCAACCACGCTCAGTTGAGCGTGGCCCGTGGCGTGGTGCGCTGCGGCTCGTGCCTGCAAGTGTTCAACGCCGCTCGCCAGTTGCTGGAGCAGCGCGCCCAAGTGTCGGCAGCCGAACCTGAACTGGCCGCTGTGGTTGAGCCAACGCCTGCCCCCCCGCGAGCCATCAGCCAGAAACAGTGGACAGCCCAGGAGCTGGACCTGGACAACCTGGACCTGGACGAAGAACTGGCCAAGCTCGAGCGCCGCGAGATTCAGCACACTCAACCCCAGGGCGCGGAGCGTCGGCAACCCGGCACCGATCGTCGGCACAAGGAAGACACCCTCAGCGCCAGCCGCGACACGGTCAAGGCCGAGGAAGAACAATGGGCCGCCAGCCTGTTCAGCGAGCCCGCGCAAGAGCGCGCAGACAGCGACGAAGACGAGCCTGAACCAAGCAATACCCGGCAGCGCACCGAACCGTCCATGTCGCTGCACAGCGAAACCATCGACGACGAGCCAACCCTGCTCTCGCCCCTGCATGACGACGAGCCCGACCCGCCCTTCACGCCCCTGACCCCAGCGGCAGAAGAAGCCGATGAACGCCCGCAATCACGGCGTAAACGCCCACGCACCGAGGCCAGCGTGCACGACGCCGTGCTCCAGGACCTTGAAGACGACCCGCTGCACCTCTATGCGCAGAAACGTCCGTCGGGCTGGGGCCGCCGCCTGATCTGGATCCTGCTGGTGCTGATCGCCGCCGCCGGCCTGGCAGGCCAGTACATCGCCTACCAATTCGACGAACTGGCCCGTCAGGACGCCTACCGTCCGTGGTTCCAGCAGCTGTGCCCGAAATTGGGTTGCTCCGTGCCATCGCGGGTCGACATCGCCCATATCAAGAGCAGCAACCTGGTGGTACGCAGCCACCCGGAGTTCGCCGGTGCGCTGGTGGTGGATGCAATTCTCTATAACCGCGCGACCTTTTCCCAGCCGTTCCCGCTGCTGGAACTGCGTTTTGCAGATTTGAACGGCAGCCTGATCGCCAGTCGTCGCTTCAAACCCGCCGAGTATCTGAGCGGCGAGTTGGCTGGCGTCAGCGAAATGCCTTCGCAGACACCGATCCACATTTCCCTGGACATCCTTGATCCCGGCAACAAAGCCGTGAACTACAGCCTGAGCTTCCACTCGCCCGAGTGAAACGGCACGCCCGAAGAGGTTTGACGGCGGATTATTGACTTGACCGACGTCAACCAAACCGGTGGCGATAAAAAAATAACTGTTCAGATTTTATCCAATTCAGCCTTTAACCCGTCATCGAGAGCGGGTATCATGCCAACCCTTTTTCGAACTCTAATGATCCGGCCCCACAACAGGGAAGTCCTATGTCGGCGGTACGCATCGGCCCATATACATTGCAGAACGGCTTGATCCTCGCCCCGATGGCGGGTGTCACCGATCAGCCCTTTCGTCAGCTGTGCAAGCGTTTGGGCGCGGGTCTAGTAGTCTCTGAAATGGTTACCAGCGACATGAGTTTGTGGAACACCCGCAAATCGCGGATGCGCATGATCCACGAAGGTGATCCCGAGCCACGCTCGGTACAGATCGCCGGGGGTGATGCGCAGATGCTGGCGGATGCGGCCCGGGCCAATGTGGAGCTGGGTGCACAGATCATTGATATCAACATGGGCTGCCCGGCCAAGAAGGTCTGCAACAAGGCCGCCGGTTCCGCCCTGTTGAAAGATGAGCAGTTGGTCGCCGAGATCCTGCAGGCCGTCGTTGGCGCAGTCGATGTGCCGGTGACCCTGAAGATTCGTACCGGTTGGGACCGGGACAACAAAAATGGCCTCACAGTGGCAAAGATCGCTGAACAGGCCGGGATTACAGCGCTGGCGGTGCATGGCCGTACCCGCGCCGACCTTTATACCGGTGAAGCCGAGTACGACACCATTGCCGCGATCAAGCAGGCCGTGTCGATGCCGGTATTTGCCAATGGCGACATCGACTGCGCCGAGAAAGCCCGGCGTGTGCTGCACGCAACCGGTGCCGACGGATTGTTGATTGGCCGGGCCGCCCAGGGGCGACCGTGGATTTTTCGCGAGATCGAGCATTTCCTGCGCACTGGTGAAGTCTTGCCGGCGCCGGAGTTGGTCGAAGTGGAACGTATTCTGCTGGAGCATCTGGCCGCCCTGCACGCCTTCTATGGGGATGTGATGGGCGTACGCATTGCTCGCAAGCATGTCGGCTGGTATCTCGCCACCTTGCCGGGCGCCAAGGAATTTCGCGCTCAGTTCAATCGTTTGGATGAAACGCAGGCACAGGTCGCCACCGTTCGTGAGTTCTTCGCCGAACGTGACAAGAGCCTGGGAACAGGGGATGGAAAAGGGGTGGCCGCATGACGATGATGACCGAGACTTTAGTGAGTGGAACAACACCCGTGAGCGACAACGTCAATTTGAAACAGCACCTCAACACGCCCAGCGAAGAAGGCCAGACCCTTCGCGGGAGTGTCGAGAAAGCGCTGCACAATTATTTCGCCCACCTTGAGGGTGCTTCCGTCACGGACGTGTACAACCTGGTGCTCTCCGAAGTCGAGGCGCCCTTGCTCGAAAGCGTGATGAATTACGTCAAGGGTAACCAGACCAAAGCCAGTGAGCTGCTGGGCCTCAACCGTGGCACCTTGCGCAAAAAGCTCAAGCAGTACGATTTGCTGTAAGCATTCAATCAAACCAGAAAGGCGCCCGCGTAAAACCGGTCGCCTTTTTTGCTGACTCCTTTGCTTTTGATGGAAATTGAAATGACCGACCAGACTACCCGCCTGCCGATCCGCCGCGCCTTGATCAGTGTTTCCGACAAGACCGGGATCCTCGAATTTGCCCGGGAGCTGGAAGCCCTGGGTGTGGAAATCCTCTCCACGGGCGGGACCTTCAAACTGCTGCAGGACAACGGCGTGGCCGCAGTAGAAGTCGCGGACTACACCGGTTTCGCAGAAATGATGGACGGTCGCGTCAAGACCCTGCACCCGAAAATCCATGGCGGCATCCTCGGCCGTCGCGGCATCGACGACGCCATCATGACCGAGCACGGCATCAAGCCGATCGACCTGGTGGCCGTTAACCTCTACCCATTCGAAGCCACCATCAACAAGCCAGGCTGCGACCTTCCCACCGCCATCGAGAACATCGATATCGGGGGCCCAACCATGGTGCGCTCGGCGGCCAAGAACCACAAAGACGTGGCCATCGTGGTCAACGCCAGCGACTACGCCAACGTGCTGGCAAACCTGAAAGCCGGTGGCCTGACCTACGCCCAGCGTTTCGACCTGATGCTCAAGGCGTTCGAACACACCGCAGCCTATGACGGCATGATCGCCAACTACATGGGCACCGTGAACCAAGCGGCTGACACCTTGAGCACAGAAGGTCGCAGCCAGTTCCCGCGCACCTTCAACAGCCAGTTCATCAAGGCCCAGGAAATGCGCTACGGCGAGAACCCGCACCAGAGCGCGGCGTTCTACGTGGAAGCCAAGCCTGCCGAAGTGGGCATTGCCACCGCGACCCAGCTGCAAGGCAAAGAACTTTCCTACAACAACGTGGCCGATACCGACGCCGCGCTGGAATGCGTGAAGAGCTTCGTCAAACCGGCCTGCGTGATCGTCAAGCACGCCAACCCGTGCGGCGTGGCCGTGAGCCCGGACGCTGAAGGCGGTATCCGCCAGGCGTACGAACTGGCCTACGCCACCGATACCGAATCTGCGTTCGGCGGCATCATTGCCTTCAACCGCGAGCTGGATGCCGAGACCGCCAAGGCGATCGTCGAGCGCCAGTTCGTCGAGGTGATCATCGCGCCAAGCGTCAGCGAAGAAGCCCGCGCCATTGTCGCCGCCAAAGCCAACGTGCGCCTGCTGGCCTGCGGCGAGTGGTCGGCCGACCGCGCCGCTGCCTGGGACTACAAGCGCGTCAATGGCGGCTTGCTGGTACAGAGCCGCGACATCGGCATGATCGGCAGCCAGGACTTGAAAGTGGTGACCAAACGCGCCCCGACCGAGCAAGAGATCAACGATTTGATCTTTGCCTGGAAAGTCGCCAAGTACGTTAAATCCAACGCCATCGTCTACGCCAAGAACCGCCAGACCATCGGTGTCGGCGCCGGCCAGATGAGCCGTGTGAACTCGGCGCGTATCGCCGCGATCAAGGCAGAACACGCCGGTTTGCAGGTGGTGGGTTCGGTAATGGCTTCCGATGCATTCTTCCCGTTCCGTGATGGCCTGGATAACGCCGCGAAAGCCGGTGTTACTGCCGTGATCCAACCGGGCGGCTCGATGCGTGATGCAGAAGTGATTGCCGCTGCTGATGAAGCCGGCATCGCCATGGTCTTCACCGGTATGCGCCACTTCCGCCACTGATCCCACTCGATCGAAATGTGGGAGGGGGCTTGCTCCCGATAGCGGTATTTCAGCAGGTTGATTATTTGACTGATACACCGCAATCGGGAGCAAGCCCCCTCCCACATAAAGCGCACTTGCGGCGCCTCACAGAATTTGCTTCATCCGAGGTTTTTGAAATGAATGTTTTGATCATTGGCAGCGGTGGCCGTGAACACGCCCTGGCCTGGAAAGTTGCCCAGGACCCACGTGTCCAGAAAGTCTTCGTCGCCCCCGGCAACGCCGGTACCGCCATTGAGGCCAAGTGCGAAAACGTCGCCATCGACGTACTGGCCCTTGAGCAACTGGCAGATTTTGCCGAGAAGAATGTTTCCCTGACCATCGTCGGCCCGGAAGTGCCACTGGTTGCCGGCGTCGTCGATCTGTTCCGCAGCCGTGGCCTGGATTGCTTCGGCCCGACCGCTGGCGCCGCCCAGTTGGAAGGCTCGAAAGCCTTCACCAAGGACTTCCTGGCACGCCACAAGATCCCCACCGCCGACTACCAGAACTTCACCGAGATCGAGCCGGCCCTCGCCTACCTGCGCGAAAAAGGCGCACCGATCGTGATCAAGGCCGATGGCCTGGCTGCCGGTAAAGGCGTGATCGTCGCCATGACCCTGCAGGAAGCCGAAGACGCCGTGCGCGACATGCTCGCCGGCAATGCCTTTGGTGATGCAGGTTCGCGCGTGGTGATCGAGGAATTCCTCGACGGCGAAGAAGCCAGTTTCATCGTAATGGTCGACGGCAAGAACGTACTGCCCATGGCCACCAGCCAGGACCACAAGCGCGTCGGCAATGGCGACAGCGGCCCGAACACTGGCGGCATGGGTGCTTACTCCCCGGCGCCAGTGGTCACCAGCGATGTGCATCAGCGCGTCATGGACCTGGTGATCTGGCCGACCGTGCGCGGCATGGCCGACGAGGGCAATGTCTACACCGGTTTCCTCTACGCCGGCCTGATGATCGACAAAGCCGGTAACCCGAAAGTCATCGAGTTCAACTGCCGTTTCGGCGATCCGGAAACACAACCGGTGATGCTGCGCCTGCAATCTAGCCTGGTGCTGCTGGTGGAAGCGGCGCTGGCCCAAGCGCTGGATAAGGTCGAAGCACAGTGGGACCCACGCCCGAGCGTCGGCATCGTGCTGGCGGCCGGTGGTTACCCTGCCGATTACGCCAAGGGCGATGTGATTGAAGGTCTGGATGCCGCCGCTGCGCTGGAAGGCAAGGTGTTCCACGCAGGCACCGCGCTCAAGGACGGCAAAGTTGTAACCGCAGGTGGCCGTGTGTTGTGCGCCACCGCAATGGGTGCCAGTGTCGATGCAGCACAACAGCAGGCGTACAAGCTGGCTGCGAAAATCGACTGGAAAGGTTGTTTCTACCGCACAGACATCGGCTACCGTGCCATTGCCCGTGAACGCGGCGAGAACAGCTGAGAGCTACACTTGCAGTAGCTATCCGTTCGGTTAGGTAAGGGCCTTTGGCCCTTGCCGTACACATGTCGCCCCGCGCATAGTTAACCCGTGCATCAACCTACGAAGGGATTTCGCCGTGCGCTGGCTCAGGATCGCCATAGGTTTCACAGTCAGCTTGCTGACCCTGCTCTGCCTGCTCCCGGCCCAGGCCGCCGCACAAGGCAGTGGTTGGGCGGTATTGCTTGATGAACAGGCCGACCTGCAACTGAGCGACATCCGTTCCGCCCGCTACACCAATCAATTCAGCCCCATCGAACTGGACCGGATCACTGCCGCGCAGCCGGACGGTGCGTTGTGGGTGCGCTTCAGGCTGCAGCCCGGCAAGCACGAACAAGTGCTGCGGGTCTTTGCCCCGGATCTTTCCAGCCTGAGCCTGTATGTACTGGACGGCGATACCCTGGTGGAGCAACAAACCACCGGCACGCGCCAACCCCAGGTTGAACGCCCGCTGCCCAGCAGCGATTTCATGCTGCCGATGCCCCAGAGCCCACGACCTCTTGAGGTGTACCTGCGCCTGGTCTCGGAACACGAACTGCGCCCCTACATCACCCTGGAACCTGCAGTACTGGCCGCCGCCAACCAGAACCAGACGCTGATCTACGGCCTGCTGTTCGGCGTGCTGCTGATGCTGATCCTGCACAACCTCACGCGCTTCGCCTACCACCGCTCGCGCAGCAGCCTGTGGCTGGCCGCCTGCGAATTGCTGTTGATGCTCAGCCTGGCGCTGCTGCTCAACCTGGTGGGGCCATGGCTGCCGAACTGGCACGCGATCCAGACCCCTGGCGCCTACCTCGCCCTGTTGCTGACCGCACCTTGCGGGTTGATGTTCGCCTACCGCTTCTTCATGCCCCTGGGCCCGCACCCGCTGAACAAGGTGTTGATGGCCGATATCCTGCTGATCGTGCTGTGCGGTCTGCTGTTGTTGTTCGTCAATACCCTGCCACTGAACATCATCACCTATGCCCTGGTGGCGCTGGCCGGCCTGAGCATGTTGTTTGTCTCGGCCTACCACTGGCAAAAAGGCTACCGCCCGGCGCGTCTGTTCGTGGCGGCGATGGTGGTGTTCAACATTGGCACACTGATCATTCTTCCCGCCCTGCTCGGCCTCACCCTGGTGGCGCCGCAGGGCCTGATCGTCACCCTGCTGGGTTTCATCTGCCTCAGCGGCCTGTTGATGAGCCTGGCCCTGGGCGAACGCCAGCGCGCGATTGTCGAAACGCGCTTCAGCCTGAGCCGCGACCTGGCCGCCAGCAACGCCGAAATCGCCGCCAAGGCCGAGTTCCTGGCGAAGATCAGCCATGAAATCCGCACGCCCATGAACGGCGTGCTGGGCATGACCGAACTGCTATTGGGTACGCCGCTGTCGGTGAAGCAGCGCGACTACGTGCAGACCATCCACAGCGCCGGTAACGAGCTGCTCACCCTGATCAACGAGATTCTCGACATTTCCAAGCTGGAGTCCGGGCAGATCGAACTCGATGATGTGCAGTTCGACCTCAACGCGTTGATCGACGACTGCCTGAGTATCTTTCGCGCCAAGGCCGAGCAGCAGAATGTCGAGCTGATCAGCTTTATCCAGCCCCAGGTGCCACGCGTGATCAGCGGCGACCCGACGCGCCTGCGCCAGGCGTTGTTGAGCCTGCTGGAGAACGCCCTGCACAAGACCGATGAAGGCGAAGTGCTGATCGTCGTGGCCCTCGACGAGCGCAGCACCAAGCCCCGTTTGCGCATTGCCGTGCAGGACAGCGGCGTGCCGATGGAAGCCGCCGAACGCGACGCACTGCTGCACAGCGAACTGCACAGCAAGAACTTCCTCTCGGCGACACGCCTGAGCGGTCACCTGGGCCTGGTCATTGCCCGCCAGTTGATCCTGTTGATGAACGGCGAATTCGGCATCAAGAGTGGCAGCCATCAGGGCAGTACCCTGTGGCTGACCCTGCCGCTGGACCCGGAGCGCCTGGAGCACCCGACGTCGGACCTCGACGGCCCGCTCAAGGACGCCCGCGTGCTGGTGGTGGACGACAACGACACCTGCCGCAAAGTACTGGTGCAGCAATGTTCGGCCTGGGGCCTTAATGTCAGCGCCGTGCCGTCCGGCAAGGAGGCCCTGGCGCTGCTGCGCACCAAGGCACACCTGCGCGATTACTTCGACGTGGTGCTGCTGGACCAGAACATGCCGGGCATGACCGGCATGCAACTGGCGGCGAAGATCAAGGAAGACCCGAGCCTGAACCACGACATCCTGCTGATCATGCTCACCGGTATCAGCAATGCGCCGAGCAAGATCATCGCGCGCAACTGCGGGATCAAGCGCATCCTCGCCAAACCCGTGGCCGGTTATACGCTCAAGACGACCCTGGCCGACGAACTGGCTCAACGCAGCAAAGGCGCAGCCATTCCACGCCCCGCCCCCAGCGCACCGGTGGCGGTGACTGTGCCGAGCGACTTCCGCATCCTGGTAGCCGAAGACAACAGCATCTCCACCAAAGTGATTCGCGGCATGCTCGGCAAACTCAACCTCAACCCGGACACCGCCAGCAACGGCGAAGAAGCCCTGCAAGCGATGAAGGCCCAGCGCTATGACCTGGTGTTGATGGATTGTGAAATGCCAGTCCTCGATGGATTCTCCGCCACCCAGCAGCTGCGCGCGTGGGAAGTCAGCCACCAACGCGTACGCACGCCGGTGGTAGCGCTCACGGCGCATATTCTTTCGGAACATAAAGAACGCGCACGCCAGGCCGGCATGGACGGGCATATGGCCAAGCCGGTGGAGCTATCACAGTTGCGCGAGCTGGTGGATTACTGGGTAGTGCAGCGCCAAAAGCTTCCTGAGCGCAGCACCATTTCCTGATTTGAAATACCATCCCCTGTGGGAGCGGGCTTGCTCGCGAAGGCGGCCTGACAGCCGACACAGTTATACCGAGTACATATCCATTCCTGCGGTAACGGCCACTTAGGGTTCCGCTTTTACAGCGGGTCACTTTTGAAAAGCGCAGAAGTAACCCAAACGCTCTTGCCCCACCACTCGGCACCTCGCTTAGGCTCGGTGTGCCCGTAATCCGCGATGGATTTGGGGGGCCGCCGCCACGCGCCATCCATGGCGCGGGGCGGCTAAACCGGCATCCCTGCCGGTTTACCCCCCAAATCCCTGTCGAATTCCGGCCAGCGTGGTTTAACGGGGCGCCGAAGATCAAAAGCAGATCAAAAGCGACTCGCTTCGCATCGTGGTTACCGTCGGCTGCTACAACCTACAAAATTGTGTAGATACCTATGGCTATCGCAGTTCAAGCCAGCTCCCACATTTGATCTCTGTCGGATAGACTCCTCCACACTTCCCCCGCCCGCGAGCCGCCCCCATGCTCCATGTGTTATTCAGCGTTTACCTGAAGATGCTGGTGCTCTACAGCCCGTTTTTTGTGCTGTCCTGCTTTATCAGCCTGACCCGTGGCTATTCCAGCAAGGAACGTCGGCGCCTGGCCTGGAAAGTCGCACTGGCGACTCTGGTATCGAGCGTGTTGCTCTACCTGTTCGGCAGGGTGATTTTCAGCGTGTTCGGCATTACCGTGGACGCGTTCCGTATCGGCGCCGGCAGCGTGTTGTTTATCTCGGCCCTGGGCATGGCTCAGGGCAAGTCGGCGGTGCAGACCGACAACGTGCAGCAGGACGTGACCATCGTGCCGCTGACCATCCCGCTCACTGTCGGCCCAGGCACCATCGGTGCGCTGCTGGTGATGGGCGTGAGCCAGCCCCACTGGGACGACAAGCTCACCGCCATCCTCAGCATCGCCTTGGCCAGCCTCACAGTGGGTGTGGTGCTGTACCTGTCCAACCGTATCGAACGGATTCTCGGCGACCAGGGCTTGCAGATTGTCAGCCGGTTGATGGGCCTGTTCGTATGCGCCCTGGCCGCGCAAATCATTTTTACCGGGGTTCGCGGCTACCTGGTGCCTTAGATCCGGTATTTGGCAATCGCCATCTGCACCTTGTCACCGGCGCTTTCGCGCATCAGCTGGATGGTTTTTTCGTTGACCACCGAGGTGTTCAGCACCAGGCAGGTTTGCCCGCTGAAAGCCTCGAACGATGAGCTGTCCCATTCAAGGAATGGCACTCCCACCTGTTTGTTCACGCCGTGGCTGCTGAAGGTCACCAGCACCATCATCACTTCACCATTGGTTTCGGCGCAGGACGCCACGCCGAAGTCACCGCCCTCATGCACCGCGCTATTGCGCTTGAACAAATCGAAAGACGCCGGCTGCCGCTTCAATGCCTCCAGCGCATCGGCGGCCAGTTTGGGCAGCGCGGTAACCAGCGGCCCCGACAGTGACATCGACGCCAGCAGCGCGCCGATAATATTCAGCGCCGCCAATTGCACCGTCAGCCCCTTGCCGGAGCGTGAGACCCGCTCGAAACTGCTGCGCACCGGCAGCCAGCCAAGACTGACCATGACCTTGATAAATTCGTCGTACCACGCCTCGGTGCCCCGATGTACTTTCAATACATCGCTCACGTAACTGCTGGCCAGCAGGTAACTCTTGCGAATGTATTCGCGGTTCAGCCCAGACAGCCCCTCGGCGAAGGAAATCACCCCGTTGTTGACCACCGCCGCATTGCAGTCATCGTCAGTGTCCAGGGGTAACGCCGCGTGCACTCCTGGTGCCCCCGGCAACTTGTAGGCGGCAATCAGCTTGCGCCGTTTGATAGTGTTGATCCTTCTGTGACGTCGCTCCATTTTTCAGTTCTCCACAAGCACCCGACATGGGGCTTTCCTTCACACTAGTCCAGCGGGCGGAGGGCTTTCCATGCGACAAACATGCCTTGGTGGCACCGGTCAAAACCCAGTGCCCAGCAATCACAAGGCACAGCCGGCAGGCTTGCGGTTTTCACCGTAAAAAAAAGAAAAAGCCCCGAACAACATCAGGAGAATCCCTGGGTCATTCGGAGCTTTCCGACGGCCAGTGGGCCGTTTTCAGGAGGCGGGTTTGTCGCCGTACCAACGCGGCGTGTACACCCACGCCCCGCCACCGGCACGCGGGAACACGCAGGTGGTTGACGAGCCGATCAGCACCATGGTGCGCATGTCCACCTGCTCGGGCGTCAATTGGCCCAGGGTGGTGACGCGTAGCGTCTGGCCCGGGCGGCCGATGTCGCGGCCCAGCACCACCGGCGTATCGGGCGTGCGGTGCAGGCCGACGATCTCCAGGGCACGCCCCAGTTGCCAGGGCCGCGAACGCGAGATCGGGTTGTAGAACGCCAGGGCCAGATCGGCCTGGGAAGCCAGGTCCAGGCGCTTTTCAATGATCGACCAGGGCTTGAGGTTATCCGACAGCGACATGACGCAGAAGTCATGCCCCAAGGGTGCACCGGCCTGGGCAGCGGTGGCCAGGGAGGCAGAAACCCCCGGCAGGATTTCCAGGTCGACCTGATGCCAGGCCGGGTCCGTGGAGTCGTGCAGCGCCTCGATCACCGCGGCGGCCATGGCGAATACACCCGGGTCGCCGGACGATACCACCACCACCGAACGCCCCTGCGCAGCCAGCTCGAAAGCATGGCGAGCGCGCTGCATTTCTTCGCGGTTGTCGGTGCAGTGTTGCACTTGATCGTCACGGAACGGCCCGGCCATGCGCACATAGGTTTCATACCCCAGCACATCGGTGCAACGCGCCAGTTCCGCCTTGACCGCCGGCACCATCAACTCGGCCGCGCCGGGACCCAGGCCGATCACTGCGAGACGGCCACGGGGGCGTCCCACCTGCGACACGTCCAAGGGCTGTTCGGCCACGGTAATGCTGATGTCCGCAACGGGCGTCACCGGGGCAAAACGCAGCGGCACACCCAACGCCAGCGCAGCTTCATGCAATGAGGCGTCGGCCATCTGCAGGTCGCTGGCCAACAGGCAGGCCACGGCTTGCACCGCGATCCCCGCCTCATGCAGCGCAGTGCGCACGCGCTCAGCCAACCGCGCACCAGGCTTGCAGGTAATGCAGACGTTTTGCGGATAAATCAGCAGCTCGTTCGCTACCGGTGGGCGCTCGGCACTGCCCACATGAATCGCCAGGCGCGCCTGTGGGTCCTGGGCCAGATTGGCTTGATCCAGCCACGGCGCCACGCCTTCGACGCGTACCGACTCACCGGCCAAAAGGTCCGAGACAAAGCGCTTGCCCAGTTCAATGTCCGCCAGTTGATAACCCGTCGGCGGGTTGAGCAGGCAGGTGCCAAAACGCAGTTCGCCACTGGTGGTGATTGCCGCGGATACGCCCAATGCCGCGGCGATGTCCCGCGCCATCACATTCACCCCGCCCAGGCCACCCAGCAGCGGCACCACGGCGCTGCCGTCTTCTGCCACGGCCAGCACGGCGGGTTCCTCGCCCTTTTCCAGCAGCAGCGGCGCCAAGGTGCGAATCACAATGCCGGCCGCGCACAGGGCAATCAGCGGCGTGCCTTGCTGGTAGAGCTGGCGCAGCGTCGCGCCGAACTCGCTGTAGCTCTGGTCCGCCCCTTCAACCCGAGCGGCCAGGCCGTGGATCAACGCGCCAGGGTAAACCTGCTGGATCTTGCGCGCCGTGGCCAAACTGCCTTGGCCCAGAATCACAATCGCCGGAGTCATCAACCTTGCCACCTTTCACCGGGCACGATGATCAGCGAGAAATACGGCGACGACATCGGCTCCACCTGGTCCAGCGGCACGATCTTCTGGTTGGCCATGGTGGCGCGCTCCACGTACAACGCACGTTCGGCCAGGCCCAGCTCTTCCAACACCTGGCGCACCTTCGGGAAGTTGCGCCCCAGCTTCATGATCACTGCGGCATCGGCATCCGCCAGGCGGCGCTTGAGGTCATCATGGGGCAACACGCCCGAGAGCACCGACAAGCTCTGGTTGCGATACACCAACGGCGCGCCGAGCACCGAAGCGCCACCGAGCATCGAACACACGCCCGGAATTACCTGGGCTTCGTAGCGCTCGGCAAGGCGGTCATGCAGGTACATGTAGGAGCCGTAGAAGAACGGATCACCTTCGCAGATCACCGCCACATCGCGGCCCGCGTCCAGGTGCGCGGCCACGTCGAGGCTGGCGTTGTCGTAGAAGTCGCTGATCACTTGTTCATAGGACAGCGGCGCCGGCAGCGCTTCAGTGGTGACCGGGTACACCAGCGGCATCAGGGTCTGCTGTGGCACCAGGTGGCCTTCGATGATGCCGAAAGCGTTGCCCTTCTTGCCCTTGGCCACGAAATACGCCACCACCGGCGATTCACGCAGCAGGCGCAGGGCCTTGAGGGTGATCAGTTCCGGGTCACCGGGGCCTACGCCCAGCCCGATCAAACGTCCGCGCACCTGCATTATTCGACCTCCGTGGCCAGGGCGTTGACGGCGGCGGCAGCCATTGCGCTACCGCCCAGGCGGCCTTGCATGATCACGAAGGGTACGCCACGGCTGTCGGCGGCAAGCATGGCCTTGGATTCGGCGGCGCCGACGAAACCGACCGGGAACCCCAGGATCAGCGCCGGTTTCGGCGCGCCGGCGTCGAGCATTTCCAGCAGGTAGAACAAGGCGGTCGGCGCGTTGCCGATCACCACCACGCTGCCTTCCAGGTACGGGCGCCACAGCTCCAGGGCGGCAGCGGAACGGGTGTTGCCCAGCTCCCGCGCCAGCTGCGGCACGCTGTCGTCGCGCAGGGTGCAGATCACTTCGTTATTGGCCGGCAGGCGCGCACGGGTCACGCCCTCGGAGACCATCCGCGCATCACACAGGATCGGCGCGCCAGCAGCCAGCGCATCGCGCCCGGCCTTGCCGGCCCCTTCGGAAAATTGCAGACCGTCGATGGCCTCGACCATGCCGCACGCATGAATCACCCGCACCGCGAGTTTTTCCAGATCGGCCGGGATGCGGTCCAGGTTGGCTTCCGCGCGAATAATGGCAAAGGAGTTGCGATAGATCTCCTGACCGTCGCGGATGTAATCAATCATCGGTGTTGCTCCGTGGGCGAGCGCGTAACAGGGCGCCCGCCGCTTCAATGGAAAGAGTGCGCGCGTGCAGCCGACCGAAACCCGGGTGGGCTGCGTCGCGAAAATAGAGGTCGTAATGGCCAGGGCTCACCGCCAGCAACGTGACCGGCGCGGTGTGCGCGGCGGCGCATGAGCGCGGGCAGCCGGACAGGTGCGCTTCGACGCCGGGTTGCAGGGCGGCCAGTTGCACCGCGTCGGCCTTGGTATCGGCCAGGCCCTTGCCGCAACCGCTGGAACCGGTGCAGGCAATCATGCGCGCCAGGGGTTGGTCGATTGAACACACAAAGCCCAGTTGCGCCAGGCGTTCGGTCACGGCGCCAACGCGTTCAATGTTGGGCAGTAGCACGCCCTGCCAGGGCGTGAAGCGCAACGTGCCATCGCCGTACTCGCTGGCCAGTTGCGCGGCGCCCTGGAGCATCAGCGAATCCAGGCGGCCCAATGGCGCGACTGCCGCGACGTAAAACTGATTCTTTTGGCCCTGTGGATAACTGCCGATGTGCAACAACGCACCACTGGCCGGGCGCTTGAAGCCCTGCGCCGACAACAGCGGCAGCCTCAGGCGGCCCAACAAGTTATCCACAGGCAGATGACGCATACGTGTTTGCTCGGGCGTCGCCAGGTCGAGAAAGGCCTCCAGCACCGCCACCACCAGCGCATGACCCTGGTCCAGCGGCACTGCCGCCACGGGCGCATCCAGCCCCGGACAACCGGCCAGGCCGAACGCCAACAGCGTCTGACCATCGCGCACAAACGCCGACAGCCACAGGTCATGGTGATGCTCCAGCATCGCCAGGGCTTCACCGCCATCGAGTTGTATCGCGAACTTGGCCGACAGCTGGTGGAACCGCGCATGGTTTTGCAAGGTGGCAAGAATCTGCGCGGCCAGCGGGCGGGTGTCGAACAGCATCTGCGGGTCGATGCCGGCGCTGGGGCTGAGCATCAGGTTGCGCACGTCGTCACCGCCCGCGTTGCTGGGGCCCAGGCCCGCCGCTAGCAGCCGGGCGATCAACGCCTCCTGCTCGGCGCCGATGCCGCGGATCTGCAGATTGGCGCGATTGGTCGCCTCGATCACCCCGCCCGCATACGCCTGGGCTGCGTCCGCCACGGCGTGGGCCTGGGCGGCGGTGATCGAACCACCGGCCAGTTTGATCCGGCAAATACCGCCGTCCAACGCCTGGACAATACGCAGCAACCCCGGACAAGCCGAGGGGCGCATGGTATTCACAGCGGGCGTTGGGTTCACGGGGCTACCGGTTGACGGGTAAAGGCGCGGTATTATGCCTGCTTTGTCCGGCGGCATGAAAAGCCTGCCCGTCGGATGTCGCTCAAGGAATTGATATGTCGCCCTGGCTGACGGTTGTAGGCATCGGTGAAGACGGCTTCAAGGGCCTGGGCAGGAATGCCCGGCACGCCCTGTTGCGCGCCACGCGGATTATAGGCGGCCAACGCCAGTTGGACCTTTTGCCGGTGTGTATTCGTGGCGAACGCCAGGTGTGGCCGAGCCCGTTTTCCCTGGAGCCGGTGTTGTCGCGGCGCGGGGAGCCTGTGTGCGTCTTGGCCAGTGGCGACCCGATGTTCTATGGCGTCGGCGCCAGCCTGGCCCGGCAAGTGGCAGCTGAAGAATTGTTGATTTTGCCGGCGCCATCGTCGGTGTCCCTGGCGGCAGCGCGCCTGGGCTGGCCGTTGCAGGAGGTGGTGACGCTATCGGTGGTCGCTCGTCCTTTGGCGGCACTTAATGCGCATCTGGCCGCTGGCGTGCGCTTGTTGGTCTTGAGCAATGACGGCAGCAGCCCCGCTTTGATGGCTGCGTTGTTGGCCGAACGCGGTTTCGGCCCCAGCCGGATTACTGTGTTTGAACACCTGGGCGGCCCGGCTGAGGGGCGCATCGACGGGCACGCGCAATCGTGGGAACACGCCGAGGTTGCCGCTTTGAACTTGGTCGCCATCGACTGCCTGGCGGATGCGAACGCACCACGTCTGTCACGCCTTGCAGGTTTGCCCGACGCGGCCTTCAAGCACGATGGCCAACTGACCAAACGCGACGTGCGCGCCATGACCCTCGCCCGCCTCGCCCCCATGCCCGGCGAACTGCTGTGGGACGTGGGCGCGGGCAGCGGCTCCATCGGCATTGAATGGATGCGCACGCATCCAAGCTGCCGCGCCGTGGCAATCGAGGCCGACGCAGGCCGCCAAAGCCTGATCGAACACAACCGCGACGCCCTCGGCGTGCCCGGCCTGCAACTGATTCGCGGCAAGGCGCCGGATGCGTTAAGCGGTCTGGAAGCACCGAACGCCATCTTCATCGGCGGCGGCGTCACCCGCGAAGGCGTGCTCGACACCTGCTGGCAACACCTGCGCCCCGGCGGGCGGTTGGTGGCCAATGCCGTGACCCTGCAAAGTGAAATGACCTTGATGAACTGGCGCGCCGAGCACGGTGGCGAACTGACCCGCATCCACGTGGCCCAGGCGCAGCCATTGGGCGAGTTCGATACCTGGCGCCAGGCATTGCCGATCACGCTATTGGAAGTGATCAAGCCCCTATGAAAAGGATTCTGTTGCTGGGCGGCGTGACGGAGGCGCTGGCCATTGCCCGCACCCTGGGGCCTGAGCATATCTACAGCCTGGCGGGCGTGGGCCGTGTGCCGACCGACCTGAGCTGCCAGGTTCGAGTCGGGGGTTATGGAGGCGCTGAAGGGCTCGCGCAGTTTGTTCGTGACGAGCGTATCAGCCTGATTCTCGATGCCACGCATCCGTATGCGGCGCAGATCAGCCACAACGCGGCCCAGGCGGCGCGATTGAGCGATGTGCCTTGCTGGGCGTTGCGACGTCCAGCGTGGCAGCCGCAGGTGGGGGATGACTGGCGGGAAGTGCCTGACTGGGCCGCCCTGATAGCCGCGTTGAAGCCCTTCAAGCGCCCATTGTTCACCTTGGGTCGCGAACCCTTGCAGCATCTGGAGGAAATCCCCGCCGACCAGTTCTGGACGCTGCGCGCACTGGACGTTTATCCGGGGAATGCGCGGTGTGAAGTGATCGGCGCGCGCGGACCGTTTCTGATCGAGGATGAGCGGGTTTTATTCGAACGGCGCAGGATCGATGTACTGATCAGCAAGAACAGCGGCAGCACCGCCACCGAACCGAAGCTGGAAGTGGCGCGTGAGCGTGGCGTGCCGGTATTGGTGCTGAAGCGGCCGGTGCTGGCTACCGTAGATCGAGAATTCACAACCGTAGCTGCGGTGCTGCAGGCAATACACCCCCTCTGAGCAACACCGACCTAATGTGGGAGGGGGCTTGCTCCCGATGGCGGCGGATCAGCCACAAATCAGTAACTGACACACCGCGATCGGGAGCAAGCCCCCTCCCACATTTGACCTGCGCAGCCCTGAAGATCCTCATCCACTCAATTCCCGTCTACGCTCAAATCCAGCACTGCGACACCAAACCACACCGCCCCTTTTTACTTATCCCCCCCGATCAGGCTAAATACCCCCTGATCGTTTAACCCTACGGATTATCCGCCATGGCCCGTCAACGCTTTGCAATTGCCTGGATCGCCTGCTTTGCAGTGCTGTTCAATGCGTTTGCCATGCCGTTGGCCAGTGCGATGCAGCAGACTGATGATCCGGTCAAGCGTCTGATGTGGGGTGGGTTCTGTTCGTCCAATGGTGCCAGCCTGAAGGCGATTGCCCTGGGCAAGCTGGAAATCCCGGCAGCGCCGGACGATCACTCTGCCATGCAGCATTGCTGGTGTTGCTCGGGCTCGGCGCCGTTGGTGGCGTTGCCGGGGCATGTGCCGCAGCTGTATGTGACGCGCTTCGAGGCGGTGCAGAGCCTGCCGCCACGCTTATTGCGCAATCCCACCCCGCGCCAGCAATGGCCAAGCCTTAACCCTCGCGCCTCCCCAACGGTCTGATCTTCTTCGCAAGTGAACTGCGTTTAGAACCGTTCTGGAGAACTGCCATGCTTAAATCTTCCCTGCTTCTGGCTGCGTTGCTGTTGCCGGTGTTCAGTGCTGCCAATGCCGATGACTACAAGGCCGGCGACCTGTTGGTGAGCGATCCCTGGTCCCAGGAGCTGCCACCGAATGCGCCGACCGTGGCGGCCTACTTTGTGATTCATAACACCGGGGCTGCTCCGGATCGCCTGCTCAGCGTTGAAACCAGCGTCGCGGAGAAAGCCGAGCTGCACGAGCATGTGATGCAAGGCGACTTGATGAAGATGCAGCAAGTGCCCAGCGTTGCCGTACCGGCCAAGGGTGAGCTCACCTTCGCGCCGATGGCTTATCACGTGATGCTGCTGGGCCTCAAAGACCGCAGCCTGTTGGCCGATGGCAAGCAATTCCCACTGACCCTGACCTTCGAGAAAGCAGGCAAGGTTCAGGTGCAAGTGTCGGTGCAGAAGGTCCCGCCGATGGCCACGCACGAGCATAAGCACACTCACTAGACCTACCCGATGGGCGCCCCCCGCGCCAGGTTGTCTCCGCACCGCCGTGTGATGCGCGGCAGTTGGATCAGCCTGTTCGCCATGCTGATGATCTTTATCGGTCCGCTGATTTCCCAAGCGATGCCGATGGATCATCACGCCGGTATATCCATGGACATGCCCGCGTGCCACGGCGAGCCCAAGCCGACCAAAACCCCCGACGAACATCATGTCCTCTGGGAGAAATGCGGCTATTGCAGCCTGCTGTTCAGTTGCCCGGCCCTGCCCGGCAGCGTCTCCTTCGTAACGCTCGGCACCCCGCCGCCAGCCAACGCGCTCATCCCCGCCCCCCGCCTGGGCCATGCTCGGCAGAGCATCTTCCCTGGCGCCCGCAGTCGTGCGCCGCCCATCGTGTCGTAAGCCCTTCACCGCGTTACTTCACCCGGCCGACTTCAATTAGACAGCCGCAGGCTGCTGGCCGTGTTGTTTACGATTGATTGATGGAATTTGTCATGTCCAGGTTTTCTGCTGACACCCGTTTGGGCGCTGCCCCTGTTTTCGCCGCTCTGTGCGGCGTACTGCTTGCCCCCTACGCCCATGCGCACGAGCACGAGCTGAGCCCCACGGTGATCACCGCGATCGCCCCCAGCTCGCCCCTCACCGTTGTCACCAACCCCAAGGATCCACGCCAGCCGGTGCCCGCGAGCGATGGCGGCGACTACCTCAAGACCATCCCCGGCTTCGCCCTGGTGCGCAACGGCGGCACCAACGGCGACCCGGTGCTGCGCGGCATGTTCGGCTCGCGCCTGAACATCCTTACCAACGGCGGCATGATGCTCGGCGCCTGCCCAGGCCGCATGGATGCGCCGACTTCGTATATTTCGCCGGAAACCTACGACAAGCTCACCGTGATCAAAGGCCCGCAAACCGTACTCTGGGGCCCGGGCGCGTCGGCCGGTACGATCCTGTTCGAGCGTGAGCCCGAGCAGTTCGGCGAGCTGGGCACGCGGGTCAATGCCAGTGTGCTGGCCGGTTCCAACGGGCGCTTCGACAAGGTCATCGATGCTGCTGCGGGAGGGCCGTTGGGCTATGTGCGGGTGATCGGCAACCAGGCCCATGCCGACGATTACAAGGACGGCAACAACGACACTGTCGCCTCGCGCTATGACAAGTGGAATGGCGATGTGGCGGTGGGGTTCACCCCCCACGCCGACACGCCGCTGGAACTCACCGCCGGCCGTGGCGACGGTGAAGCGCGCTACGCCGGACGCGGTATGGACGGCTCGCAATTCCTGCGCGAAAGCCTCGGGCTGCGCTTCGAAAAATCCAACCTCGGCGAGGTACTGGACAAGGTCGAGGCCCAGGTCTACTACAACTACGCCGACCACGTCATGGACAACTACAGCCTGCGCGTCCCTTCGGGCAGCGGCATGATGGCCGGGCCCATGGCCTCCAACGTCGACCGTCGCACCCTGGGCGGTCGCATCAAGGCAACCTGGCGCTGGGCCGATGTGCAACTGATCGGCGGCCTGGACGCGCAGACCAACGAACACCGCGCGCGCAGCAGCATGGGCATCGACACCTACAAGGACCTGCCGCGCAACAAGGACGCCAACTTCCACAACTACGGGGTATTCGGCGAGCTGACCTGGTACGCCGCCGACAACGACCGCCTGATCACCGGCGCCCGCCTGGACCGCGCCTCAGCCAAGGATTTTCGGCAACGCACCGGCTCGGCAATGATGAGCCGCCCCAACCCTACCGCCGACGACACCCGCGCAGACACCTTGCCATCGGGCTTTGTGCGCTACGAGCACGACCTGGCGGACACGCCCACGACCGTCTATGCGGGCCTGGGTCACGCTGAACGCTTTCCGGATTACTGGGAATTGTTCTCCCCCAACACCGGCGCGGTCGGCTCGGTGAATGCCTTTGACGGCGTGAAGCCCGAGAAGACCACGCAGCTGGATTTCGGCGCGCAATACAAAACCGCCGACCTCGAAGCCTGGGCCTCGGGTTACGTCGGCCAGGTGCGCGACTTCATCCTGTTCGACTACCGGCCCGGCATGATGGGCACCACCTCCCAGGCGCGCAATGTCGACGCGCGCATCATGGGCGGCGAGTTGGGTGCGGCCTACAAGCTGAGCCGCAACTGGAAAGCCGACGCCAGCCTCGCCTACGCCTGGGGCAAGAACAGCAGCGATGGCAAAGCCCTGCCGCAGATGCCGCCGCTGGATGCACGCCTGGGCCTGACCTACAGCGAAGACGACTGGAGTGCCGGCGCCTTGTGGCGCGTGGTCGCGGCGCAAAACCGCATCGACCAGAACAAGGGCAACGTGGTCGGCAAGGACTACGACAAGAGCGGCGGTTTTGGCGTGTTCTCGCTCAACGCTGCGTACCGCATCAATAAGAACTTCAAGGTCAGTACCGGAGTCGACAATCTGTTCGGCAAGGCTTATGCCGAGCATTTGAACCTGGCGGGTAACGCAGGCTTCGGTTACCCGGCGAATGACCCGCAAGCCATCAAGGAGCCGGGGCGTACGCTCTGGACCAAGGTGGACATGAGCTTCTAACAGCATCGGGAGCAAGCCCCCTCCCACACTTGAAACGCATTTCAAATGTGGGAGGGGGCTTGCCCCCGATGGCGGTGTAACCGACACAAAAAAATCAAAAGCCTTGCGGAGCCCCTGATGAGCACACCGAAGATCTCCTTCTACAACCTGGCCTGGCGCTGGCACTTCTACGCCGGTCTCTTTGTCGCCCCTTTCATGGTGCTGCTGGCCCTGACCGGCATCATCTACCTGTTCAAACCCCAGCTCGACCCGCTGATGTACGGCCACCTGCTCACCGTACCCACAGCCGAGCACGCTCTGAGCGCGGACGAACTGCTGCAACGCGCCAAAGACGCCTACCCCCAGGCCGCGATCAGCAAATACCTGCCGCCTGCCGACGCCACCAACAGCGCGCAGTTCGTGATGCACAACCAGGGCCGCGAGATCGGCGTATTCGTCGACCCGTATCGCGGCACAGTCCTGGGTGAGCAGGACGCCAAATACAACCTGCAGGCCATTGCCCGCGCCCTGCACGGCGAGCTGATGATCGGCACCACCGGCGACCGCCTGATAGAACTCGCCGCCGGCTGGGGCGTCATGCTGGTGGTGTCCGGCCTTTACCTGTGGTGGCCGCGTGGCAAGTCATCGGCTGGCGTATTGTGGCCGCGCCTCAACAGCCGTGGCCGCTTGTTCTGGCGTGACCTGCACGCTGTCGCCGGCTTCTGGGGCGCGGCATTTCTGCTGGTCATGCTGCTCAGCGGCATGACCTGGACCGGTTTCTGGGGCAAGCAATACGCCGAGCTGTGGAACACCTTCCCGACGGAGATGTGGAACAACGTGCCGCAGTCCGACCAGCAGGCGCGCGTGCTCAACACGGCCACCCAACAGACCGTGCCCTGGGCCATGGAAAACACGCCGATGCCGATGTCCGGCGACCACGCCGAACACATGAACCACGGCGCCATGCATTCAGGTCCTGCCGCACCAAGCGTGCGCCTGCAACAAGTGGTCGACCTGGCCAATGCGCGCGGCGTGGAGCCCGGCTACAGCATCGCGTTCCCCACCACCGCCACGGGGGTATTCACCGTCGCGGTGTTCGCCAACGACCCGCGCAATGACGCCACCCTGCATGTGGACCAGTACACCGGCAAGGTCCTGGCCGATGTGCGTTGGGAACATTACAACCTGGTCGCCCGCGCCACCGAGACCGGCGTGATGCTGCATGAAGGCAAGATGTTCGGCTGGGTCAACCAACTGATCGTGCTGGTGATCTGCCTGATGATCCTGCTCAGTGCGGTCAGCGGCGTGGTGATCTGGTGGAAGCGTCGCCCTGCCGGTGGCGTGGGTGTTCCGCCGTTGCGTCATGACCTGCCAAAGTGGAAAACCGCGATGGTGATCATGCTGGGCCTGGCACTTGTTTTCCCGCTGGTGGGGGCGTCGCTGATCGTGGTGTGGGTACTGGATCGTCTGGTGCTGTCGCGCTTTTTTGGCCAAGGTGAATCCGCTTCAGGTTCCGCATGAAACAGGCGAGATGCCCAATCCAGGGGGCTTGTGTAGCCTTGCGCAGACTTTTGCCCCGCAGCCGATAAGTGTTAACTTATAACACTTTCTGCGCTATCGTTGCTCGCCGCGCCCTGCGGCGAGTACCTCTCAAGAAGCGACTGATCGACCGATGAACAACTACCTTGCGAGCGGCCTGTGCCTGCTCGCCCTGCATACCAACGCCCAGGCCCTGACCCTGCCCGCCAGCCCCATTACCGCACCGGCAGTGGATAGTGAGCGCGTTGACCTCAACACCCCGACCACCGCCGGTTCGCGCCTGAATCTCACAGCGCTGCAAACCCCCGGCAGCGTTGAAAGCCAGACCGGCGCCCAGATCCGCGAACGTGGCGACGCCAGCGTGCAGGACGCCATCTCCCGCGCCACCGGCATCAGCCGCACCGGCACGCCGGGCGACGGCGGCACCTCGTTGCAGGCCCGCGGCTTTACCGGCCAAAGCTCGGTTATGCAGCTGTACGACGGCAACCGCATGTACACCGGCATGGGCACCTCGACCTTCCCGGTGGACAGCTGGGCTGTGGAACGGGTGGACGTGCTGCGCGGCCCGGCCTCGGTGCTGTACGGCGAAGGCGCCACCGGCGCGGTGATCAACACGATCTCGAAAAAACCCTTTGCGGGCGAGATCGAAAACCATATCCGCCTTGGCTACGGCTCCTACGACCGCCAGCAGCAAGCCCTCGACAGCGGCGGCTCGCTGACCGACACCTTGAGCTACCGCTTGAACCTCAACCGCCTGCGCAGCAACGGCTTCATCGACCGTGGCGATTCCAGCAGCGATTTCGTCAGCGGCGCCCTGCGCTGGCAACCAGCCGACAACCTGAGTTTCACCCTGGCCAGCGACTACGGTGATCAGCGCCCACAAAACTACTTCGGCACGCCCCTGGTCAACGGCCAGTTGCACAAGGGCCTGCGCGACAAGAACTACAACGTCAGCAACGACACCCAGCACTACAACGACCAGTGGACGCGCCTGACCAGCGAGTGGCAACTCAACGACAACGTCAGCGCCACCAACGAGCTGTACTACCTGAAAAACCAGCGTCGCTGGCAGAACGCCGAGAACTACAATTTCACCAACGGCCAACTGACCCGCAGCGGAAACTTCGGTATCAAGCACGATCAGGAACAGGTGGGCGACCGCCAGACCTTCACCTTCAAGCACACCCTGTTCGGCCTCGATAGCCAGACCGTGGCGGGCGTGGAATACAACCGCATCCGTTTCCGCCTGGCGAGCAACACGCCATTTAATGATGTCTCGGGAACCGGCCAACCCATCGACCTGTATCACCCGGCGCCCGCGCCGTTTGCCAGTAAAGACCCGTTCAAACCGGTGTTTTCCACTACGACCAAAACCTTCGCAGGTTTTGCTGAAAACCGCTTGCAGTTGACCGACCAACTCACGCTGATCACCGGTATCCGCCGCGACTACGCGCACATCGACCGCGACGACCTGCGCACTGGCGGCCAATCCGACAAAACCCTCACCGGCAATAACTGGAAAGCCGGCCTGGTCTACGCGATCACCCCGGACACCTCGGTCTACGGCCAGTACGCCACCAGCACCGACGGCGTCGGCGGGCTGATCTCCCTGAGCCCGAGCCAGCAACAGTTCGACCTGTCTACCGCCAAGCAGACCGAGGTCGGCATCAAACAAGCGTTCTGGGGTGCC
Organism: Pseudomonas sp. NCIMB 10586; assembly: GCF_023127895.1. Taxonomy (NCBI): domain Bacteria; kingdom Pseudomonadati; phylum Pseudomonadota; class Gammaproteobacteria; order Pseudomonadales; family Pseudomonadaceae; genus Pseudomonas; species Pseudomonas sp. NCIMB 10586. The sequence goes on from NZ_SPKQ01000047.1 coordinate 63,303, forward strand.
CGCGGAGAATGGACCCTCGCCGCCTACCACATCGTCAAAAAGAAACTGCTGACGGATGTGCCGGGTGAGCCGGACTTCAAACAGCAAGTCGGCCAACAATCCTCCAACGGCCTGGAAGCCAGCCTCGACTTGCAACTGCCCCACGCCTGGCAGTTGCAAGCCAACGCCGCCGTCGTGCGGGCGCAGTACGACGATTTCAAACAAGACGTCAACGGCGTACAGGTCTCCCGCGACGGCAACCGCCCGGTGGACGTTCCGCGCCGCACCGCCAACCTGTGGCTGAGCAAGGCCGTGACCGACAACGTGCGTGCCGCTGCCGGTGTGCGTTACGTCGACGCACGCTATGCCGATATGGCCAACCAGAGCGAGCTGCCGAGCTATACCGTGGTCGATGCCACGTTGTCGTGGAAAGCCATGCGCGACACCACGCTGGGCCTGCAACTCAATAACCTGTTCGATCGCACTTATGCGGTCAGCCAGTACAACGATGGGCAGCAGTGGATTCTAGGTGTACCTCGCTCCATGTTCATTACCGCGGACTACACCTTCTAATGACCTCACTCACCCTCACCGACCTGGCTTGGACTCCACCCGGCCACAACCACTGCCATCACCAGTTCCAACTGCGTGACGCCAGCCTGCGCGTCGGTGCCGGGGAGTTTGTCGGGCTGATCGGGCCTAACGGCAGTGGCAAGACCAGCCTGTTGCGCTGCGCCTATCGGTTCACCCGGCCAGAACAGGGTGATGTATCGCTTGCGCACCAGAATGTCTGGAAGCAAAGCGCAAAGTGGTGCGCGCAACGCATCGCCGTGGTGCTGCAGGAGTTTCCCGATACCTTCGGCTTACGCGTGGATGAGGTGGTCGCCATGGGGCGCACACCCCACAAGGGTTTGTTCGACAGCGACACACTGCACGACCAGCAACTGATCCTTCAAGCGCTGGAATCGGTGGGCATGCAAGGCTTCGAGGACCATGCCTTCGCGACCCTGTCCGGCGGTGAAAAACAGCGCGTCATCCTTGCCCGCGCCCTGGCCCAGCAACCGCAACTGTTGATCCTTGACGAGCCGACCAACCACCTCGACCCGCGTTATCAACTTGAGTTGCTCAGGCTGGTCAGGCGTTTGAACATCGGCACCCTGGCCAGCATCCACGACCTCAACCTGGCCGCCGCCTTCTGTGATCGCCTGTACGTGATCCACCACGGGCGCATCGTCGCCAGCGGCACGCCCCACGAAGTGCTGACCGCCGCGTTGCTGCGCGACGTGTTTGGCGTCGAGGCCTTGATCGACACTCACCCCTTGGACGGCTACCCACGAATCACTTGGATAACCCAGCCATGATCCTGCGCATCCTGCTGTCTCTGCCTCTGTTGCTCGGCGCGGCTCAAGCACTCGCCGAAAGCACCCGATACCCGCTGACCATCAAAAGTTGCAACCGCGACGTGACCTTCCAGCAAGCCCCACAACACGCGGTCAGCCACGACATCAACATGACCCAGATGATGCTCGCCCTGGGCCTCAAGCCACGCATGGCCGGCTACAGCGGCGTGACCGGCTGGAAGTCAGTACCGCCGCAAATGGCCACGCTCCTCGACGGCCTGCCGGAACTGGCGAGCAAGTACCCGTCGGTGGAAACCCTGCTCAACGCCAACGTGGATTTCTTCTTCGCCGGCTGGGGTTACGGTATGCGCGTGGGCGGCGACCTCACGCCTTACACCCTGCAACCCTTGGGCATCAATGTGTATGAGTTGACCGAGTCATGTGCGTTCGTGATGAAGCGCCCAGCCGCAAGCCTCGACGATACCTATAACGACCTGCGCAACCTGGGCAGGATCTTCGACGTGCAGGATCGCGCCAATACGCTTATCGCCCAGATGCAGGCGCAAGTGGCCGAGGTGCAAAAAGACCTGCCCGCCGACAAGCCACGGGTGTTCCTTTACGACAGCGGCGAAGACCGCGCCATGACCTCGGGCCGCCTGGGCATGCCCCAGGCGCTGATCGACGCCGCCGGCGGGCGCAACATCCTCGATGACATCGACGCCAGCTGGACCCGAGTCAACTGGGAAACCGTCGTTGAGCGCAACCCACAAGTCATCGTGATCGTTGACTACAGCGAGGTCACCGCCGAACAGAAGAAACAGTTCCTGCTTGACCACCCTGCACTGCAATCGGTGGACGCCATCAAGCACCAGCGCTTCATCGTGATCCCCTATATGCAAGCCACACCAAGCATCGACAACGTGCTAGCGGTTGAAACCCTGGCCAAGGGGTTTCACGGCGAATGATCACCCGTCACTACGTCCTGTTATTAAGCGCCCTGGGTGCCTTGTTGCTGGTCTCCTGCGTGATCTCCCTGGGGTTCGGTTCGGCGCAGGTGCCAGTGGACGTGGTGTGGCGAATTTTGCTGAACAAGGTGTTCGGCTTGGGTGTGGTGGACTGGAGTGTGGGCCAGGAACATATCGTCTGGCTGATCCGTGTGCCGCGTATGCTACTGGGGGCGCTGGTAGGCGCCGGGTTGGCGCTGATTGGCGCGGTACTGCAGGCGGTCACGCGCAACTCGCTGGCCGACCCGCACCTGCTCGGTGTGACCTCCGGCGCCACCCTCGGCGCGGTGATCGTGGTGCTGCACGTGGGTGAAATCATCGGCCTGCTGACCTTGCCCCTTGCCGCCTTTATCGGTGCGCTGCTGAGCATGTTGGTGGTACTGGCCGTCGCCAGTCGCAACGGTCGCCTGGAAAGCGATCGCCTGTTGCTGTGTGGTGTCGCGGTGTCGTTCGTGATGATGGCGGTGGCCAACCTGCTGCTGTTCATGGGTGACCACCGCGCCGCCTCGGCGGTGATGTTCTGGATGCTCGGCGGCCTGGGACTGGCCCGCTGGGAACTGCTGGCAATTCCCGCCACCACGGTGCTGCTGGGGTTGCTGTTGCTGCTAGGCATGGCCCGCCCGCTCAACGCATTGATGGCCGGTGAGCAGACCGCCGTGACCCTGGGTTTGAACGCACGCAATGTACGCTTGAAAGTCTTCCTGGTCGCCTCGCTGATGACCGGCGTGCTGGTGTCCATCAGCGGCTCTATCGGCTTTGTCGGGCTGATGGTGCCGCACATCGCCCGGCGCCTGATAGGTGCCGAACACCGGCGTTTACTGCCAGTGTGCGTGCTGCTGGGCAGTGTGTTCCTGGTGTGGGTCGATGTCGCCGCACGCACACTGATAGCGCCCGAAGACTTGCCGATTGGCGTGGCGACGGCGGCGATTGGCGGGCTGTTTTTTATCGGTTTGATGCGCAAGCGTTGAGCGCGCCCCGTTGTAGCGCACAGCCACGCACCTGGCAGACCGACCCGCCATTTCATGGTGCATTTCCCATGCGCTGACCTGGGCGAAGCGACCATTTCATGCCTTTTTCCGACTCGGCACAGCGCTTGCAATCACCTGCTCAACTTTCCCCTCATAACAGTGTTGAGTCCACGGAGATCGCACCATGCAGCGTCGCAGCTTGATCAAGGCTTTCACTTTGTCGGCATCCATTGTCGCCATGGGTTTGACCTGGACCGTCCAGGCCGCCGAGACCATCAAGGTCGGCATCCTGCACTCGTTGTCCGGGACCATGGCGATCTCCGAAACCTCGCTTAAAGACATGGCGCTGATGACCATCGACGAGATCAACGCCAAGGGCGGCGTGAACGGCAAGATGCTCGAACCAGTGGTGGTGGACCCGGCGTCCAACTGGCCGCTGTTCGCAGAAAAAGGCCGGCAACTGTTGACCCAGGACAAGGTTGCCGTGGTGTTTGGCTGCTGGACCTCGGTGTCGCGCAAATCCGTATTGCCGGTGTTCGAAGAACTCAACGGTTTGCTGTTCTACCCGGTGCAATATGAAGGCGAAGAGATGTCGCCTAACGTGTTCTACACCGGTGCGGCGCCGAACCAGCAGGCGATTCCGGCAGTGGAATACCTGATGAGCGAAGAAGGCGGCAGTGCCAAGCGCTTCTTCCTGCTGGGCACCGACTACGTGTACCCGCGCACCACCAACAAGATCCTGCGCTCGTTCCTGCATTCCAAAGGTGTGGCGGATAAAGATATCGAAGAGGTCTACACCCCGTTCGGCCATGCCGATTACCAGACCATCGTCGCCAACATCAAGAAATTCTCCGCCGGCGGCAAGACTGCGGTGGTCTCCACCGTCAACGGCGATTCCAACGTGCCATTCTACAAAGAGCTGGCCAACCAGGGCTTGAAAGCCACCGAAGTACCGGTGGTGGCGTTCTCGGTGGGCGAAGAAGAACTGCGCGGCATCGACACCAAACCACTGGTGGGCAACCTGGCGGCGTGGAATTACTTCCAGTCGGTAGAGAACCCGGTCAACCAGAAATTCGTCGCCGACTGGAAAGCCTACGCCAAGAAGCACAACCTGCCGGGCGCAGACAAAGCCGTGACCAACGACCCGATGGAAGCCACCTATGTGGGCATCCATATGTGGGCCCAGGCGGCAGAGAAAGCCAAGTCCACCGACGTCGACAAAGTGCGCGAAGCCCTGGGCGGCCAGACCTTCGCCGCACCGTCGGGCTTTACCCTGACCATGGACAAGACCAACCACCACCTGCACAAGCCGGTGATGATCGGCGAGATCCAGGCTGATGGGCAGTTCTCGGTGGTGTGGCAGACCGAAGCACCGATTCGGGCACAGCCATGGAGCCCTTACATCCCGGGCAATGACAAGAAGCCGGATTACGCGGTGAAGAGCAACTAAAGCCCCACGACTCTAATGTAGGGCATGGTCAATGTGGGAGCTGGCTTGCCTGCGATGCAAACAACTCGGTGTGCCTGACACACCGCAGCGATGCCATCGCAGGCAAGCCAGCTCCCACAGACAACCAGCGCCCACACTGTCCCCGCATGATCAGGACATTTTTGTATGCCCACTGCCCTCCACCGCTTCATCCTCGCCGTGCTGTTGTTGCTGCCTTTGGCCGCACACGCCAGCGATGCCGAAGACTTCCTCAAAGCCAACCCGATGCAGCAAGCCAAGCTTCTCCAGGACTGGGCCGCACAGCCCGACCCGGCGCGCATCGAACTGGTGGATGCCCTGCAACAAGGCCAGCTCAAGCTCAATGGCGAAACCAGGACCGTACGCCTGAACAACCGTCTGCGCGGCCTGATCGACAACGTTCAAGCCAGCCAGCAACTGCTCGCCGCCGATCCCAAGGTTCGCCTGGCGGCAGCTCGAACCCTGCAAAAAAGCGCTGTGCCTGCGCAGTTGAAATTCCTCGACCAGCAGGTCGCCGCCGAAACCGACGAGGATGTGCACAGCGCCCTCAGCCTGGCCCTGGCCAACCTGCAACTGGTGGACAGTGACCCTGCGGTGCGTCTGGCCGCCGTGCGTCTGCTCGGCAGCACCGGCGACCCGCTGGCACGCACGCGCCTCGAAGCGCTGCTCGCGCCGGGCGTGGAAACCGATGCCGCCGTGCACACCGCCGCCGAAACCAGCCTGGCCCAGGTCAAACGCAAACTGATGGTCGGCGAGATCCTCGGGCAGGCGTTCAGCGGCATGTCGCTGGGCTCGATTCTATTGCTGGCGGCACTGGGTCTGGCGATCACCTTCGGCCTGCTCGGCGTGATCAACATGGCCCATGGCGAGATGCTGATGCTCGGCGCCTACTCCACCTATGTGGTGCAGCTGATGATGCAGCGCTATGTGCCCCAGGCCATCGAGTTCTACCCGCTGATCGCGCTACCGGTGGCGTTCTTCGTCACCGCCGCCATCGGCATGGCCCTGGAACGCACGGTGATTCGTCACCTCTATGGCCGACCACTGGAAACCCTGCTCGCCACCTGGGGCATCAGCCTGATGCTGATCCAACTGGTGCGCCTGGTGTTCGGCGCGCAGAACGTCGAAGTGTCCAACCCCGCCTGGCTGTCCGGCGGTATTCAAGTACTGCCCAACCTGGTGCTGCCGTACAACCGCATCGTCATCATTGCCTTCGCGCTGTTCGTGGTGGTGCTCACCTGGTTGTTGCTGAACAAGACACGCCTGGGCCTTAACGTGCGCGCCGTCACCCAGAACCGCAACATGGCCGCCTGCTGCGGCGTGCCCACCGGGCGCGTGGACATGCTCGCCTTTGGTCTGGGCTCCGGTATCGCAGGCCTTGGCGGCGTGGCCCTGAGCCAGATCGGCAACGTCGGCCCGGACCTGGGCCAGAGCTACATCATCGACTCGTTCCTGGTGGTGGTACTCGGTGGCGTCGGCCAGTTGGCCGGTAGCGTAATGGCGGCCTTCGGCCTGGGTATCGCCAACAAGATTCTTGAACCGCAAATCGGTGCCGTGCTCGGCAAGATCCTGATCCTCGCGCTGATTATTCTGTTTATCCAGAAACGCCCGCAAGGACTCTTCGCACTGAAAGGACGGGTGATCGACTGATGAACCAGCCATTGATGCTTACGGCTACGCAAAAGGCCGGCCCCAAGGTGACGATCGCCGTCGGCGTGGTGATCCTGTTCCTGCTTCTGGCGCTGCCACTGTGTTCGCTGCTGGCGCCGGACAATCCACTGCATGTGTCGGCCTACACCCTGACACTGGTGGGCAAGATCCTCTGCTACGCCATCGTCGCGCTCGCGCTGGACCTGGTGTGGGGCTATGCCGGGATGTTGTCCCTGGGCCACGGTCTGTTCTTCGCCCTGGGCGGTTATGCCATGGGCATGTACCTGATGCGCCAGGCGTCGGGCGACGGGTTGCCGGCGTTCATGACCTTTTTGTCCTGGACCGAATTGCCCTGGTACTGGGCGGGCACCGACAACTTTCTCTGGGCGCTGTGCCTGGTGGTGCTGGCCCCGGGAGTGCTCGCGCTGGTGTTCGGTTTCTTCGCCTTCCGCTCACGGATCAAAGGCGTGTATTTCTCGATCATGACCCAGGCCCTGACCTTTGCCGGAATGCTGTTGTTCTTTCGCAACGAGACCGGGTTCGGCGGCAATAACGGCTTTACCAATTTTCGCAGCATCCTGGGCTTTGGCATTACAGAACCTGGCACACGGGCGGTGTTGTTTGTGGCCACGGTGCTGTTGCTGGTGGCCAGCCTGTACATCGGCTGGCGCCTGGCGCAGAGCAAGTTCGGCCGCGTGCTGACCGCCTTGCGCGATGCCGAGAACCGCCTGATGTTCTGTGGTTACGACCCGCGTGGCTTCAAGTTGTTCGTGTGGGTGTTGAGCGCAGTGTTGTGCGGGTTGGCAGGGGCGTTGTATGTGCCGCAGGTGGGCATTATCAACCCCAGCGAAATGTCGCCGACCAACTCCATCGAGGCCGCCGTATGGGTCGCCCTCGGCGGGCGGGGCACACTGATCGGGCCATTGCTCGGCGCTGGGGTGGTCAACGGCATGAAGAGCTGGTTCACGGTGGCGTTTCCCGAGTACTGGCTGTTCTTCCTGGGGGCGCTGTTCATCATTGTCACCCTGTACCTGCCCAAGGGCGTTATCGGCCTGCTGAAGAAATGAGGAACGTCATGCTTGAACCTATTTTCGATGCGGGCAGCGGCCGCGATGCGATCGGTATCGGCCAGGCCGCAGGCAAAGGGCTCAACACCCGCCACGGCACCATCCTGACCCTGGAAGATATCAGCGTCAGCTTCGACGGCTTCAAAGCGTTGAATGACCTGAACCTGTATATCGGCGTCGGCGAATTGCGCTGCATCATCGGTCCCAACGGCGCGGGCAAGACCACGCTGATGGACGTGATCACCGGCAAGACCCGGCCCAGCCACGGTAGGGCCTGGTTCGGCGAAACCCTGGACCTGACCAGCATGAGCGAAGTGCAAATCGCCCAGGCCGGTATCGGCCGCAAGTTCCAGAAGCCTACGGTGTTCGAAGCCCTCAGCGTGTTCGAAAACCTTGAGCTGGCGCAGAAGACCGACAAGTCGGTGTGGGCCAGCCTGCGGGCGCGCCTGAGTGGCGAGCAAAAAGACCGCATCGATGAAGTGCTCGACACCATCCGCCTGACCGCCTCGGTGCATCGGCCCGCGGGTTTACTGTCCCACGGCCAGAAGCAGTTCCTGGAAATCGGCATGTTGCTGATGCAAGACCCGCAACTGTTGCTGCTCGACGAACCGGTGGCCGGCATGACCGACGCCGAAACCGAATTCACTGCCGAACTGTTCAAGCGCCTGGCCGGCAAGCATTCGTTGATGGTGGTGGAGCACGACATGGGCTTTGTCGGCTCCATCGCTGATCACGTCACCGTGTTGCACCAGGGCAGCGTATTGGCCGAAGGGTCGCTGGAACAGGTGCAGGAAAATGAGCGGGTGATCGAGGTCTACCTCGGTCGCTAACGCTGACACGAACTGCTTTATGTGGGAGCTGGCTTGCCTGCGATGGCGTCACCTCAGTGTCACACAAACACCGAGTCGCCTGCATCGCAGGCAAGCCAGCTCCCACATTTGATCCGGTTCCCGCAGGGGGATTGAAGAGGTATTGAGAATGCTGCAAGTCGACAAACTGCACCAGTACTACGGCGGTAGCCACATCCTGCGCGGGCTGTCCTTCGACGTGAAAATCGGCGAAGTCACCTGCCTGCTCGGCCGCAACGGCGTGGGCAAGACCACCCTGCTCAAGTGCCTGATGGGCTTGCTGCCGGCCAAGGAGGGCGCGGTAAATTGGGAAGGCAAGGCCATCACCGGCTTCAAGCCGCACCAGCGTGTCCATGCCGGGATCGCTTATGTGCCTCAGGGCCGGGAGATTTTTGGCCGGCTGACGGTGGAAGAAAATCTGCTGATGGGGCTGTCGCGCTTCCCCGGTTCCGAAGCCAGGGAAGTGCCCGCGTTCATCTACGAGCTGTTTCCGGTGTTGCTGCAAATGAAGCATCGACGCGGCGGCGATTTGTCCGGGGGCCAGCAGCAACAGTTGGCGATTGGCCGCGCCCTGGCCAGCCGCCCGCGCCTGCTGATCCTCGATGAGCCCACCGAAGGTATCCAGCCGTCGGTGATCAAGGAGATCGGTGCGGTGATCAAGAAGCTTGCCGAGCGCGGCGACATGGCGATCCTGCTGGTGGAGCAGTTCTACGACTTCGCTGCCGAACTGGCCGACCACTACCTGGTGATGTCACGCGGTGAAATCGTGCAGCAGGGCCGCGGTGAAAATATGGAGAGCGAAGGTGTACGCGGCCTCGTAACCATCTAATCTGTGGCGTCACGACATTAAGCCAAAAACCATGAACCTGCCCGTTTCCCCCGCCCTGTTCACCCCCAGCTGGCACGCCGCGCTGGAACTCGGCTACGCGCGTTTCGGCGACACCACGCGCCCGGTATTGCGCCGCCACCTGGGCCCGCTGCGCGTGCAAAAGCACCTGTACGCCGAAGGCCCCCAGGTGTGCCAGCACATCATCGTGCACCCGCCCGGCGGAATTGCCGGCGGCGATCGCCTGGACATCAGCGCCCACGTCAACGCCGGTGCCTGGGCGCAGTTGACCAGCCCCGGCGCCGCCAAGTGGTACCGCGCCAGCGGCCCGGCATTTCAGCAACTTGAGTTGACCGTCGAGGCCGGCGCGACCCTGGAATGGCTGCCCCAGGAAACCATCGTGTTCAGCGCCGCCCAGGCCGAACTCACTACGCGCATCGAGCTCTCGGGCGATGCGCGGTTGTTCTACTGGGACGTGGTCGCCCTGGGGCGCCCGGCCAGCGGCGAGCGGTTCGACCTCGGCCACTTTCAATCACACCTGGATATTCGCCGCGACGGCCAGTTGCTCTGGCATGAGCGCCAGCGCATTGTGGGCGCCGATGGGTTGCTGGATTCGCCCATCGGGCTGGATGGGCAGCCGGTGTTTGCCACGTTGCTGGTGACGGGTGAGGTCGATCCTGAATTGCTTGAGCGTTGCCGCTCGCTGCCCCACGCGGTGCGCGGAGATTTGACCCAACTGCCTGGGTTGCTGGTGGCGCGTTGTCTGGCCGAGGAAGCGCTGTTGGCGCGGGGGTGGTTGATTGATTTATGGCGGCTGTTGCGCCCGGCAGTGCTGGGGCGAGAAGCCGTCGCACCACGAATCTGGAGCACATGAAGATCAACAAGTGAAACTGAGTTTATGTGGGAGCTGGCTTGCCTGCGATGGCGGTGTGCCTGATACACCGCTATCGCAGGCAAGCCAGCTCCCACACCGGCCTGTTTCCACAGGGGATCTGCGGTGTTTTTATGAATGCTGTTTGAAGGACCTTGAACCATGGATTTGACCCCACGGGAAAAAGACAAACTGCTGATCTTCACCGCCGGCCTGGTGGCCGAGCGCCGCTTGGCGCGCGGCGTGAAGCTCAACTACCCGGAAACCATCGCCTATATCTCGGCCGCGCTGATGGAAGGCGCTCGCGATGGCCGCACCGTGGCCGAGTTGATGCACTTCGGCACCACCTTGCTCAGCCGCGAGCAAGTGATGGAAGGCATCCCGGAAATGATCCCGGATATCCAGGTGGAAGCCACCTTCCCCGATGGCACCAAGCTGGTGACTGTCCACCAGCCAATCGCGTGAGGCCCGGCCATGATTCGTGATGCTACCGAGCAAGACCTGCCGGCGATCCGCGACATCTACAACGACGCGGTGCTCAACACCACAGCGATCTGGAACGAACAACCGGTGGACCTGGCCAACCGCCAAGCCTGGTTCAGCGCACGCCAGGCGCAGCAGTACCCGATCCTGGTCGCGGTGGAAAACGACGAAGTCACCGGCTACGCCTCATTCGGCGACTGGCGACCTTTCGAAGGCTTCCGCTATAGCGTCGAACACTCGGTGTACGTGCGCAATGACCAGCGCGGCAAAGGCCTCGGTCCACGCCTGATGCAGGCCCTGATCGAGCGCGCCCGCAGCTGCGGCAAGCACGTCATGGTCGCCGCCATCGAAAGCGGCAACCTGGCCTCGGTCCACCTGCATGAACGCCTGGGTTTCATCACCACCGGGCATATGCCGCAAGTGGGCATCAAGTTCGGCCGCTGGCTGGACCTGACCTTTATGCAACTGACGTTGAATCCGGGCGCCGAACCGCCCAAGGAGTGAGATCGATGAGCGCTGCACAACTGCGTCGAGTCAATGCTGAAAGTTTCGCCCATTACCGCCTGGGCTTGATCGAGCTGTTGCTGGACGCGGTGCAGCATGGCGCGTCGGTGGGCTTTATGGCCGACTTCGATGAGGCCCAGGCCCGCGAGTATCTGACCGGCGTGCAAGCCGGTATCGAAGACGCCAGCCTGCTGTTGTGGGTGGTGGTACGTGAAGAACGGGTAGTCGCCAGTGTACAACTGGCGCTGTGCCAAAAGGCCAATGGCCTCAACCGCGCCGAAGTGCAAAAGTTGCTGGTGCACAGCAGCGCCCGCCGCCATGGCCTGGGCCAGCAATTGATGCACAGCCTGGAGCTCGCCGCACGCCAGCACAAGCGCGGCCTGCTGTATCTGGACACCGAGGCCGGCTCCGGCGCCGAAGCCTTCTATCAGTCGCTGCGCTACATCAAGATCGGTGAGCTGCCCGATTACTGCCAAAGCCCGGACGGGCGCTACAGCCCGACCGCCATCTACTACAAGACCCTGGGGCAACCGGCATGATTCCTGGTGAATATCAGATCCAGCCTGGCGAGATCGAACTGAATGTCGGCCGCCGCACCGTCACCTTGAGCGTGGCCAATAGCGGCGACCGGCCGATTCAGGTGGGCTCGCATTACCATTTTTTCGAGACCAATGACGCGCTGGAATTTGACCGTTCAGCGAGCCGCGGTATGCGCCTGAATATTCCGGCAGGCACGGCGGTTCGGTTTGAGCCGGGGCAGCGTCGGGAGGTGGAGTTAGTCGATTTGAGCGGCGGGCGCCGGGTGTTCGGGTTTGCCGGTCGAATTATGGGCGACCTCTAGGGCCTCATCGCAGGCAAGCCGGCTCCCACCTTTTGACAGTGTTCACAAATCAAAATGTGGGAGCGGGCTTGCCCGCGATAGCGATCTCACATTCAACACAATTAATCAGGGCAACCACATGAAAATCAGCCGCCAAGCCTACGCCGACATGTATGGCCCAACCGTCGGCGACAAAGTCCGCCTGGCCGACACCGAGCTGTTTGTCGAAGTCGAACAGGACTTCACCGTCTATGGCGAAGAAGTCAAATTCGGCGGCGGCAAGGTGATCCGTGACGGCCAGGGCCAGAGCCAGTTGCTCGCCCATGAGGTCGTGGACACCCTGATCACCAATGCGCTGATCATTGACCACTGGGGCATCGTCAAGGCTGACGTTGGCTTGAAGAACGGTCGCATCCATGCCATCGGCAAGGCCGGCAACCCGGATATCCAGCCCGGCGTGACCATGGCCATTGGCGCCAGCACCGAAGTGATCGCCGGTGAAGGCATGATCCTCACCGCCGGCGGCATCGACTCCCATGTGCACTTCATCTGCCCGCAGCAGATCGAAGAAGCACTGACCAGCGGCGTCACCACCATGATCGGTGGCGGCACCGGGCCGGCCACCGGTACCAATGCCACCACCTGCACGTCGGGGCCGTGGCACCTTGCGCGGATGCTGCAGGCCAGTGATTCGTTCCCGATGAACATCGGGTTCACCGGCAAGGGCAACGCCAGTTTGCCCGAGCCGTTGATCGAGCAGGTCAAGGCCGGTGCCATTGGTTTGAAGCTGCATGAAGACTGGGGCACCACGCCCGCCAGCATTGATAACTGCCTGAGCGTCGCCGACCAGTACGATGTGCAGGTGGCGATCCACAGTGACACGCTCAACGAGTCGGGCTTCGTCGAAACCACCCTCGCCGCGCTCAAGGGCCGCACCATTCACACTTACCACACTGAAGGTGCCGGTGGCGGCCACGCACCTGACATCATCAAGGCGTGCGGTTACCCGAACGTGCTGCCCAGTTCTACCAACCCGACGCGGCCATTCACCCGCAACACCATCGACGAGCACTTGGACATGCTGATGGTCTGCCATCACCTGGACCCGAGCATCGCCGAAGACGTGGCCTTCGCCGAGAGCCGCATCCGCCGCGAGACCATCGCCGCCGAAGACATCCTGCATGACCTCGGCGCGTTCTCGATGATCAGTTCAGACAGCCAGGCCATGGGCCGTGTCGGCGAGGTGATCACGCGCACCTGGCAGACCGCCGACAAGATGAAAAAACAGCGCGGCCCACTGCCAGGTGACGGCCCCGGCAACGACAACTTCCGCGCCAAGCGCTACATCGCCAAGTACACCATCAACCCGGCGATCACCCACGGCGTGAGCCATATCGTCGGTTCCGTCGAAGTCGGCAAATGGGCGGACCTGGTGTTGTGGCGGCCGGCGTTTTTCGGTATCAAGCCGACCCTGATCCTCAAGGGCGGCGCGATTGCATCGAGCCTGATGGGCGATGCCAACGCCTCGATTCCCACACCGCAACCGGTGCATTACCGCCCGATGTTCGCCAGCTTCGGCAGCTCGCTGCACGCCACCAGCCTGACGTTTATCAGCCAGGCGGCACAGGACGCCGGCCTGCCCGAGGCCCTGGGATTGAAGAAGCAGATTGCAGTGGTCAAGGGTTGCCGCGATGTGCAGAAAAGCGACCTGATCCACAACGATTACCTGCCGGATATCGAGGTTGATCCGCAGACCTATCAGGTCAAGGCCGATGGCGTACTGCTGTGGTGTGAACCGGCTGAAGTCCTGCCGATGGCCCAGCGATATTTCCTGTTCTAGCTCAAACTCATGTAGCGAGGGAGCTTGCTCTCTCGCCACAGGACCTTAGAACTGCTCGCGTGGGTTAAAAGCGGCTTTTTGCGCCAGCTCCTGCCACAACGCTTTCACATCCTCATTGCCCGCAGGGGGCATGACCGCCTTCAACTGGATGAACAGGTAGCCACGTTGCCCGGCCTTGTTCAGCAAGCCATGGCCCTTGGCGCGCATACGCTGGCCATTCTGGCTGCCGGCAGGCACCTTGAGGTTGATCTTGCCGGTCAGGGTCGGCACTGCCACTTCCGCACCCAAGGCCAACTCCCACGGGGCCAGCGGCAGGTTGATGACCAGGTTCTCGCCATCGACCTCGAACTTGGGGTGCGGCGCAAACTTGATGATCAGGTACAGGTCGCCATTGGCGCCACCGCCAATGCCTGGCGCGCCCTGGGCCTTGAGACGGATGCGCTCGCCGTCGGCTACACCGGCGGGGATCTTCACATTCAGGCTCTTGACGCTATTGCTGACATGCCGGCCAGAGGCGTCGTATTGCGGCACCTGAAAGCTGATCTGCTTGGACTCGGCCGACAGGGTTTCCTCAAGGGAGACCGACAGCTGCATCTCCACATCCTGGCCCTTGCGCCCGGTAGGACGACGTTGACCACCACCGAAAGCATCGCCGCGCGAGCCAAAGATCGAGCTGAAAAAGTCCGAGAAATCGCCCGCGTCCTGGCCACCGCCAAAGCCGCCACGGCTCTGCCAGCCCGGCGGGCCCTGGAACGGCTGGCCATGCTGGCCGTATTTGCGCAATTCGTCGTACTCGGCTCGCTTATCGGCGCTTTTAAGCGCTTCATAGGCTTCGGACGCGTCCTTGAATTTCTCTTCGGCGTCTTTTTCCTTGCTCACATCGGGGTGATATTTGCGCGCGAGCTTGCGATAGGCAGCCTTGATTTCCTTGTCATCGGCCGTCGGCTCGACACCCAGAATCTTGTAGTAATCTTTGAAATCCATCGACGGTTCACCATCCTTTATCGAGATCGCACTGCCCGGGGCGCAACGTGCGCTGGTTTGCACCTGGTGAGGGTTGCGGCCTGGGGGGTACGTCAAAGTGTTATCGGCATCAGCCGTATGCAACAGATGTGGGGGCAAATCCCGTACTTTCAAGCACGATTTAACGGATGGTTGGCCTACGCAAGCGCTTGCGACTGGCATACACTGCGCGGCCGTTTTTAAACCGGAACCCGATAGACATGAAAAACCCATCCCCAGCCCGTGCCTGCGGCATTGACTTCGGCACGTCCAACTCCACCGTCGGCTGGATCCGCCCCGGCATGGAAACGCTGATCGCGCTGGAGGACGACAAAATCACCCTGCCGTCGGTGGTCTTCTTCAACTTTGAGGAGCGCCGCCCGGTGTACGGTCGCCTGGCGCTGCACGAATACCTGGAGAACTACGAAGGTCGCTTGATGCGCTCGCTCAAGAGCCTGCTGGGTTCCAAGCTGATCAAGCACGACACCAGCGTGCTTGGCACTGCAATGCCTTTTACCGACCTGCTGGCGCTGTTTATCGGCTAACTCAAGAGCCGCGCCGAAGCCAACGCGGGGCGTGAGTTCGAAGAAGTGGTATTGGGCCGCCCGGTATTCTTCGTCGATGACGACCCGATGGCCGACCAGGAAGCCGAGAACACCCTGGTGGACGTGGCGCGCAAGATCGGCTTCAAGGACATCTCGTTCCAGTACGAACCGATTGCGGCGGCGTTCGACTACGAGTCCACCATTGAAAAAGAGGAGCTGGTGCTGATCGTCGACATCGGCGGTGGTACCTCCGACTTCTCCCTGGTGCGCCTGTCGCCGGATCGCCGTCACAACGACAACCGCCAGAGCGACATCCTCGCCACCGGTGGCGTGCACATCGGCGGAACCGATTTCGATAAGCAACTCTCGCTGGCCGGCATGATGCCGCTGTTCGGCTACGGCAGCCGCATGAAGAGTGGCGCCTACATGCCTACCAGCCACCACATGAACCTGGCGACCTGGCACACCATCAACTCGGTGTACTCGCAAAAGTCCCAGCTGGCCCTGGGCAGCATGCGCTACGACATCGAAGACACCGGCGGCATCGACCGCCTGTTCAAGCTGATCGAACAGCGCGCCGGGCACTGGCTGGCGATGGAAGTGGAAGAAACCAAGATCCAGCTGACGCAGGCAGACAGCCGCCATGTGCCACTGGATCGTATCGAAGCCGGCCTGGGCGTGGACCTGAGCCGGGCGCTGTTCGAGTCCTCCATCGACAACCTGCTTGAACGCGTGCGCGGCAGTGTCACGCAATTGCTCAATGACGCCTCGGTGAGCGTGGCCCAGGTGGACACGGTGTTCTTCACCGGTGGTTCCAGCGGCATCCCCGCGTTGCGCCACAGTATCTCGGCGATGCTGCCGAATGCGCGGCATGTGGAAGGCAATATCTTCGGCAGTATCGGCAGCGGTTTGGCGATTGAGGCCAGCAAGCGTTATGGGTCTTAAGCGGTAAGTTTTCAGCTGCAAGCGGCAAGTAAAAGCCAATCTGCTTCCACTTGCCGCTTGCAGCTTGTAACTCGCATCTGCGCCTAAACCATCCCACCCAACTTCAGCTCACTCTTCAGATACGCATAATAAATCGGCCCTGCCACCACCCCCGGCAAACCGAACGCGGCTTCAAACACCAGCATCGCCAGCAGCAATTCCCACGACTTGGCACTGATCTGCCCGCCGACGATGCGCGCGTTGAGGAAGTACTCGACCTTGTGGATCACGATCAAATACCCCAGCGCCGCTACCGCCACCCAGATCGACAGCGACAGCGCGACGATGGTGATCAGGGTGTTGGACATCAGGTTGCCGATCACCGGCAGCAAGCCGAGCAGGAAGGTCAGCACGATCAGGGTTTTGGTCAGCGGCAGGTGGATGCCGCACAGCGGCAGCACCACGGCGAGAAACACGGCGGTGAAAGCCGTGTTGAGCGCAGCGATTTTGATCTGGGCGAAGACGATGTTGCGAAACGCCTGAACCAGCAGGTGCAAACGGTCGAACAGCGCGGCGGCCAGGGGTTTGCGTTTGGTCAGGTCGGGCACCCGTTGCAGGGCGATGATGGCGCCGAGCACCATGCCGATCAGCAAGGTGACGAACATATGGGCGGCGTCTTTGCCGACCAGTTGCAGTTCGCTCAAGTGCTTGCTCATCCAGTCGCCGATGGCCACGCGAAACTCGGCGGCGCTGGCGGGCAGGTAGGCGTCGATGAACGGCGGTAACTGGCCGCGTGCGCGGTCGACCACGCCCATGAATTTATCCAGGGAAGCCCCGGGGTTTTCAGCTTCGTGGAGCAGGAAGCTGATGGCGCCGGCGAAGATCAAGGTGAGTACGCTGACGATCAGGGTGCCGAGCAAGGCCACCGCCAGCCAACGGGCGCGCCGGCCTTCGATCAGTCGTTGCAGTTGGGGGGTGAGCATGTTGACCAGTTCATAGACCAACAGGCCGGCCAGCAGGCTGGGCAGCAACTTCAGCGGCAGCACCAGCAGCAACCCGCCGAAAATGATGATGTAACTGGCCAGCAACAACACATGACGCTGAGAAAACGTTGGCATACAGCCTCAAAACGAACGGCGTTAAAGGATGGGCAGTCTGCCAGCGTTGCAGGCATCAAGCGAGGGGGGACGACTGTGAATGCGATCAAGTGCGGGAGGGGGCTTGCTCCCGATTACGGAGGATCAGCCAATGAATCGATTGACTGACACGGCGCTATCGGGAGCAAGCCCCCTCCCACATTTGATCTGCAGCGCCTGCGAAATCGTGATTAACCTTTGAGGCAGGTGCTCATGAATGTTTTACGCGCATCGCCGGTCAACGCTTTGGTTTTAGCCGACGCATTGCAGTCCTTCATCTTCTGCTGCTGCGGCGTCAGGGTCTTGGCATCGTTGGCGGCAGGCGCCGACAGGCAGGTCTTCATGAAGGCCTTGCGGTCATCGCCCTTGAGGGTCTTGGTGGTGGCTTCGGCATTGCAGGTGGTCATTTTGTTCTGCTGGGCAGTGGCGGCAAAACCTTGTGAACACAACAGCAGGCCCATCATCAACAACGGAATACGCAGCATCTTCATGGAGTTTTCTCCCTGTTACCGTGCCGACGGGCACGGCCTACAGCGCAGTGTAGTCAAAAGCTGTTACAACTTCACCGGCCACGAATATTCGTCCGTCGGTAGTGCTCCGGGGTGCAGCCAGCATGGCGTTGGAACATGGCGATAAATGCCGAGGCGGTGCTGTAGCCCAAATCAAACGCCACGTGCTGCACGCTGCGATCACTGTCCAGGGCTTCGATGGCCGCCAGGTAGCGCAGGCGCTGGCGCCATTCACCAAAACTCATACCCAGCTCGCGCACAAACTGACGCGCCAGGGTGCGTTCGCTCACATGTACCTGCTCAGCCCATTGCCCGAGCGGGCGATTGTCGGCGGGCTGCGCCTGCATACCTTCCAGCACCCCCAGCAGCCCGGGGTGGCGGGCGTAGGGCAGGAAGCCATCGTGGATCGGCGCCTGCTTGAGTTGGTCCACCAGCACCTGGGCCAAGCGGATATCCGCGTCCGATTGCGGGATATTCACGTCGCGCTGGGCGAAATCGCTGAGGATGGCCTTGAGAATATCGCTGATCGTCAGCGTGCACGGCGCTTGCGGCAGCTGCTCGCAGAGCGTCGGCGCCAAGCCCACCGAACGATAGACAATCGCCTGGGCGTTGTAGGAGCTGTGTTCGGTATTGGGCGGAATCCACACCGCGTACTGCGGCGGCGACATAAAACGGCTGCCAGCCACCTCCATGCGCATCACGCCGTTGGCTGAATAGTCCAACGACCCCCAGCTGTGCCGGTGCGGGGTGCACTCGGTATCGGGTGCGAAATCGGAATAGCGAAAGTACACAGGGCTCGGCAGGCGGGGGAAATCCGCCAGGCGTACGGTATGTCGGGGCATGTTGTCTGGATTCAGAGGTCGGTTGTCTGGATCGCAGTATAGGCTTCGATCCAGACAGGGGATAATCGCGCCTCGTCAATACACTGGGTTTCTTTCGATGCAATACGCGTATCCGCTGCTGGCCATCTTTATCTGGGCCGGCAACACCGTGGTCAACAAATTGGCCGTGGGCTCGATTTTCCCGGCTGAAATCGGCTTTTACCGCTGGCTGTTCGCAGCACTGCTGTTCACCCCGTTCATGCTCAAGCCGGTCGTTGCCAACTGGCCGCTTATCCGCCCCAACCTGGGCAAGATCTTCATCCTCGGCGTGCTGGGCATGGCGGTGTATCAAAGCCTGGCCTATTACGCCGCCACGCTGACCAGCGCCACCAACATGGGCATCATTCTCTCGCTGATGCCGCTGATGGCGTTGACCGCCGCGATTATCAGCCTGGGGCAACGCCTGACCTTCGGCGCTCTGACCGGCGCGGTGCTGTCGTTCGCCGGTGTCGTGGTGGTGGTATCGTCCGGCAGCCTGGGCGCGCTGTTGCAACACGGGGTCAACCTGGGTGACGGCATGATGCTGGTGGCGACGCTGGCTTATGCGGTCTACAGCACCCTGCTGAAAAAATGGCAACTGCGCCTGCCACCGTTGGTGCTGCTGTATTTGCAGGTGCTGGTGGCAGTGGTGGTACTGCTGCCGCTGTACCTGTTCTCGGCCAAGGCCGGTTTGGGCTGGACGAATATTCCGCTGGTGCTGTACGCCTGCCTGCTGGCTTCAATGCTGGCGCCGCTGGCGTGGATGCACTCGGTGAAGACCCTGGGGCCAAGCCGTACCACGCTGTTTTTCAACCTGCTGCCGTTGATTACCGCACTGATCGCAGCAGTGGTGTTGAAGGAAGAGTTGGCGCTGTATCACCTGGTGGGTGGCTTGCTGACCCTGGGTGGAGTGATCCTGTCGGAGCGCTGGACCACACCGGTCAGACGTGCTCATGACACATCCTGTTAAATCCGATAAAACTTTTCGCCTGGCCCGGGACTCACAACCTATAGCGATCACGCCGGCAGAGCGTGGCGTACAACCGGATTAGCCCCAGGAGATTGAAATGACTGAAGCACACTTGACTGACATTGCGACCCTGCGCAGCCGCGCCCGCCAGAATGTCGAAAACGGTGCCGTGACCGAAGGCTACGACGCCGACCGTCAGGAAATCATCCGCCTGCTCAACGAGTCACTGGCCACCGAGCTGGTTTGCGTGTTGCGCTACAAGCGTCACTACTTCATGGCCAACGGCCTGAAAGCCAGCGTGGCTGCCGATGAGTTCCTTGAACACGCCACCCAGGAAGCCGAGCACGCCGACAAACTGGCCGAGCGTATCGTGCAACTGGGCGGCGAGCCGGAGTTCAACCCCGACCTGCTGTCGAAGAACTCCCACGCTCAATATGTGGCAGGCAACTCGCTCAAAGAGATGGTCTACGAAGACCTGGTAGCCGAGCGCATCGCGGTGGACAGCTACCGTGAAATCATCCAGTACATCGGCGATAAAGACCCGACTACCCGTCGCATCTTCGAAGACATCCTGGCCCAGGAAGAAGAGCACGCCGATGATATGGCGGATATTCTGCAAGACCTGTAACCCGCAACACGGCAATACCCATGTGGGAGGGGGCTTGCTCCCGATAGCGGTGGTTCAGTACCCGATGTACTGACTGACACACTGCAATCGGGAGCAAGCCCCCTCCCACATTTGCTTTGCGGTTCCTACAGTTACTTCACGGTTTTCGGTGCCTTGCCTTCCTTCATCTGCTGCAGCAACGGCGCGCATTCATTCGGCTCTCCGCCGCTTGGTGCGACCAAGGCGAGCAAGCCGGCGGCTGGCCCGGCGATAACGCCCAGGGCGACCATGCCTGCACCACGTAGCGCCAGCGGAATGGCTTTCACGCCAGCATTGGGCTTGATAAACGGCCCATTGACGTACAGCGGCGAGCGCAGCGAAAACAAGCGAAAGCCCTTGGACTCCGGCGTGATGGTCAGGTCCAACTGCTCCGTGGCCATGTTCGCGGTGCCGTCGATGTAGATGATGGCGTTCTCGGTATCGAACACAAACAACCGCGTGGTCGCCAGGCCCGTCTTGATGCCGAAGTCCGCCGCTGCGCAGTTGATCTTCACTTCCTCGTCGCCGAACAGGCGCCCCACGACGTAGTTGCCCACGTTGAGCCCGGCGATTTCCATCAGGCTGCGGCTGATGGCGCCATCGTTGATCAGCATCTTCAGGTCGCCGTTGGAGGTTCCCAGCAGTGCCGCCACCGAGTTACCACGCCCGGTAATATCGGCATCGCCGTTGAGCTCACCGAAGCTGGTTTTCATCGGTTCAAAGGTCGGGAACAGTTGCTTGAGCTTGAAGTTGCGTGCCGTCAGCTTGGCGCTGCCTTCCATCGGCGTAATGCGGCCATTCAAGCGAATCTGCGCATCGAGCTTGCCGCCGGCCACGCCGAAACGCAGGGGTTCGAGGCTCAGTTGGCCGTCGTTGAGCACCAGGTGCGTGTAGAGATCGGTGAAGGGCAAGTCGGCGCTGTGCACGATACGCTTGCCGGTGAATTCCACGTCGGCATCCATCTCGCGCCAGCGCTCGGTGCGGAACTCTTCAACCGGCAGCACTTTGGTCGCCGGTTGTTTGCTTTCACCGCCACGAGCTTTTTGCTCGGCGTTGGAATCCGCGCCAATCAGAGGCGCCAGGTCATCCATCAGCAGTTGGTTGGACACCAGCGCGCCGCTGAGCTTGGGCCGTGGCTGGCTGGCGACATAGGCCAGGTCGCCATGGATGTCGCTGTTGCCGATCTTGCCGTTGAAGTTCTCGTAGCGGAATGAGGCGCCGCTGGTTTCATGCAGCTTGGCGATCAAATGGCCGTCGGTTGAATAGGCCGGCGAATCCGGCAAGGTCACACCAGTCAACGGGTAAAGGTTACCCAGGCTGCTGCCCGAGAGTTTCAGGCGCAGGTCCAGGGCACCGAGGTTAAGCGGGTCGGTCAGGGTGCCGGCCAGGGCGATGCTGGTGTCGGCGACTTTCACCTGGGCTTGCAGCGGGAACGGCTTGGCCGCGTCCTGCAAGGCCAGCAGACCGCCGATCTTGCCGGTGCCGGCGAGCTTCTGGCCGTGATATTGGCCTTTGACCTTGAGGCCGAACGCGTAGTCCTGAGGCGCCGAGCCTTTTTCCAGCGCCTTCTTGGCATCGGCGTCCCCGACGATTTCACCAAACGGGATGGGCTTGCCCAAGGGGTCGATGATCACATCCAACTGAGTCTTGAGGGTTTGATCGTCGAGGGTCACATGGCCCTTGTCAAAGCCGATGGCGCCGATATCCACCACCCAGTTGGAGGGCTCGGCGTCGGGGTCCTTGGGATCGAACTTGAACGTCCAGTTGGCGCGGCCGTCGGCCAGGCGCTGCAACTGGGCACTGGGTTCGGTGAGGTCAATGCGCGGGATCACCACGCGCTGCACCAGCAAAGCCAGGGGTGAAATACGCAGCTCGACCTTCTTGAGCGTGACCATCTGCGGTTGTTTCGACCAATCCGGGTTGCCCAGGGTCAGGTCTTCGGCGATCACATGGGGCCACGGCACCCAGGCACGCCAGCCGCCCTCATCGGGCTCGCGCTGCCACACCACCGCGAGGTTGCCGTTGATGGCGAACGGGCGATGCAGTTCTTCGGATACCTTGGCGTTGAGCGGCGGCTTGATGCGGTTCCAGTCGAAGAACACCAGCACAAGTACCGCTATGGCAATTAACAGAACGAAGCTGGCGCAGCTCCAAGCGACGATTTTACGAGTGCGCGTCATTGCACAGGGCTCCTGAATACGACTGGCTGGGCAACAGCCTTTGACACAGCTTATAGAACTACGACTGGCAAAGTGCCGGAGGGTTTAACCCAACGGCGGATTTAGCCGAAAAAAACGATTTTCCTGATCAAGCAGACAGATTTCATCATCGACAGCGCACCATTGTTACCCAGGTTCGTGTCGAAAATACCCACTGCGGTGCAAAACCGCGTGCTTGAGAGGCTCGATCTAGAGCCTTTGCAGGGAACAATCAATTCTGTTGATTATTACCATTGTGTTTATGAACTTTTATATCGACTTATCAAGAGTAGCATTAGCCCTGTACCCACTTTATCGCCCTCCCAAGGAGCAACCATCATGAAACGCCAATTACTCGCTACCGTCCTGTTATCTGTCCTGGCTTCCAGCGCTTTCGCCCTGCCAGCCGCCGAACAGGCCACTCCACAGAACAAAGCTCAAGCCATGCAGACTAGCCAAACCGTGGCGCGTAGCGGTTCGCAAGAAGACGAAAACCGTGACTACGCCAAAGGTGCTGTCGCTGAAAATGGCTACAATCGCCTGCAAGAGAAAGGTCTGGTAGAAGGCGGTGCTGAACAAGCCAACAAACGCGCCTACACCGAAGGCGTTGCTGAAGGTGGTGCCGACCGTCTGCAAGAACTGCATCAAGCACAGAGCTAAGCCCGTGGTGGCCCAGAAAAAAGCCCGATCAGCCGATCGGGCTTTTGCTTTTATATAGACCGCGTCACGCCTCGCCCCCGCCAAGTTCGACGCCGGCAAAGCGCTTTTGCTAGAGTGCGTCGCTGTACTTGCCGACAAAAGCCCATCCGCTCATGCTGCCCCGCGCCGAACAGAAGCAACAGACACGCCTTGCCTTGATGGACGCAGCCCGCCATCTGATGGAGTGTGGCCGTGGGTTTGGCAGCCTGAGCCTGCGCGAAGTGGCCAAGACCGCCGGTATTGTGCCAACTGGTTTCTATCGCCATTTTGCCGACATGGACCAGCTTGGGCTGGTATTGGTCAGCGAAGTCGGCCAGACCTTCCGCGCCACGATCCGCCTGGTGCGCCACAACGAATTCGTGATGGGGGGCATTATCGATGCCTCTGTGCGGATCTTTCTCGACGTAGTTTCGGCCAACCGTTCGCAATTCCTGTTTTTGGCCCGCGAACAGTACGGCGGCTGCCTGGCCGTGCGCCAAGCCATCGGCGCCCTGCGCGAGGACATCACCCGCGACCTGGCCGCCGACCTGACGTTGATGCCAAAATTGCAGCATCTGGATGCAGAAGGTTTACATGTGATGGCCGACCTGATCGTCAAAAGCGTGTTCGCCACCCTGCCCGATATCATCGACCCACCGGCCCATGCCCTGCCGGCCCACCTCACGCCCCAGGCGAAAATCACCCAGCAACTGCGCTTTATCTTTATCGGCCTCAAGCACTGGCAAGGGCTGGGCAGTACCGAGTAATCCCTCAGCCGGCCTTGTGAAAACGCTTGGCCGTTGTGTAGTTCTTGCTCCAGTACTTATTGCTCAACGAATCGATACGCACATGCTTGCCGGTACGCGGTGAATGGATGAACTTGCCTTCGCCGATATACAGCCCGACGTGACTCACCTGCCCTCGCCCGTTGCCTTTGAAAAATACGGCATCGCCCGGTTTTAACGCTTTTCGCTTGATGGTTGCAGCGGTTGAACGGTGCATCGCCGCAGTGGTACGCGGCAGCTGAATGTTGGCTTCGGTCTTGAACAGATAGACCAGGAAACTGCTGCAATCAAACCCCTGCTCGGCAGACGTACCGCCCCACTTGTAGGGAGTGCCGAGCAGTTGATGGGCGCGGTCGATCACATCGTCGACCGAAGACGCCGCATGGCTTGAAGCGAAAGTCGGCGGCTGTTGAAGATTGGCCGAGGCTGACGAGATAACACACGACAGGCCGACAATGACTGAACAAATAAATGACTTGAACATGATGAACATCGCGGTGAATTAAACACGGCGCGAATGTTAAAGAACCATCACGTAAGCCCACGAAGGCCGATTCTCGGGTCTTTGTAGGATAAATCCTTAAAAACGCAACGGATAATTGGATGAAAGAAATTTCATGCAGCACCAGGCTTCTTTCAGGGAAAACGCCCTTTTCCAGTGCTATAACCGCTCATGTGCACCAAATTTGAACGATCTATACAACCCGTGGATGCCCTATCCATGCGCAACCACCTGCACTGACAGGAAACTCCTACGCCAGTAGCAGGTTGGCAAGCCCCTTGCTCTAGCACTGCTATCGCTCATAGCTGGAAGCCTACCGATGCTGGTGATCCACCGCCGAATCGCCCCCCAAGCCCTCTGGGCCGCTGAGTTGCTGCTGAACTTCGAAGCCCGCAGCAAAAGCCGCCTGCGCTGTTTCAGTGCCGACGGTGAAGACGTCGGCCTGTTTTTGGAGCGTGGACAGCCGCCCTTGCACGATGGCGAGTTCCTACAAGCTGAAGACGGACGTGTCGTACGCGTTTGCGCCCGCCCTGAACAACTGCTGCACGTCACTTGCCGCAACGCCTTTGAACTGACCCGCGCTGCCTATCACCTGGGTAACCGCCATGTGGCCCTGCAAGTCGGCGACGGCTGGCTGCGCCTGCTCGACGACTACGTGCTCAAGGCGATGCTGGAACAGTTGGGCGCCGACACGCAAACCATCGAGGCGCCGTTCCAGCCGGAACATGGCGCCTACGGCGGCGGCCATCATCATTCGCGCCATGGCGACGAAGACTTCAACTACCCGCCCAAGCTGCACCAGTTCGGCGTACGTCTATGAACCCAGCCTGGGCGCTGTTGCGCCTGGCCAGTCCGCAGTTGCCGATTGGCGGCTACAGCTATTCCCAGGGCCTGGAAATGGCTGTGGACAACGGCCGCGTACAGGATGCCGCGAGCGCAGGGCGCTGGATCAGCGATCAGTTGCTGCTCAACCTTGCGCGCTTCGAAGCGCCGCTGTTGCTCGGCCATTGCCGCGCGGCCGCTGAACAGGACTGGCCTGGGCTGGCGCAATTGTGCGAAGAACACCGCGCCAGCCGTGAGACCCGCGAGCTGTATCAGGAGAGCCGGCAAATGGGCTACTCCCTGCAGCAACTGCTCAATGGCTTACCGGAACTGGACAGCACCGCCCGTGAGTTCCTTGCACAACGCGGCGAACCGCACCTGGCTCTTGGCTGGGCCCTGGCCGCCCGCGCCTGGCACATCAGCCCCGACGATGCCCTCGCCGCGTGGCTGTGGAGCTGGCTGGAGAACCAATTGGCCGTGCTGATGAAAACCCTGCCACTGGGCCAGCAAGCCGCGCAACGCCTGACCAGCGAACTGCTGCCCTTGCTACAGCAAGCCCAGCAGGACGCCGAGCGCATTGACCCTGCGCGGTTGGGCAGCGCCGCCTTTGGCCTGTCCCTGGCGTGCATGGCCCACGAACGCCAGTACAGCCGCCTGTTTCGTTCCTGAACGTTTTTTATTGTGGAGAAGCACATGAACACACAACCCCTGCGCGTCGGAATCGGCGGCCCGGTGGGCTCCGGCAAGACCGCCCTGACCCTGGCCCTGTGCCTGGCGCTGCGTGATCGCTATAACCTGGCGGTGGTCACCAACGACATCTATACCCGCGAAGACGCCGACTTTCTGGTACGTAACAAGGCACTGGCGCCGGAGCGCATCATCGGCGTGGAGACCGGCGGCTGCCCGCACACGGCGATTCGCGAAGATGCTTCGATCAACCTTGAGGCCGTGGACCAGCTCAACCGCCGCTTTCCCGGCCTGGACCTGATCCTGGTGGAGTCCGGCGGCGACAACCTGTCGGCCACCTTCAGCCCGGAACTCTCAGACCTGACCATTTATGTGATCGATGTGTCCGCTGGTGACAAGCTGCCACGCAAAGGCGGGCCCGGTATTTGCAAATCCGACTTGCTGGTGATCAACAAGATCGACCTGGCCCCGCTGGTGGGCGCCTCGCTGGAGTTGATGAACAGCGACACCCAGCGGATGCGCAACGGCAAACCCTTTGTGTTCAGCAACCAGAAAACCGGAGTCGGCCTGGACGACATCGTCGCCTTCATCGAACGCCAGGGCTTGCTGACCGCCGCCTGATCAACCCATAAGGAACCTGTCCATGAGCCTCAACAAACTCTTCGCCGCTGCCGCGCTGCTGCTGGCCCCTGCCCTGGCCTTCGCGCACCCTGGCCACGGCGACAATGGCCTGGTGGCCGGCATCAGCCATCCCTTGGGCGGCCTCGATCACTTGCTGGCCATGGTTGCGGTCGGCCTGTGGGCGGCCCAACAGAAAGGCGTCGCGCGCTGGGCACTGCCATGCACCTTCGTCGGCACCATGCTGATCGGCGGGGTGTTGGGTTTTGAAGGGCTGCAATTGCCGGCGCTGGAAAGCGGGATTGCCGCTTCGGTGCTCGCCCTGGGCCTGGCCGTGGCACTGGCGGTGCGGCCGCCGCTGTTCAT
The DNA here is from genome assembly GCF_023127895.1 of Pseudomonas sp. NCIMB 10586. Taxonomy (NCBI): domain Bacteria; kingdom Pseudomonadati; phylum Pseudomonadota; class Gammaproteobacteria; order Pseudomonadales; family Pseudomonadaceae; genus Pseudomonas; species Pseudomonas sp. NCIMB 10586. The sequence continues at coordinate 90,219 of NZ_SPKQ01000047.1, forward strand.
GGCGGTGGGTGCCACGGCATTGTTTGCGTTGTTTCACGGCGTGGCCCATGGCCTTGAACTGCCGGACATGACCAGCCCTTGGGCGTATGCCATTGGGTTTGTGGGTGCGACCGCGGCGTTGCATGCCGCCGGTTATGCAGTCGTGCGCTTTTTGCCAGCGGCTGCGGCACCCTTGGTGCGGGTGGCCGGGGCGGCTTCGGCAGCGACTGGGGTGTGGTTGTTGGCGGGCTGATCGTCAGCGACTGCAAGGACCTCATCGCAGGCAAGCCAGCTCCCACATTTGAGAGGGTTCACACTTCAAAAATGTGGGAGCGGGCTTGCCCGCGATAGTGCCAGTACAAACACCACCGATCCCAAGCCTGCTACCATGCGCGGCAAACACCCCTGCCGTGACGACGCCAGCCAATGCCCATCGCTTCCCCCTCTTCCCTGACGCCTGTGCTCACGCACTTCCATGACCTGATCGTGCCCCTCTGGCAAGGTCCGGGTTGGAATGCCGACCTCGCACTGCCCTTTGAGGCACTGGATGCCGATCATCAACCATTGCCCCCACAACGCTATCGCGCCATGGCGTGCGCCCGGCAGCTGTACCTGTTCGCCAGCCTGATCGGCGAGCCAGGTGCGGCCTTTGCCGATGAACGGGCGGCGGCGCTGTTCCGCTCCCTGCAGCGGCACTTCCATGATGCCGAGCACGGCGGCTGGTTCTACAGCATCGACCCGGCCGGCCAACCGCTGGACAAGCGCAAGGACCTCTACACCCACGCGTTCATCATCTTTGCCTGTGCCCATTACTGGGCCAAGGTGCGTGAACCCTTGGTGGAGTCAGTGCTCAACGCCGCACTGGAAGTTGTGGCTCAACGCTTTTCCACAGGCGATGGCTTGTATGAGGCCGTACTTGAGCGCAACTGGGCCTCGCTGAAATCCGGCCCGTTGCAAAACCCGCTGATGCACTTGGCCGAGGGCTTCCTCGCCACCCTCGCGGTACGCGAGGACGCGCAGGTACAAGCCGCACTGCTGGCACTGGCGACGGCCATGCAGCAACGCTTCATCGACCGCGAGCACGGCGTGATGCTGGAGAAACCGCTGGGCGCTGTGGATAACTGGTTTGAACCAGGGCACCAGTTCGAATGGTTCTTTTTGCTGGAATCCTCAGAGGTGCTGCGCGGCACGCCGCTGCATGCATCACTGACACGGGCGTTTGACTATGCCGAGCAAAAGGGTGTGGATAAGTTAAGCGGTGCGGTCAGTGGCATGTTGGCACTCGATGGCACGGTGCGCGACGGCACTCAGCGCATCTGGGCCCAGGCGGAATACCTGCGAGCACTGACCTTGCGTCCCGGCAGCGAGACGGTGCTGCAACGTCAATTGCTGGCGCTGCAACAGCGTTTTCTGCATGCAAAGGGCTGGCATGAATGCCTGGATGCCGACGGTAAGGTGAGCCGGCGGGATATGCCTTCTACCACCCCTTATCATTTGGCGACTTGCTATCAGGGTCTGGTCCAGCATCTGGGCTGACCTGCAAGGCCCCATCGCAGGCAAGCCAGCTCCCACACCTTAATGTGCGAACCCAATCAATGTGGGAGCTGGCTTGCCTGCGATAGCCTCACCTCGGTCTAACAGACGTTATGCAATCCACTTGCGATCGCCCGTAAAACTGATCGTCAACCAACGCGCCGCATCCGGCGTGCCCAGCCCTGTGGATATCTCTTCGCGCAACCTGTCGAGGGTCGCGACCTTATCCACTGGGTAATCGGCCGGCAGCACTACATGAATCTCGATAAACCGCGCCCGCCCGTGCTTCTGCACATAGGACACGTAGTCATCGAAACCATGCCTGGCCTGCGCCGCATCCATCACTTCGCGTACTTTATCGTCCAGGTGATCCGGCGCGATCCCCAGCACTTCACGCAACGCCGGGCGCAGGATCTTGAACGCTGGCGCCAGCATACTCAGGGCCAACAGGATCAAAATCAGCGGGTCGACGTACACCGCCCATTCGCCATAGCCCTGGGACTTGAGCAGCAGTGCGGCAAGGAAGCTGATCAGCAAGCCCACCGACAGCATTGCGTCCACCAGCCAACTGATGTTGTCGAACTGGATCAGCGACGATTTAAGCGTGCGGTTGCGGTAGCGCACATAAAAGAAGTAGGCGAACTCCACGACGGTAAACACCGCCGCATAAATGATCACCAGCCCCAACTCGATCTCGCGCCCGCCGTTGATGATGCCGAACACACCATTGAGGAACGCGTAGATGGCGATCAGCAGCAGGAAGCTGCCTTCGATCAACAGCACCATCGGTTCCAGGTGCCAATAGCCGAACTGGAAGCGCTCGTTGCTTTTCTTGGCGATCAGCTTGGCCGTGATCAGCATCAGCACCTTGATGGCGGTGGCGATCAGCGAGAAAAAGCCGTCGAATAAAATGGATTGGGCGCCGGATATGACACCCGTGACAATCCCGGCGATCGCCACGGCGAACATCAGGATGGTCGATTGTTTGAGCAGTGCCTGCTCACCTCGGTTACTCACATTTCCTCCTGTCAAAACCTTTAAACCGCACAGTGCGGAGGGTTTTCAGGAGCGGAGTGTACCTTATGGCCTGTTTTTGGCCGATTTACCGCTATCGGGGCAAGCCCCCTCCCACACTTGATCTGCGAACCCGATCAATGTGGGAGGGGGCTTGCCCCCGATGCAGGCGACGCGGTCTAAGGCCCTATTTGGCCCCCCGCTCAATCGCAAACCCAGCCCAGGTCTGGCTCACAGGCATCAGCTCCAACCGGTTGATATTCACGTGCGCCGGCGTATTCATCACCCAGAAAATCGTGTCGGCAATATCCTGCGGCTGAATCGGCTCGGCACCTGCGTAGGTGGCGTCATAACGCGCCTGGTCACCGCCAAAGCGCACCAGCGAGAACTCGCTCTCGCAAAGGCCCGGCTCGATGTTGGTCACACGCACGCCAGTGCCTTGCAGGTCGCAACGCAGGTTCAGCGAGAACTGCTTTACGAACGCCTTGGAGCCGCCATACACATGGCTGCCGGGGTACGGGTAGTTACCGGCGATGGAACCCAGGTTGATGATCCCCGCACCCCGGCCATGAGCAATCAGGCGCGGCAGCAGCAGGTTGGTAGTGGTCAGCAGGCCCTTGATATTGGTGTCGACCATGGTTTCCCAGTCGTCGAGGTCGCACTTGGGGGCCGGATCAGTGCCCACGGCCAGGCCAGCGTTGTTGATCAGGCCACGCAGTTTGGCGAACGACGGCGGCAAGTTGGCGATGGCCTCCTCCATGCCTTTGCGATCGCGCACATCCACCACCAGGCCATGCACTTCGGTCTGCCTGGAAAGTTCTTCGACCAAGGCATTCAAGCGCTCGGCACGACGACCGGTGAGCACCAGTTTCCAGCCGGCTTCGGCAAAACGACGGGCACAGGCCTCGCCGAAACCTGAAGTAGCGCCAGTAATGAATAGCGTGTCGGACATGGTGTTCTCCTTGAGTGCATCGGGGAAAAAAGTTGCCAGCAGAATGCCCTTCCGCCGCGGCTGCGGCAACCGCTACGCACGTAACTTCACACGCAACTGTGCGTTTTTTAACCACCCCAAGCAAAGCCTTATAAAACGTGGCCTGCAGCCATATGCGCGCAGGTTATCCACAACTGCGCCCACAGTCTTTGGGGGCAAGTGCAAATCGCTCGAAGCCACTGTGTACAAGGCTTGCAGGCGTTTTTAGAAAGTTTTTTGCTTGACCTTGGCTGGGGCGTATGTAGCCCCTGAAAAATTCGGAAAAACGCAACGATGGCTTCAGGCCAGTCATTCCGGCCCCTGCGGGCGTCTTTCCAGAGTTTAGTCACAGACTTATCCACAGGCTGGATGGACATATTCCGGTCATATACCTGTGTCTTTAAACAGGTTGACAAAGCCGGTAGAGGGTCGAGAAAAAGCCGCCGATCAAAAAACAACCACAACGCTACAGGCCCCGTATTCAAAGGCTTTCAGCCAAGTACACCCACGTTACCCACAGCCGGTTCCACAGTGGATGGGGACAAGTCAAAACTGTGACAAAACAGGGATTTGCGGCGGCTATATGTCGCGCTTTGGAGGTGGGCTGGATTTGTTTTCCACAATTTGGTGGAGGGCTTGTTGACACCGCAAAAACAAATGTGGGAACCGGGCCTTGGGTGGGAGCTGGCTTGCCTGCGATGCAGCCACCTCGGTATGCCAGCTAAACCGAGGTGATGCTATCGCGGGCAAGCCCGGCTCCCACATAAGGCCAGGTTCCCACAGGGGTGATGTGTCTGGACTTGAGGTCAGTGACCGCCCAGGTAGGCGTTGCGCACTTCCTCGTTCACCAGCAGCTCTTTACCGGTGCCCGTCAGGCGAATCTCGCCATTGACCATCACATACGCCCGATCCGACAAGCGCAGCGCATGGTTGGCGTTCTGCTCCACCAGGAAGATGGTCATCCCGGTAGACGCCAGCTCGCGCAGGGTAGAAAAGATCTGCTTCACCACAATCGGCGCCAGTCCCAGGCTTGGCTCGTCGAGCAGCAACAGTTTGGGCCGGCTCATCAGCGCACGAGCGATGGCGAGCATTTGCTGCTCGCCGCCGGACATGGTCATGGCGCGCTGGTTACGCCGCTCCTTGAGCCTGGGGAACAGCTCGAACATGCGTTGCATATCCTCGCTGGCAAACTTGTCGCCAATGGGGATGGTGCCCATCAGCAGGTTTTCCTCGACGGTCATGTCGGGGAACACCCGCCGCCCTTCCGGCGACTGCGCAATGCCGTTGGAGGCGATGTAGTGGGAGGACTTGTGGGTAATGTCGACGCCGTTGTACAGAATCTGCCCCGACTCGGCCCGAGGCTGGCCGAAGATCGACATCAGCAGCGTGGACTTTCCCGCGCCGTTGGAGCCGATCAGGCTGACGGTTTCGCCTTCGTTGATGTGCAGCGAGACTTTCTTCAACGCCTGGATCGGGCCGTAGAACACGTCCAGGTCCTTCATTTCGAGGATAGGTGCGCTCATACCAACTCCTCTTCGTCCGCGCCCAGGTAGGCGGCGATCACTTTCGGGTCGTTGCGGATCGCGTCGGGGCCGCCTTCGGCGATCACGTTGCCGTGGTCCAGCACCACAATGTGGTCGGAAATACTCATCACCATGCCCATGTCGTGTTCGATCAGCACCACCGTGAGGTCGTGTTCGTCGCGCAGCAGGCGAATCATCGCGCTGAGGGCTTCGGTTTCCTGAGGGTTGAGGCCCGCTGCCGGTTCGTCCAGGCAGATGATCTGCGGCCGCGTGCACATGGCGCGGGCGATCTCCAGGCGGCGCTGCTGGCCGTAGGAGAGCTCGCCAGCCAGGCGGTTGGCGCAGTCCACCAGGTCCACAACCTCCAGCCAGTAGAACGCACAGTCCAGGGCATCACTTTCAGCCTTGCGGTAGCCCTTGGTATTGAGGATGCCCGCGAGCATGTTGCGGTTGACCCACATGTGCTGGGCCACCAGCAGGTTTTCCAGCACCGACATTTCCTTGAACAGGCGAATGTTCTGGAAGGTCCGTGCCAGGCCGGCGCGGTTTACCAGGTGGGTGCCGCCGAACATCTTGTAGTACACGCGGCTGAGGAAGCTTTTGGGCGATACGAAGTCGGTGGCCTCAAAGCGCTCACCCAACAACTGGATGACGTTGGTTTGCTTGCCGCGCACGTTGAGTTCGATCTTGCCGCCGCTGGCTTTGTAAAAGCCGGTGAGGCAGTTGAACACCGTAGTTTTGCCGGCGCCATTGGGGCCGATCAGGGCAAATATCGAGTTGCGTTCGACCTTGAGGCTGACATCGCTCAGGGCCTTGATGCCACCGAAGTGCATCATCAGGTGTTCGACAGATAGCACGACTTCCTTGCTCATGGCGCTACCCCCTTGCGTGGCGTCACACCGGTGCGGCTGATCCGAATCAAGCCACGCGGTCTCCAGATCATCATCACCACCATCAACACGCCAAACAGCAGCACACGGTATTCGGAGAAGCTGCGCAGCAATTCAGGCGCCACGGTCAGCACAAACGCCGCAATCACCACGCCCACCGTCGAGCCCATGCCGCCCAACACCACGATGGCCAGGATCAACGCCGACTCGAAGAAGGTAAACGACGACGGATTGACGAAGCCCTGGTAACTGGCAAAAAACACACCCGCCAATCCGGCAGTGGAAGCCCCAATGGTGAACGCCGAGAGCTTGACCAATACGTGATTCAGGCCCATGGAACGACAGGCGATTTCATCTTCACGCAAGGCTTCCCAGGCGCGACCGACCGGCATACGCGTGAGGCGATGCTTGATGTACAGCACGGCCAGCACCACCAGAAACAGCACGATGTAGATGAACATGAACTTGATGTTGGGGTTGTAATCAATGCCGAAGAACTCGTGGAACGGGATGCCGCCATCTTTGGCACGCTTGCCGAACTCCAGGCCCAGGAACGTCGGCGAAGGCACCGGCATACCGTTGGGGCCGCCGGTGAACGACAGCCAGTTGTTGAGCACCAGGCGAATGATTTCACCAAAGCCCAGGGTCACGATGGCCAGGTAGTCACCGTGCATTCGCAGCACCGGGAAGCCGAGTATGCACCCCGCCAGTGCCGCCGCGATTGCCGCCAGCGGCAGCACCGTCCAGAACCCCAGGCCGAGGTATTGGTAACCCAGCGCCAGGCCGTAGGCACCGATGGCATAGAACGCCACGTAACCCAGGTCGAGCAGGCCCGCCAGGCCCACCACGATGTTCAGGCCAAGGCCAAGCAACACGTAGATCAGCCCGAGAATCACCACGGTCAGCAGGTATTTGTTGGCGAAGATCGGAAACACGATGGCGATCACGATCAGCGCCGGGATGATCCAGCGCAGCCGCGACTTGTAGCCCGGTGGCAGCACATGCACGCCCGAGCCGCTGCTTTCAAAACCCTGCAGAATCTTCACGCCCTTGGGGGTTTGCAGGAACAGGCTGAGGGCAAAGCGTCCGGCCATCACAATGGCGACCAACGTGGCAACGCGCAGCGGCTCCAGGTTGAAGCTGTAGCCGTCGAGCACTACGCCGACGATGGGCCCGAACACGATCAGCGAAATCAGCCCGGCGAGGACCGTATCGACCACACTTTTCTTGATATCGATAGATTTGGCAGCAGACATGTTTACACCTTCGCCACGAGTGGGCGACCAAGCAGGCCCTGGGGACGGAAAATCAGAATCACCACCAGCAGGGAGAAACTGAACACGTCTTTGTAGTCAGAGTTGATCAACCCCGAGAACAGCGACTCGGAGATACCAAGGATGATCCCGCCCAGCATCGCCCCAGGCAGGGAGCCGATGCCGCCGAGTACCGCAGCGGTAAACGCCTTGATGCCGATGATGAAGCCGGCATAGAAGTCGAAGGTGCCGTAGTTGAGGGTGATAAGCACGCCGGCCAGGGCAGCCATGGCCGCGCCGATGACGAACACGTAGGAGATCACCCGGTCGGTGTTGATGCCCAGGATCGAGGCCATCTTGCGGTCTTGCTGGGTGGCGCGGCACATGCGACCCAGCTTGGTGTACTTGATGATGTAGGTGAGCAACGCCATGCCGGCGAATGCCGCCACTAGGATGAACACTTTGGTGTAGGTCAGTTGCACGAAGCCAGTGCCGATATCGACGCGCCAGGCGCCGGCCAGCAGGGTCGGGATACCTTGTTGCTTGGCGCCCTGGGCGATCTGTGCGTAGTTCTGCAGGATCAGCGAGATGCCGATGGCGCTGATCAGCGGAGCCAGTCGGGTGGAGTTGCGCAACGGTTTATAGGCGACCCGTTCAATGACCCAACCGTACACGCCAGTGACGACCACGGTGAAGATCAAGGTGCCGAGAATGAGCAGCGGGAAGGATTCGATGCCGAAGTAAGCCAGCAGTGCCAGACTGATCGCCGCGAGGTAAGCGGAAATCATATAAACCTCGCCGTGGGCGAAGTTGATCATGCCAATGATGCCATAGACCATTGTGTAGCCGATGGCGATCAGGCCATAGACCGACCCGAGGGTCAGGCCGTTGACCAGTTGCTGCAGGAAAATACCATCCATAACGCAATCTCACGCGGTGAGCACCTGCACACCTGTCGGTGTGCGGCGCTTCTGGAGGAAAAAACAGATCTCAATAACAACACCGTTCCCCTGTGGGAGGGGGCTTGCTCCCGATTTCGGTGGGTCAGTCATGCATGTGTTGGCTGACACTGCGCTATCGGGAGCAAGCCCCCTCCCACATTGGAACTGTGATGCTCAGCCTTACTTCTGTTTTTCCAGCTGATGGTACTTACCGTCCTTGTCCCACTGGTAAACCACATAGTCAGAGACTTTCAGGTCACCTTTGCCGTCCCATTCCTTCTTGCCCATTACCGTCTGCACGGGGTTGGCCTTGAGCCACTTGGCCGCGTCTTCGCCCTTGTTGGACTTGGCACCGTTGAAGCCGGCGGCCAGGGCCTGGATCGAGGCGTAGGCATACAGGGTGTAGCCTTCAGGCTCGGTGCCGTTCTTGCGGAACTCTTCCACCACGGTCTTGCTGTCTGGCAGCAGGCGCGGATCGGCGCCGAAGGTCATGTACACGCCATCGACGTACTGCGCGCCGCCGGCGGTGGCTACCAGTTCGTCGGTGACCACGCCGTCATCGGACATGAACTTGACGTCTTTCAAGCCCGCTTCACGGATCTGGCGAACCAATGGGCCGGCTTCCGGATGCAGGCCGCCGAAGTACACGACGTCGGCGCCCAGGGAACGGATCTTGGTGACCAGGGCGCTGAAGTCTTTTTCGCCACGGGTCAGGCCCTCTTCCAGCACCGGCTTGACACCGCGCTTGGTCAACTGGGCTGCGGTGGCGTCGGCCAGGCCTTTGCCGTAGGTGTCCTTGTCGTTGATCACCGCGACTTTCTTGCCCTTGAGCACATCGACGATGTAGTCGCCGGCGACGATGCCTTGCTGGTCGTCACGCCCGCACATACGGAACATGGCGCCCAGGCCGCGCTCGGTGACCTGTGGATTGGTGGAGCCTGGGGTGATGGCGATGATGCCGGCTTCGTCGTAGACCTCAGACGCCGGGATGGTGTTGGACGAGCAGAAGTGCCCGACCACACCGATCACCTTGTCCTGGTCCGCCAGGCGGTTGGCCACGGCCACGGCTTGCTTGGGTTCGCAGGCGTCATCGCCGGCAATCAGCTTGATCTGCTCGCCGTTGATGCCGCCGGCCTTGTTGATAACGTCGGCTGCCGCCTGGGCACCCTTCATGTACTGCTCACCGAAAGCGGCGTTGGCACCCGTCATCGGGCCCGCCACACCAATTTTCACATCAGCTTGAACAAACGTAGAAACACCCAGCGCCGCTGCAACGGCGAGGGCCAGAAAACCTTTCTTGTAAAACGTCTGGGACATGAGTGGTGCTCCGATATTTTTGATTTTTGGCACGACAACTTGCATTCAAACTTTTCACTGAAAGCTCAGAGCAAGCCGCGTGCCATTACTTTTTTATTCTTCAAAAAGACACGGTGTCATTGTTATTACAGGCGTTTCGGCGCCTTTTGCCAGGACGTGCAACCGTCTAGCCCCGATAGGTGCAACCAACGAACCAAAAAAGTACAACCCCGCCAGGTCGCAGCTGCAACCAGAGGGATAAACGACAGTTCCTACACCTGTAACAACGTGCGTAACGGAACTGCACATTTACAGTGCGTGATTGCTACGCCTTGCACCAATACAGATGGGTAGCCTGCTAAGAAAAAGCAGGCTTTTGAGCGGTATTTCGCTGATCAGATCACGATCCTCAGACATTGCCCGGCGTGATACAGCGAGAATCCTGCTTCATACAGGCAACTGCGCAGACCTGCACCCGCCAGTGGCTGCATCGGTGCAAAGGGGATCGGCAAGGCCTGGGGATTCTGGTGACACAGATAGTCGGCAAACGCCTTGCCGACCACACTGCCGGTGGTCACACCGCGCCCGTTATAGCCGGTGACTGCGACCAGGCCAGGGGCGGGTTCGAACAGGCGCATCAGATGGTCTGGGGTAAACGCGATGCAGCCGGTCCAGGTGTATTCCCACTGCACCGATTTGAGATACGGGAAGTAGTGCTGCTGCACCCGATCGGCCCACGCCTTGAGGAACCAGGCAGGTTTCTGGTTGCCATTGCCCAGGCTGCCAAGCAACAGACGGCCATCGGCATCGCGACGGATGCTGCTCAGTACCTGGCGCGTATCCCACGAGCCCTGGCCACCGGGGAGGATTTGCCGGGCGGCATCATCGGTCAGCGGCGCTGACGCCACCTGATAGTAATAGCCGGGGAAAAAATTGCGCCGCAACTCGGTCCATTCGCCTTCGGTGTAGGCGTTAGAGGCGATCACCACCTGAGCGGCCTGCACCGCGCCCTCGGCGGTCTGCACCGACCAATCGGCACCTTGGCGCTCAAGCTGGGTGACCGGGGAATGGTCAAACAACTGCCCGCCCAGCGCTGCGGCGGCATTCGCCAAGCCCGTGGTGTAGGCCATGGGGTTCAGGGTGCCGGCCCGTCGATCGAGCAAGGCGGCGGAGATTTTTTGGGTGCCGGTGGCTTGCTCACACGCCTGCCCGGTGAGCAATTCGACCGGCGCACCACGGCGCTTCCATTGCTCTTCACGACTGCGCAAATCCGCCTCGCCACGGGCGTTGTGGGCCATGTGCAAGGTGCCCTCGCGGCGCAATTGGCAATCGATCTTGTATTTGTCGATCAGGCTGAATACCAGGGCCGGCGCTGCGCCCAACATGCGGTTGAGCTGGCTGCCAACCGCCGTGCCAAACCCGGCTTCGATCTCATCTGGCGGGATCCACATGCCGGCATTGACCAACCCGACGTTACGCCCCGAACCGCCATGGCCGGTGCGATGGGCCTCCAGCACGGCAACGCTTTTACCCTGCTCCAGCAAATGAATGGCCGCCGACAAACCGGTGATACCGGCGCCGATCACGCAGACATCCACCTTGAGCGCGCCCCTGAGCGCGGCACGATCCGGCCGGCCGGGGGTGAGGTGTTCCCATAAACATGTTTCGCGTAGTGCCATTGCCAGACTCCGATGAGACCTAACAAACAACTTTTCAGAATTGAAAATCTGATCAAATGTGGGAGGGGGCTTGCTCCCGATAGCGGTGGGTCAGCTACAGATTTGCTGACTGAAACACTGCTATCGGGAGCAAGCCCCCCCACATTTTGATCTCACTTCGACGCGTGGGCTCAGTCGAAGGTAATGCCTTGGGCCAGAGGCAATTCCAGCGAGTAGTTCACGGTATTGGTCTGACGCCGCATATACCCGCGCCACGCATCAGAACCCGACTCTCGCCCGCCGCCTGTCTCTTTTTCACCGCCAAAGGCCCCCCCGATCTCCGCGCCGCTCGGGCCGATATTGACGTTGGCAATCCCGCAATCACTGCCCACCGCCGACATGAATTGCTCGGCTTCACGCACATCCGTGGTGAAGATGCATGACGACAGCCCCTGTGGCACCGCGTTGTTCAAGCACAGGGCTTCGGCGAAGTCGGTGTAGCCGACCACGTAGAGAATCGGCGCGAAGGTTTCCGTACACACCACGTCGCTTTGCTCGGGCATTTCCACAATTGCCGGCGAGACGTAGTAAGCGTTGGGGAATGTGTCTTGCAGTTGGCGCTTGCCGCCGAACACCTTGCCGCCTTCGCTCAAGGCTTGCTCCAGGGCGTCCTGCATGTTGTCAAAACCCTGCTTGTCGATCAGCGGGCCGATCAGGTTGCCTTCCAGCGGGTGGCCAATGCGCACCTTGGAATAAGCAGCCTTGAGGCGGGTGACGATGTCCTCCTTGACCGACTCATGGGCGATCAGCCGGCGCAAGGTGGTGCAGCGTTGGCCGGCAGTGCCGACGGCGCTGAACAGGATGGCGCGCACGGCCATGTCCAGGTCGGCGCTTGGGCCGAGGATCATCGCGTTGTTGCCACCCAGCTCAAGAATGCTACGGGCGAAGCGCGCCGCGACTTTCGGCGCCACTTCGCGGCCCATGCGCGTACTGCCGGTGGCACTGATCAGGGCCACACGCGGGTCGTCCACCAGCGCGGCGCCGGCGTCGCGGCCGCCGATGATCACCTGGCTCAGGTACTCGGGAGCATCATCAAACTTGCTCAATACGCGCTCGAACAGCGCCTGGCACGCCAGGGCGGTGAGCGGGGTCTTTTCAGAGGGTTTCCAGATCACCGCGTTGCCGCACACCAATGCCAGCGCGGTGTTCCAGGCCCATACGGCAACCGGGAAGTTGAAGGCGCTGATCACCCCGACCACGCCCAGCGGGTGCCAGGTTTCACGCATATGGTGGCCTGGGCGCTCGGAGGCAATGGTCAAGCCGTACAACTGTCGGGACAGGCCCACAGCGAAGTCGCAGATGTCGATCATTTCCTGGACTTCACCCAAGCCTTCCTGGGTGATCTTGCCGGCTTCCCAGGAGACCAGTTCGCCCAGGTCGGCCTTGTATTGGCGCAGTACGTCGCCAAACTGGCGCACCAGCTCGCCACGCCGTGGCGCCGGCACTTTGCGCCAAGCCTCAAATGCATGCTCGGCACGACTGACCTGTTGCTCCACCTCGGCAGGGCCTTCCCAGTGCACACTGCCGATACGGCTGCCATCAATCGGCGAATGCACGGGCTGTTTGCCCGCCTGGTACAGCGCCGGGTTTACCCCGAGACGATCAAGCAATGCGGCAACCATGGGTCACTCCTTCAATCTGCATACAAAAATTCGCGCCGCAATATGCACGGCGATCCTGGCCCTATTTGTAGCTGGCCCAAGACTTGCCAACAAACGACGATTAGGCGAGATATCATTCCGTTTATTCATGCAAAGAATAAAAAGAGGCAAGCCGTGCTGAACAAAAGACATTTGCCGTCGATCACCGCTCTGCAGTGCTTCGAAGCCGCCACCCGCCACCTGAGCTTCACCCGCGCCGCCGAAGAGCTGAACCTCACACAAAGCGCCGTGAGCAAACAGGTGGCGCAGTTGGAAGAGTTGTTGCAGCACCTGCTGTTTCGCAGAGTGCGCCGCCGCTTGCAGATGACCCCGGCGGGCGATCTGTACCTGGTGGAAGTGCGCAAGATCCTCACCCAGGTGGAGATGTCTACCCATTACCTGCGCTCCTACGGAGGCGAGACCGAAGTGCTGCGCGTGTCCACGCCCTATACCTTCGGCGCGCGCTGGCTGGTGCCGCGCCTCAAGGGTTGGCGCCTGCGTCACCCGCAGATCCACCTGGACCTGTGCAACGAACAGCAGCCGGACGAGCTGCTGCAAGGCAAGGCTGACATGGCGTTCTATTTCGGCCAGGGCGCACGCCCGGGTACCGAAAGCCTCAAACTCTTCAGTGAAGAGCTGGTGCCGGTATGCGCGCCGGAGAGCCTGCCGGCGCAGCCTTTCACCGACCCCACGCAACTGAGCGACCTGGTGTTGCTGCAAAACGCCTCGCGGCCCCAGGGCTGGCATGACTGGTTCGCCAGCCAGGGCTTCCACACCGAGCACAGCTACCACGGGCCGCGGTTCGACACCTTCTATATGTGCATTCGGGCCGCGCAAGTGGGTTGTGGCGTGGCGCTGTTGCCGCGCTTTCTGGTGGAAGAGGAATTGGCCGAGGGCAAGCTGGTGATTCCCTGGCAACATGCGATGCCGAGCCAGGATGCGTATTACCTGGCTTATCCGGAGCATTCGGCGGAGGTGCCGAAGGTCAGGGAATTTGTGAAGTGGATGCTTGAGCAGGTTATTTAGTGCCTGGAATACCGCTATCGGGAGCAAGCCCCCTCCCACATTTGGAACGCATTTCAACCTGTGGGAGGGGGCTTGCTCCCGATAGCGCCAGTGGCCGTGGCAAAAAAATCACTGGCAAACCGACCCACGTGTATGCGCCACTAGCCCCCTTCCTTAATTGTGCGTAAAGGCCGGCGCCCATCGCCGAGCCGTCTGGAGATTCCCGTTATGAGCGAGAGTGTGTTTGCCGATCGCATCGTGCAGAACCTGCTCGACACCGACTTCTACAAGCTGACCATGATGCAGGCGGTGCTGCACAACTACCCCAATGTGGAAGTTGAATGGGAGTTCCGTTGCCGCAACAGCGAAGACCTGCGCCCGTACCTGGCGGAAATCCGCTACCAGATCGAGCGTCTCGCCGAATTGAGCCTGAGCCCGGATCAACTGGGTTTCCTGGAACGCATCAGCTTTATGAAGCCGGATTTTTTGCGCTTCCTCGGGCTGTTCCGTTTCAACCTGCGCTATGTGCAGACCGGTATCGAGAACGGCGAGTTGTTTATCCGCCTGCGCGGACCGTGGCTGCATGTGATCCTGTTTGAAGTGCCGATGCTGGCCATCGTCAGCGAAGTGCGTAACCGCTATCGCTACCAGACCGTGATCCTCGAACAGGCCCGCGAACAGCTGTACCGCAAGTTCGATTGGCTGACGGCCAATGCCGCCAGCGATGAACTCTCGGAACTGCAAGTGGCCGACTTCGGCACGCGCCGCCGCTTCTCGTACCGCGTGCAGGAAGAAGTGGTAAGCGTGCTCAAACACGACTTCCCAGGGCGCTTTGTCGGCACCAGCAACGTGCACCTGGCTCGCGAATTCGATATGAAACCGCTGGGTACCATGGCCCATGAATGGATCATGGCCCACCAGCAACTCGGCCCGCGCCTGATCGACAGCCAGATCGCCGCCCTGGATTGCTGGGTACGCGAGTACCGTGGCCTGCTGGGCATCGCCTTGACCGACTGCATCACCACGGACGCCTTCCTCGGTGACTTCGACTTGTACTTTGCCAAGCTGTTCGACGGCCTGCGCCACGACTCCGGTGATCCGATTCAGTGGGCGGAAAAAGCCATCGCTCACTACCACAAGCTGGGCATCGAGCCGATGAGCAAGACCCTGGTGTTCTCCGACAGTCTGACGCTGCCCAAGGCGTTGGAAATATTCCGCGCGTTGCGGGGTCGGATCAATGTGAGCTTTGGTATCGGCACCAACCTCACCTGCGACATTCCGGGGGTGGAACCGATGAGCATCGTGCTTAAAATGACCGCCTGCAATGGCCAGCCCGTCGCCAAGATTTCCGATGAAGCGGGCAAGACCCATTGCACCGACCCGAATTTTGTCGCCTATTTGCGTCACGTTTTCAAAGTACCTGCCCTATCCAGCAAGGAGTGAAGCATGCAAGCCGTACAGCGTGAGATTGCGCAGCAGCTCAAGGTGCAAGCGCCGTTCAAAGACCAGGCCGCACTGGAGGCAGAAGTCGCCAGGCGCGTAGCCTTTATCCAGGACTGCCTGCGCAATTCCGGGCTCAAGGCCCTGGTGCTGGGCATCAGCGGCGGCGTCGACTCCCTGACCGCAGGCCTGTTGGCCCAACGTGCCGTGCAGGAACTGCGCGCCAGCACTGGCGATGAGGCTTATCGTTTTATCGCCGTGCGCCTGCCCTATGAAACCCAGTTCGACGAACACGAAGCCCAGGCTTCGGTGGACTTCATCGAGCCGGACGAGCGCCACACCGTCAACATCGGCCCGGCGGTCAAAGCCCTGGCCAATGAAGTAGCAGCGTTTGAAGGCAAGGCGGCGGTGTCCCGCGACTTCGTACTGGGCAACACCAAGGCGCGTATGCGCATGGTGGCGCAGTACACCATCGCCGGCGCGGCCAGTGGCCTGGTCATTGGTACCGACCATGCGGCGGAAGCGGTGATGGGCTTTTTCACCAAGTTCGGTGATGGTGCCTGCGATCTGGCGCCATTGAGCGGGCTGGTGAAAAACCAGGTGCGAGCGATTGCCCGGCATTTTGGTGCGCCCGAGTCACTGGTAGAGAAGATCCCGACGGCGGACCTGGAAGACTTGTCGCCGGGCAAGCCGGACGAAGCGTCACATGGCGTGACCTATGCAGAGATTGATGCGTTCCTGCACGGTGAGCCGGTGCGTGAGGAGGCGTTCAGAATTATCTGCGAGACGTATCGCAAGACTGAGCACAAGCGGGTGATGCCGTTTGCGCCGTGAGGTAGACCGCCATCGCAGGCAAGCCAGCTCCCACACTTGACCGAGTTCCAACATGAGAATGCGGTCGAATGTGGGAGCTGGCTTGCCTGCGATGAACGATAACGCGGTCTTACTTCAGAACCACAGTGCCTTTCATCATCGAGATGTGGCCTGGGAACGAGCAGAAGAAGCTGTACTTCTCATCGGCTTTAAGCTTGGAGACGTCGAAGGTCACCGAGTCTTTCTCGCCAGCACCAATGATCTTGGTGTGGGCGATGATGCGGTCATCACCGGCTTTCAGATAATCCTTATCGATACCTGCAGCCATACCGTCAGTAGCCACAGGCTGCATGTTGGCTTCAGTGGTCAGCACCCAGTTATGCCCCATCACGTTCTTGGGCAGGTTGCCCGAGTGAGTCAGCTCAACGGTGAACTGCTTGCAGCTCTTGTCGATGGTGATTTCTTTGGTATTGAAAGACATCTGGTCGGTGGAGTCGACAGTGACCTTGCACTCTGCAGCAAGCAACTGGCCGCTAGCCAGAGTCAGCAGGGAAACAGCAACGAGTTTGGCGAACATGTGAATCTCCAGGGCAGGGTTAGAAAACGCGTATTGCGACAAGGGTGCCTCAAGCAGGCTTAGTTTCTTATGATCTGCATCAACAGATTGTATACAACTTTAGGCTATCAGGTTGATCAACACAATCAACCAGCCAAACTGCCGCACCCTGCCTATGATCGCCCCATCACTCACGGGAGTTCATGCCATGCACCTCAATCACCTGTTCAACGGCCTGCTGGCCGCCTACGCCTGCGGTAAGTGAAAGCAAAGGGCACCCTGAAGCTGCTACCATGACGACCCAAGGCAGCTGCGCGCCGCCTACCCTCACCTTCGACCCTAGAGGATCGCCCATGGCCAAACCTAATTACTCCTTCGCCAAACGTCAGAGAGACTTGGCAAAGGAACAGAAGAAAGAGGAAAAGCTGCAACGCAAGAAAGCCGCTGCAGACGAAGAAGCCGGCGCGCTGAACCCGGATGCGGAAGGTGAAGCAGCAACTGACGAGACCGAAACCCCGAAAGACCCGGCTGAATAAATTTTGTTGGGGTGAGCAGGCCCTCCCTGTTCACCCCAACCCACCGCTACTCCAGCGGCATCACCGTCACCCGCACCTCCGGGTCATGGCTCCCTCCTCCCAGAATTACCCCACGCAACGGCGACACATCGGAGAAATCCCGGCCCCAGGCCAGGGTGATGTGCTCCAGTGCCGGCTGCACATTGTTGGTCGGATCGAAATCCACCCAGCCCAACCGCGGGCAGAACACCGAGACCCACGCATGGGACGCATCGGCGCCGATCAGCCGTGGCTGGCCGGGCGGTGGCTGAGTCAGCAGGTAGCCGCTGATATAGCGCGCCGCCAGGCCCCGTGAGCGCAGGCAGGCGAGCATCAGGTGGGCGAAGTCCTGGCACACACCGCGACGACGCTCCAGCACCTCCACCAGCGGCGTGGCGACCTGAGTAGCTTCGGCATCAAAGGTGAATTCGCTGAAAATCTTTTGCATCAACGCCTGCACGCCGACCAACAACGGCTCGCCAGGCGGGAAGCAGCTTTCAGAGAACTCGACGAAGGTTTTTTTCAGATGCACGTAAGGCGATTCGAAGCGATAGCGGCAGGCTTCAATCACCTCCATCGACAGCGCCTGGCTGCTGTAGGTAAAACTGTCACGGGTGCGGTCCCACGCCGGCGATTGCCCCAGATCCAGCGCGGGTCGCGCCAGCACTTCCACGGTCAACCCGGCATTGACCAGCAGCTCATCATGAGGACGCTCGAACGCCAGGCGCGTGATCGGGTTGCCAAACACGTCCAGCTCATCACGGCGTGAAGAGGGCGGCGGGCTGATGTCCAGGGTTTGCCAGGTGCAACGCTGCCACGCACACGGCCGTGGCCACAAATGCGCCAGCTGCTGGGCCAGGGACACCGGGCTGTCGTAGTGGTAATGGGTATCGTGAAAAATCTGATAGCGCGCACTCATCACACCGACACCGTTTGCTGGCTGACATCATCCACATGGGCAAAATGGCGCAGCGCCAGGCGATCCGACACTTGCCCGCTCTCATCGGCGACCGCTTGCAGCAGGTCGGCCAGGCCATCCAGCGCGGCACGCACGCTGGGCTCGCCAAACAACGGGTTCTCCAGGCACCCCAGGTCAAAGCGCCCCAGGCGCTCCACCAACGGCGCGAGGCCGGTTTCCCTGGGCACCCCAAAATCATCATTGAGGCGACGCACGGTACGGCTCACCAGTTTGAGCTGGAACAGCACCGCATGGGGATTCTGCTCATCGAGCAACAACAGGTCGAGCACCGGGATCAGCTGCGGCACCGCCAGGTAGCGCGAGCGATAGGTGATGCTGCTGTTGCCCAGCTCCAGCAACCACTCCAGCCCCGCCTGATCGAACACCGCCACACCGCGCAGGAACGCTGCCAGGCTGGTACTGAGAAATTGCAGACGCTCAATGCGCCGGCCCATCATCAAAAAGCGCCAGCCTTCATCGCGGGTCATATCATCCAGGGCAAACCCGGACAGCGCCGCCAAAGACATCACCAAACGGTTGAGAAAATCCAGCAGCTCGCCGAAGTCCGGGGCCTGGCTTTCCAGCTCCATGGCTTCGCGTTGCAGCTCCACCAGGGCCTGCCAGTTTTCCCGCGACAGCTTGCCGCGTACCTGGGACGCTGCCCACTGCAAGCGCTGCAAATTGGCGCGCAGGCTTGAGGGCCAGTCATCACCGAGCAAGGCCGCGAGCAGACGCTCCGGTAGCTCGCCCTCCTCCGGCAACAGGCGCAGGCTTTCTCCAAGTTCGACCGCCGCCTGCAATGCCAACGGATCGTCGCCGTCGACATAACGCGCCAGCACAACGCGCAGCCAGCGCGCACTGTCATCGCAGCGTTCGCAATAACGGCCAAACCAGAACAGGTTTTCCACCACCCGCGACGGCAGATACGGGTCGCGGCGCACCAGATCATGGACGCCAATGGCGCGCTGGGCACGCCACTGTTCACCAGCGCTGGCGCGCTCGCCGAGCACCCATGTGTCCTTGCTCGCACCGCCGCGTTGCATCGACACCACTTCGGCATCGGCGTCGGCGGCCACACGGGTCAGGCCACCGGGCAGCACGCGATACCCTTCATCGCTGGCTACTGCGTACACACGCATCCCGATGGCGCGGTGTTGCAGATGATCTTCTTCGGTATGCCACACCGGCGCCTGGGACAACTGCGCCAGCTCCTGGGCGACATAGGCGTAAGGCCGCGCGCGCATCCGCTCGGCCAGGGCCTGGCGTTGTTGTTCATTCAAATCACGACCGAACACCGGGGCGAAACTTTGCGAAGGAAACGCCGGCTTGATCAACAGTTCCGGGAGCTTCTCCAGTGCCTCGGCCAGCACCGGTGCCTCGCCGCACCACCAGGTGGCAATCGACGGCAGGATCAGCGCTTCACCGAACAGGAACTCGTTGATCTTCGGCAGGAACCCCAACAAGCCCGGCGACTCCAGCACGCCGCTGCCCAAGGCATTGGCCACCAGCACATTGCCTTGGCGCACGGCGTCAAGCAGGCCGGGCACGCCCAGGGCCGAGTCGGTACGCAGCTCCAGAGGGTCGCAGAAATCGTCATCCAGGCGGCGCATGATCGCGTGGACCCGGCGCAGACCGCTGAGGGTTTTCAGGAACACCGTGCTGTCGCGCACGGTAAGGTCGCCGCCTTCTACCAGTGGGTAGCCGAGCTGGCGGGCGAGATACAGATGTTCGAAATAGCTTTCGTTGAAACGCCCCGGCGTGAGCAGCACGATCAGTGGCGGCTGGTCATCGCCGGGCGCCTGGCGGGCCAGGGTTTCCTGCAAGGTGCGAAAAAAACCGGTGAGGTGCTGCACCTGCAAATCACGGTACAGATCCGGGAAGGCGCGAGACACAATGGTGCGGTTTTCCAAGGCGTAGCCGGCGCCCGACGGCGCCTGGGTACGGTCGGCGGTGACCCACCAACGGCCATCGGGAGTACGCGCCAGATCCACGGCGTACAGGTGCAGAAAAGCACCGTCCGGCGGCTGGATACCCTGGCACGGCCATAAAAAGTTGTTATGCCCAAATACCAGCTCGGCAGGCAACAGCCCCTCTTTGATCAGGCGTTGCGGACCATAGAGGTCGGCGAGTACCGCATTGAGCAGACGCGCGCGCTGGGCGATACCGGCCGACAACTGCCGCCACTCATCAGCGGCCAGCACATGGGGCAGCAGGTCCAGCTCCCACGGGCGATCAGCGCCCTTGGGGTCGGCGTAGACGTTATAGGTCACGCCGTTTTCCTGGATCTGCCGCGTCAGCAACGCCTGGCGCTGGGCCAATTGTGCGGGTGTACTGCGTTGCAGATGGTCGAGCAGGCGCTGCCAATGGGCACGCACCGCGCCGCCGGCGTCCAGCAGTTCGTGATAGGTGCCCGCGGTCAGCGGGTAACGGTCGAGCAAGTCGGACATGGAACGCTCGGCAGAGGCAAGGGAAGTCAGGTTAACTCAAATTCACTACGATCCAATGTGGGAGCTGGCTTGCCTGCGATAGCGGTGTGTCAGTCACCAGAACTATCGACTGAACCACCGCTATCGCAGGCAAGCCAGCTCCCACACTTGGATCATGTTCATTCCTTATTTTTTGTAAAACGCCGCAAATCCAGGGTCATTGGCAATTCACCGTTCACCACTACAGTCGGCACCACAAGCTTGCCAGGGCTATGCCCCAACCGGAAAAACCGCGCCATCCGCCGGCTCTCTGCCTCATTGGCATTGACCGGCAAGCTGTCGTAATTGCGCCCGCCCGGATGCGCCACATGGTATTGGCAGCCACCCAGCGAGCGCTGCATCCAGGTGTCGAGCAGGTCGAACACCAACGGCGCATGGACTGCAATGGTCGGTTGCAGGCAGTTGGCCGGTTGCCAGGCGCGGTAACGCACACCGGCAACAAACTCTCCCACCCGACCGGTGGGTTGCAGCGGCACGGGTATGCCGTTGCAGGTCAGCAGATAGCGCTGCGCCGGCAGGCCACTCAACTTGACTTGCAGGCGCTCCAGGGACGAATCCACATAACGTACCGTGCCGCCTACCGCGCCCTCCTCGCCCAACACATGCCAAGGCTCCAATGCCTGGCGCAGTTCCAGTTCGATACCGCTGACGGCGTAATCACCCACTTTGGGAAAGCGGAACTCCAGATGCGCGGCAAACCACTCGGCCCGCAGCGGATAACCGGCAGCGTTGAGCTCGACAATGACGTCGGCAAAGTCCTGTTCGATAAAATGCGGCAACAAAAAGCGGTCATGCAGTTCGGTGCCCCAACGCGCCAGCTTCGGCGGCGCATAAGGTTCGCGCCAGAACCGTGCGACCAGCGCGCGCAGCAGCAATTGCTGAGTCAGGCTCATGCGCGCATGGGGTGGCATTTCGAAAGCGCGCAACTCCAGCAGGCCCAGGCGGCCGGTGGCACCCTCCGGCGAGTAGAGTTTGTCGATACAAAATTCGGCGCGATGGGTGTTGCCGGTCACGTCGATCAGCAAGTTGCGCAACAGGCGGTCCACCAACCACGGCGGGCATTCCTCGCCCGGTGCCGGCATCTGCGCGAAGGCGATTTCCAGTTCATACAGCGCATCGTTGCGCGCCTCATCCACCCGTGGCGCCTGGGAGGTCGGGCCGATAAACAGGCCGGAGAACAGGTAGGACAGCGACGGATGGTTATGCCAGTAGCTGATCAGACTGCGCAGCAAATCGGGGCGACGCAGGAATGGTGAGTCCTTAGGCGTCGCACCGCCGAGGACGAAGTGGTTACCACCGCCGGTGCCGGTGTGGCGCCCGTCGATCATGAATTTCTCGGTAGTCAGGCGGGTTTGCCGGGCTTCTTCGTAAAGAAATTCGGTGCGTTCCACCAACTCATCCCAGGTGGCGGATGGCTGCACGTTGACCTCGATCACACCCGGGTCCGGCGTCACGCGAAAATTGCTCAGGCGTGTGTCGGCGGGTGGCTCGTAGCCTTCCAGCAACACGGGGCAATGCAGTTCCTGGGCGGTGGCCTCGATGGCCGTCACCAGCTCCAGATAATCCTCCACGCGTTCCAGCGGCGGCATAAACAGGTACAGGCGTCCTTCCCGCGCTTCAGCGCACAGCGCAGTGCGGGTCAGCCAATCGGCGGATTCGTCGACCTTTGGCACACGCTCATCACTTGGGGCCGGCTCGTCGTGGCTGTGCAACTGCGCGGTCGTGGGCAGCTGCGGCTGATCCTGGTTCGGGTCGGTCGGGTGTATGAACGGATACTCCGCCGCTGTCACCCACGGCTGCGAAGCCAACGGCAGCCGATAACCCAACGGCGAATCGCCCGGCACCAGGCGGCAGTGGTCATCGCGCAAGTACCAGCGCCCACTCTGCCAGCGATCATTGGCGGCGGTGCGCGCCAACGGCAGCACTTGGCCGATGACCTTGTCCAGGCCCTGGACGAAGACTTTGCGCAGGCGTTCGCGCTCCAGTTCGTCGCTTAAGCGCGGGTCCTGGGCGCTAACGTTTTGCGGCAGTGTGCCTTCGCGCCACAGGTAGTAGAAGTTGTCCTCAAAGGCAGGGAACACAAAGCGCGCCGGCAACTTCAGACGCTCGGCGACGCTGGCCAGGAAACGTCCGGCCATCGCGCCGTCAGCCCCATAGTCCTCTTGCTCATCGGCGATCAGCGCACTGTTGTGCCAGACCGGCACCCCATCGCGGCGCCAGTAGCAATTGAGCGACCAACGCGGCAGTTGCTCGCCGGGGTACCACTTGCCCTGGCCGAAATGCACCAGGCCCTGGGGCGCATAGTGCCGGCGCAGGCGCTGGAACAGCTCGGCGGACAGGCGACGCTTGTCCGGCCCCAGGGCGGCGGTGTTCCATTCGGCGCCGTCGGGATCGTCGATGGACACGAAAGTTGGCTCGCCGCCCATGGTCAGGCGCACGTCATGCTTGAGCAGGTCGCCGTCAATCTGTCGGCCCAGGGCCTGGATCGCCAGCCATTGTTCTTCGGTGTAGGGCTTGGTTACCCGAGGGGCTTCCCATATACGCTCCACCGACATCTCATGAGTAAATTCGCATTCGCACGGTTCCACCAACCCACTGATGGGTGCGGCAGACGATGGATCGGGGCTGCAGGCCAATGGGATATGCCCTTCACCGGCAAATAAACCGGAGGTGGCATCCAGGCCGATCCAGCCGGCGCCGGGCAAATACACTTCACACCAGGCGTGCAGGTCGGTGAAGTCCACTTCGGTGCCGGAGGGGCCGTCGAGGGCTTTGACGTCAGCGGTGAGCTGAATCAGATAACCAGAGACAAATCGCGCCGCCAAGCCAAGATTGCGCAGCAATTGCACCAACAGCCAGGCCGAGTCGCGGCAGGAGCCGGAAGCGTTTTCCAGGGTGAATTCCGGGGTTTGCACGCCCGGTTCCATGCGGATCAGGTAGCCGATATCGGCGGCCAGGCGCTGGTTCAGCCCAACCAGGAAATCCACCGCAGGCAAGGGTGTGCGGTCAATACCGGCCAGGTAGGCGGCAAACCTTGGCGTCAGCGGCAAGGTTTCCAGGTACGGCGCCAGCTCGCGCTGCTCATCGGCGGCGTAGCTGAAGGGGATTTTTTCGGCGTAGGGTTCCAGGAAAAAGTCGAACGGATTGAACACCGCCATCTCGGCGACCAGATCGACTTCGATGCGCAGTTGGTCGGTTTTTTCCGGGAACACCAGGCGCGCCAGGTAATTGCCCTGGGGGTCTTGCTGCCAATTGATGAAATGCTGCTCGGGCAGCACTTTCAGCGCGTAAGACAGGATCCGCGTGCGGCTATGGGCTGCCGGGCGCAAGCGCACAATTTGTGGGCCGAGTTCGACAGCACGGTCGTAGCGGTAATGCGTAACGTGGTGCAACGCGACATGTATCGACACGGCGGCCTCCTGCGAGCCTGGGCATGAGTACAACGCGCGCAAGACTTATGCCACAGCGGCCGTCATTGCGCTTTATCGTGGAGCCCGGTGCAGTACAGCACTAAAACGGTGCCAACGTACGTACCACGGTGCAAGAGCTGCACACATTTATGGCGTTAGTGTGAGGGTGGATGGTGAATCTACCCAATCAACGGGCTTTGCGCTTTGCGATTGCGGCTTGGCGCAGATGGCGTATCCCGGACAGTTTTTTGCGCATTTCGCGGTGGCGTTTGCTGTTGAGCAGCAGTAACCCCAACAGTGGAAAGAGTACAGCCGAGCCATAGACCAGCTTGTTGAGATCGTATTGAATCATTGGCAGTGCGAACAACAGACAAGCGCCCAAGTACGCCGCTACCAGCCGTGTAGCCCAGGGATAGCCGCGTGCGATCATGACGTTGCCAAAGACAAGCACTGCCACTAGCACCAGGATCGCGCCTACTGAATAGTTGGCCTTGAGCGCAGGATCAACACCGCGCAAATAGGTCACGCCAGCCATGGAAACCGCAGCCGAGCCGGAGAAGATCGCCATGAAAATCGTCCCCATGAATACGGGGAAATAGCGCGCCAGGAATCTGTTTATCGAAGGCGGCTCCTTCACATGCGACTACTCGATCTGACGGTTGATTTGACAGACTGCCGAATGCGACGGATTTCCACGAGTTTCGTGCGCATCTCTCGTTGAACCTTGCTATTAAGTGTCAATAATCCGAGCAATGGGAATAACAGCGCCAACCCATAAAGAACTTTGTGAGGCCGGAATTGAGCCATCGGAACGACAAACAGTAGACAGGCGACGTAGATACCGACCATTACCCACACCCAGGAGGGTCTGCCCCGCAAAATCATAAAGTTACTATGGACCGTCAACAGAATGAGCAGCGCCCCGACAGACATGATCTTGAGCCCCACTTGAGCCATCGGCGCATCACGAAAATAGGTGACGAACGCCAGCGCCACAGCCAACGCCAACGAAAAGTACGCAGCGAATACGCCGCCAATAAACGTCAGAAAGTAATGCCTGAAAAAGTCTCGCAGCGTCATTAACTCGCTCATTCGTTTATTTCCTCATACAACCCTATCGCGATGGTATTGACGTTCCCGGAGTACGCACTCCCGCCGAACCCAACACTTGCGCCTAGGACGTCTTTGATCTGGGTAGTTGTGCTGTGCTTGAGCTGCGTAGGGGTGAAACGCTTGGTGAGTTCGCCCGATGCCTGTCTCAATTTGAGCATCTTCGCGGTCAAGCTGGGATGGTTGATGCTCAGCAGCTCTTTCGTCAGCTTGGCTCTTTCCTGGCGATTCAAACCGCGAAGCACTTCACGCAGACTCTTGCCCGTCGATGCAGTGGCGGCCCTAACCAGCTTGACCGTCGTCAGGGCCGAGGCGCCCACGCCTGCCAGGGATACTGCGTCCAGCACAATGGAAGCATTCTGGTACCAGCCTTCACTGTCGAGCCGGTCTTTAACCTCAGGTTTAGCGACTTCCAGCGCTGTCCGGGCAATGCCGTTGAAACACTGAAGCGAACTTGCGCCGGCAGCCGCATACCCCACCACAACGATGACGGAACTGGCGCCGGCACTGAAAGGCACCAGAATTGTTCCACTGGCGATCGCAGCCCAACTGATGACAGCCCCAAAGCAGGAGACTCCGGTATTCACGGCTTCGCCAATCAGTCGCGATTCTCGAGGATTGCTCACGACATGTTGAGCAAACTGCGTTGGCGCAATGTACTTCTGCGCTTCACGCAAAATGATGCGCTTGGGCTTGATGCTGCAGATGGGCCTGAATTCGCGCAGGGTAATGACGTTGAAGTCGGCGTCGATGTATACGACGCCTGCGCCAACGATACCTGGATCGGCGTCGATGGCCGCAAACAGGCGCGGCAGGTTGATCTGGCTTTCGATGCGCTGGCGCGCCATGAACTGGGAGCGGTTGGAGTCCATGCCGATGCCGAGCAGGGGGTTGCCCATGGGGTGTTCTTCCTTGAAAGGGTGGAGACTGGACTGACGCTATCGGGAGCAAGCCCCCTCCCACATTTTGAATGTATTCACACATTAAAGTGTGGGAGGGGGCTTGCTCCCGATAGCGCTTTAATGGCCACCACCTTAACAAACAGGCTCCGAACCGCCTAGAAAGCAAAACGCCAGCACGAGGCTGGCGTTCTGCATATTCAAGCGATGATCAACGCGGCACTACCGGCTTGCGCGCAGGCTTGCCGCCCTTGCCCTTGGCCGCATCGGCACGCTCTTTGGCGGCCTGCTTGTTACGCGCCTGAGCAGCCGCCTTGGCTTGCTCACGCTTGTCCCACGGGTTGCTGCCGTCGCTGCCACGGGGCGGCAGGCCGGTGTGCTGGGTAAGGATCCTGGTGGTGGTTTCCTTGGCGACCTTGTGGCTGCCGGCCGGCGTCGAGTTCTTGCGACGGGCGCTCTGGTAGCTGTCGGTGGCCGGCTGGTGCAGCGGGATCAACTGGTCTTTACCCGGCCCGATCAGATCGGCGCGGCCCATGCGCGTCAGTGCTTCACGCAGCATTGGCCAGCCTTTCGGGTCGTGATAACGCAGGAACGCCTTGTGCAGACGGCGCTGCTCTTCGCTCTTGACGATGGTCACCGCGTCGCTCTTGTAGGTGACCTTGCGCAGCGGGTTCTTGCCCGAGTGGTACATCGCGGTGGCGGTGGCCATCGGCGACGGGTAGAACGCCTGCACCTGATCGGCACGGAAGCCGTTGCCCTTGAGCCACAGGGCCAGGTTCATCATGTCTTCATCGGTGGTACCCGGGTGGGCGGCGATGAAGTACGGGATCAGGTACTGCTCCTTGCCCGCTTCCTTGGTGTACTTCTCGAACATGCGCTTGAACTTGTCATAGCTGCCGATGCCCGGTTTCATCATCTGGTTGAGCGGGCCTTCCTCGGTGTGTTCCGGGGCGATCTTCAGGTAGCCACCCACGTGATGGGTCACCAGCTCTTTCACGTACTCAGGCGACTCGACGGCCAGGTCGTAGCGCAGGCCGGAAGCAATCAAAATCTTCTTCACACCCGGCAATGCACGGGCGCTGCGGTACAGCTGGATCAAGGAGGAGTGGTCGGTATTCAGGTTCGGGCAAATGCCGGGGAACACGCACGACGGCTTGCGGCACGCGGATTCGATTTCCGGGCTCTTGCAGGCAATGCGGTACATGTTCGCAGTAGGCCCGCCGAGATCGGAGATCACCCCGGTGAAGCCCGGCACCTTGTCACGGATTTCTTCGATTTCGCGAATGATCGACTCTTCGGAACGGTTCTGGATGATGCGGCCTTCGTGCTCGGTGATCGAGCAGAAGGTGCAGCCGCCGAAGCAGCCACGCATGATGTTTACCGAGAAGCGAATCATGTCGTAGGCCGGGATCTTCTCGTTGCCATACGCAGGGTGCGGCACGCGGGCGTAAGGCATACCGAACACGTAGTCCATTTCTTCAGTGGTCATGGGGATGGGCGGCGGGTTGAACCAAACGTCCACGTCACCATGCTTCTGCACCAGGGCGCGGGCGTTGCCTGGGTTGGTTTCCAGGTGCAGCACGCGGTTGGCGTGGGCGTAGAGCACCGCGTCACCGCGGACTTTTTCCACCGACGGCAGGCGGATCACAGTCTTGTCGCGGGTCATGCGCGGGCTGGCCAGGATCTGCACGACCTTGGCTTCTTCCGGGTCATCCACCGGACCTTTCTCTTGCTCGATGGCGCAGGCCTGGGTGTCCTGGGTGTTCACATACGGGTTGATGATCTTGTCGACCTTGCCCGGGCGGTCGATACGCGTGGAGTCCACTTCGTACCAGCCCGCGGGTGTATCACGGCGAATGAACGCGGTGCCGCGCACGTCGGTGATGTCTTCGATCTTGTGGCCCCACGACAGGCGCTGGGCGACTTCGACAATGGCGCGCTCGGCGTTGCCGTACAGCAGGATATCGGCGGTGGCGTCGATCAGGATCGAGTTGCGCACCCGGTCCTGCCAGTAGTCGTAGTGGGCGATGCGGCGCAGGGAAGCTTCGATGCCGCCAAGCACGATCGGCACGTTCTTGTAGGCTTCCTTGCAGCGCTGGCTGTACACCAGGCTGGCGCGGTCCGGGCGTTTGCCGGCCATGCCGCCTGGGGTGTAGGCGTCGTCGGAGCGGATTTTCTTGTCGGCGGTGTAGCGGTTGATCATCGAGTCCATGTTGCCGGCCGCGACGCCGAAGAACAGGTTCGGCTCGCCGAGCTTCATGAAGTCGTCTTTGGACTGCCAGTTCGGCTGGGCGATGATCCCGACGCGAAAGCCCTGGGACTCCAGCAGCCGGCCGATGATCGCCATGCCGAACGATGGGTGATCCACATACGCATCACCGGTGACGATGATGATGTCGCAGGAATCCCAGCCAAGCTGATCCATCTCCTCCCTGCTCATCGGCAGGAATGGCGCAGGACCGAAACATTCGGCCCAGTACTTGGGATAGTCAAATAACGGCTTGGCTGTTTTCATGACGGTGACCGGGGTTGAGATGAAAAATCGCGGGCGCGGAATATAGCACAAATTTTGACCAATTCCGACGGCAATGGTCGGCTTTTAGCCACACCGCGCCCGACGGTGCTTATAGCCCGGTTTTGCTGGGGGGGCGAGGCCCACATAGGCGCGCTGATCACGCGTCGTCATTGAGGGTGCAACTACCAGGCGTTTTCAGCGCACAGCTTTATGCACCTCTTCTTCTGGTACTGCCGGCCCTAATGTCGCTCAATCTTTCCAACAGAGCGCCTGCCACGCTGCTGTGCCAAGCGCTCTCTTCCCGAGCACACACCATGACCAACTCAGTCACCTTTGATGCAGAGCAACCTGCATTACTCACCAACGAAAGCTGGGCCGAACAACAGATCTTTCAACTGATACAGGAAAACGTAAATGCCTTCATGGGCAAAATGGGCGTGGACGAGCAAAAAGAATACCTGCGTCTGAGCAAGGATCTGGTGGAGCGCGAGCAAACCCTCGGCAACGCCCTCACAGATCTTTACAACGACTTGAGCCAGCAAATGGTCGACGCTCTGGACAGCGCGCTGAAGAGCAAAACCGGCACGGTCATCAACTCGCGTACCACTTACCTGAAGACGCGGATCCGGCAGCTACCGGCCTCCCAGGATGACCTCCCCGCCAACGACCGCCTGGGCAACAACGTGCGCATCTACAAAGAGGACCTGGGCATACGTGAGTACGAACGCTCGATCACCTTGCTGGAGGCGGCGTATCGCAACTTCGGGTTTACTGCGTATTTCTCCACCGAAGAACAACGCGCCAGCTCTATCAGCGGCAACGTCATCAGCGTCAAAGCGTTCGTGGCCGTCGCAAGGAGCGTGGACATCGGCACGCGCATCAGCGACTACATCGAAAAAGAGTTCAAGAAGCGTCTGTCCAATCCGCTATTCGGCCTGCAAAGCACCAAGCTGCTGGTCGCATTGAGGGACGCGTACCGCACCAATGAGTCCTGGAGTATCAGCGAATGGGAATTCAATGAACTTAAAGACTGGCTGTTCGACACCAGCGTGTATTGGGACCTCTACCAACTGGACGCCGGCGGCGAAAAGATTGCCCTGCCGTTCTTTACTCGTCGCTTTGACACGCCCGACGGCTCTTGCGTCTACAGCTACTTCCCGGACCGCCCCAATGGCGCGTTACGCCGACATGCCTCCAGGCAAGAAGCCGTGGACTCGCTGCAGGACCAGATCCGCAACGACGTGGGGCTGGCACACTTCAGTTGGTTCATGAAGGCCATCTCCCTGAACAATCAGGAAAAGCTGCGAGCCTTTATCAAACCGCTGAAGGTCAACCGGGACGAGCTCGCCTGGCATGCCAAAATCCTGTATGACCTGTTCGCCAGCAAGACCCCAAACAGACAAAAACTGGCGGTGGAAAAAATCGGCACGGACATCCGTTGCCTCGCCCACACCTTGCCGATCCACCAGGCGTGGCCGATACAATCGGACCTTATCCGACTGGCCCGCACCAATAAACTCGCCGACCAGGAGGCCGCCGTTGCGTTGGCCACCTATCTGGTCAGCGAAACCTTGTCGATGCTGCTGATCCCCCTCCCCGGCGGTGTGACGGGCTTGGGCAAAATCATGTTGGTCGCAATGCTGGGCGCCCTCGTCTATCAGACCTGGTCTGCCATTGCGGCGCTGCGCCGAGGCCAGCAGGCCGAGCTGGTGCAAGCTGTCGGCGACATCCTTGACCTGCTGGTGGGGCTGCGCTTGCAGGGGGCGGCAGCCAAGTTGTCTGCACGCCGCACCCGTCAGTTGATGAACGCGCTGGGTAACCCCAACTATGCTCTTGGCACGAACGGCAAGCCTGGGTTGTGGTTCATCAACGACTACACACAAATCGACCCCAACTACCTGTCGGGAGTTGAACAAAACCCTCAAGGCCTGTTTGAAAAGGACAACCGAAGCTACATCAACCTACAGGTCGACAACCAAACCAGATTCGCCCAGGTCACCCTCGAAAAAATCTCCGGGCGCTATCAACTGGACATGCACGGTTCTTCAAGCATTCAGCCCTACGTTACCTATTCAGCCAAGCATGACCGCTGGACACTCGACCCGATCGATACCCGTGCGCTGAACGAAGCCCAACTGTTGCAGCACATGATCTCGCCCAGCGAGCTGCCGCTGAGCCCGACAGCTTGTAAGCGCTCGCTGGATGTCGCGCGGGTGGATCGCCAGGATCTGCTGGATATCTGGTTCGATCGCCGGCGCGCGCCCGTCGCACTGACGCAGGCCATAGAGAATCAGCAACTGCGCGAAGGGCTCACCCAGTTACAAGCGGCGCTCAGGCAGAGCGATGGCCCGCTGCCGCCCATTGCCGATCAGGTCATGCCTGCGCTACTGGCCGACCTGGGCACCTGCACGATCAAACTGTATGCCCCTGACGGCAAAACCTTGCTGTCCAGCCACGCACCGGTGCTCGCGGGCAACACACAGCCCTTGGCCACAATCGAACTACGCCAGGACGGCCGCGATCGTTACCTGGCACTGGCATTTGGCTCGCCGGTGGGCTCGCTCATGCAACAGGTATTGCAGGAACATGAACGGCTCGTCCCCAATAGCAGGTTGGGTAAGACAGGCCACAGCAGTGAAGACCAACACCTGGCGATCCGATTACTTGAGCTGAGAAAAAAAATAGCGACACACCTTCAAGCACATCAAGCCGCTGTGTATGAGGCGTTACGCGACGGCCAACCGCGCGACCACCTGAATGCAAAAAATTCAGCAGCTCGGTTTGCACCCACGGCGCTGTCCGGCCAGCCCACCAGTGATGACCTGGCAATCGGCCTGTTGCGGCGTCGCTTTCCGGACCTTTCACGGGCAATGGCTGCAGACTTGCTGCGTCGTCATCCCTCATTACGCGACGTCGGCCTGTACTCCTTCCTGGAAGCTCCGGTACGCGAGGCCATTCACAAAAGTCTTCAACAAAGCATCATCACTGAAGCGCTCAACGCACTTTCGGACCCAAGCGGCCTCGGCCTCAACGCGCACAGTGAAGCCCTGTTCTGCAACCTGCTGACGCTCTTGCCAGGTTGGCCAAGCGATGTCGGCGTGCAGGTGTATCAAGGCTCTACCGATCAGACCGGGCGGACCATCCGTCGAGGATCCCTGCTGGACACCTATGGGAGCGAAGACGCAGACAGCTTCGTCATGTTGGTCAAGTCCGGCACTGAATATGCTGGCTACCGACCGGACAGTGGCGATCTGAAAACGGCGGCCGTCGGGGAAAACAGCTTACTCGGTGCCACCTTGCGCACTCTCACCGAAACCCAACGCAATGAGCTGGGCCTTGGTCGCCACGACACCGCCGTGCTGGCTCAGGACGTGCTTGAGCAAGCGCGCGTACAGCAGGCGCACCTGCCAGAATTCCTCACACAATCGCGGGAGTCGCCGCTATCGAACCAGAGCATCAGTGGTTTGCGGATACTCCACAAGCAGGTGCCGGACAATGCCGATGCAGACGGCGTTCATGCCCTGAGCGGGCGTCAATACGTGACGATCGACGGCGGCACCTATCAAGTCATGCTCGACCGCGATGCTTCCTCGGCGGCAGGCAAAGTCTGGCGCATCGTCAAACCTGGCGATCCCGTGGCGATGGACGCGGCTAACGTCTACAACAGCAGTCGCCTCGGTGCAAGCCACGCCATCAGGCGCAACGCCGCCAATGTCTGGGTCAGCGCCATCGTCGGCGCACCGGGGGGCGTACGAGGCGAGAGACATGACTGGTCGTTCTTCCGGCAATTGGCCGACAGTGCCAGCGCAGCCTTAAATCAACTGCGCAGCCCGCAGCGTCGGGTACACAGCTTGTTCCCGTCATTTGACGAAGGACAGATCAACGCGTTTATCCAGTCTCTTGGCAATGACATTGCTGGCGGGCTGGATAGACGAGAAGCCGAGTACAGAAACCTCAGCAGGGAGTTGAAGGCATGGCGACATGCAAACGCTTCCGAATCTACAAGCTGGGCCAAGCTTGCTACCGATGAGATCAAGCGCTGCTGGCGTCGTGAGACCGGGACATCATTCACAATGCCGTCAGGCACCTCCGCGCTTCCCGGGTTGAAAGCCGACTTCAGCCATGTGCGGGAGTTGGATCTTGTGTCGATTAACTGGTCGGATGCGACGGATACGTTCATGGGCAATTTCTCCAACCTGGAGCGACTGAGCATCACACACTCCAAGCTCGACAAACTCCCCACCGCGATCGGCAACATGAGTCAATTGACCACGCTGAACTTGAGTTCGAACCAGATCAGGCTGGATGTACCCAGTGCTGAAAAATTGGCCGGCCTTACCCAGCTTGAACATATCGATCTATCGGAAAACCCGCTGGGGATAACGCCCGACTTCAGCGGTATGTCGAAACTGCAAACACTGGACCTCAGCAATACAAAGATCGATCAGTGGCCCACCGGCCTACTGAGTCAGACCAACCTGAAAAGCCTCAACTTGCTCAATAACAAACTGCGTGCAGTTCCCGAAACCTACCTGAAACCGCCGGCCGACCAGTTGGAAACCATCGTCCGGATCAATAACGTCACCCAGCTACGAGGCAATGACTTTCCCTCTCAATACTGGAGAAAATTCGAAAGCTACTGGCGCAATCTGCATGAAAACCATCCGGACCTGATCAAAGACGCAATTGACAGCGCGTTTGACTCGGGTAACCCCAGGATAGAAAGGTATCAGCGGCTGTATCCGGGCAAGACCCTCAAGCAGGCTAGGGAGTTTCTTTGGAGCTTGCCCAAAGGAACAGTGGCGGCAGAGTTGGACAGACTCGAACTTGAGTTCCATAAGCTCCAAACCCAACTGGACGCCTGGGCGTTTTCAGGCGGTGTTCGCCGCCAGGGTTATGTTCGCTCTGGCCAACTCGCAACCAATGCAGTGACTTGGGACGATCGTAACATCGCCCTGGAACGCATTTTGAGTTGCTGGAGACAGGAAACACCGCAGATGCTGGCCAAGGATGGCACGCCGATTGGCCTGGAACTCGATCTCAGTGGCCTGAGGCTGCCGAGTCTGCCGGACCTGGACGTGGACTTCAGCCACGTAGGCTCACTCAAACTGAACAACATGTACCTAAGCGTTTCTCCAGAAAGCTTCCTGACACGATACCGACACGTACGCTGGCTCGACCTGGCAGATAATCAGCTCAGGGACCTTCCTCCAGCCTTGGGCGAAATGCATGGGCTCACCCGTTTATATCTGCAGAACAACCGGATTCGCCTGACCCCGGACACCGCCCGCATCCTGGCGGAACGCATCACGCTCAGAGGCCTCGTATTACAGGGAAACCAACAACTAGGCGTGACACCCGACTTCAGCCAGATGCCCGACATCCGCTCGATTGATCTGTCGGGTACAGGCATTGAGACATGGCCGACCGGCCTGGCAGAGCAACCGCTACTGGACACGATCGACCTGAGTGCCAATCAGATAACAGAGATTCCTGACTCCGTCATCGCGCCTACAGACGCGCTCCTGCCCCGTTCGGCACGGCTCAATAACTTGACCTCTGTTACCGGTAATCCGTTGTCCGATCAAACGTTGGCACGGGTCAGGCGTTACGCAGCCCGGTTGATCACAGCCGGACTCGCCGAAGTGGGGCAGCCAAACCGTTTAGTGGTCACATCCACGCTAAACAGACCGCCAGCACCCTTTAGAAATCGGGGCGACGAGTCGTTTCGACGCTTGACCAAGGGATTGGACTCAGCTCAGGTTTCGGCCAGGCGATCGCAATGGACTACGCTACGCGAACAGCAGGGGGCGGACCCCTTCTTCGACCTGCTCAAGCGTCTAGAGCAACTGGGTACGGGCCAGGAGGATCATCGGCGAAGAGTCTGGGAGTTGATCGACGCTATTACCGAAAACAGTTCGGAGTCCGAACAGTTGCGCAAAGAAATCTTCGATCGAGCCGGCGAACCTGCGTGCTGCGACCGAGCGGCCTTCTCGTTCGGCAACCTGGAAACCGCAGTCCTGGTATACAGGGCCCAAAGTCAGGCGATGGATCAGTCACAAGGCAAGCCGTTATCGGCATTGTCCAGAAGCCTGTTCCGATTGCATGAAGTGGACAAAATCGCCTCAGCCGACATCCTGCGCAGCGAAACGATTGTCAACGATCCGACGGTATCGGAAGAAGCGAAGCGCCCGCATCGCCTGCGCCTGGGCGAGGAGGTCGAGATCAGACTGGCTTATCGCTACGGCCTTAAAGACCGCCTCCAACTGCCCGGGCAGCCTCAGCGGACGGCATACACCCATATGGGTGGAGTCACACAGGGCATGCTAGACAGCGCCTATGAAAAAATAGTGGCACTGGATAATTCACCCGAGGAATTCCAGGCGCTGCTTTCCAGAGAGTTCTGGCAAGTCTATATAACCAACAAATATCAGGCGCAATTCGAAGCGCAGCGTCAGCCCTTTCAGGAACGACTTGAGGCACTACGCGATAGTCTTACCGCCGGTTTACTGTCGAAAGCGGCCTACAAGGAGCAAACCGATAGCCAGCAGGCCCTGCTTGCGATTGAAGAAGCCGAGCTGATCCAGACACTGACTCGACAAATCCTGGCCGAGTGACTCGGCCAACGGTTACTCGTCGTCGTCGAAGTTGTAACTGCCCGGCGCCAGGTTCTCGAAGCGCGTGTACTTACCGATGAACGCCAGGCGGATAAAGCCGATCGGGCCGTTACGCTGCTTGCCGATAATGATCTCGGCAATGCCCTTGTGTTCCGTTTCGGGGTGGTACACCTCGTCGCGGTACACGAACATGATCACGTCGGCGTCCTGCTCGATCGCTCCGGATTCACGCAAGTCGGAGTTCACCGGACGCTTGTTGGGGCGTTGTTCCAGGGAGCGGTTGAGCTGGGACAGCGCCACCACCGGGCAGTTGAATTCCTTGGCCAGGGCTTTGAGGGACCGGGAGATTTCGGAAATCTCGTTGGTACGGTTATCGCCGCTGGAACCGGGAATCTGCATCAACTGCAGGTAGTCGATCATGATCAGGGCGATATCGCCGTGTTCACGTACCAGGCGGCGGGTACGCGCACGCATCTCGGACGGGCTGATACCGGCCGTGTCGTCGATGAACAGCTTGCGGTCATTGAGCAGGTTGACCGCCGAGGTCAAGCGCGGCCAATCGTCGTCTTCCAACTGGCCGGAACGCACTTTGGTCTGATCGATACGACCCAGGGACGAAAGCATACGCATGATCAGCGATTCGCCTGGCATTTCGAGGGAGTACACCAATACCGCCTTGTCGCTGCGCAGTACGGCGTTTTCCACCAGGTTCATCGCAAAGGTGGTCTTACCCATGGACGGACGGCCGGCGACGATGATCAAGTCGGACGGCTGCAGGCCGCTGGTCTTTTCGTCGAGGTCGGTGTAGCCGGTGGAAATACCGGTAATGGCCGCGTCGGTGTTGAACAAGGTATCGATACGGTCGATAGCCTTGGTCAGCAGGTCGTTGACGCTGACCGGGCCGCCGGTTTTGGGCCGCGCTTCGGCGATCTGGAAGATCTGGCGTTCGGCTTCATCAAGGATCTCGGCGGCGGTACGGCCTTCCGGGTTGAAGGCGCTGTCGGCGATTTCGGTGCTGATGCCGATCAACTGGCGCAGGGTGGCGCGCTCGCGGACGATCTGCGCATAGGCCTTGATGTTGGCGACGGACGGCGTGTTTTTCGCCAGTTCACCGAGGTAGCCCAGCCCGCCAACCTGGGAGGTCTGGCCTTCCTTGTCCAGCTGCTCGGCCAGGGTCACCACGTCGATCGGTGAATTCTGGTCGGCCAGCTTGGCGATGGCGCGGAAGATCAGGCGGTGGTCATGGCGATAGAAGTCACCGTCCGAGACTTGATCCAGCACGCGTTCCCAGGCGTTGTTGTCCAGCATCAAGCCACCGAGCACGGCCTGTTCGGCCTCGATGGAATGCGGCGGCACCTTCAGGGCAGCGGTTTGCAGATCGTATTGCTCAGGAGCGGAGATTTCGTTCATGGCCACTTGGAATTTAAGGGTGTGTAGAAAAACAAAAGGCACGACCTGTAAACAGGATCGTGCCCGATGTTAACCGGCTGACACGCGAGGTGCCAGTCAGTTAGGTGCGACTTAAGCTGCTACCACGACAACGCGTACGGTGGCTTCAACTTCGGCGTGCAGGTGCACGGCTACGTCGAATTCGCCTACGTTGCGGATGGTGCCGTTCGGCAGACGAACTTCGCTCTTCTGCACTTCAACGCCGGAGGCGGTCAGTGCATCAGCGATGTCGTGGGTGCCGATCGAACCGAACAGCTTGCCTTCGTCACCGGCGGTGGCAGTGATAGTCACTTCCAGCTCAGCCAGTTGGGCAGCGCGAGTTTCGGCCGAAGCTTTTTTGTCTGCTGCGGCTTTTTCCAGCTCAGCACGACGCTCTTCAAACGCAGCCAGGTTGGCAGCGGTTGCAGCGGTGGCTTTGCCGTATGGCAGCAGGTAGTTACGACCGTAGCCGGCCTTAACGTTCACTTTGTCGCCCAGGTTGCCCAGGTTGGCGACTTTTTCCAGAAGGATCAGTTGCATGTGAAAATCCTCTAACTTTTAACCTTCACCGTTCGCGCTATCGGCATCTTTCGACGCCAGACGTCCGCGAAAATCAATCAGGCCGTCGACAATGGCCAGAACCACGAGTAACGGATAGATCAGCTGCATGAACAGCAACAGCGTGACGTACAACCCCACCAGCCAGAACCTGGCCAGGCGCTTTCGCGCAACCAGCCCGTGAATCAGGGCCAGCCCGGCAAACACCAGCGGTACGCTGCAAATCGGCGCCAGCAAGGCCATCTGTGGACCGAAGTTCGGTCCGACAACCATGCACGCCAGCAGCAACATCGCCGGCCCCGCAGGGATTCTGATACTGCGAAACTCGCGACCAAAACCACCCGGGTTGTACAACAACGCCTGCCAATAACGCCCAAGAATCAGGCTCAGCACGCTGACGACCTGCAACAATGCCGCAATCAGGCCGGTCAGGACCGGGGCAATCAGTGACGCAAACCGCGCTCGCTCATCTACCGACAACTGCTGGTAGAGATCCCCGAGAGCCAGTGGCAGGATCTTGACGATCTCCTGCGACAGCGCCTCGATTTGCGGGCGGAAAGCCGCGCCAAGCATCACTGAGTACACCAACCCCAATGCCACGCTGACCAGCAGCGTACGGACCCAGGACTCACTTGCGCGCAGAACCAACGCAAGGCTCGATGACCCCAGCAGTACCAGAAGTACCCGTGGATCACCCATTTGCAGCCACCAGATCAAGGCCGGCAACAAACCCAGGGCAAGAACGCCAAGGGCGTCCTTCAAACCGCGCCGCAGCAGCACAAGGCAACCTGCGGCAGCACCCAACCAATAAAGCAACGGCAATGCCGCACAGCCAGCCACTACCAGAGTGGCCTGCACGCGACCGCGCATGATGAACTCAGCTAAGGCGCGCATGCATTCAATCCCTTACTACTTGTCGACTGCCCGGTCTCAGCGGCCGTGGCTGTCGGTGTAGGCCAGCAGGGCCAGGAAGCGGGCGCGCTTGATAGCGGTGGCCAGCTGACGCTGATAACGTGCTTTGGTACCGGTGATACGGCTTGGAACGATTTTGCCGGTCTCGGATACGTAAGCTTTCAGAGTGTTGAGATCTTTGTAATCGATCTCTTTCACGTCTTCAGCGGTGAAGCGGCAGAATTTACGACGACGGAAGAAACGTGCCATTTGATAGGCTCCTTAATAAGGTCCGTGGATTACTCGTCAGCGTTATCGCTGTTGTCACTGTCATCAGCGCTATCATCAGCGCCTTCTTCAGGACGGTCGCGACGCTCACGGCGCTCACTGCGGTTTTCTTCAGCCTTGAGCATCTCGGATTGGCCGGTAACGGCTTCTTCGCGACGGATGACCAGGTTACGGATCACTGCATCGTTGTAGCGGAAGTTGTCTTCCAGCTCGGCCAGGGCCTTGCCAGTGCACTCAACGTTCAGCATCACGTAGTGAGCCTTGTGAACATTGTTGATTGCGTAGGCCAGTTGACGACGGCCCCAATCTTCCAGACGGTGGATTTTGCCGCCGTCTTCTTCGATCAGCTTGGTGTAACGCTCAACCATGCCGCCGACTTGCTCGCTTTGATCCGGGTGGACCAAAAAGATGATTTCGTAATGACGCATGAATGCTCCTTACGGGTTGTAGCCTGCCGCTCAAAAACGGTCAGACAAGGAGTGAATGACACTTATGGATCTTGCCGTAGGGGAGGCACATCGGTGCCTGCCAGGAAGGCAAGGGGCGCAATTGTAGAGAAGGGGGAGAAGCGGCGCAAGGTGATTGGTGATTATTTGAACAACTTTCCAAACACCACAAAATTAAATGTGGGAGGGGGCTTGCTCCCGATTGCGAGAGTTCAGTCACATCATCTGTAACTGACCCACCGCTATCGGGAGCAAGCCCCCTCCCACATTTTGGTTCTGTGCCAGGCTCGGGATTACTTCTTGGCTTTGACCTTGACACCACGCTGACGCTGGGCTTCAAACAGGCACACGCCCGTCGCCACCGATACGTTCAGGCTGCTGACGCTACCGGCCATCGGCAAGTGCACCAGATAATCGCAATGCTCACGGGTCAAACGACGCATGCCTTTGCCTTCGGCGCCCATGATCAGGATGGTCGGGCCGGTCAAGTCCTGGTCATAAATGCTGACCTCGGCCTCGCCTGCCGTACCCACGACCCACAGGCCGCGCTGCTGGAGTTTCTCCAGGGTGCGCGCCAGGTTGGTCACGGCCACCAGCGGAATCACTTCTGCCGCGCCGCAAGCCACTTTGCGCACCACCGGCGTCAAGGTTGCAGACTTGTCTTTAGGCACGATCACTGCAAGCGCGCCGGCAGCATCTGCCGAACGCAGGCAGGCGCCGAGGTTGTGCGGGTCGGTCACGCCGTCCAGTACCAGCAACAGAGGCGCGCCTTCGGTACGGTCGAGCAGCTCGTCGAGCATCGCCTCGCCCCATACCTGGCTCGGGCTGACGTCCGCGACCACGCCCTGGTGTACACCTTCAACCCACACGTCCATTTCACGACGCTCGGCCTGGCCGATGGCAACCTTGTTTTGGGTGGCCAGTTCGACCAGCGCCTGCACACGCGGCTCACTGCGGCCTTCGGCCAACCAAACCTGCTTGACCCGCTTGGGGTGATGACGCAGCAGTGCTTCTACGGCGTGCACGCCGTAGATTTTTTCCAGACTCATGACTTGGCCTTAGGTTTGCGCGACCCGCCGCTTTTCGCGGGGGCAGAGCCCGCTTTGGGCGGGCCTTTACGATGTTTACTTGGCTTGCTCGACGGTTTTTCCGCCCCTTGGGACTTTCCCCCAGACGCCGCTTTACCACCACTTTTGGCTTTGTTGAGCAGCTGCTGCTTCAACTCGCGGCTCTTGCGCAGCTCGGCGTTTTTCGCCGCAGCATCGCTTGGGCGGTAGGCTTCAGGAGCCTTTTCCTTGGCGGAAGAGCGACGCCCCGACTTGGCAGGTGCAGGCTCGGCAGCCGTCTTCGCGCCAGTGGCCTTGCCTTTGGAAGCCGGCGCTGCGGTTTCGCTGCCACGCTTTTTGCGGCCAGCCGGCTCAGCGGGCTTGTCAGGCATACCGAAGTCGATCTTGCGTTCGTCCAGATCGACGCGCATGACCTGCACTTCGACGGTATCGCCCAAGCGGAAGCTGCGACCGGTGCGCTCGCCCGCCAGACGGTGGTGCACAGGATCGAAGTGGTAGTAGTCACCCGGCAAGGCGGTGACATGCACCAGGCCCTCGACGTAGATGTCGGTCAGTTCCACGAACAGACCAAAGCCCGTCACAGCAGTGATCACGCCCGGGAACGATTCGCCCACGCGATCCTTCATGAACTCGCACTTGAGCCAGTTCACTACGTCGCGGGTGGCTTCGTCGGCGCGGCGCTCGCTCATGGAGCACTGCTCGCCCAACTGCTCCAGGGCCGCCTCGTCGTACGGATAGATCCGCGCCTTCGGAATGGTCATGGCACCGGCGCGCTTGACGTGCGGGGTGTTCTGCCTGGAGTGGATCACGCTGCGGATCGCCCGGTGCGTGAGCAAATCCGGGTAACGACGGATCGGCGACGTGAAGTGGGTGTACGCCTCGTAGTTGAGGCCAAAGTGGCCCTGGTTATCGGCGCTGTACACCGCCTGGCTCAGGGAGCGCAGCATCACGGTCTGAATCACGTGGTAATCCGGACGATCCTTGATGCTGGCCAGCAAAGCCTGGTAATCCTTTGGCGTCGGGCCGTCCTTGCCTTTATGCAGGGACAGGCCAAGCTCACCAAGGAAGGCGCGCAGTTTTTCCAGACGTTCCGGCGGCGGGCCGTCGTGGACGCGGTACAGCGCAGGAATTTCGTGCTTCTTCAGGAACTCGGCAGTGGCCACGTTGGCCGCCAGCATGCATTCCTCAATCAACTTGTGCGCGTCGTTACGGGTGGTCGGGGTGATAGCGGCGATCTTGCGCTCGGAACCGAAAACAATCCGGGTTTCCTGGGTTTCAAAATCGATCGCGCCACGGGTATGACGGGCGCCCAGCAGCACCTTGTACAGCGAGTACAATTGCTTGAGGTGTGGGACCACGCCAGCGTACTCGGTACGCAGGGCCTTGGCTTCGCTGGTCTTCGGTGTTTCCAGAATGGTGCTGACCTTGTTGTAGGTCAGGCGTGCCTGGGAGTGAATCACCGCTTCGTAGAACTGGTAGTCGGTCATTTCGCCGGTTTTGGAGATGGTCATCTCGCACACCATGGCCAAACGGTCGACTTTCGGGTTCAGGGAGCACAGGCCGTTGGACAGCTGCTCAGGCAGCATCGGGATCACGCGCTCAGGGAAGTACACGGAGTTGCCGCGCACCTGGGCTTCGTTATCCAGGGCCGAACCGATCTTCACGTAGCTGGACACGTCGGCAATCGCGACGTACAGCTTCCAGCCGCCGGAGAACAGGCGCAGCTTGCCAGGCTTGGCTTCGCAGTAGACCGCATCGTCGAAGTCGCGGGCATCTTCGCCGTCAATGGTGACGAACGGCAGATGACGCAGGTCGATGCGTTTTTCTTTGTCTTTCTCTTCGACTTCCGGCTTGAGCTTGGCGGCTTCCTTGAGCACGGCATCAGGCCAGACGTGAGGAATATCGTAGGTGCGCAGCGCAACGTCGATTTCCATGCCGGGCGCCATGTAGTTGCCGACCACTTCAACGATATCGCCCTGGGGCTGGAAGCGCGCCGTTGGCCAATGGGTGATTTTCACCTCGACGAACTGGCCGACCTTGGCGGCACCGTTGCGGCCGGGGGTGATCAGCACTTCCTGCTGCACCTTCGGGTTATCCGGAACCACAAAGCCGATGCCGCCTTCTTCGAAGTAACGGCCGACGATGGACTCGTGGGCACGGGACACCACTTCGACGATCACGCCTTCGCGACGACCGCGACGGTCCAGGCCGGAAACCCGCGCCAGGGCGCGGTCGCCATCGAACACCAGGCGCATTTGCGCCGGGCTCATGAACAGATCGTCACTGCCGTCATCCGGGATCAGGAAGCCGAAACCGTCACGATGGCCGGCAATGCGGCCCAGGATCAGGTCGAGCTTGTCTACCGGCGCGTAAGTGCCACGACGGGTGTAGATCAATTGAGCATCGCGCTCCATCGCACGCAGACGGCGGCGCAGGGCTTCGAGCTGGTCTTCGGTGGTCAGACCGAATTCTTCGACCAACTGCTCGCGGCTAGCAGGCGAACCACGATCGGCGAGGTGCGCCAGGATCAGTTCGCGGCTAGGAATAGGGTTTTCATATTTTTCCGCTTCACGAGCGGCCTCGGGATCGAGGGACTGCCAATCGGCCATTAGAGAGTTTTCACCTTGTCTATATGTGGGTTAGTTTGGCATACGCGTATTGAAACGGGAAATTTCAGGTATCAACAAGCGTTTAAAAGACCTTTACGCCCCCCCACCGCGCACCTTGCACGACCACTGGCGAAATTTTCCAGGGTTTTTTCATGGCAGGGGTTTACAGCTCAAATATCGCTCCGTATAGTGCGCGCCATCGACGACGGCAACGTTGTCAGATAATGCCCAGGTGGTGAAATTGGTAGACACGCCAGCTTCAGGTGCTGGTGATCGCAAGGTCGTGGAAGTTCGAGTCTTCTCCTGGGCACCAAATTCAGATCAAACCCGCGAAAGCGGGTTTTTTCGTTTCAGACCTTTGATTTTTAACGGAAAAATTGATTTATATTTTTCGAATCAGGGGTTTACAGATCAAAAAGCCCGCCGTATAGTTCGCCCCATCAACAGCGGCAACGTTGTTAGATAATGCCCAGGTGGTGAAATTGGTAGACACGCCAGCTTCAGGTGCTGGT